>NZ_JBFTIX010000001.1:0-693614 GCF_056395105.1 Stenotrophomonas sp. 10L48 | reverse complement strand
GGTGCTGTCCAGCCACGGAGAAGAAAAAAGAAAATCAAAATCAAACTCAAACGCCGGTCGCTTCGCTCGCATCCACGCATGGCGTGGACCAAGCGTGTCGACCAAGGTCGACACCTACCAGCTCCCGAAGGTCACCGACCGTCACCGGRAAWCTGTCASRGGTGGGGCGGTGTGGGCTTGCAGGACCGTTGGCGCCATGGATGGCGCCATCGAGCCCCCATGGACGGGTTTACGGCGTGTCCTGCCAACCCACACCCCCCCGCCCAACAAACAGAAAAGCCAGAGCCGGCTGTTGCTCCGGCTCTGGCTCTGGCTTCGGCTGTTGCTGTTGCTGTTGCCTACGCGGGTGCCGGGCCGCAGGCCCGGCTGATCACATCAAACCACCGGTTCGCGCAGTACCGGGTTGTCCCAGCCCGGGCGCGGTGCGAAGCGATCACCGTGGCGCTGCTGCAGCGCCTTCAGGCGCTCCACGATGGCATCGGCACCCACCGCACGGATGTGCTGGATCGGACCGCCGCGGAACGGTGCGAAACCGGTACCGAAGATCACGCCCGCGTCCAGCAGGTCCGCGTCGGCCACCACTCCTTCGTGCAGGCACGCCACCGCCTCGTTCAACAACGGCAGGATCAGGCGATCTTCCAGATCGGCAGGCGCCTGATAGTCGCGCGCCACGTCCGGCTTCTTGGCCCGGCCGTTCTCCCAGGTGTAGATGCCTTGGCCATCCTTCTTGCCGCGCTTGTCCGGTTCCACCGTCTGCAGCGCCGCCGGAATCTGCAGGCCCAGGAACGGGGCCAGTTCCTTGCCCACGCCAGCGGCCACGTCCAGGCCTACGGTGTCGATCAGTTCGATCGGGCCCATCGGCATGCCGAACTTCACCGCCGCCTTGTCGATCACCGGGCCCGGAATGCCTTCAGCGTATGCGGTGGCCGCTTCCAGCATGTACGGGAACAGCACGCGGTTGACCAAGAAGCCGGGCGTGCCGGCCACCGGCACCGGGAACTTGCCCAGCGCCTTGCAGAAGGCTGCCAGGCGACGCTCGGTTTCGGCCGCCATGCCGTCGTGATGGATGATCTCCACCAACGGCATCTGGGCCACCGGGTTGAAGTAATGCAGGCCGGCGAACTGCGCCGGGCGCTGGATGTGATCGCGCAGCTCCACCAGCGGAATCGACGAGGTGTTGGTGGTCAGCAACGCGTCGAGCTTCATCTTCGGCTCCAGCGTCTGGTACAGCGCACGCTTGGCTTCCGGGTTCTCGATGATCGCTTCGATGACCAGATCGGCCTGCGCCACGCCATTGCCTTCCAGGTCCGCACGCAGGCGCGCGGCGACGGCCGGACGCTTGCTCTCGTCACGCACCTTCTTGGCGAACAGTGCCTGCGCACGCTCCATGGCCGGGTCGATGAAGCGCTGCTCGCGGTCCTGCAGGGTCACTTCAAAACCCTTGTAGGCGGCCCACGCAGCAATGTCACCGCCCATCACGCCAGCACCGACCACGTGCACGTGGCGGATGCCGGAATCGCCACCGCCCAGGCCCTTCAGGCGTTCGGTGAGGAAGAAGATGCGGATCAGGTTGCGCGCGGTCGGCGTGCTGGCCAGCTTCACTACGGCGCGTCGTTCGGCATCCAGGCGTGCCTGCACCGGCTTGCCGCCGCTGCGCTGCCAGGTGCTGATCAACGCATACGGCGCCGGGTACTGGTCCTTCTTCGCCTTGCGTGCGACCTGCTTGACCATCTGCGGGGCCAGCAGCTGGCGTGCCGGCCAGGTATTGGTCGCCCAGGCCAGCGCACGCTGCTTGAACGGGCGGGTGGTGCCGGACAGTGCCAGCGCCACGGCGGTGTCGAGCACGACGGCCGGTGCCACCACCTTGTCGACCAGCCCGATGCCGCGTGCGGCCGAGGCCGACAGCGTGCGTCCGGTCAGCATCATGTCCATCGCCGCCGGTGCGCCGACCAGCTGCGGCAGGCGCGCGCTGCCACCCCAGCCAGGGAAGATGCCCAGTTGGGTTTCCGGCAGGCCGATGCGGGTGGAACTGTCATTGGATGCAACGCGATAACGGCAGGCCAGGGCCAGCTCGGTACCGCCGCCCAGGCAATGGCCATGGATGGCGGCCACGGTCGGGCAGGGCAGTTCTGCCAGCTTCTGGTAGGTCGACTGGCCGCGGCGGATGGCGTCGTTGACGGTGCCGCGGCGATCGAACTCCTGGAACTCCTTCAGGTCGGCACCGGCGATGAAGCCTGCCTTCTTGAGGGACTGGATCACCACGCCCTTCGGTGGGTCCATGGCGATGCGCTCCAGCAGGTCGCCCAGCTCCAGCAGCACATCCTGCGACATTGCGTTGACACTGCTGTCCTGACGATCCAGAGAGAGGACCACCACGCCATCGTCGCGGATCTCGGGGTGCCAGTGGCTGAAGCGGAGACCATCGAAGCTTGAGAGCATGGACGTTCCATCCGGTTGTGTATGGAGAAGGGGGCTATGATCCAGAGGTTGTTTCCCCCGCGTCAAATCCCAATAGCAGGGGTGTGGCGCCCCGGATCGCAGGCCTTGGACCGGAACGTTAACGGAACGGTGGTTAAAAGCTGGTGCGGCGCCAGGTGATCGGCGACTGAACTTTTCCCGGGATTGGCAGTCTCATTGCCCGACGTCGGTTGGGCTGACAGGAGTGCGGCCCCTCATGGCCGATGTTGATACACCTCAGGAGCTGGATCTGGAACTGGTCCGGCGCGTGCAGCACGGCGAGAGTGCCGCCTTCGATGTCCTGGTGCGCAAGTACCAGCATCGGGTCGTGGCCCTGGTCGGTCGCTACATCGCCGACTGGAGTGAATGTCAGGACGTGGCCCAGGACACTTTCATCCGTGCGTACCGTGCGATTGGAAGCTTCCGCGGCGACGCCCAGTTCTCAACCTGGTTGCATCGGATCGCCGTGAACACCGCCAAAAACCACCTGGCTTCGCACAATCGCCGCCCGCCGACCGATGACATCGACATCGGCGACGCCGAGCAGTTCGACAGCGGCACGCGCCTGCGCGACACCGATACGCCCGAGCGCGAGTTGATGCGCCAGGAACTGGAACAGACGGTGATGAAGGCCGTCAACGCGCTGCCGGAAGAACTCCGGTCGGCGATCACCCTGCGCGAGGTGGAAGGCCTGAGCTACGAGGAAATCGCGCAGAAGATGGGGTGCCCGATCGGCACCGTGCGTTCACGGATCTTCCGGGCGCGCGAGGCGATCGACACCGAACTCCGGCCGCTGCTGGACATCGGCAGTGCCACCCGCGAGAAGAGCCGTATATGACCCGCATTCCGAACAACGAATCGCACAACCACCAGTCTCCCGCCGGGCAACGCCTGGACGAACGCCATCGCCAGCAGTTGTCGGCGCTGGTCGACGGCGAGCTGGGGGCAGACGAGGCGCGCTTCCTGGTGCGCCGCATGGAACACGATCCGGAACTGGCTGGCTGCCAGGAACGCTGGCAGCTGCTGGGTGATGTCATGCGCGGCCAGGCGTCGCTGCTGGCACCGGCCGGTTTCAGCGCCGCCGTGGCTGCCGCCATCGCCGCCGAGCCCGCACCGCTGGCCGAGCCGAAGCGTCAGGCCCGCCGTAGTGGTTGGCGTGCATGGGGCGGCGGTGCGCTGGCCGCTTCGGTTGCCGCCGTAGCGCTGTTCGTCGGCCGCGAAAAACTGCAGGAGGCGCCGCCGGTGGATGTCTCCGCACCGCAGGTGATCGCCAGCCAGGCGCAGTTGCCGCCGGCATCGGAGCAACCGGCTGCCGTCACCGAGGCGTCTGTGGACACTGCTGCGATGGCCGTGGCCAGCGTGCCGGCGGTGGCCATGGCCGCCGCCAGCCGTCGCCAGGATGTGCGCCGCGCCAGCGCCACCCGCAGCCAGCAGGCCGCACGCGTGGCCCAGCGCGATGACGTACCGCTGCGCGCGGTTGCCAGCCAGGCGCCGCTGACCCCGACCATGCCCGCCGGTAGCGCGCGCAATCTGCCCTTTGGCGAGGTCGGCAACCTGCAGGCACGGCCGTGGCCGCGCTCCAGCCTGGCGCCCGCCGCCGGTGGCGCCCTCAATGCCAGTTTCCCGGCCCATGCCGGTGGCGCTGCGTTCTATCCGTTCGAGCCACGCCTGCAGGACGACCTGCCGGCGTCGCAACGCCCGCGCGACTGAGCCGGGTACCGTTCCACGCCCCGCCGTCGGCGGGGCGCTTCTTTCCCTTTCCATCCGACCCGGAGGTTGCCGTCCGATGACTCCCCGACTCCGCACGCATGCCATTGGCCTGTTCGCCCTGACCCTGCCGCTGGTGGCCTGTGCCCAACCGGCGGCGCCTGCCGCCCAGCCGCAGGCCGCCGCCGCCGCTGCGGCCCCACGCGCACCGGCGCAGCCGTTGGTCAGCGGTCTGCCTGACTTCACCAACCTGGTTGAGCAGGTCGGCCCCGGTGTGGTCAACGTCGACACCACCATCGTCCGCAGCAACCGCCAGGCCCGGGGCGGCATGGGCCCGGGTGATGACGAGATGCCCGAGTTCTTCCGCCGCTTCTTCGGCCCGGATTTCCCGATGCCCGGGCAGGGCCCTGGCGGGCAGGACGGCGGCCCCAGCATCAAGGGCCGCGGCATGGGCTCGGGCTTCATCATTTCGCCTGACGGCTACGTGCTGACCAATTACCACGTGGTCGCCGACGCCAGCGAAGTGAAGGTCAAGCTCGGCGATCGTCGCGAGTTCACCGCCAAGGTGATCGGCAGCGACCAGCAGTACGACGTCGCCCTGCTGAAGATCGACGGCAAGAACCTGCCGACCGTGCGCGTGGGGGATTCCAACAGCCTGAAGCCCGGTCAGTGGGTTGTCGCGATCGGCTCGCCGTTCGGCCTCGACCACTCGGTTACCGCTGGCGTGGTCAGTGCCCTCGGCCGCAACACCGGTGGGCCGGACCAGCGCTATGTGCCGTTCATCCAGACCGACGTGGCGATCAACCAGGGTAATTCCGGCGGCCCGCTGCTGAACACCCGTGGTGAAGTGGTCGGCATCAATTCGCAGATCTTCTCGGCCTCGGGTGGCTACATGGGCATCAGCTTCGCGATCCCGATCGATCTGGCGATGAGCGCGGTCGAGCAGATCAAGAAGACCGGCAAGGTCACCCGTGGCCAGCTCGGCGCGGTGGTGCAGGAAATCGACGGCCTGAAGGCGCAGGCGATGGGCCTGCCCGACAGCCGCGGTGCGCTGGTCAACCAGATCGTGCCGGACAGCGCTGCGGCCAAGGCCGGGGTCAAGATCGGTGACGTGATCCGCACGGTGAACGGTGCGCCGGTCAACAGCTGGTCCGATCTGCCGCCGCTGATCGGTGCGATGGCACCGGGCAGCCGCGTCACCCTGGGCGTGATCCGCGATGGCAAGCCGCGTGACCTGAGCGCGACCCTGACCGCTCTGGCCGAGGACGCGCAGGGCAATGGCCGCAGCCCGTCCGCAGGCAATGACACGGCGGCTCCGCAGGCCGGCGCCAATGCCCTGCTGGGGTTGGACGTTGCCGACCTGACTGCGCCGCAGCGCAAGCAGCTGGGCCTGGAGGCGGGTGAAGGTGTCCGCATCACCGCCGTGAAGGGCGAGGGCGCCCGTGATGCCGGCCTGTCCGGGGGCATGGTGATCCTGCAGGTGGCCAGTACCCCGGTCGGCAGCGTTGAAGCCCTGAACCGCGCGCTGTCCGGCTATAAGAAGGGCGATGTGGTCATGCTGCTGGTCCGTACCGGCAGCGGCAACAGCGCCTTCGTCGCGGTCAAGGCCGGCCCGTAACAACCGATGGCCGCCTTCACGGCGGCCCTCGTGGTGTCCCCGAAGCCCCGCCCTGGCGGGGCTTCGGCCATTCCGGGGCCGTGCCGGCAGGCCAACCACGCGGCGGCCCTCCGGGCATGCGATAATCGACCGTTACCCTGACGACGCCGCGCGCCGCCGCCACCTCTCTATGTCCTCTGATTCGATGCGGAACATCCGCAACTTCTCCATCATCGCCCACGTCGACCACGGCAAGTCCACGCTGGCCGATCGCATCATCCAGCTCTGTGGCGGCCTCCAGGCCCGCGAGATGGAAGCGCAGGTGCTCGACTCCAACCCGATCGAGCGCGAGCGTGGCATCACCATCAAGGCGCAGTCGGTGTCGCTGCCGTACGTGGCGAAGGACGGCCAGACCTACCACCTGAACTTCATCGACACCCCCGGCCACGTCGACTTCTCCTATGAAGTCAGCCGCTCGCTGGCCGCCTGCGAGGGCGCGCTGCTGGTGGTCGATGCGGCCCAGGGCGTGGAAGCGCAGTCGGTGGCCAACTGCTACACCGCGGTGGAGCAGGGGCTGGAAGTGGTGCCGGTGATCAACAAGATCGACCTGCCCACCGCCGATATCGAGCGCGCCAAGGCCGAGATCGAGGCCGTGATCGGCATCGATGCCAGCGACGCCGTGCCGGTCAGCGCCAAGACCGGCCTGAACGTGGTCGACGTGCTGGAAGCGATCGTGCATCGCATTCCGCCGCCGGTGCCGCGCGATACCGACAAGCTGCAGGCGCTGATCATCGACTCGTGGTTCGACAACTACCTGGGCGTGGTCTCGCTGGTGCGCGTGATGCAGGGCGAGATCAAGGCCGGTGACAAGCTGCAGGTGATGTCCACCGGCCGCAACCACCAGGTCGACAACGTCGGTGTGTTCACCCCGAAGCGCAAGGTGCTGCCGGCACTGCGCGCGGGCGAAGTGGGCTGGGTCACCGCCAGCATCAAGGACGTGCACGGCGCGCCCGTCGGTGACACCCTGACCCTGGCCGGCGATCCGGCACCGAAGCCGCTGCCCGGCTTCCAGGAAATGCAGCCGCGCGTGTTCGCCGGCCTGTTCCCGGTCGATGCCGAGGACTACCCGGACCTGCGCGAAGCGCTGGACAAGCTGCGCCTGAACGATGCCGCGCTGCGCTTCGAGCCGGAAAGCTCCGAAGCGATGGGCTTCGGTTTCCGTTGCGGCTTCCTCGGCATGCTGCACATGGAAATCGTGCAGGAGCGCCTGGAGCGCGAATACAACCTGGACCTGATCAGCACCGCGCCGACGGTGGTGTATGAAGTCCTGAAGACCGATGGCACGATCATCAACATGGACAACCCGGCCAAGCTGCCGCCGGTGAACCATGTGCAGGAGATCCGCGAGCCGATCATCCGCGCCAACGTGCTCACCCCCGAGGAGTACATCGGCAACATCATCAAGCTGTGCGAAGAAAAGCGTGGCAGCCAGCTCGGCATCAACTACCTGGGCAGCCAGGTGCAGATCAGCTACGAGCTGCCGATGGCCGAAGTGGTGCTGGACTTCTTCGACAAGCTGAAGTCGGTCAGCCGTGGCTATGCTTCGCTGGACTACCACTTCGTGCGCTTCGATGCCGGTCCGTTCGTGCGCGTGGACGTGCTGATCAATGGCGACAAGGTCGATGCGCTGTCGCTGATCGTGCACCGCAGCCATGCCGATCGTCGTGGCCGCGAGCTGTGCGAGAAGATGAAGGACCTGATCCCGCGCCAGCAGTTCGACGTGGCCATCCAGGCCGCCGTCGGCTCGCAGATCATCTCGCGCACCACGGTCAAGGCCATGCGCAAGAACGTTCTGGCCAAGTGCTATGGTGGCGACGTTTCGCGCAAGAAGAAGCTTCTGGAAAAGCAGAAGGAAGGCAAGAAGCGCATGAAGCAGGTCGGCCGCGTGGAAATTCCGCAGGAAGCCTTCCTGGCCGTGCTGCAGATGGACAACAAATAAGCCCCGAAACCGGCCTTCGGGCCGATCGTCCGGTGACGTTGCAAAGGACCCTGAATGAAACTGTTTGAGATCCTCCTGGTCGTGCTGACCCTGGCCTCCGGCCTGATCCTGCTGGCCGACAAGCTGTACCTGGCCAAGCGTCGCGCCCAGCGCGCCGGCCTGCTCGACACCGAGCCGGTGCTGGTGGACTACTCGCGTGCGTTCTTCCCGGTGCTGGCGATCGTGCTCATCGTGCGCAGCTTCATCGCCGAGCCGTACAAGATCCCGTCCAGCTCGATGATGCCGAACCTGCTGATCGGCGATTTCATCCTGGTCAACAAGTTCTCCTATGGCCTGCGCCTGCCGATCACCAACACCCGCTTCGTGCCGGTCGGCGATCCGGCCCGTGGTGACGTGGTGGTCTTCCACTTCCCCGGCCATGGCGACAACGACCCGGCCAAGGGCGAGAACTTCATCAAGCGCGTGATCGGCGTGCCGGGCGACACCGTCGTGTTCGAAGGCGACGGGGTGATCCTCAACGGCGAACCGCTGAAGTACGACAACAAGGGGATCTATGCCGGCCACAAGGGCCAGGGTGAGGGCGCCAACCTGCTGGTCGAGCACCTGCCGGGCCGCACCCACACCGTGCTGGAGACCGACTATCCGCGTGGCCAGGGCCAGTGGACCGTGCCGGCTGGCAAGTACCTGGTGATGGGCGACAATCGCGACAACAGCGACGACGGCCGTTTCTGGGGCCTGCTGCCGGAAGAGAACCTGCGCGGCAAGGCATTCCTGATCTGGCTGAACTGCCAGGGCTGGTTCTGCAAGGACGGCTTCGAACCGTCGCGGATCGGCTCGAGCATCAACTGACTTCACATCCACTCGCGTATCTGGGGAGAACGCAATGAAGACGATGAACACGCAGCGCGGCATGACCCTGACCTCGTTCCTGACGGTCCTGATCGTGGTTGGCTTCTTCCTCTACATCGGCATGAAGCTGTTCCCGATGTACCAGGAGTATTACGCGGTGCGCTCGGCGATGAAGAGCCTGGCCAAGGAACCGGGCATCGGCAGCATGGCGCCGGCCAACATCCAGGAACTGTTCTTCAAGCGGCTGTACATCAACTACTCGGACAACGTGAAGCCGGCCAACGTCAAGTTCGACCGTCGCGACAATGGCTGGACCCTCAAGGTCAACTACGAAGTGCGCCGCCAACTGGTCGGCAACCTGGATGTGGTTGGCAAATTCGATTCTTCCCAGGACCTGACCCGTAGCGGTGCCGAATAAATCTTTCCAACGTGAAGACCTGATCGGTCACGCCTTCCGCGACCCAGACCTGCTCAAGCAGGCGCTGACCCATCGCAGTGCCGGCGCGCCGCATAACGAGCGGCTGGAGTTCCTTGGCGACAGCATCGTCAACATGATGGTCGCCGAGGCGTTGTACCTGCGCTGGCCCAAGGCGGACGAAGGCGCGATGACCCGCGCCCGCGCCGAGCTGGTCCGCGAGGGTGCGCTGGCGGTGATCGCGCGGACCCTGCAGCTGGGTGACCGGCTGACGATGGGCCCCGGCGAAATGAAGTCCGGCGGCCATCGCCGTGACTCGACCCTGGCCGATGCATTCGAGGCCGTGGTTGCTGCGATCTACCTGGACGCGGGTTTTGAAGCCTGCCGGGCGATGGTCCTGCCCTGGTTTGCCGCCTCGATGGAGGCGCTGCCGGCCACCGGGCGACCGGAGAAGGACCCCAAGACCCGCCTGCAGGAATGGCTGCAGGGCCGACAGAAGGCGTTGCCACAGTACGAACTGGTGTCAGAATCCGGTGACGACCACGCCAAACACTTCCGGGTACGCTGCAACGTAGCCGACCCCGCCGCCAGCACCGAGGGCGAAGGCTCCTCGCGGCGGATTGCCGAACAACAAGCGGCTGCGGCCGTCCTTGAACAACTGGATTCCAAGTGAGCGAACAAACTCCCCATCATTGCGGCAGCGTGGCCGTCATCGGCCGCCCCAACGTGGGCAAATCGACCCTGACCAATGCCTTGGTCGGGGCCAAGGTCAGCATCGTGTCCAACCGGCCGCAGACCACCCGTCACCGCCTGCTGGGCATCGCCACCTACCCGGAAGGGCAGCTGGTGCTGGTCGACACGCCCGGCCTGCACAAGGTGCAGAAGCGGGCGATGAACCGGGTCATGAACCGCGCTGCCCGCGGCTCGCTGGAAGGCGTCGACGCCGGCCTGCTGGTGATCGAAGCCGGTCGCTGGGACGAAGAGGACAGCCTGGCCTTCAACGTGCTGCGCGACGCCGGTATCCCGGTGGTGCTGGTGGTCAACAAGATCGACCGCATGAAGGACAAGGGCGCACTGCTGCCGTTCCTGCAGGAAGTGACCGCCGGCCGTGATTTCTCGTCGGTGCATCCGATTTCGGCGCAGAAGCGCAACGGCCTGGAAGCCCTGGTCCGTGACGTGCTGGCGCTGTTGCCGGAAGCCCCGCCGATGTTCGGCGAAGACGAGATCACCGACCGCAGTCAGCGCTTCCTGGCCGGCGAACTGGTGCGTGAACAGCTGATGCGCCAGTTGGGCGAAGAGCTGCCGTACGCCACCACGGTGGAGATCGAGCGCTTCACCGAGGACGGCAACCTGCTGCGCATCGGTGCGGTGATCTGGGTCGAGCGCGAAGGCCAGAAGGCGATCGTGATCGGCAAGGGCGGCACCCGCCTGAAGGAGATCGGGGCCAAGTCCCGCCTGCAGATGGAGCGTCTGTTCGGTGCCAAGGTGTTCCTGGAAACCTGGGTGCGCGTGCGTGAGGGCTGGTCCGATGACGAGGCCGCGCTGAAGGCCTTCGGCTACGAATAAGCCGCGACGGTCGCTTCGATGCTGATCGAGGACGACACCGGCTTCGTGCTGCATGCGCGGGCCTATCGCGAGACCAGCCTGCTGGTCGAGGTATTGAGCGCCGAGCACGGCCGGATCGGCCTGCTCGCGCGCGGTGTTTCCACGGCCAAGGGCCAGGTGCTGCGAGCGGCCCTGCAGCCACTGCAGTGGATCCGCTTCAGCGCGCTGCAGCGTGGCGAACTGGCCCAGCTGCGCGGTGCTGAAGCGCTGGATGTGGCGCCGCGCCTGCTCGGCCAGGCCATGCTGGCCGGGTTCTATCTCAGCGAGTTGACCCTGCGCCTGGCACCGCGCCATGACCCGCTGCCGGAGTTGTACCTGGCCTTTGGTGAGGCGCGTGCGCGCCTGGCCGTGGGGGCCGGATTGGCCTGGACCCTGCGCCGTTTCGAACGCGAGCTGCTGGCGGCGCTGGGCGTGGGTTTCGATCTGGAGACCGCCAGCGATGGCCAGCCGATTGACCCGGCGGCGCGCTATGAACTGGACCCGCAGGAAGGACCGCAGCGCCTGCTCAGCGAGCGTGGCGGCGAGCGTCGCGCAGCGGCTACCGGCTCGGCACTATTGGCCCTGGCAACCGACGACGAACCGGGCGCAGCCGATCTGGCCAGCCTGCGCCTGCCGATGCGGCGGGTGCTGGCCCATCACCTGGGCGCGCGCGGGTTGAAGTCGTGGGAGATGCTGGAGCAGCTGACACCCCGGCGTTGAGGGGTGTTCGGCAGGGCTTGCAGCCCTGCACCTGCCGAATCAACGTCAACGTCAACGGCAAAAGCTGGCTATCCGTGGGTAGGCGGGGTGGGTCCGGTAGCGGGGGACGCCGTAAACCCATCCCTGGGGGCTTGGCCGCGGCATCCATGCCGCGGACACCCCCGCAACCGGACCCACCCCGCCTTCGACAATTGTCCGCGAGCTGTCGGAACGGCTTCCGCCTCTGGTAGGTGTCGACCTTGGTCGACACGTAGATCCACGCCATGCGTGGATGCTCTTCGATCCAATATCGAAATATTCGATTTCGATGGAGATACATCCACGCATGGCGTGGATCTACCAGATCGCGGAAATCTGTCAGAGGTGGGGCGGTGTCGGAGTGCGGGGTGTCAGCCGCATGGATGCGGCTGCCAAGCCCCCATGGATGGGTTCACGGCGTCCCCGCACTCCGACACCGCCTCGCCATCCCACGGGATGCACGCTTTTGACGTTGAATTTGACGTCAGCTTCGGCGGGTGCAGGGCGCAGCCCTGCCGACCAACCCTCAGTGCAGCAGGGCAGCCACCGCCGCGCGGAACCCCGCCTGTGCCTGCCCCGATTCGGGCGTGTGATGCAGCTGCCGTACCGCACGTGCCAGTCGCGCTGCACCCACGAACCCGCAGCTGGCCTGCAACCGGTGCAGCTGGCTGCGCAGCTGGCGCTCGTCATGCTGGTCCACCGCCTGTTCGACCGCATCGCGCACGCCCGGCAGTTCGGCCAGGAACAGCTCGCGCAGGGCGATCAGGTGGTTGCGTTGGCCATTGAGCGCGGCCAGGGCGGCGGTTTCGTCCCAGTCCTCCAGGGCCAGCTCGACCGCCGCCGGCGGCACCGTGGAACCGGCGGGGCTGTTGACCAGCGCACGACGGACCGCCTTCAGCAGTTGGTCGCGGCCCAGCGGCTTGACCAGGGTGTCGCTGAAACCCGCCTCGCGCAGGCGGGCGTGAATGGCAGCATCGCCGTCGGCGGTATGCGCCAGCGCCGGGGTGTCCGGGTGCGAGCGGCGCAGCTGGTGCAACAGCTGGGCACCATTGCCATCCGGCAGGTTGACGTCGATCAGCCACAGATCGTGGGCACCGGGCTCGGCGCGCGCGAGGGCGCTGGCCAGTGAGTCGGCGGTATCCACATCCGCTGGTAACGTTTCCAACGCCGCTTTGAAAAAACCGCGGCTGATGATGTCGTCCTCGACAAGCAGGAAGCGGGGTCGACTGGCCCGCGGGGTCATCTGCATCAGGGCTGCCTCCATGTCAGCTGGGGTCAATCATCAAGCACGGCGGCGGCGGGCGCAAGCGGCCAGCGGCCCCGCTGGTCAGGATCTGCGACAATACGCCCCCACTTTTGCCCGCAGCCTGTTGCCACGTGGCCCGATCCCGCTCCCGCATCGACCGTACTCCCTTCCAGACCGAGATCCTCGACCTCAGCCATGATGGTCGCGGTGTTGCCCGCCGTGAAGGCGAGGGCGGCAAGGTCACCTTCATCAGCGGCGCCCTGCCTGGCGAAGTGGTGATGGCCGAACAGACCGCCCGCAGCCGCCACTTCGATGAGGCGCGCACGGTGGAAGTGCTGCAGGCCTCGCCGCAGCGGGTGACCCCCAATTGCCCGCATTTCGGCACCTGCGCCGGCTGCGTGCTGCAGCACCTGGACGAAGACCAGCAGATCGTCGCCAAGCAGCGCGTGCTGATGGACAACCTGGAGCGCATCGGCCATGTGAAGCCGGGCACCGTGCTGCCGCCGCTGGTGGGTGACAGCTGGGGCTACCGCCGCAAGGGCCGGTTCTCGGTGCGCCGGGTCGAGAAGAAGGACAAGACCCTGGTCGGCTTCCGCGAGCAGGACCCGCGCTTCGTCGCAGACCTGCAGCAGTGCCTGACCGTGATCCCGGAAATCGGCACCAAGGTGGAGGTGCTGTCGACCTTCATCGAATCCCTGGATGGCAAGCGCGACATCCCGCAGATCGAGTTCATCGCCGGTGACCAGGCCGTGGTGCTGACCGTGCGCCACCTGCAGCCGCTGAGTGATGCCGATCGGGCCGCCTGGGCGGCCTTTGGCCAACAGCACGGTTTTGTCATCTACCTGCAGTCGGGCGGCGTGGATACCGTGCAGCCGCTGGACGGGCAGGGCGTGGCGCTTTCGTTCCGGCTGGCGCCGTGGGATGTCGAACTGGCGTTCCGTCCGCTGGATTTCATCCAGGTCAATGCCAAGCTCAACGAGAAGATGATCGCCCACGCGCTGGACCTGCTTGAACCGGGTGCCGACGAGCGCGTGCTGGACCTGTTCTGTGGCCTGGGCAACTTCACCCTGCCGCTGGCGCGCAAGGTGCGCGAAGTGGTGGGCGTGGAAGGTGATGCCGGGCTGGTGGCGCGTGCGCGTGAGAACGCCGAGCGCAACGGGCTGGCCAACGCGCAGTTCTACAGCGCCGACCTCACCCAGGACCAGCGCAGCACGGCATGGATGCGCCAGGGCTTTGACAAGCTGCTGCTGGATCCGCCGCGTTCGGGCGCCATCGAAGTGCTGCAGCAGCTGCCGTTGAAGCAGTTCAAGCGCATCGTCTATGTCAGCTGCCATCCGGGCTCGCTGGCCCGCGATGCCGGCTACCTGGTCAACGAACAGGGCTTCACCCTGGTCAGCGCCGGTGCGATGGACATGTTCCCGCATACCGCGCACGTGGAAAGCATCGCGGTGTTCGAAAAGCGCTGATGCCTGCAGCGCCGGGGGCTGCCCGGCGCCTGCCTTGCCGCTTGCAGGCAGGCAATGCGGTCAGTCGGCCGGTGCGTTCTGCCACTGGCCGTCCACGCGCACGAAGGCCATGGACTGCTCGCCATGCTCGCTGCCGTCGCCTGCGCGCACGGTGCATTCGATGGCGGCCCTGTCGCTGGCGACCTCGCAGTTCCTCACTTCCTGCACCTGCAGGGTGCCGGCAGCCTGTTCGAAGCGTGCGCGCAGGGCTGGGTCGGCCTGCTGCTGCGCCTGCCCGGCGATCCGTTCGCGCAACAGCGCCTGCACCCTTTCCCGGGGCGGCGCCGGTACGGGCACATTGCGCTGGTCAGGCAGTGTCCACGCGCCATCCACCAGCGCCAGCCGCAGCAGCTGTGGTCGCGAGTTGATGCCTGCGCTGGCGGTGGCGATGCAATCGACGGCGTCGCCGGCCTCGGCGGGGGCACAGCTGTCCAGGGTCTGCAGACGGGGCCGGAACGTCTCGGCAACCAGGCGACTGCTGTCGCTGGCGGGGCGATCGGCAACGGCCTGGTCGAACATCCGGTCCATCGCAGCCTGTGCCTGCTGCAGCGAAGGTACGGTCGCCGATCCGGCGCTGGCAACGGCGCACGGCAGCAGCGCCGACAGGGCAAGACAGCGACGAAGGCGATGGGAAAGCGTCATGAGCGACCATTCCATGGTTGGGGGGCCGCGCAGTGTAGTCCTGCCCGTCGCCGCGCCGATAGGCAGCGTCTGGCGTGAGCCGCATACTGTGCCCATGGGCATCGAAATCGAACGCAAATTCCTCGTCACCCATGATGGGTGGCGCACCGCCGCGCACAGGGTCATCCCGATGGCGCAGGGCTACATCAACGATCTGGGCGCACTCGACCGCGGCACCCAGAACGCCTCGGTGCGGGTCCGCATTGAAGGCGACAAGGCCGCGCTGAACCTGAAGTCGCGCACCCTGGGCCATACCCGGCAGGAGTTCGACTATCCGATTCCGGTGCAGGATGCGCGCGACCTGCTGGCGCTGTGCGTCGGCGGCCTGATCGACAAGCGCCGCCATCTGGTCGAGTACGCCGGCCTGACCTGGGAAGTGGACGAGTTCCTCGGCGACAACGCTGGTCTGGTGGTCGCCGAGGTCGAGCTCGACAGCGCCAACCAGGCCATCGAGCTGCCGGATTGGATCGGCGCCGAAGTGACCGACGACGCCCGCTACTACAACGTCGCTCTGGCCAGCCGCCCCTATTCACAGTGGTGAAACCCTCCGTCCCCTTTTTTCGAGGGTGTCGGCCCCCATGTCGGGGGGATGAGAATCGACATCTACTCCGACGTGGTCTGCCCCTGGTGCTGGATCGGCAAGCATCGCTTCCAGCAGGGTGTGCAGTTCCTAGGCGCCGATGCGCCCGAACTCGAGATCCACTGGCAGCCGTTCCAGCTTGACCCCGATGCGGACGCCACCCCGGTGCCACTGCGCGAGGCCTATGTGCGCAAGTTCGGCGGTGCCGAGCGCACCGAGCAGATTCTGGGCCAGACCCAGACCGCTGCGCGGGCCGAGGGCCTGCCGATGGACTTCAGCCAGGGCCAGGTGCGGGTAACCACGCTGCCGGCGCATCGCCTGTTGTGGCTGGCTGGCCAGCACGGCGTGCAGGAGGCCGTCGGTGAGGCGCTGTTCCGCGCCCATTTCGAGCATGGACAGAATCTGGCCGACCCGGCAGTGCTGGTCGCGGCCGGCGCCGCCGGTGGCCTTGCCGCAGACGAGATCCAGCAAATGCTGGCCGGCGATCGTGGCCTGGCCGAAGTGGAAGCGAGCCTGGCGCAGGCCCATGCACTGGGTATCTCCTCGGTGCCCACCTTCGTCATCGATGGCCGCTGGGCGGTTTCCGGAGCCCAGCCCCCGGAGGCCTTCGCCAACGCGCTGCGCCAGATCGCCGCCGAGCAGGCGGCGGGGCAGGGCGCGGAGGGTGCCCCGGACGGCGGCGACGACGCCTGCGGCGCGGACGGCTGCAAGGTCTGACCGACCCGCAGAAGGGGACGGAGGGGATTGAGTCGCATCCGGCACCAGTGGGTCGATTGCGCCTTGATCCCCTCCGTCCCCCTTTTTGACCACTGCGCCTGTTGGCCGGTTCTGCGACAATGCGGCACTGCGCCATGCGGGCGCCCGTTGTGGAGATCGACCATGCTGCTGATCGGCGTTGCCGGTACTGAACTGACCGCCCAGGAACGTGAGTGGCTGCAGCACGATGCTGTGGCCGGGGTGGTGCTGTTCAAGCGCAACTTCGCTTCGCGGCAGCAGGTGACCGAACTGTCCGCGGCGATCCGCGCTGCCGCACCGCGCCCGCAGTTGATCTGCGTGGACCAGGAAGGCGGTCGCGTGCAGCGCTTCCGTGAGGGCTTCAGCGAACTGCCGCCGCTGCAGGACATCGGTGTCCAGTACGCCAGGGATCCCGACGCTGCGCTGGCATTGGCCGAGCAGCACGCCTGGCTGATGGCCAGTGAGGTCCGTGCCAGCGGCGTGGACCTGAGCTTCGCCCCGGTGGTCGACCTCGGCCGTGGCAATCGCGCCATCGGCAATCGTGCCTTCAGTGAAGACCCGCAGGTGGTGGCCGCGTTCACCGCTGCCTATGTGCGCGGCATGCATGCGGTCGGCATGGCCGCCACCCTCAAGCATTTCCCCGGCCATGGCACCGTGCTGGAAGACACCCACGTGGATACCGCGATCGATCCGCGTGCGCTGGATGAACTGCGCGCACAGGATCTGGTCCCGTTCACGGCCGGTATCGCCGCCGGCGCCGATGCGGTGATGATGGCGCATGTGATCTACCCGCAGGTCGCACCGGAACCCGCTGGTTACTCGCCGCGCTGGATCCAGCAGATCCTGCGTGGCGAGCTCGGCTTCCGCGGCGTGGTGTTCTCCGATGACATCGGCATGGCCGCCTCGCACAGCGCCGGTGGCGTGCCGGCACGCGTGCACGCACACCTGGATGCCGGCTGCGATGTGGTGCTCGTCTGCCACCCGGAGCTGGTCGATGAAGCCCTGCACGCCGTGCAGGGACGCTCCCTCAATACCGCTGCGCTGCTGGGCCTGCTCGGCCGCGGCGCGCTTGGCTGGGATGGCCTGCTGGCCGATGCCCGCCATGGCGACACCCAATCCCGTCTGCTGCAAACCCTTGGAAGAACCGTCTGATGCCGAACCTCACCATTTCCCAGGCCCTGGCCCAAGCCGACCTGCTGGTCGACCGCCCCACCATCGACAAGGCCATTGCCGGCATCGCCGACGCCATTGCGCGCGACTACCAGGGCGAGGTGCCGCTGTTCCTGTCGATCATGCACGGTGCGCTGCCGTTCGCCGGCCAGCTGGCACTGGAGCTGGGCGCGCGTGGCCAGGACGTGCAGTTCGATTACCTGCACGCCACCCGTTACCGCGGTGAGACCACCGGCGGCGACCTGGTGTGGAAGCACAAGCCGGCCACGGCGCTGTTCGGCCGCCGCGTGCTGCTGGTCGATGACATCCTCGACGAGGGTTACACCCTGCAGGGCGTGCGTACCTGGTGCCTGGAGCAGGGCGCGACCGACGTGCGCATTGCCGCGATGACCGTGAAGAAGCACGATCGCGCGCTGCCGGACGTCACCGCCGACTATGCCGGCATCGAGCTGCCGGATCGCTACGTGTTCGGTTTCGGCATGGACGTCAACGAAACCCTGCGCTGCGTGCCGGCCATCTACGCGATGAAGGAATAACAACGCGGCCGCCTGCGGCCTGCGTTTCCCGCCGCCGGCATCCTCGGGTGCCGGCGTTCTTTTTTCTCTGGAGTGCTTTCCATGCAACAGATCGCCCTGGCCGTGATTGGCGGTACCGGTGTCTACAACCTGGCCAAGCTTGACGACGTGCAGACCCACGAAGTCGACACCCGCTTCGGCAAGCCGTCCGGCCCGGTGCGGGTCGGGACATTGCTCGGTCATCGCGTGGCCTTCCTTGCACGCCATGGTGAAGGCCATTCGTTGCCGCCGCACAAGATCAACTACCGGGCCAACCTGGCCGCGCTGCAGCAGATCGGTGCGCAGCGGGTGCTGGCGCTGAACACGGTCGGTGGCATCGGTGACGATTTCGGGCCGCGCGTGCTGGCCTGCCCGGATCAGGTAATCGATTACACCTGGGGCCGCATCAGCACGATCTGCGAAGAAGAGGGCACCGACGTGGTGCACGTCGACTTCGGCCATCCGTATACGCCGATGCTGCGCAGCAAGATCCTGGCGGCGGCGAAGGTGACCGGTGTGAAGGTCCACGATGGCGGCTGCTATGGCGCGACCCAGGGCCCGCGGCTGGAAACCATCGCCGAGATCGCGCGCATGCGCCGCGATGGCTGCGATCTGGTCGGCATGACCGGCATGCCCGAAGCGGCGCTGGCGCGTGAGCTGGGGCTGGATTACGCCTGCCTGGCGATCGTTGCCAACTGGGCCGCCGGGTGCGGTGATGGTGAGGAGATCACCATGGCCGAAGTGCTCGCCAATGTGCAGGCCGCCAGCAACGGACTTCCGGAACTGGTCGGCGAATTGGCGCGGGGGTGATTGTCTTCGCGTAACAAGCTTTGCATACTCAGCTTGTGCGCGGGTTCAGCGTACACCACCCATTCATTGCATAAGGTCACGCATCACCATGCCGAACGGTACCGTCAAGTGGTTCAACGACGCCAAGGGATTTGGCTTCATCTCGCCGGAGGACGGCAGCGCCGACGTCTTCGCGCACTTCTCCGCGATCAACTCCAAGGGCTTCCGCAGTCTGCAGGAAGGCCAGAAGGTCACCTACGACGTGACCCAGGGCCCGAAGGGCGCCCAGGCCTCGAACATCGTTCCGGCCGAGTGATCCACTCGATAGTGCGTTGAAAACCCCGCTTCGGCGGGGTTTTTTTTGCTGGCCGTGAAGATGCTCTTGCGGCGGGAGCGCCTGTCCTTGCGTGCGAATGTCCCCCGGCGCCGGCCTGCGGCCATCGCCTCCTCCTTTACTGCGCACGCAAGGACAGGCGCTCCCGTTGCGGAATCGCGCGCGCCAACAGAGGCCATGAAAGCTGAGCGCTGCCACCATTGGCGGCTCTCCTGCGAAGTAAAGGAGGAGGCAGCCGCGCAGAGGCTGCCGGGGGACATTCGCAGGAGAGCCGGCAGTGGTGGCGGAGCCCGGCACATCTGCTCGGAAGAGGGGCAGCTGATGTACCGCCCCTGCGCCGATGGCACAATGCAGGCATGACGGAACGACTGCGCATCGCCGTGATTGGATACGGCACCGCTGGCCAGGCATTGGCCATCCTGCTCACCCGTGATGGCCACGAGGTGGAGATCTTCGAACGCGTGCCGACCCCCGGGCCGGTGGGTGCGGGATTCCTGCTGCAGCCCAGCGGACTGCAGGTGCTGTGGCAGATGGGCCTGCTTGAGGCCGTGCGTGGCTACGCCATGCCGGTGCGACGGCTGTATGGCGATACGCCGTGCGAGCGCGCGGTGATGGACATGGGCTATGACGGCCTGGATGCGCGACTGCACGGCATGGGCATGCAGCGCGGGGCGTTGTTCTCGGTGCTGGACCAGGCGCGTGAAGGCGCCGGCGAGCTGCACGTGGGCACGACCATCGTCGAGGTCGATCACCAGCAGGGGCGGCTGCGCGACAGCGACGGTCGCACGCACGGACCGTTCGATCTGGTGGTTGCCGCCGACGGCGCCGCCTCCACGCTGCGCAACGCCGTCGACGGTGGCGCGGCGCTGGACCGGGTGTACCCGTGGGGCGCGCTGTGGTGCCTGTTGCCGGCCGAAGACTGGCCGCACATGCAGCAGCTGCGGCAGCGCTACGTCGCCGCGCGCAAGATGATCGGCCTGCTGCCGGTGGGCACCCGACCCGGTGACGACACGCCTCGCCTGAGCTTTTTCTGGAGCCTGCCGCGTGCGGATTTCGACCGCTGGCAGGGCGACGGCATGGCGCCGTGGCTGGAAGAACTGCATGCGCTGTGGCCACAGGCGGGCGCGCGCTTCGCCCATCTGCGCGACGCCGGTCAGCTGGCGCGTGCGGTGTACCGCGATGCCGTGATGAAGCGTTGGCATCAGGGGCGGCTGGTGCTGGCAGGCGATGCAGCACATGCGATGAGCCCGCAGCTGGGGCAGGGCGTGAACATGGCGCTGCTGGATGCACTGGCACTGCGCGACGCGTTACGCACCCACGGTGGTGGCGAACCGGCATTGCAGGCCTACCAGGCGCAACGACGTGCGCATGTGGCGGTCTATCAGCGCTGGAGCCGCTGGCTGACGCCGCTGTTCCAGTCCGATCGCGATGCGTGGGCAAAGGCGCGCGATGTGCTGCTGGGGCCGATGGGACGACTGCCTGGCGGGCGTGGGCACATGCTGCGCGTGCTCAGCGGCACCCAGCACGGATGGCTGGGCGCGTTGCCGCTCGATCCGGCATTCATCCAGGCGCTTGCCGCTGCGCCCCTGCCGCTACAGGGCGTGGAAATGCCGGCCACCGCGTGAAGCCTTTCGTTACGGCACTTAACGATTGCCTCACCCCGTATGTGCGACAAGAGATGAGCACGCGGCAGCCGCGTCGCCCGCTTTCCTTTTCGTGATCGATCATCGCGTGGCCCGGGTGGCGCCGCCGTCGTTGCCTGCTGCGGCCCGGATGCGCCGCACGATGCACGAGGAGGATGCCATGTTGTTCGCGGTCGAGAAGCTGGAATCGGAAATCTGCAAGCTGCGCGGTCTGCTGCGGATGCTGCACGAGGACCAGCCCGACGTACTGGAAGATGTGTTCGAGTTTCATGTCGGCAGTCTGATCAGCCACGCATCACCGGAAAGCCACGGCCATATCCGCGCCTGCGCGCAGGAAATGCTGATGGCGATACAGGCACTGCCGCGCCACGCCGACGAGGCGACGCAGGATTTCAGCCTGATGCACGGAATCGCCGCCCGCCCGTCGTAATCCCGCGCAGGTCTCGACGCGTCAGCGAACCGGTAGCGGCACTACGCTGTCTTCCACACAGGCGAGCAGCTGTTCGCCCGGCGCCAGTACAGGCACCACACCGGCGGTGAATGCCGAGAATGCCGGCAGGATGGTCACGCCCTGGCGCAGCCAGAACGCGGGGAAGCGCCGACGCAGTGCCGGCAACGCAACCTGCGGATGCACATGGCCCGCCAGCACGTGCGCGGAGGCATCGGCCAGCGGCTCGTGCCGCAGCAGGAACGGTCCCCATCGCGCGTCGTCATGCATCTGCACCTGCAGCGCCGCCTTCGGCAGATCCCGGTCGTGATTGCCGCGCACCACGTGGATGTCCAGCGCCGCGTGATGTTCGCGCCAGCCAAGCCATTGCTGATACCAGGCCGCGCGATGCGCCGGGCCGTGCAGGACGTCGCCGAGAATCCACAGTTGTCGGCACTGGTGCGTGGCCACCAGGTCCTGCAGGCGCTGCAGGTCATTGCCGGTGCCGCCCGACGGCAGGGCGATTCCCGCACGCCGGAACACGTCCGCCTTGCCCAGGTGCAGGTCGGCGATCAACAGCGCGCGCTGCGCCGGCCACAGCAGCGCCCGGCCGCCGAGCAGAATCATCGACTCACCTCCCAGCTGCAGCGGAAGATCAGCGGCCATGGCGGCGCTCCAGCTGCTGCGCGGCACGCTGCACGCGCGTGCGCCAGTCTTCATTGCTGAACTGCCCACGCAGGCGTTCGGCCCACAAGGGAAATGCCAGCGGGGTCAGTGATGAGGGCCGCTGAAGGGACAACGAACGTGTGGCGATGCGTACCAGCACTTGCTGCAACCCGGGCAGGTCGAGGCTGTCGTGCAGTACTTCCTGCTCGGCCAATGCCAGCAGCAGATGCTCCGGGTCGTGCTCGCGCAGCACGTCATGCAGCAGTCCGGCGGAGGCCTGCAGCTGGCGCAGCGAGCGTGGCATGCCACCCGGCAGGCTGGGTACCAGCAGGCCCGCTACGCGCGCGATGCCGCGGAACTGGCGGCGCGCCAGCTCGCCCAGGTTCACCGCTGCGCGCAGGTCCTGCAGCAGATCGCCAGCATCCAGCATTGCCCGCCAGTCCTGTTCCTGCAGATCCACCGGCGTGGCCGGAGCGAGCACCAGGCCATGGTCATTCACTGCATAGCCGATGCTGTTGCGTTGCCGACGGGTGCAGCGAAGGGCCAGCAGCGCGGCCAGCGCTTCGTGCACATGGCGGCCCGCAAAGGGATAGACGAACAGGAACTGGCCTTCGCGTCGGCGCACGTTTTCCACCAGCAGGTGGTCGGGCGATGGCGCCGCAGACAGCTGCGACTGCAATGCCAGCAGCGGTGCAAGCCACCGCGACTCCGCGCTCTGGTCGGCGCCTGACAGCACCTTTTCCAGTTCGCGGCCCAAGGGCATCGACAGTGGCAGTTGACCGCCCTGCCAGCGCGGTACCACGCCATCACCACCACCGCGCGCCACGCGCACGAACGCGGTCATGTCGCGAAGCTGCACCAGCTCCAGCAGCCGCCCCGCAAACTGGAAACGGTCGCCGCGGCGCAGGCGGCTGGCGAACTGCTCTTCCACCGCGCCCAGGCTGCCGCCACGCAGGAACTGTACGCGCACGCTGCCGTCGCTGCTGATGGTGCCGATCGACAGCCGATGGCGCAGCGCCTGGCGGCGATCGGGCATGCGGTACACGCCGTCGGCATCGCGTACCACCTTGTGGAACTCCGGGTACCGGGACAATGCACGTCCGCCCTGCACGATGAAATCGATCACCGCATTCCACTGTGCGTCCTCCAGCGCGGCGAAGGCATGCGTGCCACGGACCTGTTCCAGCAGTGCATCGGCGTTGAAGCCGCCCGCCAGCGCGCGGCTGACGGCGTGCTGGGCCAATACGTCCAGCGACAACGTGGGAGGACGTCGCGCTTCGATCACCCCGTCATGCAACGCGTGCCGGGCCGCCGCGTACTCGGCCAGTTCCAGCGCATGGCTGGGAATGCACAGTATCTGGCCGCTGGCACCGGGCCGATGACGTGCACGCCCAGCGCGCTGGCGCAGGCGCGCCACGCCCTTCGGGCTGCCCAGCTGCAGCACCTGGTCCACTTCCGGAAAGTCCACGCCCAGATCCAGGCTGGAGGTGGCCACCACGCAGCGCAGCGTGCCCGCACGCAGTCCGTCCTCGACCTGCTGTCGCAGCGTGGGATCCAATGATCCATGGTGCAGGGCGAGCGTGCCGGCATCTTCCGGCCACACGGCTGCGAGGGCCTGGTGCCACAGTTCCGCCTGCGCACGGGTATTGGTGAAGAGCAGGCTGCTGCGTGCACGGAACAGCGCGTCGAGCACGCGCGGAAGCTGGGAAAGGCCAAGATGCCCGGCCCATGGAAAGCGTTCGCCGGGTTCGGGCAGCAGGCTGCGGATCGTCACCGGCCGCTGCCGTGCACCTTCCACGATCGTTGCCTGTGGACGGTGTGGCAGCAGTACGTCGCGTGCCTGTGGCAGGTTGCCCAATGTGGCCGACAGCCCCCACAGCTGCATCGCCGGGGCTGCCTCACGCAGCAGCGCCAGATTCAACTGCAGCAGCACGCCGCGCTTGTTGCCCAGCAGTTCGTGCCATTCGTCCACCACCACGCAGCGCAGTTGGCGCATGCGCTCAAGGGTGTCGGGATAGCTGAGCAGCAGCGCCAGCGACTCCGGCGTGGTGACCAGCACGTCGATGCGACCTTCGCGGGCCAGGCGCCGGTCGCGGTTGCTGGCATCGCCGCTGCGCAGCCCCACGCGCCAGCTCAGGCCAAGGCCGTCGATCGGTGCCTGCAGCGCACGTGCGGTATCGCTGGCCAGCGCACGCAGCGGCGTTACCCACAGCACCTGCAGCGGGCGTACCGCGCTGGCGCGACGCGGTGCGGGGGGCGGGTCGAGCATCGCCTGCAACAAGGGGCCGCCGAACATGGCAAGGGTCTTGCCGCTGCCGGTGGGCGTGTGCAGCAGGCCAGATTCGCCCGCCAGGTAATGACGCCACATGGCGTGCTGGAAGGGCAGGGGGCGCCAGCCGCGGCTGCCGAACCATGCGTGCAGGCGCTGCAGCGCATCGCTGCGCTTCATCGCGCCAGCGCCTGCAACTGGGCCAGGTGGTCGGCTTCGGCAGCCGGCTTGTCGTGGCGCCAGCGCAGGATGCGTGGAAAGCGTACGGCGATGCCGGACTTGTGGCGCGCGCTGCGGTTGACTGCTTCGAAACCAAGTTCGAACACCTGTTCAGCACTTACGCTGCGCACCGGGCCGAAGCGTTCACGCGTGTGCGCGCGGATCCAGCGGTCGAGGGCGAGGATTTCCTTGTCGTCCAGACCGGAATAGGCCTTGGCTACTGGAACCAGTGTCTCGCCGTCCCAGACGCCGAAGGTGTAGTCGGTATACAGCGTGCTGCGCCGACCATGGCCTGCCTGCGCGTACAGCAACACCGCATCGATCGTGAGCGGTTCGACCTTCCACTTCCACCAGTCGCCACGGCGACGCCCGGACTGGTAGACCGAATCACGACGCTTGAGCATCAGCCCTTCCACGCCACGCTCGCGCGATGCTTCGCGCAGCTGCGCGGCATGCTGCCAATCGTCGGCGTCTACCTCGGGCGAGAGCTGGATGCGCGGATCGCCGAGCGCGCCGACCACCTCGGCCAACTGCACGCGTCGCTGCTGCAGCGGCAGTGCACGCAGGTCCTCGCCGTCGCGTTCAAGCAGATCGTAGGCGAGCACGCGTACCGGCGTGTTGCGCAGGGTGGCGGCGCCGGGTTTGCGGCGCTGGATGCGGGTCTGCAGGGCGGTGAATGCACGCGGCAGATTGTCGGCGTCGTCCCATGCCAGCAGCTCGCCATCGAGTACGCAGCCATCGGGCAGAGACGCTGCCGCCTGCTCGATCTCCGGGAAGCGACCGTCCAGCCGCTCTTCGCCGCGCGACCACAACGCCACCTCACCCTGGCGCCGCAGCAGCTGCAGGCGGATGCCATCCCACTTCCATTCCAGCAGCCAGTGGCTGATGTCGCCCAGCCGCTCGGTAGGCTCGCCTTCCAGCGGCGAAGCGAGGAAGAACGGGTAGGGCTGCTGACGATCGGTCGGCAGTTCTTCGGCAGACAGCAAGGTGGTAAGCAGGCCGGGGGAGGGCACCCAGTCGCCGAGCATGCGCTGGGCGATGCGGGCGATATCCAGCCCGGACCACTCGGCCAACGCCTGCTGCACCACGCGCTGCGATACGCCAACGCGCAGCGCGCCGGTCAGCAGCTTGTTGAAGACCAGGCGTTCGGCCGATGCCAGCTGTCGCCAGCCGTCGACTACGGCGGCACGACGCACCGGCTCCGGCTGGTTGGCAACGGCAAGCAGGTGGTGTTCGATCCAGTCGGCCAGAGGCCGATCCTCGGCTTCGGTGGCCGGATCATCCAGCAGCAGGGTAAGCGTTTCAGCAAGGTCGCCGACCTGCGCGTAGCTGTCTTCGACCAGCCAGGGGGGCAGGCCGGATTCGTCGGCGATCCACGCCCGCAATTCGCCGCTGCCGGCAATCTTCCGCCGCGCGCCGCCCACTTTGCCGCCGCTGAGCAGGTACAGCGCCCATGCTGCGTCATGCGGGCGTGCGTGCTGGAAGTAATCGATCAACGCCGCGCGCTTGTCCAGCGTCGCCGTGCTGCGATCCAGCCGCTGGTAGAGCGCGGCGAAGGCCTTCATTCCTCGCCTCCGAAATCGGTGCGGAACGCTTCGGCCGCAACGCCGCGTTCGCGCAGGTACGGAATCAACGCATCGGTGTTGCCGTGGGTGGCAATGACCCGCTGCGCGCCGGTCTGGGTGATGGTCTGCAGCAGCGCTGGCCAATCGGCATGGTCGGAGATCACAAAGCCACGGTCGACGTTGCGCCGGCGGCGGTTGCCGCGCAACTGCATCCAGCCCGAGGCGAAACCGAGCTGGTGACGGCCGAACCGGCGCAGCCACGGCGTACCGGCGGCCGAGGGCGGGGCCAGGATCAGCTGGCCGGCCGCATCGGGCTGACGCCCCTGTTCGGCAACGGTGAGCGTGTCGAGCATGGGCACACCGGCCTGGCGATAGACGGCCACGCCGTTGGCGATGGCGCCATGCAGCCAGGCAGGCTGGTCATCCACCGCACGCAGCTCGGCAAGCACGCGTTGCGCCTTGCCCAGCGCATAGCAGAGCAGCACTGCCGCTTCGCCCCGCTGCGCGCACTCGCGGCGCCAGGCGGCGATCTCGGCCGCCACGGCACGGGTATCGGGCCAGCGGTAGATCGGCAGCGCAAAGGTCGCCTCGGTGATGAAGGTATCGCAGGGCACCACTTCGAATGCAGTGCAGGTGGGGTCGGGCTGGCGCTTGTAGTCGCCCGACGCCACCCAGACCTGCTCACCATCGTCGATGCGCACCTGCGACGAGCCGAGCACGTGGCCGGCGGGATGCAGCGATACCTGCACCCGGCCCAGCGCGAACGGCACGCCCTCGGCATGCGCGTGCAGCGGCACATCGCCCAGGCGCCAGCGCAGGATCGGCACGCTGCCGGTGCTGCAGTGGTACTCGCCCATGCCCGGACGCGCATGGTCGCCATGGCCATGGGTGATGACCGCGCGCGGTACCGGCCGCCAGGGATCGATATGGAAATCGCCTGCCGCGCAGTACAGCCCTTCCGGCCGCAGTACTACCAGATCGTCTTTGCCTGCCATGCCGTCACTGTGGCGGTCCGGTCGTGCACGTGGCGAGAATCGGCCTGAACGCGGGGTTGCCGGGCGATACGGCACAATCGGACCGCACACCTCTTGCCGGCGGGGAAGGAACCGATGAGTGGACCGAGCTTCAACAGCAGCGCCCCCTACGAAACCCATGTGGTGCTCAACCAGCCGCCGCCGTTCGCCGGCCGGCAGCTGTGGACCGACGACATCGCATTGATGGAGGCCGTGCAGCGCGAGGGCGCGGCGGCGTTCGCACCGCGGTTGGCGGCGTACGGAGGACTGGCCGGCGACGCGCTGTACCGCATCGGCTTCGACGCCAACCGAGATCGCCCACGCCTGCGTACCCATGATGCGCAGGGCCATCGCATCGATACCGTGGAATTCCATCCGGCGTATCACCAGTTGATGCAGACGGCCAAGGAACATGGCGTGGCAGGGTTGTCCTGGCACGAGCCGCAGCCCGGCGCGCATGTCGCGCGCGCTGCGCTGAGCTACCTGCACCACCAGGCCGAGGCCGGCACCAGCTGCCCGTTGACCATGACCCACGCCGCGGTAGCCGTGCTGCGCGGGCAGCCGCATCTGGCCGAGTGGTCGCGCAAGGCCGCCGCACCGGTATACGACCCGCGCGATGTGCCAGTGGCCGACAAGGCCGGCATCACCCTGGGCATGGGCATGACCGAGAAGCAGGGTGGTTCGGATGTGCGCGCCAACACCACCCGCGCCGAACCCATCGACGGCGAGCGCTATCGGCTGATCGGCCACAAATGGTTTTTCTCCGCACCCATGTGCGATGGCTTCCTGGTACTGGCGCAGGCGCCGGCCGGATTGACCTGCCTGCTGATGCCACGGCGCCTGGCCGACGGCGATCGCAATGCATTCCGCCTGATGCGCTTGAAGGACAAGCTGGGCGACTGGGCCAACGCATCCAGCGAAGTGGAGTTCTGTGGCGCACAGGCCTGGCGTGTGGGCGAGGAGGGACGCGGGGTGGCCACCATCATCGGCATGGTGATGATGACCCGGCTGGACTGCATGCTGGGCGCTGCGGCGGAAATGCGCATGGCGCTGGCGCAGGCGCTGCATCACGCGCGGCATCGGCGCACCTTCGGCAAGCCACTGATGGACCATCCGCTGATGGGCAACGTGCTGGCCGATCTGGCGCTGGAATCGGAAGCGGCCACGGTGCTGGCGATGCGCATCGCACGCGCGGTCGATCGCGCTGGCAGCGATCCGGCCGAGGCCGCGCTCGCGCGGCTGGGTACGGCCTTGGGCAAGTACTGGATATGCAAGCGCGCACCTGCGTTCGTCAACGAAGCGCAGGAATGCCTGGGCGGTGCCGGCTACGTGGAGGAATCGATGTTGCCGCGGCTGTACCGGCAGGCACCGTTGAATTCGATCTGGGAAGGCAGCGGCAACATCCAGTGTCTGGATGTGCTGCGCGCGCTGGCGCGCGAGCCGGAGGTGCTGGCGGCGCTGCACGGTGAACTGGAGGCGGTGGCCGATCGTGATGCGCGTTATGCGTCGGCACTGCAGCAGTGGCGCGATGCGGCGGCGCCGGAGGAGGCACAGGCACGGGTGTTCTGCGAACGCACTGCCTTGCTGCTGCAGGCCGCGCTGTTGCTGCGTGCACGCAGTCCAATGGCCGAAGCGTTCATCCGCAGCCGGCTGCACGGCGAGCATGGGTTGGCATTCGGCACGCTGCCGGCGGGGTTGGATGTGGCGGCGATGCTGGCGCGTGCGCTGCCGTAGGTGACGGCCAACGGCGAAGCCCCTCATGGTGGGCGGCGCAGGAGCGTGGGCAGGGCCGCGCGGGTGGGCTGCGCAGGGGGCGCCGTAAATACGACCAGGTAGGCTCGGGCGCGCCATTCATGGCGCTTACGCCCCTGCGCAGCCCACCCGCGCGGCCCTGGACGGTTTCCGTGCGCGCCCAGCACGGAATCAACAGAAGAAGCGAAAAGCAGAAAAGCCGCGGCGATGCCGCGGCTTTTCCGGTAGCGCCGGGCGATGCCCGACGAACGCGAAGGCCTTAGTGCTTGGCTTCTTCCTTGGCGGCAGTGGCCTTGGCGTCGTCAGCAACATCGCGGGCCTTGTCGGCAACCTTCTGCGCGGCATCGGCCGTGGCGTCGCTGGCGTGGGCGGCGGCATCGGTGGCTGCGACCTTGGCCTTGTCGGCGGCGGTGGCGGTCGCGGCTGCGGCGCTGTCCAGCGCCTGCTGGGTATCGGCGGCAGCCTGTTCAGAGGCGGCAGCGGTCTTGTCGGCAGCGTCGCGGGTGGCGGCGGCGGCCTTGTCAACGGCATCGCGTGCGGCGACGCCGGCGCTGTCGGCGGCCTGCGCGGCATCCTGCTTGGCCTGTTCGGCTTCCGGGCCCTTGCAGGCAGCCAGTGCGAGCAGCAGGGAGGCGGCCAGCAGGGTAGTGGTCAGCGGACGAATCTTCATGGCGGTCTCCGGTACTGCAATGGATGGGGACGCCAGCCTATTCATACCGTTGTGAAGACCTGGTGGTGACCTGCGAACGGAACTGCGCGCAAAGAAAAAGCCGCTGGCGAACCAGCGGCTTCTTCAGAACAGCTTGAAGAAAGAAGTTATTACTTCTTGGCTTCTTCAGCAGCGTCCTTGGCCTGCTCAGCGGTAGCTTCGGCAGCCTTGGCGGCGTCCTTGGCTTCGCCAGCAGCGGCGTCGGTGGCAGCGCCAGCAGCCTGGGCAGCGGCGTCGACCGAAGCGTCAGCAGCGGTGGCGGCGGTGTCAGCGGCCTGCTGGGCAGCGTCGGCGGTCTGGGCGCCAGCAGCGGCGGCCTGGTCGGCAGCAGCCTGGGCTTCGGTGGCGGCCTGGTTGGCCGAAGCAGCGGCGTCCTGGGCAGCTTCCTGCTTCGAGCAGGCGGCCAGGGCCAGAGCCAGGGACATCGCGACCAGCAGCTTGTTGATGCTCATTGTGTAAATCCTCGTCGTTAGAATTAGGCAACGCGCATGCTGCGCGCCGACAACATGATGACAAGCCAAGATTGGGTGTCAAGCGATCCCGCATTCATTTTTGCGAAATAGACGTTAAACCCTTTCAGATCAACTCGATGGCGATAGCCGTCGCTTCGCCGCCGCCGATGCACAGGGTGGCAATGCCGCGCTTGCCGCCGCGCGTGCGCAATGCGTTGACCAGGGTGACCACCAGGCGTGCGCCGGAGGCGCCGATCGGATGGCCCAGCGCGCAGGCACCGCCATTCACGTTGAGCTTGTCGTGCGGGATGCCCAGTTCGCGCATCGGTGCCATCGCCACCACGGCGAAGGCCTCGTTGACTTCGAACAGATCGACCTGGTCCAGCGACCAGCCGGTCTTCGCCAGCAGGGTGTGGATGGCACCGATCGGGGCGGTGGTGAACCACTCCGGCTCCTGCGAATGGGTGGCATGGCCGACGATGCGCGCCAGCGGCTGCAGGCCGCGTGCGGCAGCATCTTCTTCGGTCAGCAGGACCACGGCGGCAGCGCCGTCGGAGATGCTGGAGGAACTGGCGGCGGTCACGCTGCCGTCCTTCTTGAAGGCCGGGCGCAGGGTCGGGATCTTGGCAATGTCCGAACGACCAGGCTGTTCGTCGCTGGCGACCTCGACTTCACCCTTGCGGGTGGCGACCTTCACCGCAACGATCTCGTCGGCGAAGGCGCCGTTGGCCTGGGCTGCCTGTGCGCGCTTGACCGATTCGATGGAGTAGGCGTCCTGCTCTTCGCGGGTGAACTGGTACTTGTCCACGGCGCATTCGGCGAACTCGCCCATGGCCTTGCCGTCATAGGCATTGACCAGGCCGTCGTGGGCCATGTGGTCCACCGCCTGGAAGTTGCCGAAACGGTTGCCGGTGCGCGAATTGGGCAACAGGTGCGGCGCGTTGGACATCGACTCCATGCCGCCGGCGACCACGACCTTGGCCGAACCGGCCTTGATCAGGTCATGCCCGAGCATGATGGCCTTCATGCCCGAACCGCAGACCTTGTTGAGGGTGGTGGCGCCGACCGACAGCGGAATACCGGCGGCGATCGCTGCCTGGCGGGCAGGGGCCTGGCCGAGATTGGCCGGCAGCACGCAGCCCATCAGGACTTCGGAGACGTCGCTGGCAGGCACGCCCGACTGTTCCAGCGCGGCGGCGATGGCGGCCGCGCCGAGGGTCGGGGTCGGAACGCCGTTGAACTGGCCGAGGAAGGAGCCGATGGCGGTGCGCTTGGCGGCGGCGATGACGATGTTGGACATGGCAATCTCGTTGATGCGTGAGCAATGTTCGGAAAGGAGACGACGGGCGTTGGATACGGCGCCGTTTCCCGGCAGACTGCGTGGGGGTCGGCCCAGTATAGAGGGTCGGCGAAGACTGCCGCTGGGCAGTACTGGATGCCTGCCCGGATGGCGGCAGGCCAACGTTCATGGGAAGGAAACGATGGAACGTAAGACGATGGGAAGGTCGGTCCTGGCATCGGCGCTGGCGGTGGCGCTGACGGCGTGTGGCGGTGGAGGCGGCGGCAGCAACGTGCGCATCGACCCGCCCCCGACCACGCCTCCGGTCACGCCCCCGGTCACCCCGCCTCCCGCTGCCAGACCGCTTGAGCCGGTCGTGGATGCGCATCTGGCACAGACCAACGCGCGTGCCGCACAGGCCACCGGCGCGACCGGCCGGGGCGTGCGCATCGGCATCGTCGATTCGGGCGTGCTGCGCAGTGCCGAGGCGCTGAACGGACGGGTGGTGGCCAACCTCAACTACATCGACCCGAGCCGCAACAATCTCAACGTCGATGACGTGCTTGGCCATGGCACGGCCGTCGCCAGCCTGGCGGCCGGTGTACCGGTGGGGGTCTGGCCCGGCGGCATCGCACAGGGGGCGGAGATCGTCTCGGCACGCATCATTTCCGACACCACGCCCAAGGATGACGGCAGTGGCAAGGGCAACTCCTTCAGCGGCACGCTGGGCGTGGCCGGGGTTCACCAGGACCTGATCAACTACGGCGTGAAGGTGATGAACAATTCATGGGGCGGCCTGTACTGGACCGACCTCGGCACCACAGCGCAGGTCGCGGGCGAATACCGCCCCTTCATCATCAATCACGGTGGCCTGGTGGTGTTCGCCGCAGGCAACGAAGGGCGCGACCAGCCCAGCAGCGTGGCCGCGCTGCCCAGCCAGCGTGGCTTCGGCGGATCGCTGCCGGCAGCGGATCTGGAAAAAGGCTGGCTGGTAGCTACTGCAATCGATCCGAACAAGCCCGGTGAACGTGCGCCGTGGGCCAATGCCTGTGGCGACGCCGCGCGCTATTGCCTGACCGCTCCCGGCAGCGCGGTGTTCCCGGAGCCGGGTACCGGCAAGTACCTGTGGAACTACGGTACGTCCTTCGCCGCGCCGCTGATCTCCGGTGCTGCGGCGCTGGTCTGGCAGCGCTATCCCTACTTCGACAACGACCTGGTGCGGCAGACCCTGCTCGGCACCGCCACCGACATCGGGGCGCCGGGCGTCGATCCCATCTACGGCTACGGCATGCTCAACGTCGGCAAGGCGGTGAACGGTCCCGGCCGCTTCGACTGGGGCGATGCCACGGTCAATGTCGACGCGGCCTCTTCGGGCTCGATCTGGAGCAACGACATCGCCGGCGCTGGCGGCCTGATCAAGCGCGGCGATGGCCGGCTGGAGCTGAGCGGCAACAACAGCTACAGCGGTGCGACCCGCATCGAGCGCGGCACCCTGGCCCTGCGCGGTGGCGCCGTGATCCGTTCCAACGTGAGCGTCTCCGGTTCCGGTGGTGCCTCGATGGCCGGCCTGCAGTTCATGCCCGGCACGCCGCGGGTGATCGGCAACGTCGACAACGGCGCCAGCGTGGTGCTGGTCAACGCCAACACCACCGCGACCATCGAAGGCAATTACAGCCAGCGGCCGGATGCGCAGCTGATCGTCGCGCTGGGGGTGAACGCGCTGCAGGTGACCGGCACCGCACGCCTGGCCGGCGGCGTGGTGGTCGATGGCATCGTGTCCGGTTACGTGCCGCAGGTCGGCAGCCGCCAGGATCTGGTCCATGCCAACGGCGGTATCAACGGCACGTTCACCACGCCGGTGGCCAACACCGGCGCCAACGGCCTGACCCTGCTGCAGGCGCAGTACGGCTATGGCAGCAACGACGCGTGGATGGACCTGACCCAGGTCAACGTTTCGGCAGCCGCATCGGGCCTGGGCGCCAATGCACAGGCATCGGCACTGCGGGTGCAGTCGGCATTCACCGCGCTGGACCGCAATGCGGATCTGCAGGGCTCGGCGTTCGGCGTGGCCGCAGGCGCGCTGCAGCGTACGTCTGGCGGAACCGATGGCCTGTCGGCGAGCCTGGAGAGCCTGTCCGGACAAGCACATGCGCGCGCTGAAGCGTCGACCTTCGACAGCGTGGACATGTCGCGCCGCGCGGTTGCCGAGCGCTTCGACCGCGTGCAGGCTGCGCCGAAACTGCGTGGCGCCTGGCAGAGCGCGCTGGGTGAAGCCGGGCAGGGCAGCTTTGCCGGCAACGCCGCCGACAGCCAGGGCTGGATGGCCGGCCAGGACGTGGCACTGGGCAGCAACGGCCTGCTGGGCATGGCCTTTGGCGAAACCCGCAGCAACGGCGGCAGCAACTTCAGTGGTGATCGTGGGCGTGACCGCCAGGCGCAGGCGCAGTTGTATGCCGGCTGGAACCTGGGGCGTGGCTATGCGCTGGCCCAGTTCGGCACCGGCCAGTTCACCCGGGAACTGGATCGCCAGTTGCTGCTGGGTGCCGGTGCCTACGGTGTGTCCGCGCGCTACGGCGGACGTTTCAGCAGTGCCAGCGTTGAAGGCGGCTATCGTTTCGGGCGCATCGGTGCATCGTTGACACCGTACCTGGGGGCAAGCAGCACCCGCCTGGACACCGATGGCTTCAGCGAGCAGGGCGGCTTCGGCTTCGGCCTGCGCGGTGAGGCGTCGCGTGCACAGCGCAGCCAGATGCTGGCGGGCCTGCGGGGTGAGCGGCAGTGGGGTCGTTGGACCCTGCGCGGCCATGCCGAATGGCAGCAACGGCTGGATGGCGGTGAGCAGGACTGGCAGGCAAGTTTCGTTGGCATTGACGCCTGGGCGCCGTTGGCCGGTGTTGACGCACCGCGTGGCAGTGCCTTGTTCGGCCTGGCGCTGGAATCGTGGTGGGGCCGCAATGGCCGCCTGAGCCTGGGTATCGACCAGCGCGTGGGTGGCGATGATGCACGTCAGGCGGCGCTGCGCTACAGCACTGGTTTCTGATCATGGCGCCGGGCGTGCTGCCCGGCGCGTTCATCCGGCGGTGCCGACCCACGGTCGGCACGCGTCCGGTTGCCGGGGGCGGCGCTCAGCCGCCGCGCAGGTCGCCCAGGCGCGGTGTGCTGCGGCCCAGCGGCATCTTCAGCTTGCCGATCGACAGGATGCGCGCTTCTGCGATCCGGTCAGCCGCGCGCTGCGGGGCAATGTTCTCGCGCTGCGACAGTTCGAAGATGCGCGTCAGGTTGTGGTAGATGCTGCGGATCAGCCGCATCGCGCGCTCGCGGTTGTAACCGTCGATTTCCAGCGACACGTTCATCACGCCACCAGCGTTGACCGCGTAGTCAGGCGCATACAGGATGCCGCGCGCATGCAGCTCGTCGCCGATCTCCAGGCTGGACAGCTGGTTGTTGGCGGTGCCACAGATGATCTTCGCCTTGATCCGCGGCAGCGTGTCGGCGTTGATCGCGCCTTCCAGCGCGCACGGCGCGAACACATCGGCGTTCACTTCGTGGATCTCGTCCGGCTTGACTGCCTCGGCGCCGAAATCGTTGACTGCACGATCCACCAGCGCGCTGTCCAGATCGGTCACGTACAGCTTGGCGCCACGGTCGCGCAGCAGCTTCACCAGTTCCATGCCGATATGGCCCAGGCCCTGCACCGCGATGCTGGTCTTGCCCACTTCCTCATGGCCGAACTTGAAGCGCATCGAGGCCATCAACGCCTGCAGCGCGCCATAGGCGGTGAACGGCGCCGGATCTCCCGAGCCGCCATGGACCTGGTGCACGCCGGTGACGAACTGGCTCTCCAGGTAGATGTTCTCCATGTCGTTGACGTCGGTGCCGACGTCCTCGGCCGTGATGTAGCGACCACCCAGCGAATCGACATAGCGGCCGAACGCGCGGAACAGCACTTCGGTCTTGTCGACCTTGGGGTCGCCGATGATCACCGCCTTGCCGCCACCGACATTGAGACCGGCCAGTGCATTCTTGTAGGTCATCGTGCGGCTCAACCGCAGCACATCGGCCAGCGCATCGTCGGTGCTGGCGTAAGGGCGCATGCGCACCCCGCCCAGGGCAGGGCCCAGGGTGGTGTTGTGGATGGCGATGATTGCCCGCAGGCCGGCATCCTGGTTGTGGCAGAACACCACCTGTTCGTGGCCGGTGGTTGCGAGGGTTTCGAATAGCATGGGGTCTCCGATGGCGCGATCTGCGGTGAACTGCGGCGAACTGCCAATGAACGGTAGGGTCCGAAAACAAAAAAAGCGACGTCGTCGGTACAGGGGGACGGGTCGCGCGGCGCCATTCTAGTCCATTCGCCCGGGATATGCCGTCGACGCCGGACGCGCCCGGGTTAAAGAAGATGAAAGTGCGGCCGATGCTGCGACGACGGCAGGTCGCCGGATGTGATGAAGGCGCAGGGGCAGGCAGTGGCAGCAGGACAACGACAGGATGGGCGGCGATGACCGCAGCGTGGTGGCGATCTGTGCTCCGTTGGCTGTCGCAGCTGACCGGGCAGGCCCCGGCACGCCTGGCCGCAGCCCCCCGCCAGGCCGTGGCGGCCGCGGCGGCCAGCCTGCAGGGCGACGCCTTGCCGGCGGCCGAGGTCGCCGCCCACCTGCAGCGCGGACTGCACGCGCTGGCCCTGTATCCGCGCTTGGCAGGCGAACCGGCGGCGGTCAGCGCATCGGGTCTGGCCGAAGCGGTGGACCGCGCGCTGCAGGACCGCGACTGGGCTACCCGGCAGCTGCCGCGGCGCCCGCAACTGCTGCCGCAGCTGATCCAGACGGTCAATGACGACGTTGCATCGGCGCGGGTGATGGCGGCGATCATCGGCCAGGATCCGGTGCTGACCGGCAACCTGCTCCGGATCGCCAACAGCCCGGCCTACAAGGTGCACGAGCGGCCTGTGGAAAGCCTGCAGCGGGCGGTGACCCTGGTCGGCACCGAAGGTGTGCGGCAGATCATCAGTGCAGTGCTGGTGCAGCCGGTGATGCAGGTGCAGTGCGAGGTGTTCCCGCAGTTCAGTTCGATCATCTGGGAGCACGCCCTGCTGGCGTCGCGCGCGGCCGCTGACCATGCGCGCACGGTCACCTTCGGCGATGCCTTCGCTGCGCAATGGCTGGGCCTGGTGCAGGGCCTGGGGGCGGCGCTGGTCATGCGTCAACTGCTGCAGGAAGCACAGGCTCGTGGCGAAGAGGTGGAGCCGGCGCTGGCCCTGCAGTTGCTGCAGCAGTGGTCACTGCCGTTGGCGCAGCGGGTGGCAGCAGCGTGGGAATTGCCCGAACCGGTGCATCAGGCCCTGGCGCCTGATGCAGACGGTCCGCTGGCCGACAGCCTGCGCCTGGCCAGCGCCGCCGCGGCGGCCAGCCTGCTGTGCCGGCACGGGCATGCCAGCCAGGGCCGCATGCTGGCCTTGCTGGAACAATTGCCGGCAGCGCCGCCACACGCGCTGCGCTGGATCTGGCGGCGCCTGCATGGGCGCAATGTGGAAACCCTGGACGAAAGCCTGCACGGCGATGGCGAGGGGGCCGCCCCCTGATCGTTACAGCTGGGATTCCAGCGGCAACCAGCTGATCACCCGTGCCGTCCAGCGTTTGCCAAGACTGCTGCCGGGCTCGGCATCGACCCAGTGCGGCGGCGGCTCGCGCTGCAGCCAGCGCAGTTCGTCATCAGCGCCCAGTGCCAGCCACCAGGCGTGTTCCGGGCTGGCCAGGCGCAGGTATTCCGAGCGCAGCTGTGCGCCCAGCACCGGGTCGTCGAACAGCACGCCCATCTCGGTGTTGAGATAGGCCGAACGCGGATCGAGGTTGAACGATCCGACGAACCCGCGCCGGTCGTCGACCAGCAATGCCTTGGTGTGCAGGCTGGCGCCGCTGCTGCCGAACAGGCTGCCGTCACCGGCCTGGCCGTTCGCCTTCAGTTCGTACAGCTGCACGCCGGCCTTCAGCAGCGGCACCCGGTAGCCCATGTAGCCACCGTGCACGGCAGCCACATCGTTGGCCGCCAGCGAGTTGGTCACCACGCCGACCTGGGCGCCGCGTCCGGCCATCGCCGAAAGTCCGTTCAGCCCTTCGCTGCCGGGAACGAAGTACGGCGAGATCAACAGTGCCTTGTAGCGCGTCGACTGCAGCTGCCGGACCAGCTCGGTGACCAGCCAGTCGTCGTGTGCATCGTCGTGGTGCTTCATCGGTGGATCGGACACGATCCGTACCTGCCTGCTCCAGTGCAGCGGCTCCGGGCTGGCACGCTGTCGCTGGCGCGACTCGGCCACGCGCTGCAGGTATGGTTGGGCCTGCGCATGCAGCGCGTCCAGATCGGACTGGCGCACCAGCTGGCGCAGCTGTGCATCGGTATAGGTTGCCAGCGCCGAGATCGGAATCGCTGCGTCGCTGTTCCAGTAGTCGTCGAAGATCTGGTTGGCCTGCTGCACGGCCGGGCCGGCCACCACCAGGTCCAGGTCCTGGAAATTCACGTCGCTGCGCGCGCTGAAATATTCCTCGCCGATGTTGCGGCCACCCACGATCGCAATGCGGCCATCGGCGATCCAGCTCTTGTTGTGCATGCGGTGGTTCACGCTGAAGGCGCGTTGCACCAGCTCCAGCGTGCGGGCCATGCCGCTGCGGTTGCGGAACGGGTTGTACAGGCGAAGCTCGATGTTGGGATGCGCATCGAGCGCCATCATCAGCGCATCCTTGTCCTTGGCATTCATGTCATCAAGCAGGATGCGCACGCGCACGCCACGTTCGGCAGCGTCGTACAGCGCCTTGGCCATCAAGTGGCCGATCAGGTCGTCGTGCCAGATGTAGTACTGCAGGTCCAGGCTGCGGCCGGCGTGCTCGGTGATCATCGCGCGGGCAGCGAACGCATCCATGCCATCGCTGAGGAAGGCCACGCCCGACTGCCCGGGATGGGCGGCCTGCAGGGGCATCATCTGCCGATCAATGGGCGTCTGCGCAGGTTGCAGCGGCAGTACCTGCGACGCTTCGCCGCGCGCCTGCGGGGCCAGGTGGTCGGCCAGCAGCAGGCCGGACAGCACCAGCAGAAGCAGGGCGGCGATGATGATCGCGGCCACGCGCAGCAGGCGTCGCCATAAAGGTTTGCGCAGACTCATGACGCCGATGGTAGATCCTGGCTACGCATGGAGGTAGACCCACGCCAAGCGTGAATGAACTGTCACCGGTAGATCCACGCCACGCGTGGATGAACTGTCACCCCGGTAGATCCACGCCACGCATGGATGAGCTGCCACCGGTAGATCCACGCCATGCGTGGAAGAACTGCCACCGGTAGATCCACGCCATGCGTGGATGAAGCGCCGTGACTCAGAACCGCTCGTCGCTGCCCAGATAGCGCCACTGGCCCACGGCCAGCGGGCCCAGCGCCACCCGGCCGATGCGCAGGCGGCGTACGGCCACCACCTGCAGGCCGGCAGCCGTCACCGCAGTCCTCAGTCCCTTCGCGGTCAGTCCCTTGCCTGCAAAACGCAGGCGCTGCTCGCTCTGCCAGCTGACCTTCGGGCCGCCTGCTTCATGCTGCAGCCGGGCCATCAGCCACGGGCCACGTTCCGGGCCGCCTTCAGCCACTTCGACCAGGTACTCCTGTTCGGTGCGGCCCAGGTTGCGCTGCAGGTGCGCGAGCACCGCCGGATCCTGGCTGACCACCACCAGCCCGTTGTCGTCGGCCGGCAGCGAGGATGCCAGCTGCAGGCCGTGGAAATGCCGTTGCAGCGGGCGGATGTCACTGGCATCCAGTTCGCTGCGGGTCTCGGTGCGGATCAGCGCGCACAGGGCATCGGCTGGCACGCCCGCCGGTTTGTGCAGCAGCATGCTGGCGCGCTCGGCCTTGCTGTCGCTGGCCTGCTCGGCCACCACGATGCTGGCGCTCTCGTCCACCGGGCGCTGCGGCTGTTCCACCACTTCGCCATCGACGCTGACCCAGCCGCCCTCGATATAGCGCCGCGCTTCACCACGCGGGATGCCGAGCAGGGCGGACAGGCGTTTGTCGAGTCGGGTCGGTTCCATGGCGAAAGGTCGGGCAGGGGGCGCGCAGTGTAGCCGCTACGCCGGCTCAGCGCTGGCCGCGGTTGGCCAGCTCGGTCAGGTACAGGCGGGTATCGAACTCCAGCTGCAGGTAATCCGGCTCCATGTGCTGGCACAGCTGGTAGAAGGCCTTGTTGTGGTCGGCCTCCCTCAGATGGGCCAGCTCGTGCACCACGATCATGCGCAGGAAGGCAGCTGGCGCCTGCCGGAACACGGTGGCGATGCGGATCTCGCGGCTGGCCTTGAGCCGGCCGCCGTGTACACGGGAAATGGCGGTGTGGGTGCCCAGGGCATGCTTGATGACCTCCAGCGTGTTGTCATAGCAGACCTTGTTGAGCGGCACCGACTTGCGCAGGTAGCGGTCCTTCATGTCCTGGGTGTAGTCGTACAGCTGGCGGTCGCTGCGCACCTCATGCGGGTCGGGGTAGCGCTGCTGCAGCCAGGGGCCGAGCTTGCCCTGTGCCAGCAGATCGCTGACCTGGGCGACCAGGGGTTCGGGGTAGCCGGTGAGGTACTTCAGGACAGCCATGCAGGGGCGTCGGCGCGTCGGTAGAATGGGGCATCCAGATTACACGCGGTACGTATCGACCATGGCAAAGCCCAACGCGCTGCAGGAACAATTGCTCAAGGCCGGCCTGGCCAAGAAGTCGCAGGCCAGTGCCGCCGCGCGTGAACAGGCCAAGGCCCGCCAGGGCAAGGCCGAGTCGACGTCGGCGGAGGTCCAGCGTGAAGCTGAACGTGCCCGGGCCGAGAAGATCGAGCGTGACCGTGCGCTGGCTGCCGAGCGCAACGCGCAGGCCCGGCAGGCTGAGCGCAAGGCGCAGGCCAAGCAGATCATCAGCGCCCACGCCGTGCCGCACAAAGGCGAGGACGAGTACCGCTTCAGCGATGGCGCAGTGATCCGCACCCTGTTGATCGATACCAAGCTGCGCAAGGCATTGTCGGTGGGCGTGCTGGTCATTGTGGCCCATGGCGATGGCTACGCGGTGCTGCCACGCGCGGCAGCGGAGAAGGTGCGTGAACGCGCCCCGGAAGCCATCATCGTCGACCATGGCACGCCCGGCTCCAGCGCCGAGATCTCCACAGGCAACGCCGAGGACGACGCCTACTACGCACAGTTCCAGGTCCCCGACGACCTGGTCTGGTAAGGCGACGCTGAACCGGTCGCAGCGTCCGCCGGGCATGGCCCGGCGCTACCGATTGCGGCGGGGTGTATTGTCCCCATATCAGGCGACACACCTGCGGAGGATGGCCATGGCTACCGGTTGGGCCGGAGATGGCGCGGTCCAGGACCAGATCGACGCCACCGTCGACGATGCGATTGCCCACGCGCGGCGCCAGCTGCGCCAGGGCCCGGGTCTGGAACACTGTGAGGAATGCGACGCGCCGATTCCTTTGGCGCGGCGTCAGGCAGTGCCTGGCGTACGGCTGTGCGTGAACTGTCAGCAGGCGCATGACGAAGAGGAACAGGCGCAGAGTGGCTACAACCGCCGGGGCAGCAAGGACAGCCAACTGCGGTAAGGGTGGTCGGCAGGGCGGCGCCCTGCACCCGCGGTAGTGCCGGCCGCTGGCCGGCAACCTTGAGAGCAATAGCAACAGCAACAGCAAGAGCGGCATTCCGTGGGATGGCGGGGTGGGCCCGGTTGCGGGAGACGCCGTAAACCCATCCATGGGGGCTTGGCCGCGGCATCCATGCCGCGGACACTCCCGCAACCGGACCCACCCCGCCTTCGACAGGTTCCCGCGATCTGTCATGGATCCACGCCATGCGTGGATGAATTCCGATGGAAATCGAATATTTCGATATTGGATCGAAGAGCATCCACGCGTGGCGTGGATCTACGTGTCGACCAAGGTCGACACCTACCAACAGCAGCCGGGAATTGTCGAAGGCGGGGCACTGTGGGTTTGCGGGGTGTGAGCGGCATGGATGCCGCGACCAAGCCTCCAGGGATGGATTCACGGCGTCCCCGCACACCCACAGTGCCCCGCCATCCCACGGAATGCCGGCTTTTGACGTTGACGTTGACGCTGACGTTGCCTTGGTTTGAAGGCCTCTGCGGGTGCAGGGCGCCGCCCTGCCGAACACCCCCTCAGCCGTCGCCCTGGATGCCGCCGGGCGCCTGCGTCGGGTCCCGCCAGCGCCGCACCGTGCGCTGGAAGAACAGGTTGTTCGGCAACTGCAGCACCGTGCCCTCGTGGCCGTTGCCGGTTTCCTGCAGCGTGGTGTAGATCAGGTTCACGTCGATCACCCGGCCCTTCAGCCCGGGCTTTTCGCCGTTCTCCAGCACTTCGATGTAGTCATGCAGGCGGAACGGTCGCGTGGTGAAGATCAGCAGCGTGCAGAAGATGTTGGACAGCACGCTCCAGGCCGCGAAGAACGCCACCGCGCCCACCGCAGCGAAACCGGTGAAGGCCGTCCACAGCACCGAGGGCGATGCACCGAGCAGGCTGAGGATGTACAGCACCGCGCTGAAATAGACCACGAAGCTGGTGATCCGGCGCGCGCCCATCACCATTTCCGGCGGCAGCGTGTAGTGGTCGGCGAAGCGGCGGATCAGGCGCCGCGCCAGCACCCGCACCAGCCAGGCGGCGAGCAGGGTGATCAGGATCTGCAGGGCGATCCCGATGTCATGCAGCCAGGGGTGGGTCCAGGCGGGCAGGTGGTCCTTCAGCGACAACATCATGGGGCGACAACGTGTGACGGAAACGGGGCTTGATGTTACCCGGCGCGTGTCGACGTTTCGACCGCCTGTGCCCAGGCAAGGCAGACAAGGTCCTGTTTGTGCTGCTGCAGGCAGGCGCGGCCGCTTTCGGCACGCCAGTGCAGGGAAACGTCGAACGCCTGCAGCAGCATGCAGGTCGCGATCGCCAGCAGGGCGGCGCAGGAAGGGCTGGACATGGGATGCTCCTGGCCGGGCAGGCCTGCGGGGGACCTGTGATGGATGCAGCCAGGCGCGAAAAGGTTGCAACCGAAAAGCGCTCCGGAAGATCTAAACCTTTTTCCGGCAGGCCGCATCCAACGGATATGCTCGACACCACCATGCCCGCGCCGCCTGCCGCCAACGACGTCGTCGACGAAACCGCCTTGGTACGTGCAGCGGCGGCCGGCGATACCGCTGCCTATGAACAGCTGTATCGGCAGCATGCGCCGCGGGTGTTTGCCACCCTGTGGCGGCTGTGTGGCGGGCAGCAGGCGCGTGCCGAGGATGCACTGCAGGAAGCGTTCCTGCAGGCATGGAAGGCACTGCCCGGCTTCCGTTTCGAGAGCAGCCTGTCGACCTGGCTGCATCGGTTGGGAGTGAACGCCGCGCTGATGGAACTGCGCGGTCGTGCCGCCGGGCATGACCACGACAGCCTGGACGACGTGGACGGTGGGCTGCCGGAGATGGCGGTGCATGACGGCTGCGCCGGCACCGAACGCGACCTGGAACGCGCGTTGGCGACCCTGCCGCCGCGCGCGCGTGCGGTCTTGGTGCTGCACGATATCGAAGGCTGGAAACACCATGAAATCGCCGGCCAGCTGCAGATGGCGGTCGGCAGTTCCAAAGCACAGCTGCATCGCGCGCGTGGCCTGCTGCGCGCGCGCCTGGGAGACATGACATGAGTACGCACGACCCCGATCACGACCTGCTGGCGCGCCTGCGCGCCCTTCCCGCGGAACGCAGCGCACCGGCCGATGGCTGGGAACGCCTGTCGGCGCGGTTGCCACCCCGCGAACCGGTTGCCGTGCAGGCGCCGGTGGACAACGTGGTGGCCTTGCCACTGCGCACCCGTCGACGCTGGTGGCTGCCGGTTGGCGCGGCGTTGGCAGCCAGCCTCGCGCTCTACGCGGTGGCGCCGTGGCGGCACGCGCCCGAGTCGCTGCCTGCACCCAGCGGCCTGCAGCTGCAGGCCGATGCGATGACCGAACAGTACCGGCAGGCAGTGGCGTCGCTGCCTGATGGCACTGCGCCGGAGTGGCAGCCCGCGCTGCATGAACTGGATCGCAGCGCGGAACAGATCCGCGCCGCGATGGCGCAGGACCCGCGTGCGCCGCACCTGCTTGGACAGCTCAAGCGGACCTATGCGCTGCGGCTCGAACTGACCCGGCAGGCGGCCCAGGCCGCCTCCGGTCTGACAACCTGAGGAGACCCCCCGATGCGAACCCTTTTCCCTCTCTGCGCGGCCCTGCTGCTGGTGCCCGCCATGGCGCTGGCCGATACACGCGTCGATGAACGCCACAATGTTGCTGCAGGCGGCCGCATTGAACTGAGCAACGTCGCTGGCAAGGTGACTGTACGCGGCTGGGACCGCAATGACGTGCAGCTCACCGGCACGCTCAGCGACGGCCTGCAGCTGCGCCAGGAAAAGAGTGCCAACCGGGTGCGCTGGGAAATCGAGTATCCGCGACGCGGCAACAATGGCGGCGCCACCTTGACCCTCAACGTGCCCCGCTCGGTGGAGCTGCTGCTGAGCACGGTCAGTGCCGACCAGGACATCAGTGGCGTGGACGTGCGGCGGCTGCAGGCAGATACCGTCAGCGGCAACCTTGCCGCCGCCGGTCGTAGTGGCGACAGCGTGCTCAATACGGTCAGCGGCAATGTCACTGCGCGGTTGCAGACCCCGCGGCTGGACGTCAACACGGTCAGCGGCCGGATCGAGGCTGGCGGGGGCGTTTCCGGGGAGATCGGGGCGCAGACGGTGTCTGGCCGGGTAGGCGTCGATGCCGGTCGCATCCAGCGCCTGGTGGTGGAGACGGTATCCGGAGGCATCGACCTGTCGGCGACCGCCTTGGCACCAGGCGGGCGCATCAACGTCGAGTCGGTCAGTGCCTCGGTCAGCCTGCGCCTGCCGCGCACGGTGTCGGCGCAGCTGTCAGTGAACAGCTTCAGCGGGTCGATCAACAGCGACGCCGGCAAGGTGGAGCGGCCGCGCTATGGGCCGGGCAGCAGCCTGGATGCGCGGCTGGGCAGCGGCGACGGCGATATCCGCGTGCAGTCGCACTCGGGTAGTGTGCAGGTGCGCCTGGACCGCTGAGCGCGGCCCGGCAGGCCGCGGCGGCAGCGCCGCCGCGGTCGGGGGAGGGTCAGCTGGCTTTCTTCAGCGCCCAGGTGGTACCGAGAACTTCAATCTTGCCACCGCTCTTGCGGAACGCGGCCAGGTCGGAGGCGATCGAGTCGCTGTTGACCACGGTGCTGGCGGATGCGCCCTTGCGTTCGCTGCGGATGCTGTTGCTGGCCTTCGCGGGGGTCTTTGCCTTGCGGGGCATGGTTGCTCCTGTCAGGTGGAAGGGGAGGAAAGCGCGCAGGATTCAGCCTGGCGCAGGTAGTCCTGCCGCTCGCGGCGGCAGTCGTCGCCGCCCATCGAAAACTGGCGGCAGATCGCCGGGCGCTGCGAATAGATCGTGCAGCGCAGGTGATACGGATCGATCGCCGCGCACCAGCCTTCCTCGTTGCGCGCCATCACGGCACGGCCGTGAGCGTCGCGCGACAGGAACTGGCCGGGCACGTGGTCGCCGGGCTGCAGCAGGACCGGCAACCGGCAACAGACCGCGTCACAACGGCGGCAGTCGATGGGTGCTGGTTCAGCGTCAGGTTGTACGGCCACAGGGGCCTGGCGGGTGCCCAAAGCGGGTCTCGATGGCGGCTCGGGTAATACGCGGACCATGATCGAGCCAGAGGGCATGGTCGCCAGACCCGCTGGGCGGGTCAGGCTGCACCATGGGTACACACACCGGCGAGGCCAGCGGAAGGTGCAGCGGTTTTCTAGCCGGCCAAGGGTAGCTCAGACCGCGTAACGTTTTGTTAATCCCGGCTGGCTGCCGCCAGCGCGAGGCCCTGGACGACCCCCAGCGAGGGCTCGCCGTGCACCATCCGGGCGCCCGGGAACGCCTCGGCAGCGGCCTGCCGCAGGTAGCCGGCGCGGGAGATGCCGCCGGTCAGGAACACCGCGTCAGGGTCGCCGCCGATGTCGCTGCGGACCTGGGCCAGCAGTTCGCGGATCTGGCTCAGGTAGCCATGGGCGGCGGCGGCCAGGCCGTCGGCGCTGTTGTCCACGTGCAGGTCGCGGGCGATGTAATCCAGCGTGCTGCGGTGTTCGCTGGCACCGCTGAGGGCGATCTTGGCGCGCTCGACATCGCGGTACAGGCGGGCGGTGTTGCCGGTGTCCTGCAGCGCCTGCAGGCGCGCGCCCCACGGCGCGTCGACGTTGTCGTAGTTGTGCTGGCGGAACTCGCGCTGGCGGGTCATGTCCTGCACGGTGGCCGCTTCCACGTAGTGGTGGGTGGGCACGCGGGTGATGCCGCGGCCGAACAGCGGCATGTAGCCGGAAAGGCTCAGGGCCAGGTCGATATCGGTGCCGCCGCGGGCAATACCCCAGGCACGGTGGATGCGCGGGGCCTGGCTGCCGCCCACTTCGGCGTGGGCGATATCGGTGGTGCCGCCGCCGATATCGACGATCACCGCCTGATGGCGATCGCGGCTTTCAGCGTGGTAATGCATTGCTGCGGCGGCAGGCTCTTCGAGGAAATCGATGTGGTCGAAACCAGCCTGGCCGGCTGCTTCGCGCAGGATGTCCAGGGCCTGGTCGTTGCCGGCCTCGCCGATCGAGCTGCGGAACTGCACCGGGCGGCCGAGCAGGGCGCTGCGCAGCGGCTGGCCGAGCTGGGCGCTGGCGGTCAAGCGGATGTGTTCGAGGATGTGCGCGGCAATGCCGGTGATGGTCTGCCGCGCGCGTGGGTGCAGGTTGTAGCCGAGCATGGACTTCGGGCTCTGCACGAGGTTGCCTTCGTGCTCCTCGAAATACGCTTCCAGCGCGTCGTCGCCATAGACGGCGTTCTGCAGCAGGTCGCTGGCGCTGCGTTCCTTTCCGGCGCGAGCCTCCATCCATTCCCGGCGCAGGGCGCGCAGTGCCTCGCGGCGCAGGGCCTGTGGCGTGCGCTCCTGGCCAGCGGCGCGGGCTGCACGGGCGGCGCTGTCGATCAGCTGCTGCAGTTCGTGTTCCTGCCCGGCGTCGAGCTGAAAATCGTCCGGGTCGGGCACCACGCCGGGGAAGTACACGCTGGTGCGGAACTGCTCGGCCTCGCCGAAGCGGATCGGCAGCAGCTTCCCATCACGCACGATGGCGGCGGCGGAGTTGCTGGTACCGAAGTCGATGCCGAGGCGCATGGGGAGGTCCGGGGACGATCAGGGGCCGCGCACTCTGCTGGAGTTTGCCGCGCGCTGCAAGTTCCGGTGCCTGCCTCGGGCGGGGTGGGGCGAGGTCCGGTCCGGACCGACGTCGGAAAATGAACGAAAAGGCAGGGCGGTTACAATGGCCGCTGTTGATTCATTTTGAGGTACTTGCAATGTCTTCTGTTCCCGCCTGCCCGCAGTGCACCCTGGAAAACACCTATGCCGATGGCGCGCTGTGGATCTGCGCCGACTGCGGCTTCGAGTGGACGGCCGAAGAAGGTACCGGTTCGACCCTGGTCGTGCGTGACAGCAACGGCAATACCCTGCAGACCGGCGACACCGTCACCGTGATCAAGGACCTGAAGGTCAAGGGCTCCTCAATCCCGCTCAAGCAGGGCACCGTGATCCGCAACATCCGCCTGGTCGAAGACGATGCCGAGCACATCGAGGGCAACTCGGACAAGATCAAGGGCCTTGTGCTGAAGACCTGCTTCCTCAAGAAGGCCTGATCGCGCCTCAGCGCTTGGCCTGCTGCGCCCGCCAGCGGGCCAGGCTGTCCAGCTTGGCCTGGTAGCGTGCCTGCTGCGTTGATCCGCCCAGTTCCTGCGCCCGCAGCAGTTCGCGGTCCGCACGCTGCAGCCGGCCCGTCAGGAAATACACCCGCGCCAGGCCGAAGTGGAACTGGTGCGCGGTGTCGTACAGGCGCACCGCCCGCCGGTAGTACGTGATCGCCTTGTCCAGGTCGCCAGCGCGTTCGGCCTGGGCACCCTGCATGTACTGCGCGAACGGGTCCTCGCGCTGCACCGACTGCAGCTTCTTCTGCATGGCTTCCGCCTGCGCCGTCATGCCCAGCTTGCGATAGAGCGCACTGGCGTTGTTCAGCGCTGCACTCTGGCGTCCGTCCAGGCGCAACGCCGTGTCCAGCGCCGTGCGGGCCGCCTGGTCATCGCCCAGGCGGTTGTCGAGCACGCCGATGTTGTTCCATGTCGAGGCGAACTCCGGGTCCTGCCCCAGCGCGGCATCGAAGAAGGCACGTGCTCCGCTCAGGTCGCCATCGGCCAGCTGCTCCGCGCCCCGGTTGTTGTAGTAGTGCGCCAGCGCCCGTTCACGGCCAATCGGTTGCGGCCCGTGGCGGTCGTACAGCACGTTGCGGTCCAGGTCGACCGTACCGTAGCGGCCACCGACATCCACGCCGGCGTTGACGTGCCCGACGTTGTAGACCACGCCCTGGTCCTGGTCCTGGTACCACGACACCACCTGGCCGACTTCCTGCACCCGCGCCTGGATACCGGCCTCACGGGCGAGGGTGACGAACAGCAGGGTGAAGGCGAGGCAGTTGGCGCGCTGGTGCTGCCAGATCTCGCTGACGGTGTAGGTCGCATCGGCGTCGTACTGCAGGTCCAGGCCGTGCTGGCTGAAGATCATCTCCACCAGCGCCTGCAGGCGCTGGTCGCGCGAGTAGCTGCGGCTGATCACCTGCTTCTGCAGCATCTCGCGCATCGCCGGCGGGATCGCGAGCACCTGTTCGGGTGTCGGCACGCTGGCGGCGGTGACCTTTACGGTGGAGATGGTCGGGATGGCGGGCGCAGCGGCTGGAGCATCCTGCGCGGACAGGGCTGGCGCGCCGAGCGCGAGCAGTGGAAGGAGAAAGCATCGGGCGGCAAGACGGCGCATGACGGTTTCCGGCAGCGGCGGGCGCTCCCGCCTGCGGCCAGTGTAGACCCGCGCGTGGCGGTCCGCATCCACCGGCGGTCAGCGCTGCGCTTCGTCCACAGCCGGTGTGGACCAGCACGCGACAAACCTGTGGACAACTGCCCTGCGCCCTTGCCCGGCACGGGATGTGAGTGGCTGGTGAAAAAACAGCCAGCTTGCCCGGCGGTGCCAAGGGCGGGATCATCCCTGCATGGACTTCGCCCCGCTGACTCTCGCTCCCGCGCATTGGCAGGCACTGCAGGATGCCTATGCGACGCCACCGCGCGCCTACCACCACTTCGGCCATGTGCGCGCGGTGCTGCAGCATTGCCAGGAGGTGGCTGCAGGTCCGGGCTGGCAGCAGCTGGCCGAGGTTTATCTGGCAGTGCTGTACCACGATGCGATCTACCAGGCCGGCCGCAAGGACAACGAGGCCAGGTCGGCCGCGCTGGCCCTGCAGGCGATCGCGGACTGGCCCGAGCTGGCATCGGTCGATGCCGGCCGGGTCGAGCAGTTGATCCTGCTCACCGCCCGCCATGGCGAGCTGGGCCCGGCCGATGTCGATGCCGAAGCGGCGCTGTTCCTCGACTGCGACATGGCGATCCTGGCGGCACCCGAGGAGGTGTTTGCCGCGTATGACCGCGGCGTGGCCGAAGAGTACAAAGGCGTGGTGCCGGGCTTCCTGTACCGCGCCGGACGCCGCCGCTTCCTGCAGGGGCTGCTGCGCGCGCCGCGGATCTTCCTCAGCGACTTTTTCGACCAACAGCTTGATGCCGCCGCACGAGCCAACCTGCGCCGCCAACTGGGCGCCTGAGCGCGCCGCTACACTACCCACCTGCCATTGCGTGGTGTTGTTTGCAGCCGTGACCGTCTCCGATACTCCTGCCGATCCCCGTCCACTGCCCCCGGAAGAACCCGGTCCCAACGAGTGCTGCGGCAGTGGCTGCCCGTTGTGCGTGCTCGACCTGTATGCCGAGGAGCTGCAGCGTTACCGCAAGGCGCTGGCTGAGTGGCTGGCACGGCATCCGGACGCTGGCCCATGACGCGGGCGCGTCCGGCCGCGACGCTGGCGCTGGTGGCACTGCTGTTGTTCGTGGCGACCGCGTTGTGGACGCAGTTCGCGCGGGCCGATCTGGATTGGGTGAAGGCCACCTTGAGCCTGTACCTGCATGGGCCGTGGGGCCTGGCGCTACGCAGCGCCTACTGCCTGCTGGCACTGGCCATCGCCGTGCTCGGCATCGCGTTGTATCGGCACAGCGTGGGGCCGCGGCGCAGCGCAGCGGCACCGCTGTTGTTCTGCGTGGCTGCCGTTGGCCTGGCCACCGTCGCCATCGGTGACAGCTGGCTACCCGCGGCAACGCCGTTGCTGGCGCCGTTGATCCACGGCCTGGCCGCCAATACCGCCTTCCTGTGCGCCAGCGTCGGCATGCTGCTGCAGGCCTGGTACCTGCGCCGCGAGCCGGGCTGGCGAGGCAGTGCGGCGCTGTTGTGGGGCTGGGCCTGGCTGGCCTTCGTGCTGCTGTGGGTACACGTGCTGTGGCGCGGTGGCCCACCGCGTGGGCTGGGGCAGAAACTGGTGATCGCGGTGATCGTCGGCTGGCTGCTGTGGTTGGCGCTGGCGCTGTATCGCCGCGGGCGTGCCGCCGGCACCCGCTGAATCAACCACCTGCCCGATTGCAGGGCGCCTGTACCGGTACGTGCCGTGCACGCAGCAGCGGCGTATCGTGTGCGCATTCCAACGGGATGCGAAACGATGCGTGCAGGGCTGGGCAGGGCGATGGGACTGGTGTTGGCGCTGGCGGCGGTGCCAGCGGTGGCGTCAGTGCAGCAGGTCAGCCATGGACGTTTCGATCAGGTGCCGGTGCATGTTCCGGCCGGGGCACCGCAACGGGTGGTGATCTGGTTCCATGACGGCGCCGATGCCGATGACAGCCGCATGCCGATTGAAGCGCTGCGCGCCGATGGTGCACTGGTCGCATCGGTGGATGTGGCCCACCTGCGTGGCGTGCTCAAGCGCGAAGGCAACAGCAGCTGCGCGTTCGGCGCGGGCGATGTCGAGAATTTCTCGCGTTGGGTACAGGCGTTCCTGCATCTGCCGGGGTATCACCTGCCGTTGGTCGGCGGCAGCGGCGAGGGCGCCGAACTGGCCTATGCACTGGCAGCGCAGGCCGACACCCAGGTCTTTGCCGGCCTGCTGACCTCGGGATTCTGCCCGGCACATGTGCACGAGCGCATGGTCTGCGGTGATGGCGTGAAGCACGACCGCCTGCAGCCCAGCGAACTGAATTTCCCGTGGTTGAACGCGGCCGGCGCGTCGGGGTGTTCGACCAACAGCGCTGGCCCGTTCGTGCAGCAGGTTGCAATGGCGCGTGAATTCAAGCGCACCGCCGCTGGCGATGCGACACCGGGGCTGGTGGCCGCCGCGCGGGTGATCGGCGCACAGGCCGGGGTCGCGCTGGCACCGCCGCCGGATGCCCTGAAGGGGCTGCCGGTAGTGGAAGTGCCGGCGCAGGGCAGCGGTGACACCTTGGCGGTGTTCGTTTCCGGCGATGGCGGCTGGGCCGGCCTGGACAAGGACGTGGCCGGCGCCCTGGCCGAACATGGCGTGGCGGTGGTTGGCATCGATTCGCTGCGTTATTTCTGGAGCGAACGCACGCCGCAGGGATTCGCTGTCGATCTGCAGAAGATCATCGGCCACTACCGCCAGCAATGGCAGCGCGACAAGGTGATGCTGATCGGTTTCTCGCAGGGTGCCGACGTGCTGCCGGCCACCATCAACCAGCTTGATGCAGGCACCCGCGCCGGCCTCGAACGCATCGTGCTGCTGTCGGTGGGCAGGAATGCCGACTTTGAATTCCATGTCAGCAACTGGCTGGGCGGCGGTGGCGGCGGCCTGCCGATCGCGCCGGAAGTGGCGAAGCTGCCGGCGGCCAGGACCCTGTGCGTGTACGGCGACAAGGACGAGGATGCGCTGTGCCCCGATCTGCCGGGCAACGACGGCGTGCACAAGGTCAAGTTGCCGGGTGACCATCACTTCGGCGGTGACTACGATCGCCTGGCCGAGGTGATCCTCAAGGGCGGCGCGTAATCGGTCTCATGGGACCACCGCCGGGCATGGCCCGGCGCTACCCGTGCGGACGATCCATCAGGTAGCGCCGGGCCATGCCCGGCGGATCGGGGCGTCAGTTGCGCCGCGGGTCCAGCGAGATCAGCCGCGTGGCATCCAGCAGTGCAGCCGGCAGGTGCATGCCGCCGGGCGCGGCCAGGTAGCGCGGTCGCCACTGCGGATCGAACTTCGACTTGAACCTGCGCAGGCCGCTGAAGCCATAGAAGCGCTCGCCGTGTCGTGCGAGCAGGCCGGCCAGGCGGTTCCAGCGACCGGCCAGGCGGTGCTGGGCCAGGCCGGACAGCGGTGCCATGCCCAGCGAGAACCGCGCATAGCCCTGCGCGCGGCCCCACAGGAACAGCTCGATGAACAGGAAATCCATCGTGCCCTTCGGCGCATCGCTGACATGACGCATCAGATCCACCGACAGTTCGGCGCCTGCCGGTGCCTGCCACAGGTTGGCAAAGGCCACGATCCGACCTTCAGCTTCGACCAGGGCGATCGGGAAACGCACGAGATAGTCCGGGTCGTAGCTGCCCAGCGAGAAGCCTTTCTCGTCGCCTGACTTGTCCTCCAGCCAGGCGTTGGAAATCGCATGCAGGCGTGGCAGCAGGGCAGGGATCTCTTCCGCCGGTGCTACGCGGAACGACAGCCCGCCGCGCTTGCCGCGGTTCCAGGCTTGCCGCAGGTCGGCACGCTCGCGGCCTTCCAGACCGAAGTCGTGCAGCGGCACCATGGCCTCTTCGCCCAGCTTGACCAGGCCCAGGCCGAGATCGAGATAGGTCTGCCAATACGCCTCACCCACCTGGTAGAACACCGGGCGCAGTCCGAGCCGGTCGGCTTCTTCGCGGAAGCGCCAGATCAGTGCGCGCGCCACCTCCGGTGGCCCGACCGGATCGCCCATCGCGATCAGCGAGCCGCCGTAGCGCTGCATCATCACAAAGCCCTTGTGCTGCTCATCGCGCAGCACCGCCTTGTCGGCAGTCAGCACCAGGCAGGCCTGGGTGTCGGTGGCACCAGCCAGCACGGGTGCCAGCGCCTGCAGGGTTGCGTCGTCGGCAGGCGGCAGCGGGCTGCGCGTGCTGTGCAGCAGCCGCGCCAGGCCGAACATCACCAGCGCCATCGCCACCAGCAGCAGTGCACGCAGCGCGCGCGGCGCATTGCCGGACACGGCGAACTGCCACCACAGCTCGTTCTGGTATTCGACGTGGCTGTAAGTGAAGAACAGCAGCCACGTCACCGCCACCAGCACCAGGCCGAGGTTGCGCAGCCATGGCCACGACCAGGCTTCGTCCAGCAGCGCGCCCTGGCGATAGAACTCGCGACGTGCTGCCCACAGCGCCATCGCCACCAGCAACGCCGACAAGGCGATCAGCGGTTGGCCACCGCGCAGCCAGATCGGCAGCGGTGCGATCACGCAGATCGCCATCGCCAGCATCCAGGCCGCGTGGCTGCGGCGGGCCAGGCCTTGGCCGATCAGCAACAGGGCGACGCCGGCCAGGCTGCCGATCAGGTGCGAGGTTTCCAGGATCGGCAGCGAGGCATTGATCAGGTGCCGTCGCGGTGTGGGCAGGGTGCCGTCGATGACCAGCGCGGCGCCGACACTGAAGGCGGCCAGCGCGATGATCTGCGGCAACCACGGACGCAGCGCGTACCAGCCGGCGCGGGTGGCACCTGCGCTGGCCTGCAGCGGCTGCCGCAGCGCGGGCGCCAGGGCCAGCACAGTCGCCAGCAGCAGCGGCAGCACGTAGTAGCTGACGCGGTAGATCAATGCCGCCGCCAGTACTGCAGCCGGCGCCACCTGCGGCAGCAGCTTCAGCAGGCTCCACTCGAACACGCCAAGGCCGGCCGGTACCGTCGACACCAGGCCGGCCAGCACGGCGACCAGATACAGGCCGACGAAACCGGGCAGGCCGGTCGGCGTGGAATCGGGCAGCAGCACATAGAACGCGGCACTGGCCAGGACCAGTTCAACCACGCTCAACACGGTGACCCCGAGCATGGTGCGCCGGTCGGGCAGCCACAGGCCATGGCTGAAGATGCGGAACTGGCGACCGTTGCGGCCGACCAGGACGAAGGTGGCCGCATAGGCGAGCAGCGCGACGATGCCGACCACGCGCACCGCGCCGGGGTCCAGCGGCAGCGCAAGCGCGGCAGCGGCCGGCTCCATGCACAGCGCAACGCCGATCAGCAGCCACGCGCCGAAGATGAAGCCGAGCGTGCTCATCAGCACCACCTGGCCGATCTGCGCCAGATCCAGGCCGGCACTGCGGTAGCCGCGCAGGCGCACTGCGCCGCCGGTGAGGGCGGCAAAGCCCACGGTCTGGCCCAGGGTGTGGGCGAGGAAGGCGGTGATGCCGATCCGTGCCGGGTGCACGCGGATGCCACTGCGGCGCAGGCCGATCGCATCGAAGCCGATCAGGCAGGCGTAGCTGGCCAGGCCGAGCAGCACGGTCAGCGCGATCTGCGCAGCGCTGAGCTCGCGGAAGGCCTGGCGGATGGCGCGGTAGCCATGCTCGTCGAATTCGCCGGCCAGCCCATGCAGGGCCAGCGCGAGGATCAGCAGCGGGACGACGATGGTGACGACCCGCTTCCAGGTCGGTGTGGAAGGGGAGGCAGTGGAATCGGTGGGTGCGGTCATCGGCGCAAGGGTGCGTCAGAAAGGGCGAGGGCGGTGTCAACGCAGGCGTGGCGCATCGTGCGCCTGTCCACGCCGTTTGACCAGCACTGCCGCTGTGCTGGTGGTGGCGGTATCCAGTGGCCGCACCGGGCACACACTTCCAACGCCGGCTGGGTGAGAATGCAGTCCAGACCACCCGCAGGAGCCACGCCCATGATGGAGCGTTACGACGTCGGACCGCGCATGTCCGAGATGACCGTGTACAACAAGGTCGCCTACCTTTCCGGCCAGATTCCGGAAGACACCAGCCAGGACATCACCGGCCAGACCCGGCAGGTGCTGGCCGAGATCGACAAGCTGCTGGCGCTGGTGGCCAGTGACCGCCAGCACGTGCTGCGTGCGGAGATCTTCCTGGCCGACATGGCCGATTTCGAGGGCATGAACAAGGCGTGGGACGAGTGGGTGGTGGAGGGCGCGACCCCGGCCCGCGCCACGGTTGAAGCCAAGCTTGCGCACGCCGAATGGAAGGTTGAGATCATCGTTACGGCGGCAGTGCCGTAATGAGCGGACAGGGGTCAGACCCCTTTTCCTCCGGAAAAGGGATCTGACCCCGTTTGCCGGGGAAGCTGACGCTGCAACATCCGTTACAGCTGCGGCTGCAGTCGTGTGCTTGCCTGCGTGCACAAGGCAAGGCAGGCCAGCATCAGGCCTTCCATGACCCGGTCGCCGACGTACTCCTCCGGCGCGCCGTTCTGCCGGGTGCGTTCGGCGGCCAGCAGGACCTCCTGCACCACGCGCAGCCCGGCCAGCGCGCAATCGGCATCGGCCAGCGCCATGCACCGGCTGGGAAGTTGATGCCGCTCCGGCCACGGCTGACCGTCAGCGGCGGCGCCGGTACCGATGCGCCGCAGGGTCGCAACCAACGTGGTGGGATCAAGCGCTGGCGACGGTTCCGTGTCCTCGTCGGCGTCTGCCGGGCCGAGGTAGGCGTGCAGATGGGGGAAATCCGATGCGTTCATGGCAAGGCTCCGTGCAGGACAGACGGTAGCCGCCACTCAAAGGTGGCGGACGGAGACGTGGCTCGAAAACCGGGACGCAAGACGAAACCGGTGGACCCGAAAGCCCCCACGCTCCGCCCGCCATGACCGGCAGACGGATTGCCAGCCGGCGCCACGCAAGGTGACGCCGGCTGGCAAGCGTAAACAACATCTTGCGTCGCGGGTTTTCGACACCCGGCCACCCTTTTTCGGCGGCTCACCATCTGTAAACCCGTCGTAGCGGAATGCCAATCAGACAAGTTGCAATGCCCGCAACGTCAGGAGGTTTCCGGCATTTTTGCATGCTGTTAAGCCGCCTCGAACGCAGGTGGCGCCACGGTCGCGATAGACCGAGCAATCTGCGACATGCATCGTGATTCGATAGTCGCCAGCGTGCGCAGGCAAGGTCGATTGCGACGACGGTTCATGACATTGGACAGATAGTGCGGACCAAGGTCCGCACCCACCAACACCCCAGCCATGGCATTGCAGTTGCTCGCCCGTCCGCAGCGGATATCTGTCGGGGGCTGGTGGGCGGGGGCAAGCGGGACCGTTGGCGCCATGGGCCAGGCGCATGCGCCTGGCGGGTTGGGCAGGACGCCCAACCCAGGTCTTGCCGTGTGCGCAGGATAGCGCACACGAGCAAGGCGTCATCGAGCCCCCATGGATGGGTTCACGGCGTGTCCCGCTTGCCCCCGCCCACCAGCCCAGATCATCAAACCCAGGCAGCCGACGCTCCCAGCCGTTGCCGTTGCCGTTGCCGTTGCCGTTGCTGTTGCTGTTGCTGTTGCTGTTGCTCTCAGCGCAACGCGACGCCGCGGCGTCGCAAAAAAAAACCTACACCAACACCAGCTCGATGCAATCCACCGGGCACGGTGGAATACACAACTCGCACCCCGTGCACAGATCGGCAATCACCGTGTGCATGTACTTTGCCCCGCCGACGATCGCATCCACCGGGCACGCCTGTATGCACTTGGTGCAACCGATGCAGTCAGCCTCCACGATCAACGCCACCTGCGGCGGCTTGTGCTCGCCCCGGCTGCGATCGAACGGCAACGCCGGCACACCCAGCACCTGCGCCAACGCCCGCGCACCGGCATCGCCGCCGGGCGGACAACGATCCACGCCAGCCTCCCCACGTGCCATCGCCTGCGCGTACGGGCGACAGCCGTCGTAACCGCATTGCCCGCATTGGGTCTGCGGCAGCAAGCGGTCCAGGCGTTCGGTCAGGGGCGGAATCAGGCTCATGCGTGGCGAAGGCTGCGCGTTGGGTTACTTCAGGGGTTTGCCGCGGTACCAGCGCTCGTGCGCCAGGGCCAGCATCGGGCGATCCTCCGCGCTGTCACCGTAGGCATGGATGCGTGTGTAACGTGACAGGTCGAACTGGCGGCGGATGTGCTCAACCTTGCGCGGACCACAATCGCCACCGGCGTAGCGGCCGGTCAGGCGTCCGCTTTCGCTTTCCAGCCGATTGCAGATCAGCTGCAGGCCCAGTTGTTCGCACCACGGCCGCAGGTACAGGTCCAGTGAACCGGACACCACCACCACGGTGTGCTGCTGCTCCTTGTGCCAGCGGATCTGCTCCAGCATTTCCGGGCGCACGACATCGGGCAGGAACTCGCGGGAGAAGCCCGCAGCCAGCGTCTCGATGTCATCGGCGTGGCGCTCGCTGAAGGTCAACCGGGTCACCCGTGCGCGGATGCGCTCGGCGGAGATCAGTTTCAGCTTGTAGGCCAGCAGCCACGGGCCGACTTTCCACCAGGCCTGTGCCAGCTGTTCGGCGGTGGCGACCCGGCGCAGGAAGCGGCCATAGGTGTCGCAGGTGGTGACAGTGTGGTCGAAGTCGAACAGCGCCAGTTCCAACGCAGCATCTCCCATCACGGTACCTCCCTTCGCGGTGCTCATGACCGGGCGCGGCCAGGGCCGCGCCCGTACTGCATCAACGAACCGGCATGCCCGGCTGCGCGCCGCTGTCGGCGTCCAGCAGCGCCAGCGCGCCGCCATCGAAACCGGCCGACAGGATCATGCCTTCGCTCAGGCCGAAGCGCATCTTGCGCGGTGCCAGGTTGGCGATGAACACCACGCTGCGGCCGACCAGCGCTTCCGGCTCGCCGTAGCTGGCGCGGATGCCGGAGAAGATCTGGCGCTTGCCGAGGTCGCCGGCATCCAGTTCGAAACGCAGCAGCTTGTCCGAGCCTTCCACGAACTCGCACACCAGCACCTTGCCGATGCGCAGGTCGAGCTTGGCGAAGTCGTCGATGCCGATGTAGGCCGGCGCGTCGGCGCTCTTTGCTTCGTCCTTGGCCACCACCGGTGCGGCAGGCTTGCTTGCTTCAACCTTGGCAGCGGGGGCGGCGGTGGTCAGGGTGTCCTTGGAGGCGTCGATCATGGCGTCAATCTTCTTCGGGTCGATACGGGTGAACAGCGGGGTGTAGTCGGTGATGCGGTGGCCCAGCAGCGGCTGCGCCAGCTCGGTCCAGTCATTCACCGGCGCGGCCAGGAAGGCCTCGGCCTGCGCCGCGGTGGCTGGCAGCACCGGCTTCAGGGCGGTGACCAGTACGCGGAACAGGTTCAGGCCCTGGCTGCAGACCGCCTGCAGCTGCGCGTCGGCGCCTTCCTGCTTGGCGATCACCCACGGCTTGACGTCGTCGATGTAGCGGTTGGCTTCATCGGCCAGGGTCATGGTCAGGCGGATCGCCGCGGCCGGGTCGTTGCGCTCGTATGCCTCACGGATCGGCGCCAGGCCATCGACGAAGCGCTGGTACTGCGCCGCGTCGGGCAGCTGCGCGGCCAACTGGCCATCGAAGCGCTTGCTGATGAAACCGGCGCAGCGGCTGGCGAGGTTGACGAACTTGCCGACCAGATCGGCGTTGACGCGCGCGATGAAGTCGCCCAGGTTCAGGTCGAGGTCGTCGACGCCACCACCGGACTTGGCGGCGAAGTAGTAACGCAGTGCCTCCGGCTCCAGGCCGGCATCGAGGAACGTGCGCGCCATCACGAAGGTGCCGCGCGACTTGCTCATCTTCGCGCCATCGACGGTCAGGTAGCCGTTGACGTGCAGGCGGGTCGGCGCGCGGTGGCCGGTGCCGTGCAGCACCGCCGGCCAGAACAGGCCATGGAAATTGACGATGTCCTTGCCGAGGAAATGATGCAGCTCGGTGCTGGTGCCGGCGCGCAGGTGCGCTTCGAAGTCCTCGCCGATCCTGCTGCACAGGGTCTGGAAGCTGGACAGGTAGCCGATCGGCGCGTCCAGCCAGACGTAGAAGTACTTGCCCGGCTGGCCGGGAATCTCGAAACCGAAGTACGGCGCATCGCGCGAGATGTCCCACGCACGCAGGCCGCCTTCGGCGTTGAGCCATTCACCCAGCTTGGCCTTCACGCCCGGCAGGGCGACATCGCCGGCCAGCCAGTCGCGCAGGAAGCCGTCGAAGTGGCCGACCTCGAAGAAGAAGTGCTCCGAATCGCGCATTTCCGGGGTTGCCCCGGAGATCACCGAGCGCGGCTCCTTCAGGTCGGTCGGCGCATAGGTGGCGCCGCAGACCTCGCAGTTGTCGCCGTACTGGTCGGCGCTGCCGCAGTTCGGGCAGATGCCCTTGACGTAGCGGTCGGGCAGGAACATGCCCTTGGCCGGGTCGTAGAACTGCGCCACCGAACGGCGGCTGATGTGGCCGGCCGCTTCCAGCTTCAGGTAGAACGCTTCGGTCAGCGCCTTGTTGGCGGCGGAATTGGTCGAGTCGTAATGGTCGAAGGCGACGCCGAAAGCGGCGAAATCGCGCTCGTGGCTGGCCTGGATGTTGGCGATGAAGGTTTCCGGGGTGACCCCGGCCTTTTCCGCAGCCAGCATGATCGGCGTGCCGTGGGTGTCGTCGGCGCACACGAACCAGGCCTTGCCGCCACTCATTCGACGCGCCCGCACCCAGATGTCAGCCTGGATGTAGCCGACCAGGTGGCCCAGGTGCAGCGGGCCGTTGGCGTAGGGCAGGGCGGTGGTGACGAGCGCGGTACGGGTCATGGTCACGGGGTGCAGCCAGGGGGAACCGGGGATTATCGCATGCCCGCAACGCGGTGACCCGGCCGGAGCCGGGTCACCAGGGCATTGCCGGGGCCGTGACGCTTACTCGCGGACCCAGGTCTGCGCGCGGCAGATGAAGGCGATGCAGCCGGACACGTCCAGCTTGCCGCCACCCGGCTGCAGCTCGATCTTCGAGCGATAGGTCTTGCCGTTGGCCGGGTCGAGGATGGTGCCACCGGACCACTTGCTGGTGGTGCCCTTGTCCTGGCTCAGGTTCCAGAGGATGGTCATGCCCTTCACCGGCTTGTTCTTGTTGGCGCCCTCGCAACCATCGCAGACCGGGTTCGGGCCCTTGTCCGAGTGCAGGATCTCGACCACCTTGCCGGACAGCGTGCCGTTGGCGGCCTGGCTGATCTCGACGATCGACTTCACCTTGCCGGTCTTGTCGTCGATGGTCTTCCAGCGGCCGGCGGCACTGTCGGCGGCCTGCGCGGAGAGCGCGGCCAGGCACAGCGGCAGCGCCAGCAGCAGGGTCTTGAAGGTCTTGCGCATGGGTTGCGGGGGACGCCGTAAACCCATCCATGGGGGCTTGGCCGCGGCATCCATGCCGCGGACACCCCCGCAACCGGACCCACCCCGCCTTCGACAGATTTTCGCGATCTGCCGGAATGGCATTGCCTGCTCTTGGTGGGTGTCGACCTTGGTCGACACGCAGATCCATGCCATGCGTGGATGAATTTCCGCGATTGAAAATCGCTCAACCGGTCTCGTACAGTTCCAGCGGCAGGTCGTCGGGGTCGGCGAAGAAGGTGAAGCGGCGGCCGGTGTATTCGTCCACGCGGATCGGTTCGCATTCCACGCCGTGGCGGGCCAGGCGTTCGACGAAGGGTTCCAGCGCGGCTACCCGGAACGCGAGATGGCGCAGGCCCTGGGCTTCGGGGCGGCTGGGCCGTGCGGGGGGCGAGGGGAAGGAGAACAGCTCCAGCTGGCCGCCATCGGGCAGGGCCAGGTCCAGTTTCCACGAGTCGCGTGCCGCGCGGTGGTTCTCGGCCAGTATGCGCAGGCCCAGCACGCGCACGTAGAAGTCTTTCGAGCGGGCGTAGTCGCTGCAGATCAGTGCGGCATGGTGGATGCCCAGCAGGCCGGTGGTCGTGGTGGTCATTGCAGGGTGTCCAGCCAGCGCTGGGCGATCTTCAGCGCCAGCGGATAGGGTTCGGTGGCGTTGCGGTTGCTCAGCACGATGACTGTCAGGTGCTTGTCCGGATAGCGCAGGATCACGTTGCGGAAGCCGATGCTCTCGCCGCTGTGCCAGTGCATGCGGCCGTTCAGGCGCCAGCCGAAGCCGTAGTGCGGTACGTCCGCTTCGGTGGTGGCGGTGGCCGGGCTGAACATGGCCTTGCGTGATGCGGCCGACAGCAGGCGGTCGTCGTACAGGGCCGCGTCCCAGCGGGCGAGGTCGTCCAGCGAGGAGTAGATGCCACCATCGCCGAGCACGGCGCTGGTGGTGCTCTGGTCAGTACGTTGCCAACGTCCGTCAACTTCGCTGTAGCCATAGGCACGCTGCGCGACCTGGTCGATCCCGTCCTGGTGGGCCACGGTGTGCGCCATGCCCAGCGGCTGGAAAATGCGCTGCTGCAGGAAGCTGGCAAAGTCGCTGCCGGCGGCGCGGCCGACGATCAGCGCCAGCAGTGCGTAGCCGCTGTTGCTGTAGCGGTACTGGCTGCCGGGTGCGAAGGCGAGTCGATCTTCGCGGGCCAACAGCGCCAGCACATCGGTGTCGTGCACCTGCCGGGTGTCGGCAGGGTCGATCAGGTCTTCGTAGTCCAGCAGGCCGCTGGTGTGCGACAGCAGCTGGCGCAGGGTGATGCCGAAAGCAGCGGGCGGCAGCTCCGGCAGCCAGCGCCGCGCGGGCTGGTCCAGCGCCAGGCGGCCGTCCTCGACCAGCAACAGCACCGCCGCAGCGGTGAACTGCTTGCTGACCGAGGCCAGGCGGAAGTTGCTGGCCGGCGTCACTGGGCTGCCATCTTCAACCACGGCCAGGCCGTAGCCGCGACGGAACACCGGCTGCCCGTCGTGCAGCACCAGCACCGCTGCGCCCGGCACCTGGCCGTCGTAGGTCTGCATCAGTCCATCGATGCCTGCATCCGGCGGTGCCAGCGGTGCAGCCGCCAACGCTATCGACGGCAGCAGAGCGAGAACCGTGGCACACAGCAGGGCGGCAGGGCGCATCGCAGCTCCGTGGCGGTCAGGGCGCGGGCGCAGGCGTTGCAGCGGCCGGCTGCGCCAGCCAGCGTTCGATCTTGTGGTCCAGTACATCCAGCGGCATCGAACCGTCCTTCAGCACTTCGGCATGGAAGCGGCGCAGGTCGAACGCAGCGCCCTGGCGTGCCTTGGCCTTGTCGCGCAGGGCGATGATCGTGGTCAGGCCGGCGACGTTGGACAGCGCCTGGCCAGGCTGGGCCATGATCCGTTCCACTTCCGCGTTGGCATCGTCAGCGCTCATGTCCACGGTTTTCTGCAGATAGGTCACGGCCTGCTGCTTGCTCCAGCCCTGCGCATGCACGCCGGTATCGGCGACCACGCGCGCGGCGCGCAGCAGGCGCGAATACAGATAGCCGATGCGGTCGTACGGATCGGTGTACGCGCCGAGCTCATCGCCCAGGGTTTCCGCGTACAGGCCCCAGCCTTCGACGAAGGCGAGGTCACCGCCGAGGCGGCGGAAGCGCGGCAGCTTGGTCAGTTCCTGCTGCAGCCCCAGCTGCACATGGTGGCCGGGAATGGCTTCGTGCAGGTACTGCACCGGCACGTTCCAGCGCTTGCGGCTGGGCAGGTCGCGGGTGTTGACGAACAGCACGCCGGGTTGTCCCGGCGGCGACGGCTGGTAGGAGGCTGCGGCGGCGGTCATGGCACGCTCCGGTTCCACTGCACGGATCTGCAGCGGCGCCTTCGGCAGGGTGTCCAGTACCTGCGGCAGGCGTGCATCGACCTGCTGCTGCACCTGCCGGTAACGGTTGAGCAGCGCGTTGGCATCGCTGTACTGGAACTGGCGGTCGTTGCGCATGCTGCGCAGCAGCTTGGCCTGCGAACTGCGCAGCTTGCCGTCGCGCATCACCGTGGTGATCTGCGCCTGCAGCTCCTGCACACGCTGCTCGCCCAGCGCATGCAGCTGCGCGGCGGTCTGCTGGCTGGCGGTGGTCTGCACGATCAGGTTGGCGTACCAGGCCTGGCCGTCGGGAAGTGCGCCAAGGCCGCTGCTGCTGCGCGTGGCAGGCAGGTATTCGGTGGCGATGAAGCCACGCAGGGCACGGTAGGCCGGCATGATGCGCAGTTCGATCATGCGCTTGTACTCGGCGCTGATGCGCGCCTTGTCCTCGGCGGAGATGGACTCGGGCATGGTCCGGATCGGCGACCAGAAGATGCTCTCTTCGGCGGTCGGCTTGATCACCGCGTCCAGCTGCGGCAGTACCTTTTCCATCAGGTCGCGCGGCTGCACCACGCCGGCCTTCATGCCCTGGCGCATGTTGTCGATGGCCTGCTCGAACAGGTCGGGGATGCCCAGCGAGCGTCGCGACCAGGTGTCGTAGTCCTTGGCCGTATTGAACGGCTGTGCGCCAGCACCGGCGCCGAGGATGGCCATGATGCTGCCGACGTTGTAGTACTGGCTGATCGGCATCATCCAGCTCGGATAACGTTCGGCGGCCAGCGAAGCGCGGGCATCACGCACGAAGATCTCGTAGCTGAGCAGGTCCTGCCCCTGCAGGCCGTCGCTGCCGATCTTCTCGACCTTGCCCAGCCATTCGGTGGTGAAGTCGTGCGATTGCTGGCGCCACGCGGCAGAAAGGATGTTGGGCAGCTGGTCGTTGTAGCGCGGCTCGCCCTGGAAGGTGGCCTGCAGCGGGTTCAACCGCATGGAGGCATCCCAGTATTCGTCGTACAGCCGCTCCAGCTGCACCTGCTTGGGCACCGCACGGGCAGGGGCGACCGGGCGCGGCGCGGCGCGGCGCGCCGAACTGCCGCGGGCGGGCGTGGTGGCACGTGTGCCGGCGCGGGCCTTCGGCTTGGCCGCCTGGCGGGTCTGCGCGGCGGCGGGGCGGCTGCCCTTCTTCTTCGCTGCTTCGGCCGGCGGAACGGCGCTGAACAGGAACAACGCGGCGATGGCGGCGGCCAGGACGCGGGGGGAATACGGCATCAAGAAGCTTCCGTGGAACACAGACCGTGGAGCTTGCACGATCCGCGCGCGTACGGCCAGCGTGGGGGCGCAGTCAGCTTGCGCGTCGCTGGGGCTTCAGTCAGCCGCGGCCGCAGCGCGCAGGTCGGCGGCGCGGTGTTCGCCCAGATAGCGGGTGATTGCACGCCGCATCAGGTACAGCAACGGAATCAGGGCGATCGCAAAGCCCATCTTGTAGGCATAGTTGACGCTGCTCACTGCCAGGAACAGCGATGTCGGCCAGTGCTGCGGGCCGAGCACGAAGGCGATCCAGATCACCACGAAGCTGTCCACCAGCTGCGAGACCGCAGTGGAACCCGTGGCACGCAGCCATACATGGCGCTCGCCGGTTGCCTGGCGGATGCGGTGGAACACCGCCACGTCGATCAACTGGCCGAACAGGAACGCCACCAGCGAACCGGCGATGGTCCACATGCCCTGTCCGAACACCGCCGCGAACGCGGCCTGGTAATCGGGCACGCCGTGGGCATCCATCGAGGTTACCCACCAGCTGGCCGGTGCCAGCGAGATCGCCGCGAAGGCGAACAGGAAACCGTAGGCGATCAGCACCACCGCCAGCCACGAGATGAAACGCACCCCGCGCTTGCCGAAGAATTCGTTGATGGTGTCGGTCATGATGAACACCACCGGCCACAGCAGCGTGCCGGCGGTGAAGCTCAACGAGCCGGTCTGGCCGAACAGGTTCCAGTTCAGCGGGTCGATGCCGAGGGTGTCTTCCAGGGCGAAGATCTTCACCCCGATCAGTTCGGCCAGCACCGCGTTGCCGCAGAAGAACGCAGCCAGCACGATGAACAGCAGGACCGCGCGGTCCTGCAGCGGGCGCGCGTGCGACGCCTCGCTCATTCGGAACGATCGCCGGCGCGGGTGAACGGAACGCTGGCTGGTGCCACTGCACCGCCGGAAATGATGAAGCTCATCGCCTGGTCCACCGTCCAGTCGGTCGGGGTGAGCAGTTCGACAGGCACGATCTCCAGATAGCCGGAGGTCGGGTTCGGCGTGGTCGGCACATAGACGGCCGCCAGTTCGCGGTCGGTGCCCTGTTCCTTGATGACCCGGGTGACCAGGCCCACCGACTTCATGTCGCGGTGCGGGAAGTCGATCAACACCACGCGCTGGGTACTGCCCGGTTCGGTCTGCAGCATGTCCAGCAGCTTCTTGGCGCTGTCATAGATGATGCTGGCCAGCGGAATGCGCTTGATGACCGCGCCGACCCAGCGCAGCAGGCGCTGGCCGACCACGCGGCGGCTGGCCACGCCCACCGCCAGGATCACCAGCAGGGTGGCCAGCAGGGCAATGGTGTTCTGGATCCATTCGGCGCGGACCCAGCCGAGGTAATGCGGGAAGCTGGTAGCGATCTGTTCGGACAGCGGCACCACCAGCGGGCTGGAGATGCCCGACAGCAGCACGAACACGAATTTGACCACCACCCAGGTCAGCCAGATCGGCAACAGGGTCAGCAGGCCGGTCAGGAACAGGCGCTGCAGGGAGGGACGGGGAACCAGGGCGGGGGCATCGAGCGACATGCGCGCATTGTAGCGGTCGCGGCCGCTCGTTTACGCTGCCCGTTGGCGGCGCTGGCCATGCAGGGAAGGGATGCTGTGTTGAGGATGCTGCGGTGGTTGGGTTGGGCAATGCTGGGTCTGCTGGTGATCGCCATCGCGGCATGGCTGCTGTCGAGGTTCTGGCCGTTGTCGGCCGCCCAGCGGGAGGATGTCCGCCTGCTTGAAGCCGCGCATCGCAGCGAGGGCAGGAACGGCTTCGCCCTACTGTGGACGCTGCCCTTCGATGGGCTGGACCTGGCCCAGCGTGAGGCGGCATTGGCCGAAGATCTGCAGCGCTGGCAGACGGCGCCCGCGCAGGCGTCGCAAGCGTCGGTGCTGGCCGCCAGGCACGCACCATTGAATCCGGGCCGCTCAGGTCGTTGTGCAGTCGGGCCGGTCGGCTGCCTGGCACAGGTACGCGCTGATCCGCAGCGCTTCGCTGACGCCCACGCGGGGCATGCCGGCCTGCATGAGCGACTGGCCCGGATGGCGGACTATGATCGTTTCGATTCCCCGTTCAGGCCCAGCGGAAGCGAGCTGCTGCCTCTGCCGGCCTACGCGCCGCTGCTGGATGGGGCAAGTGCACAGGCATTGGCCTATCTGCAGGGCGATGTTGCCGGTGCCATCGAGGGCAGCTGCAGCGCGGTGCGGTTTGGTCGGCGGATGATGCGGACCGGCAGCACGCTGGTGGACAGCATGATGGGCGCCGCCGTGGTGCGGACCCATGCCGCACTGCTTGGCGAGATGCTGGTCGAGCAATCGCCGGATTACGCGCTGCCCGTCCCCTGCGAGGCGGCGCTGCAGCCACTGGACGCGAACGAACAGAGCCTGTGCCAGGCAATGCAGGGCGAATTTGCGATGAACAAGGCGGCGGTGGAAGCGTCCACGCAGACAGCAGGCAGCCGTCTGCTGCTGGATCGCGACCACACCCTGGCCCGGATCGCCGGCAATTTCGGCTGGGCATGCCGGCCTGCTGTAGCCACGGCGCTGGCGGCCGACGTCCCGCTCCCTGTGTCGCCACCGCTGGGATGGGATGTGCGCTGCATGGCCAATCCGCTGGGATGCACATTGAGTGCCATCGCCGGGCCGTCCTATGCGCCGTACGCGGCGCGCAGCCAGGATACGGCGGCGATGATCCGCCTGCTCGGCGCGCAGCGCTGGCTGCGGCTGCAGCCCGGGCCCGCCGACGAGTCGCTGGCGCGGTTGCCGGCGCAATGGCGTTCGGACGCCCGCACGCCCGAGGTGTCTGCCGATGGCCGCTACCTGCAGCTGCTGCGGCGCGGACCTGCGCGCGAAGGGGAAGGCCCGCATCTGTCGATGCCGTTGCGGGTGGATTGACCCGCACTCAGCTGCCGTCGCCGAGCGGATTGAACGCCCAGCCATCACCGACGCTGTCCAGCGTCCAGTGCTTGCGGTCACGCAGGGTCTGCCAGTGCACCTGTTCCTTGTCGTCCTGCATGCTGCCTTCGGTCAGCTTCACCTTGCCGGTGGAGTAGTTCACGCTGAGGCCCTCGGTCTGCCCGGAATTGCGCATCATCGTGTCGCGGTCGTAGCCGATCAGCGCGAAGTTGCCTTCCTGCCAGCGGAACGTGAACGTGGTGGTGCCCATCGACCAGCTGCCCGCGCTGGAGAACGAGTACAACCCAACCCGCAGGGCGCCGCGCTGGATCGACACGCCGGTGCCTTCGGCCAGCGCATCGCTGAGCACGGGCGAGTCCGGCCGTGGAATGAGCGTGTGGTTCTGCGCGGCCAGCACGTAACCGGACGGTCGCGCGAAGGCGATGGCGAGGATGCGCGGGTTGCTGTCATACGGCGAAGGGCCAAACCCATCGTGTTCGATGATGTTGCGCGGGTCCTGCTGGCGCAGCACCAGCGCGAGGTCTGCGCGCCCGTCCTGGTCGAGGTCGCCTTCGATCCTGTATTCCAGCGTCCAGCCGGCAGGTACGAAACCCTCGGCCGTGGCGGCGTGCGCGGGCACGGCGGGATAGCGCACCGGCGGCACGTCCAGTGCAGTGGCGGCGAAGGGCAGGGCGGTCAGTGCCGCAGCAAGGAAGAAAAGGCGCATTGCAGCCTCCATGGCAGGGCTGCAGAGGATAGCCGGGCGTGCGCCGGCCCGCTTTACCGTGCGTGTGGCTTCAGGCGCACATAGACCTGCTTGCGTACCTGCGCGACCACCTCGCCAGCTTCGTCGACCACGTCGTTGCTGAACCAGCGCAGCACTTTTTCGCCACCAGCCGCCGCCGTGCGCAGTTCATCCAGCAGTGCATCGTCGATGCGGAAAGACGTGCGCACCGTTCCACGACCGGGCTTGAGGAAATCGATCGCACCGGCGCGATCCCAGACGTAATAGTCGCGGCCAAGGGTGTGCATCAGGCCCAGCATCCAGAACGGATCGGTCATCGCAAACAGGCTGCCACCGAAGTGGGTGCCGACGTAGTTGCGGTTCCAGGGGCGCAGGCGCAGTTCCACGTCGATCTGCCGGTAGTCCGGGGTGATCCGGGTGACATGGATGCCGGTGAACAGGAACGGTGGCCACAGGTTGATGCCGAAGCGGAACGTGCTGGCTTTCATGCGGGAACCGGGCAGGGGACGGGGCGCCCAGTCTAACCATTCGCATGCGTATGTTGTAGCCCGCAGCGCCCCGACAGGCCTGCCCGGCGCTATGGCTCGGGCGTGCCGCCGTCGATCACGTAGCCGTCGCGGCCATTGTCCTTGGCCCGGTACAGCGCGTTGTCGGCGCCTTCGACGAAATGATGCGGTTGCAGGTCGCCGTCAGGCACACGGGTGTAGACGCCGATGGTCAGGGTGACGCCTGTGTCGCTGCCATCGCCGGGCGGCGGCAGGGCGCGGATGCAGGAGATCAGGTCTTCGATCACCTGCCGCGCGCCTTCAACCGGGGTGTCGGGCAACACCAGTGCGAACTCGTCGCCGCCGTAGCGGGCAGCCATGTCACGGGGGCGCCGGGCATGCGCCTGGATCAGGCGGGCCACTTCGCACAGCACGCGATCGCCGACCTGGTGGCCATGACGATCGTTGTGGTGCTTGAAGTGGTCGACGTCGATCAGGGCCAGGGTCAGTGGCTTGCCACTGCGGCGTGCCGCATCGCATTCCTGTTGCAGCGACTGTTCGAAGCGCAGGCGGTTGCCCAGTCCGGTCAGCGCATCACGGTTGGCCTGGCGGTGCCAGGAGGCGATGCGCCAGGTCGCCCACGCCGTCAGCACCAGCACGACGCCGAGCAGGGCGCTGGCCGGCGCCCACCAGAGGCTGCCGGTGCGCAGCAGCAGCCAGCTCAGCAGCGGCGCGGCCGGCAGCGAGCACAGCGCAACCACCCAGGGCAGGCGCAGCCCGAGCAGCAGCACGCACATGGCCACCAGCAGGCCGGCCAGGGCGTCCTGCCAGGCGCGGGGCAGCACGTTGATCTGCTTGTCCTGCAGCAGCATCGAGGCGATGTTGGCCTGGTACTCGCTGCCGCTCATCCAGTATTCGCGGGTGGTGGGTGTCAACAGGCGGAGGGCGATGCCGCTGGCCGTCATGCCCACCACGATGCGCCTGCCACGCAGCATCGAGGCATCCACGCGCCCTTCCAGCACATCGGCGTAGGACACCTGCGGCAAGCGTTCCGGTGGCCCGGCATAACGCACGCGCACGTAATCATTGCGGCGCCATTGATAGGGCGAGTCCAGCGCCGGGTCGGGGTCGGGCAGGCCCTGTGCGCGTTGCGGCGGCAGGCCGGTCAACGCCAGGCCGAGTGCCGGCCAGTGCGCCTGGCCGATGCCGGCGTGCAGGTAGGCCCCACGGGCGACACCATCGCCGTCGACTTCAACGTCACTGTGGCCGAGGGCGGCGGCGCTGGCGGCAATCAGCGGGATCGGCAGCATTTCCTCGGCCATGCGGTCGCCAGCGGCAGGCGCGGCCAGCACCGGCAGCACCACGTGGCCGTTGCGACGGATCGCCGCTGCCAGCTCGGCATCCTGGCGCGCATCGCGACGATCGGGCTCGGACAGCATGAGGTCCAGCGCGACGCGCTCGGCACCGGCGTCGGTCAAGCGGTCCAGCAGGCGGGCATGCATCGAGCGCGGCCACGGCCACTGGCCCAGCTGCTGCAGGCTGCCTTCGTCGATGGCCACGATCAGCACGCTGGGGTCGGGGCGGTAATCCCAGCTGCCGACCATCAGGTCGTACGCGCTTTCGTCCTGCCGCCACAGCCACTGGCCATGGCTGACCACCGCCGTCGCTACACCCGCCAGCAGGGCCAGCAGGATCCGTCGCGACCACGGCAGCGGCGAGCGCCTCACAGCAACAGCCACAGCAGCAGGGCACCACCGCTGGCGCCGTAGCACAGGCGACACGGCAGCTTGACCTGCTGGGCGGGCGAGAACGGGCCAGCATGGCCGTCGTCATCGATGTACTGCACGCGGATGTGCAGCGTGCCGCGCCACGGGCGCTTGAAACTGACCTGCGGTTGGTCGACGGTGGTATCGAGCAGCGGCGCGCTGAAGTCGCCGCGGCGATCGACCTGCACGCGGTAGCGCTGCCCGTCGCTTCCCGCCTGCCAGCGCAGGGTCAGCTCGCCATCGGTGGCTTCAGGCGGTTGTAGTGCCGGGTTCACCGGTTCATCGGTCAGTTGCAGCGTCAGTGCCTGGCCGTAGCGACCCTGGTGGCCCTGGTCATCACGCGAAGCGACTCGCCAGTAGTACTGGCCGGGAGGCAGCGGCTGGCCCAGGCGCAGGTCGGTGCCGCCGGTGCTCTGCTCGCGCAGCGGCTGCAGGAACTGCGGCTCGTCAGCCACCTGCAGCACGCTGCTGCTGGCACCGGGCGCCTGGCTCCAGTGGAAGCGGGGACGGTCGCTGTTGACCGACTGTCCCTGCAGCGGAGAAATGGTCAGCGGCGGTGGCGGCTGGTCGTCGAGGACGAAATCCTCGCTGGCATCCAGGCCTTCCACACCCTGTGCATCCACTGCGCGCAGCAGCAGGCGCAGCGTTCCTGGCGGCAGCTCGCCGATCAGCAGCCGGGTGTCGGCGGTGTCGGCGGCAAACAACAGGATTTCCGGGGTGGCGGCCTGCACCACTTCGACCCGGTAGTGACCGGCGCCGGTCACCGGCTCCCACGCGAGCTGGGCCGGCAGGGCTCCCAGGCGGGTCGCATCGGCACGCAGGCGCGGTGCCGGCAGCAAACCGGAAACCGTTTCGGGCGCCGTTCCGCTGCCCGCGCTGCGGCTGGCCTGGCCGGGGTGCACCAGATGCTGGCCATGCGGGTTGCCGACCTGCACTTTGCCTTCCAGTACTTCGGTGGCACCGGCATGGGCATCATCGCCGGCGCTGACCCGGAACACGGTGCCGCGCACGCTGCTGGTGGCCGTGGGGGCATCGATGATGTAGCGCGAGGCCGGCCCGCGCGCAGGGGTTACCCGGTTGCTGGCGCGCCCCTGCTGCAGGCGCAGGCGGGTATCGACCATGCCGGTGCGGCCATAGCGGCTGAGCTGGTCCAGGCGCAGGCGTGAGTATTCGCGCAGCTGCAAGCGCGACGCATCGGCGAACTCAAGGGTGATGCTGGAATCGGCCTTGGTCTGGATCGCGTCACCGATGTGCAGCTGTTCGCCTGCGCGCACGGCGCGGCTGCTGCTGCCATCGGCCGCGCTCAGTTCAACCTGCCCACGCACGGCCAGTACCCGCGCCGGGGCGGGCTCAACGCGCAGCCAGCCGATCGGGAAGCGCAGCAGTTCACCCGGCGGCAGCCGGTACGGGTTGTCGATGCGGTTGTGCTGCTGCAGCTGCTGCCAGCCGATGCTGGGCTTGAGGTAGGCCGCGCCGAGATCCCACAGGGTATCGCCGGGGCGGACCCGGTAGTTCCAGTCCTGCGCGCCGGCAAGCGCCGGCCACAGGCAGAGGGCGCACAGCAGTGTGCGCAGGAAATACTTGATGAAAGACGACGAGCGGCCAACGGTCACGGATAGCTGTCCCGGCAAAGCGGGGGCGCAGCAGCAAGACCCCATGGCCCCGACCTCATCCCCCCGAACGGATCGTGGCGACCCTGGGGGCCACCATCGCGGGCATTATTGCCCGCGTTCAGTGCAGGGATTCTGAACGATGCCGGTGCCGTTCAGAACAGCAGGGAGGCCATCCGGCGCCGCGAACGGCCGACCAGGTCTTCATCGGCGATGACGTTGAACGCATCGATCAGGGCCTTGCGCGGCAGTCCTTCCTGGAAACTGCGGTCGATCCGCAGCATCTCCAGGAACTGTTCCAGCGCAGCTTCGTCCTCGCCGGCCAGCAGCTGCTGCACACCCCGCAGGTGGCGTGCCTGCAGATCCTTGCCGTCGGCGGCGATGCGCGCATCCAGCTCCTCGGCGGGCGGGGCATCCTTCAGCGCGGCGGCGAAGGAGAGCCGGGCGCGGCCACGCACGGCGCGGTCGTCGGTGGCCAGGTTGGCGGGCAGTGCATCGATCAGGGTAGCGGCCTCGTCCACGCCGCCGACCTGCAGCAGCGCCAGGGCCAGGTCGAGCTTCAGCTCATCCTTGTCCGGCTCGGCGGCGATCTGCGCGCGCAGCACGTCGACCTGCGCCTGCGGGTCCAGCGGCGCTTCGTCTTCGGCGATGGTGTCGCCGACGTCAGCCGGCACAACGCCGTGCTGGGCCAGGAATTCACGCAGCTGGCCTTCCGGCAGGGCGCCGGGGAAGCCGTCCACCAGCTGTCCACCCTTGACCAGGAACACGGTGGGCACCGAACGGATCTGAAAGGCCGCCGCGATCTGCTGTTCCTTGTCCACGTCGACCTTGGCCAGCTCGAACGCGCCGTTGTATTCGCCGGCCAGCTTCTCCAGCATCGGGCCGAGGGTCTTGCACGGCTCGCACCAGGTCGCCCAGAAATCCACCAGGACCGGCGTCTGCAGCGACTTCTGCAGCACTTCCGCCTCGAAGGTGGCAGTGGTGGCATCGAATACGTAGGTCGTCTCGGTCATGGGGCATCGTTCGGCATCTGGAGACCGATTCTATGGTGACGAACCTTGCCGGTCTCAACCCTGCGGTCACGCCCCCCATGAAATCGCGGACGGCTTGGCGCAGGTGCCGGCTGCCGTGACAATGGCCTGATGTTCTCCTGAAGAGTGGCTGCAATGTCCGTGGTTCGGCTGGATCGTTGGGTAGGCATGCTCGCCGCAGCCCTGTTCGTGCTGTCGGTGGCCGGCTTCGGTGCGGCCCTGCCGGACTATTCGCAGGCGATGCATCCGGTGACCTGGCTGGGCGCGCACGGCATCCCCCATGCGCTGGGCTTCAACCTGCTGGGCCTGGTGCTGCCGGGTGCACTGGCGGTGGTCGTGGCCGAGCGCCTGCGCCGGCAGCTGTCGGTGGACGCCGCCTGGACGGCACGCGTGGGCAGCCAGATGCTGCTACTGGCCGGTCTCGCCTTCATCGCGATGGGCCTGCTGCCGCTGGATTTCGAAGACCAGATGGGCATGCAGGGCCCTGCCAGCAAGCTGCACGCCAGCGTGTGGATGGTCTGGGCACTGGCCTTTGTCGCCGGCAGCGTGATGCTGGGCGCGGCGCGGCTGCGGCATTCCGGCGGGCGCAGGCTGGGACTGCTGACGCTGGCCTGCGGAATCGGTGCCGGTCTGCTGGCGTTCGGCCTGCCGGGGGTACTGCCGGCGGCGCTGGCGCAGCGGTTGGCCTTTGCCTGCTGGGCGCTCTGGCTGGCCCTGGCCCTGCCTCTGTCGCGCGGGCGCTGAGACGCTTCCCGCAGCCACGCCGCGCGCCGGTGCGGCAGGCAGGATTGGAGCCATTTGCCGCACTGCGGTACGCTGTACCGCTTTGCCGCCGCAACCGCGTGTTACATGACCAGCGTCGAACCCAACGTTTACGATCCGCAGCAGGTTGAATCCGCCGCCCAGCAGTACTGGGATGCTACCCGTGCCTTCGAGGTCGATGAAGCCTCGGACAAGCCGAAGTACTACTGCCTGTCGATGCTTCCGTATCCGTCCGGTGCGCTGCACATGGGCCACGTGCGCAACTACACGATCGGCGACGTGATCAGCCGCTACAAGCGCATGACCGGCCACAACGTCCTGCAGCCGATGGGCTGGGACGCGTTCGGCCTGCCAGCGGAAAACGCCGCGATCAAGAACAAGACCGCGCCGGCCGCCTGGACTTACAAGAACATCGACCACATGCGCAGCCAGCTGAAGTCGCTGGGCTATGCCATCGACTGGTCGCGCGAGTTCGCCACCTGCCGCCCGGACTATTACGTCCACGAGCAGCGCATGTTCACCCGCCTGATGCGCAAGGGCCTGGCCTACCGCCGCAACGCGGTGGTGAACTGGGACCCGGTCGACCAGACCGTGCTGGCCAACGAACAGGTCATCGACGGCCGTGGCTGGCGCTCCGGCGCGTTGGTGGAAAAGCGTGAGATCCCGCAGTGGTTCCTGCGCATCACCGACTACGCCCAGGAACTGCTGGACGGCCTGGATGAACTGGACGGCTGGCCGGACTCGGTCAAGACCATGCAGCGCAACTGGATCGGTCGTTCCGAAGGCCTGGAAATCCAGTTCGATGTGCGCGACGTCGATGGCGCCGCACTGGATCCGCTGCGCGTGTTCACCACCCGCCCGGATACCGTGATGGGCGTGACCTTCGTGTCGATCGCCGGCGAACACCCGCTGGCGCTGCATGCCGCGAAGAACAATCCGGAACTGGCTGCGCTGCTGTCGGAGATGAAGCAGGGCGGCGTGTCCGAGGCCGAGCTGGAGACCCAGGAAAAGCGCGGCATGGATACCGGCCTGCGCGCCGTGCATCCGGTTACTGGTGCCCAGGTGCCGGTGTGGGTCGCCAACTTCGTGCTGATGGGCTATGGCACCGGCGCGGTGATGGCCGTACCGGGCCACGACCAGCGCGACAATGAATTCGCCAACAAGTACAACCTGCCGATCCGCCAGGTCATCGCGCTGAAGTCGCTGCGCAAGGACGAGAGCGCCTACGACGCGACGCGCTGGCAGGACTGGTACGGCGACAAGACCCGCGAGACCGAACTGGTCAACTCCGACGAGTTCGACGGCCTGGACTTCCAGGGCGCCTTCGAAGCGCTGGCCGAGCGTTTCGAGCGCAAGGCCCAGGGCCAGCGCCGGGTGAACTACCGTCTGCGCGACTGGGGCGTGAGCCGCCAGCGCTACTGGGGTTGCCCGATCCCGGTGATCTACTGCGACAAGTGTGGCGCGGTGCCGGTGCCGGAAGACCAGCTGCCGGTGGTGCTGCCTGAAGACGTCAACTTCGTCGGCACCGGTTCGCCGATCAAGGCCGATCCGGAATGGCGCAAGACCACCTGCCCGGACTGCGGCGGCGCGGCCGAGCGTGAGACCGACACCTTCGACACCTTCATGGAGTCGAGCTGGTACTACGCCCGCTACACCTCGCCGGGCGCCCGCGATGCGGTCGACAAGCGTGGCAACTACTGGCTGCCGGTGGACCAGTACATCGGTGGCATCGAGCACGCGATCCTGCACCTGATGTATTTCCGCTTCTACCACAAGCTGCTGCGCGACGCGCGGATGGTGGACAGCAACGAGCCGGCGCGGAACCTGCTGTGCCAGGGCATGGTGATCGCCGAGACCTACTATCGCCCGAACCCGGACGGCTCGAAGGACTGGATCAACCCGGCCGATGTGGAAGTGCAGCGCGACGAGCGCGGCCGCATCACCGGCGCCACCCTGATCGCCGACGGTCAGCCGGTGGTGGTCGGTGGTACCGAGAAGATGTCCAAGTCGAAGAACAACGGCGTGGACCCGCAGGCGATGGTCGGCAAGTACGGTGCCGACACCGTGCGTCTGTTCTCGATGTTCGCGGCACCGCCGGAACAGTCGCTGGAATGGAACGAAGCCGGCGTGGACGGCATGGCCCGTTTCCTGCGCCGCCTGTGGGCACAGGTGCAGAAGCACGCTGCCGACGGTGCCGCACCGGCGCTCGACGCGGCTGCACTGGATGCCAGCCAGAAGGCCCTGCGCCGCAAGACCCACGAGACCATCGGCAAGGTCGGTGACGACTACGGCCGTCGTCACAGCTTCAACACCGCCATTGCCGCGGTGATGGAGCTGATGAACGCGCTGGCCAAGTTCGAGGACGGCAGCGAGCAGGGGCGCGCCGTGCGCCAGGAAGCGCTGCAGGCCATCGTGCTGCTGCTCAACCCGATCACCCCGCACGCCAGCCATGCCCTGTGGCAGGTGCTGGGCCATGGCGAAACGCTGCTGGAAGACCAGCCGTTCCCGCAGGCCGACAGCAGTGCGCTGGTTCGCGACGCGCTGACCCTGGCCGTACAGGTCAATGGCAAGCTGCGCGGCACGATCGAGGTCGCCGCCGATGCCGCGCGCGAACAGGTTGAAGCGCTGGCGCTGGCCGAGCCGAACGCGGCCAAGTTCCTGGAAGGCCTGACGGTGCGCAAGATCATCATCGTCCCCGGCAAGATCGTGAACATCGTCGCTGCCTGATGTACCTGGCACCGGCCGCCATCGTGGCGGTCGGTGCGTTGTCGCCACGCCGGGCACGCCCGGCCGATGGCCCTGCGTTCACGCGGCCTCGGGCACCCTGTCTGTTGCCGTGATCGCCCGGCTCCGCCAGACTGTCTCCATGACCCGAATCCTGCTTGCCCTCGTTCTCGTCCTCGGCCTCGCCGGCTGCGGTTTCCACCTGCGCAACAAGCTGATGCTGCCGACCGACACGGCGCCGGTGAAGGTGGTCTCCACCGCGCCCTACAGCGAGTTGGTCAAGCTGTTGAACCGCAGCCTGCTGGCATCCGGTGCGCGCTTGGCCGATGAGGACAGCGAGGGCCCCAATGCCCAGCTGCAGGTGCTGTCCGAACGCTGGGGCGACCTGCCCATCGCGATCGACTCGCAGGGCCGCGCGCAGGAATACAGCCTGCGCTATGCGGTGATCTTCATCTTCCGCCGCGAAGACGGCAGCGAGCTGGTGCCGCAGCAGGTGATCGAACTGTCGCGCGACTACGTGTCGCCGCCGACCGACGCCACCGGTACCACCACCGAACGCGAGATCCTGGCCGATGAACTGCGCCGGGAAATGTCGGCCTCGATCATCCGCCGCATCGACAGCGTGGTCCGCGCCGAACTGGAAAAGGGCGGCAGCCTGTCGGCGCCGAAGCCGGTCGAGCACGATCCGGTCGAGCCCGCACCCGCCGTCCAGCACTGAGCCGGGCGCCTGATGGAACTGCGACCGGAACAGCTGGCCGGGCAGGGCGCTGACACGGCGCTGGCGCCGGTCTACCTGATCGCCGGTCCGGAAACGCTGCGTGTGCTGGAGGCAGCTGATGCCGTGCGTGCCCGTGCACGTGCGGCCGGCATCGACGAGCGCGAAGTGTTCGATGCCGATGGCCGTGATTTCGACTGGAACCAGCTCGACGCCAGCTTCAATGCCCCCAGCCTGTTCAGTGCCCGCCGCCTGGTGGAAGTGCGCCTGCCCAGCGGCAAGCCGGGCAAGGACGGCGGTGAGGTGATCAGCCGGTTCTGCGCCAACCCGGCGCCGGACGTGATCCTGATGATCACCGCCAACGAATGGAGCAAGGCCCACCAGGGCAAATGGGCCGAGGCGGTGAACCGCGTCGGCGTGCTGTCGGTGGCCTGGGCCATCAAGCCGCATGAGCTGTCGGACTGGATCGAACGGCGCCTGCGCAGCAGGGGCCTGCGCGCCGAACCGGCGGCCGTGCAGCGCTTGGCCGAACGCGTTGAAGGCAACCTGCTGGCGGCTGCGCAGGAGATCGACAAGCTCGTATTGCTGGCCGACGGCCAGACCCTGGACGTGGAACGGATGGAATCGCTGGTGGCCGATGCTGCCCGCTACGACGTGTTCCGGCTGGTGGAAGCCACCTTCTCCGGCCAGCCCCAGGCGGTACTGAGGATGCTGGCCGGGTTGCGCGGCGAAGGCGAGGCCGTGGCCGCGCTGATGCCGATCGTGATCCGCGAGCTGTTGGCCGGTGCCGGCCTGGCACGGGTACAGGCACGTGGCGGCAATCTGGCGGCGGAGATGAAATCCCGCGGTATCTGGGAATCGCGGCAGGCGCCCTACAAGCGCGCGCTGCAGCGGCACCCGGAAGGCAAGCGCTGGGAGCGTTTCGTGGCCGAAGCAGGGCTGGTTGACCGCATCGCCAAGGGCCGCGCAGACGGCGATGCCTGGCTTGCACTTGAGCGCCTGCTGGTGGCGGTGGCCGAAGCGCGTGCGGTGCGGCTGCTCGCCCGGGCCTGATCCATGAGCCTGCGGATCTATTACGGGGGCACCTTCGACCCGGTGCATCTGGGCCATCTGGCGATCGCGCGCGCCGCGCGCGATGAACTGCAGGTGGCGGTGCGCATGCTGCCTGCCGCCGACCCGCCGCATCGCGCGGCACCGGGCGCGACCGCCGAGCAACGCTGCACCATGCTCGGCCTGGCCATCGGCGATGAGCCGGGCCTGCTGCTGGACCGGCATGAGCTGGATCGGGCCGAGCGCTTCCCTGGCCGACCTTCCTATACCGTCGATACCCTGCGCGAACTGCGGGCCGAACTTGGCCCCAGCCGCCCGCTGGCGTGGCTGGTGGGGGCCGACAGCCTGCTGGGCCTGCCCAGCTGGCACGAGTGGCAGGCGCTGTTCGGTCTGGCCCATTTCATCGTTGCCGAGCGGCCCGGCAGCCCGCTGCGGGCCAGTGTCGACGGCGCGCTGGGCCAGGCCACCGAGGGGCGCTGGGCCGACAACGAGCAGGCCCTGTTCACCAGCCCGGCCGGCCGCATCCTGCGCCTGCACCACCCGCTGCGGGTGGAATCGGCCAGTGCCGTGCGCGCCCAGATCGCCGCGGGCGGCCCCTGGCGGGCCATGCTGGCACCGGCGGTGGCCGACTACGTTTCTGGCCACGGCCTGTACCGCCCCGCCGCCTCGTGAATACGGTTGCCGCGCTGTGCCCGTATAATCGCCCCCACGTTTATCGAGTCGACCCGCTTTGAGCAACCAGACCCAGCCCCAGACCATCAAGGTCGATCTGCCCAGCCCGCCGCCCTCCGTGCCGGAACTGCTGGCCAGCGTCCGTCAAGCCACCGAAGACCTGAAGGCCAAGGACCCGGTCGAGATCGACGTACGCGGCAAGTCCAGCGTCGCCGACTACATGGTGGTCGTATCGGGTACTTCGACCCGCCATGTGAAGTCCATCGCCGACGAAGTCGTGCGCTTCGCCAAGAACATCGACGTCATGCCGCTGGGTGTTGAAGGCGAGCGTGAAGCCGAATGGGTGCTGGTCGACCTGGGCGACGTCATCGTGCACGTGATGCTGCCGCGCGTGCGCGAGTTCTACGCGCTCGAGCGCCTGTGGACCGTTGGCGACCAGCCGCCGTCCTACGACGACGACGAAGTGGCCTGAGCCATTCGTTGATGCAGTTTTCGACGGCGCCGATGGCGCCGTCGACGTTTTGGAGGAATGTTGATGAAAGCCCGCCTGATTGCCACCGGCGAACGCGCGCCCAGTTGGGTGGCGCAAGGGTTTGCCGAGTACCAGAAGCGGCTCTCGCACTGGCTGCCGTTCGAGCTGGTGGAGATCGAGCCCGGCCTGCGTGGCAAAGGGCGCGACGCACGTCGCGCCACCGAGGACGAGGGCAAGCGGGTGATCGCTGCGTTGCCGAAGAATGCCTATGTCGTTGCACTGGACGTACCGGGCCGCCAGCTCAGTTCCGAACAGCTGGCGCAGCGCCTGGAGCACTGGCGTGGACAGGGCAGGGACCTGGCGTTCCTGATCGGTGGCCCGGAAGGGCATTCGCCGGAAGTGTCTGCGCTGGCCGATGAAAAGTGGTCGATCGGCCCGCTGACGCTGCCGCACATGCTGGTGCGGCTGGTGGTGGCCGAGCAGTTGTATCGCGCTGCTGCGATGTTGGCCAATCACCCCTACCATCGGGCGTGAAGAGTCGTTATACTGGCGGTCTGCCCGAATAGCTCAGCCGGTTAGAGCACTTGACTGTTAATCAGGGGGTCGTTGGTTCGAGTCCAACTTCGGGCGCCACATTCAAGAGGCCTGCATCGCAAGATGCAGGCCTTTTTTGTTGTGTCGCGCCGTGCAGTCGCGTGCGGCGGTGGATCCACCCCATGCGTGGATGCATCGCGCGCGATCTTTCGAGCGGACTCGACTCTACACTGCAGGTCCATCACGTGGATGTTGACGATGCGCGCTCGCTTTGCATTTCGCCTGCTGATGGTCCTGCTGCCATTTACCGCATCGGCCGCCGCGCCTGCCACCTGGCACCCGCCAGCCGGTACCACCGAACTCCCTCTGTGGCCGGATGGGCAGGTGATGGCACCGCCGAAGCTGAAAGGCCGCGAGCAGGTCAGCGAAACCGTGTCCAAGGCCAGTGGCGAGCGCTGGATGATGCTGCAGAACGTGGCCGTGCCCACGCTCACCGTGTTCCCGGCGAAAGGCTCGCCCAACGGCACGGCAGTGATGGTGATACCGGGTGGTGGCTACAACGTGCTGGCGATCGACCTGGAAGGCAGCGAGATCTGCGATTGGCTGACCGCGCAGGGCGTCACCTGCGCACTGCTGAAGTATCGCGTACCGGCCTCGGGACCGAACTGGGACCGCGAATGCAACTGCCGCGACATTCCGGCCGTGCCGATGGCCTTGCAGGATGCGCAGCGGGCAATGGGCCTGCTGCGTGCGCAGTCCGCGCGCTGGAAGATCGATCCACAACGGTTGGGCGTGATCGGCTTCTCGGCCGGCGGCCATGTGGTGGCCGGGTTGAGCACGCATGCGCAGCGCAGCTATGCACCGTTGGATGCGGCCGATGTGCAGTCCAGCCGGCCGGATTTCGCGATGCTGCTGTATCCAGGGCATCTCTGGGTACGCAAGGATGATTCGCTGGAAAAAGACATCGTGGTCGATGCAAAGGCGCCGCCGACGTTCATCGTGCAGGCCGCCGATGACCCGACGGACGATGTCCGTCATGCATTGGTCTATCACCGTGCACTGATCGAGGCCGGCGTGCCGGTTGAAATGCATTTGTTCGCGCACGGCGGCCACGCGTTCGGCCTGCGCCTGAAAGATGCGCCGGTGTCGGCATGGCCCAGCCTGGCAGAACGCTGGATGCATGACATCGGCATGCTGACGAAGCACTAGCGTCGGGTGTGGCTCGGCCTTACAAGGTCAGCGCGCCACGGGCGAATGCCACCAGCGTAGCGATCGCCACCACCAGGATCGCGCCGAACAGCACCCATTCCCAGCGCGTGAACACCCGCTCGCCGCGCTGGCGTCGGGTCAACGCGTACAGCACTACGCCCGGCACATACAGCAGTACCGACAGCAGCAGGTTGTCCAGGCCACCGGCATATACCAGCCACAACGCATAGGCGCTGGCCAGCAGCGCGACGATGAAGTCGCGCCAGCGGGCGCCGGCCGCGCTGGCGTATGCCTCGCCCTGCCAGGCCAGCTTCACGCCGAATGCGCTGGACAGGAAGTACGGCACCAGGCTCATCGACGCCGCCAGCAGCACCAGGCTGGTGTAGCTGCCCGAATTGAACAGCACCAGCAGCAGGAACAACTGGATCAGGCCATTACTCAACCACAGCGCATTGGCGGGCACGCCGCGCGCGTTCTCGCGGCCGAGAAAGGCCGGCATCGTGCCATCGCCAGCGGCGGCAAACAGCACTTCGGCGCACAGCAGCACCCACGCCAGCAGCGCGCCCAGTACCGAGATGATCGAGCCGATGATGATCACCGTCGCTCCCCATTCGCCAACGATCGCGCGCAGCACATAGGCCATCGAGGGATTGGGCAGGCCGGCCAGTTCGGCCTGCGACAGCACACCCATCGACAGCAGGCTGACCAGCACCAGCAGCAGCCACACGCCGATGAAGCCGATCACGGTGGCGCGGCCGACATCGGCGCGCCGTGCCGCGCGCCGCGAATAGATGCTGGCACCTTCGATACCGATGAACACCCACACGGTGACCAGCATCATCCCGCGCAGCTGCTGGCCCATGTCGCCCAGCGCGGGAGCGCCGAAGAAGTCGGCGCGGAACACGTCCATGCGGAATGCGCCGGCTGCCAGAATCAGGAACAGCGCGATCGGCACCAGCTTGGCCACGGTGACCAGGCCATTGATGATCGCCGCAGTGCGCAGGCCGCGCAGTACCAGCAGGTGCACGGTCCACAGCAGCAGCGACGATGCGGCGATGGCGGCCGGTGTATTGCCTTCGCCGAACACCGGTGCGAAGTGGCCGAGACCGCTGAAGATCAGTACGAAGAAGCTGGCGTTGCCGAGTACCGAAGCGACCCAGTAGCCCCACGCGGCGGAGAAACCGATGTAGTTGCCGAAGCCTTCGCGCGCATACGCATAGATGCCGGTGTCCAGGTCGGGGCGACGATTGGCCAGGGCCTGGAACACGAAGGCAAGCATCAGCATGCCGGCACCGCTCACCGCCCAGCCGATCAGCGCGGCGGCCGGGCCGGCGCTGCGCGCCACGTTCTGCGGCAGCGAGAAGATGCCGGCGCCCACCATTGAGCCGACCACCAGTGCGGTCAGTGCGGCCAGGCCAAGGCGTTGAGTGGAGGAGGGCATCGCGCCTGTCGCAGGAGAAGGTGCCCCCATGATGGACGCTGACGCGTGTGTAGAAAAGCAAAGGCCCGGGCGTGAGCCCGGGCCTTTGCGGGTGACGCTGCAGCAGGATTACTTGAAGGTGTACTTGGCGCCGACGGTGAAGTAGCGACCAATGGCACCGCTGAAGTGCAGCGGGTTGTAGTTCACGCCACCGTAGGTGGTCGGATCGAGCGGAGCGATGCGATCAAACACGTTGGCCACCGAGGCGTTCAGCTCGAAGGCTTCGGTGATGTTCCAGCGGCCGGACAGGTCGAAGGTGGTGAACGAGGAGATCTTGGTGACGTCGGTACCGTCGGCATAGGAGAACTGGTACGAGCCGTCCGGACCACGGAAGTCCTTGTTGTCCATCTTCGAGATGTAGTTGGCAACGCCGCTGACGCTCCAGTTGCCCTGCTTCCAGGTGGTGCCGAAGTTGATGCGGTCCTTCGGCGTGCCGATGCAGTTGGTCACGTCGCAGTTGCCGTGGGTACCGGCGTAGTCGACGGTGACGTCAGCGTCGGTGCGCTCGAACTTGAGCACGTGGCTCCACTGCAGGTCCATCTCCAGCTGGCCCGGACCGATGTCGAAGGTCTGGCGGATATCAGTGTCGATACCGCGCACGCGGGTGGAGGCCGCGTTGATGTACGCGGTGTTGACCGCCAGGATGCTGCCGGTGCCAGCAATGCCGTTGATCAGGTCGATGTCACGCAGCACGTTGCCGGCGGCGATGGCATCAGCGGTGGCGCCCTGGGCGATTTCGTTGGTGCGCTTGATCTGCCACGCATCGACGGTCAGCGAGGTGCTGGAGGTCGGCTGCAGCACGATGCCGACCGAGTAGCTCTTGGACTCTTCCGGCTTCAGGTCCTTGTTCGGACGGGTGATGATCGCCACCGGCCGCGAGCTGCAGTTGGTGCCGACATCGGCGGCCGGGCTGGCGGCGCAACGCACCGGATCACGGGCGTTGGAGAAGGCAGCCAGGCCACCGTCACCGTTCTCGGCCGGGTTCGGCGCGCGGAAGCCTTCGGCGTAGCTGGCGCGCAGGGCGATCCAGTCTGCCGGGGTCCACTTCACGCCCAGCTTCGGCGTGGCCTTGCCTTCACCGCTTTCGTACTTGTCGTAGCGCATGGCGGCCGACAGTTCCAACTGCTCCAGCACTGGCGCGGACAGCTCGACGTAGCCGGCATACACGTTCTGGGTGCCGTCATAGGCCGAATAGCCCAGGCCGATGATGTCACCCTGGTCGGTGTAGGTCTGCGGGGTCAGGCTGTTGCTGGTCTTGCGCCACTCGGTACCGAAGGCCAGGCCCAGCGGGCCGCCCTTCAGGTCCATCAGGCTGCGCGAGATGGTGAAGTCGAACATGTCCAGGCTGGACTTGGCGCGTGCGCTGATCTGCGGCGAGATGTAGTCGTACAGCGCCTGAGAGTTGAGGTTGGCGTTGTCGCCGATGCGCCACACGCCGCCGGCGCAGTTCGGGTTGCCCAACGCACACTGCACAGCGCTGTAACGCAGGAAGCCGGTGCGCTTGTTGGTCAGGTCGGTGCCCGAGTGCAGGTAGGCGGTGTCGTAGCTCCAGTCACCCCAGTTGCCCTTCACGCCCACCAGCAAGCGGTTGAACTCGTTGGTGTTGTTGGTCACGCGCGGACCGACATCCCATGCCGAATAGCGCAGGCGCGAGGCCTGGCCCTGGATCGGGTTGTCCGGGTGGGTCGGCGACAGCACCACAGCACCCGGACCGCTGCTGGCATTGCGCGGACCTTCCGGGTAGCCCCAGCTGCCGGACACGCCGGACGGGGTGTTGCTGAAGGTGGTTTCCTTCTTCGAGTAGCCGATCTCGGTGTAGACCTCGCCGCCTTCGCCGAAGGCGAAACTGGCACGGCCGAACACGTTGACGTACTTCTCTTCAGGGGTGAGGTCGCGGTACTGCTGGTTCGGATCCCACAGGCAGCCCTGGGCAGCCACTGAAGCGTCGGTCTGGCCACCGATGGTGGTCAGGCCCTGGCAACCCGGCAGCGGAACCAGCTGCGCGGAGGTGCCCGGCGGAACGCGGTCGTCGAACACAGAGCCGTTCGGACCGACGCCGCCGCTGGTGCGGTTATTGAGGTAGGCGCCACCCAGGAACTGGGCATTGTTGCCATAGCCCCACGGACGGATGTCGCCGGTGCCGATCCACTTGCGGTTCTTGCGGTCGCTGATCTTGATCGCGTCGGTCTTGCCGACATCCAGGCTGAAGAACGCATTCCAGCCATCGGTGGCCAGATCGCCGGTACCGGCGGTCAGGGTGGCCTTTTTGGCATTGCCGTCGCCATCACCGGAGGTGCCGTAGGAGGCACGCAGGATGCCGCCCTGGAAGTCGCTGCGCAGGATGATGTTGACTACGCCGGCGATGGCGTCGGAACCGTAGATCGCCGAGGCGCCATCCTTCAGCACTTCCACGCGCTCGACGGCGTCGAGGGGAATGGTGCTGAGGTCGGTGAATACCTTCTGGCCGTCATCGGCCAGGCCATAGGTCGCCATGCGGCGGCCGTTCAACAGCACCAGCGTGGAGCCGGCACCGAGGCCGCGCAGCGAAATGCCTGCGCCACCACCGGCGAAGCCGTTGCCGAAGGTCTTCGGGATCGAACCGGAACCGTCAGCGGTCAGGGTCTGCAGGTACTCGGCCACCGTGGTCTTGCCGGTGCGATCGATTTCCTGGCGGGTCACCACCTGCACCGGCGACGGTGTTTCGGTGTTGGTGCGCGGGATGTTCGAACCGGTGACGGTGATCCGGTCAAGGTTGGTGGCCTGTTCCTGCGCGAATGCAGAAGAGGAAGCCACGGCCCCGGCGAGCAGCAGGGCGCCGCCGGTGAGGATATGGGTGATGGACGTTGCCAGGTGGTTGCGGCGGCGGCTGGCGGGCCGTTGGATCGGGTGTTTCACAGCTTCTCTCCTGACTGGAAAACTCGAGCATTGAGGGCTGTCTCCGGTGTGTCCCGGGACGCGTCAATCTAGGTTTCCGGCAGGTGACGGAGGTGTGAAGTTTTACTAAATTCGTAACGGTTTTCCAACGAAGTTCAAATAACCGGGCAGATTGGCCCTGTTCCGGCCCATTCACCGTTGTGACCGGCCCGGCGTGCGGCCGGGCCGGTCCGTGGCTCAGTCGGGCAGGGAGAACTGCACGGGCACCATGCCGATGGCGGGAACGGCCATGCCATCACGCTCGGCCGGCACGAAACGCCAGTGGCGCAGCACCTGCTGGCGGGCGGCCTGGTCCAGGCTGCGCGAGCCGCTGCTGCGTTCGATGCTGACGTTCACCGGCTGGCCACTGGGGTCCACTTCCACCCGCAGCAGCACCGTGCCCTGTTCGTGATTGCGCAGGGCCTGGATCGGGTAGCTGGGCGGCGGGTTGCTACGGTACTGCAGCTGGGCGCCGGCCAGCGGCGTGGACGGGGCAATGGTCGGCGCAGCCTGCACCGCGGTCGGCTCGGCCGCCGGCAGGATGATGCCCTGGGCCTCCTCGACGGTCGCGGTGGGCGTCGGCAGCGGTGCGGGCACCGGCGTGGCCTGCCGCTTGTGCACCACCTCCACCTTTTCAGGCTCGGTCGGCACCGGCAGCGGCTCGATCGGCTTGGGCTCTTCCCTGGGAATGAACCGTACCGTGGTCTGATCGCGCGGCAGCGCGGTAATGGCCTGGTAGGTCGCCGGGATCAGCAACAACAGGAACGCGAGCAGATGCAGGGCGATGGCCGCACTCCAGGCGGCAACGCGGGCGGGATCGAAGTGCAGGGGTACTACGGGATACGTACGAACCATGGTCCACCTCCATGCCAGTGTCGAAGTCCTCAACGCACCAGGGCCGCCATCGGGGTTGCCGCACGCGGCTGGCAGTCAATCATTAGCGCGCCGCCTCCACCACTGCCTAGAGGCAGGGGCGGCAGCGTTGAGCTGGCCTTCATGTAACGCTGCCGGCACGGCGGCGGTGGAAACGAAAACGGCGCCCCGCAGGGCGCCGTCGGTTGAACGGAAGGAGCCTCAGCGGCCCAGTTCGAACACCACGTCCAGGTTCACCGAGACGGTCGATTCACCCGGGGCGACCGGGGTGGCCTTGTCCATTGCCATGCCGGCAGCCTGCGCACGCATCATCGGCATCGGGCGGAAACCGCCACCGGCGTTCTCGGAGATGCTGACAATGCGGCGCACCTGCAGGCCAAGCGACTTGGCATAGGTCTGGGCACGGGCCTGGGCCTTCTTCAGTGCCGCCAGGCGCGCTTCGTCATAGACCGGCTCGGGCTGGTCGATCTCGAACTGCGGGCCGTTGATCTGGTTGGCGCCCTGCGCGGCCAGCGCGTCCAGCACCTTGCCCAGCTTGGCGATGTCGCGGACCTTCAGGCTGACGGTGTTGCTGGCCTGGTAGCCGGTGATCTTCGGGGCTTCGTTGTCGGCATAGCGGTACTGCGGGTTGAGGCTGACGCCGCTGGTCTGCACGTCGCGCTCGGCGATGCCGGCGGCCTTGATCGCAGCCAGGACCTTGTCCATCTGCTGGGCGTTCTGGCGCATGGCGCTGTTGCCGTCGGCGGCCTGGGTGACCACGCCGGCCGACAGCGTGGCCACGTCCGGCACGCGGGTGGCTTCGGCGTTGGCCGAGATGTTCAGCAGGGTGCCTTCGGCCGCGGCGGCGATCGACGGCGACGACGGGTCGGCATGGGCGGTCATCGAAGCTCCAAGAGCGAGGGACAGGGCAAGCAGCAGCGGGGTGGCGGTGCGACGCATGGGATCTCCTTGTTGTGGCGGTGAGGGTGGTGTCGTAGCGATGAACGCGTTGTGAGTCCGTTCGGGGTTGCAGGCGCCGGGGAAGGATTGTCCGACGATTCAGGTACCGGCGTCAGGTTATGCTGTGTCGATGCTCTATCTTGCTTCCCGCTCCCCCCGACGCAACCAGCTGCTGGCCCGACTCGGACACCCTTTCCAGGCGTTGGACCTGGAGGTTGTCGAGCAGCGCGCGGCCGCTGAAAGTGCCCAGGACTATGTCTGCCGGGTCGCCGCCGACAAGGCGCGCGCCGGCCTGGCACGGGTGCTGGCCGATGACCCGCAGGCGCGGGTGCTGGGCTCGGATACCGAAGTGGTGCTCGATGGCGAAGTATTCGGCAAGCCGGCCAACGCGGCCGACGCGCGGGCGATGCTGGCACGGCTGGCCGGGCGCACCCATCAGGTGATGACCGCCGTGGTGGTGGTGGACGCGCGCGGGCTGGACAGCGAACTGGTTGTTTCCGAGGTCACCTTCGCCGCCATCGAGTCCGCCGACATCGCTGCCTACGTCGCCACCGGCGAGCCGCTGGACAAGGCGGGTGCCTATGCCATCCAGGGCGGTGCCGAGCGCTGGATCGAACACCTTTCCGGCAGCTACTCCGGTGTCATGGGGCTGCCGTTGCTGCATACCGATCGTCTGCTGGCCCGCTGCGGCGTGCTGGCCCCAACTGCTGATGCCGCCAGGGAGGCTGCCGATGTCTGAGGAAATCCTGGTCAATGTGACCCCGCGCGAAACTCGGGTCGCGGTGATCGAGAACGGCATGCTGCAGGAACTGCACATCGAGCGCGGTTGGCGCCGGGGTGTGGTCGGCAACATCTACAAGGGCAAGGTGCAGCGGGTCATGCCGGGCATGCAGGCGGCGTTCGTCGAAGTGGGGCTGGAGCGTGCCGCGTTCCTGCACGCCAACGACGTGGTGCGGCCGGCGCCGGTGGCCAGCGCCGATACCGAGAACACGACCCTGCCGCCGCCGTCCAGCGTGCCGATCGTGGAGCTGCTGCGCGACGGCCAGGACATCGTTGTGCAGGTGGTGAAGGATCCGATCGGGACCAAGGGCGCACGCCTGACCACCCAGATCAGCATTCCCTCGCGCTACATGGTGCTGCTGCCGCAGTCGAAGGTGGTGGGCGTGTCGGCGCGCATCGAGGACGAAGGCGAGCGCGCGCGGCTGAAAGCGCTGGTGACCGAACTGTCGGCCCAGCACGGCGGCTACGGCTACATCGTGCGCACCAATGCCGAAGGCCAGCCGGCCGAGGCCATCGCCGAAGACATCGCCTACCTGTCACGGGTATGGAACGTGGTCGAGCGCCGCGGCCGCGAGGCGGCGTCGTGCAGCAACATCTATGAAGACCTGAGCCTGCCGCTGCGTTCGGTGCGCGACCTGATCCGCAAGGACGTGGACAAGGTGAAGGTGGACTCGAAGGAGACCTTCGCCCAGCTGCAGGCGTTCGTGGCCAAGTACATGCCGGTGCTGGCGGAGAAGATCGAGCTGTACAGCGGTGATCGTCCGATCTTCGACATGTTCGGGGTCGAGGACGAGATCGGCCGTGCGCTGGACAAGCAGGTGCCGCTGAAATCCGGTGGCTACCTGGTGATCGACCAGACCGAGGCGATGACCACCATCGACGTCAACACCGGCTCGTTCCTCGGCCAGCGCAACCTGGAAGAGACGGTGTTCCGCACCAACCTGGAGGCCGCGCAGGCGGTGGCCAGGCAGCTGCGCCTGCGCAACCTGGGCGGCATCATCATCATCGACTTCATCGACATGGATGACGCCGAGCATCGCCGCCAGGTGCTGCGCACGCTGGAAAAGGCGCTGGCCCGTGACCATGCCAAGACCACGGTGTACGACTTCTCGCCGCTGGGCCTGGTGGAGATGACACGCAAGCGCACGGTGGAAAGCCTGGAGCGCCAGCTGTCGGAAACCTGCCCGCAGTGCAGTGGCCGCGGCACCATCAAGACCACCGAAACGGTGACCTACGAGATCTTCCGCGAGATCACCCGCGCGGTGCGCCAGTTCGATGCCGCGCGCCTGCTGGTGATCGCGTCCAGCAAGGTGGTGGCGCGGATCACCGATGAGGAATCCACGGCCGTGGCCGAGCTGGAAGAGTTCCTCGGCAAGAGCATCCGCTTCCAGGCGGACGAGCAGTACCTGCAGGAGCAGTTCGATGTTGTTCTGCTCTGATCCAGGCCGACTGTCTGCCTTCGGTGGCCGATGAGCGCGCCGCCGCGCCTGCGACTGCGAAGGATCCGCCGTCATTTCATCGCCGCATGCGCGGTTGGCCTGGTCGGGCTTGCCCTGCTGGTCGGCACCCTCAGCCAGCTGTTGCCGCTGGCTGAGCGCCATCCGGACCGGATCGCGGCCTGGCTGAGCACGCGCGCCGGGCAACCGGTGCGCTTCGAACGCCTGGACACCGCCTGGACCCGACGTGGTCCACTGCTGCAGTTGAAGGGCCTGCGCATCGGCGCGGGCCAGGGCCTGGCCATCGGCGATGCCGAGGTGCTGGTGTCGATGTACAGCGGCCTGTTGCCGGGCCGCTCGCTGACCGAACTGCGCCTGCGCGGCCTGGCGCTGGACCTGCAGCAGGCGGCCGATGGCCGCTGGTCGGTGCGCGGCCTGCCGCAGTCCCGCGCTGGCGGCGATCCGCTGGATGCGTTGCGCCGGCTGGGCGAACTGCAGGTGATTGGTGGCCGCCTCGGCGTGCATGCGCCAGCACTGGGTGTCGACGCCACCCTGCCACGTATCGACCTGCGCCTCCGCGTGGATGGCGACCGCCTGCGGGTGGGCGTGCGTGCCTGGGCACAGACCGACGCCTTGCCGCTGACGGCGGTGCTGGACCTGGATCGCCAGCGCGGCAACGGCGAGGCCTGGGTAGGCGCCGATCCGATCGATTTCCGTTCCTGGGCGCCGTTGCTGGCGGCCGGCGGCATGCGCCTGCGCGAGGGCAAGGGCGAGCTCAACCTGTGGCTGACCCTGCGTGATTTCGCCCCGGTGGCGCTGACCACCGATTCGGACCTGCGTGATCTGCGTGTCGAAGGCGCGCCGATGCCTGGCGTGGCGCGCCCGGAGATTCAATTGCAACGGCTGCAGGCGCGCCTGCGTTGGCAGCGGACGGCAGAAGGCTGGGCGCTGCAGGTGCCGCGCCTCCGCCTGCAGGCCGATGGCAGCCAGCAGCAGCTGGACGGGCTGCAACTGCGGGTGGGCAAGCAGATGCAGGTGCAGGCCGCAGCAGCGCAGGCGGGTACCGCGTTGCGCGCGCTGGCGCTCAGCGACCGCCTGGACGCGGGCCTGCGGCATTGGCTGTACCTGGCCAAGCCGCAGCTGGACGTGGCGCAGCTGCAGTTGCGCGGCCAGCAGGATGGCCCGTTGTGGGTGCAGGGCGAACTGCAGTCGCTGGGCTTTGCCAGTGTTGGCAACTCGCCGGGCCTGCGCGGCCTGGGCGGCCGCTTCGAGGGCGATGCCAACGGCTTCAGCCTGCAGCTGCAGCCCCAGCGCCAGCTGCAGTTCGATTGGCCAACCGGTTTCGGCGTGCGTCACGACCTGCACCTGGCCGGGCAGATCGTCGGTTGGCGCGACGAGGCCGGTGGCTGGCGCATCGGCACCCCGGCGATGCGTGTGGAAGGCACCGACTACGCTGCCGACGTGCGCGGTGGTCTCTGGTTCCAGGGCGATGGCACCCGGCCGTGGATGCAGCTGGCGGCCAAGCTGGACGACGTACCGATGACCGCGGCCAAGCGTTTCTGGATCCATTCCAGAATGAGCAAGGGCGCCACCGACTGGCTGGACATGGCTTTGGCCGGCGGCCAGGTGCGCAACGGCATCGGCCTGGTCAGTGGTGACCTGGACGACTGGCCTTTCGACAACAACGATGGCCGCTTCGAGGCCACCGGCCACATCAGCAACGGTGACATCCGCTTCCAGCACGATTGGCCGTTGATGGGCCAGGTCGATGCCGATGTCGCCTTCATCGGCCCTGGCTTCCACATGCAGGGGAGCGGCGATCTGGCCGGCGTGGCAGTACAGACATTCGAAGCCGGCATCCAGGATTTCGGCCAGCAGCCACTGTACGTGCGCGCCGACAGCCAGGGCGACGCCGGCAAGTTGCTGGCGATGCTGCGGCAGAGCCCGCTGCACAAGGAATACGGCGACACCCTGGACAACCTCGCGGCAAGCGGGCCGGCCAACGTGCATTTCGACCTGTTGCAGCCCCTGCATCATGACCAGGGCGGCGGCCACCTGCAGGGCACGGTGGACCTGGCCGGGCTGAAGCTGGTCGACAAGCGCTTCCAGCTGGAATTCGACAACATGCGCGGGCAGGCCCGCTACAGCAACGCCGGCTTCGCCGCCGAGGAACTGGCCGTGCGCCACCTAGGCCAGGACGGCCGGCTGAGCCTGCGCGCCGGTGGATTCGTGCGTGACCCCAAGCTGGCCTTCGAATCGGAACTGGCCGCCACGCTCGATGCGGGCGTGCTGATCGACCGCGCACCGGAAATGGCCTGGCTGAAGCCCTACATCAACGGTACCTCGCCGTGGACCATCGCGGTGAACCTGCCGAAGGTCGCGCCGGGTGCACCAGCGCCGCCCAGCGAGCTGCGCCTGCGCTCGGATCTGCTGGGCACCCGCCTGGATCTGCCGGCACCGCTGCAGAAGCCGGCCAACGAATCGCTGCCGACCACCGTGGCCGCACAGCTGCCGATGGGCGCCGGCCGCATCGACGTGGCGTTCGGCCAGCGTCTGGCGCTGGCCGCGCGCAGCCACAACAACCAGACCGGCGTTCAGGTCACCCTGGGCAGCGACCACGTTGACCGCGAACCACCGCCCAGCGGGCTGACCATCAATGGCCGCAGCCCGACCCTGGATGCGCTGGAATGGATCGGCCTGGCCCGTGGCGCCGGTGGCGATGGCGACCCGATGCCGCTGCGCGCCGTGGACGTGCAGGTCGGCCAGCTGATGCTGATCGGCGGCGTGTTCGAGCAGACCCGCCTGCAGCTGCATCCTGGCCCGCAGGCGCTGGACGTGCGCCTTGATGGCCCCTCGCTGGCCGGCAAGTTGAATGTGCCCAACGCCGATGGCGGCACCATCAGCGGCCAGCTCGAGCGCGTGTACTGGCAATCGCTGCCGACCCTTCCCGGAGCCACGGCGGCACCGGCGCGGGTGCAGGCCGGTGCCGACGACATGGACCCGGCCAAGCTGCCGCCGTTCGCATTGGACATCGCCGACCTGAAGTTCGGCAAGGTCGTGCTGGGCCAGGCCGTGCTGCGTACGCGGCCGATCGCCAATGGCCTGAGCGTGGAACAACTGCAGTTCCGCGCCCCCAGCCAGGAGATCGACATCCGTGGCCGTTGGCTTGGCAAGGGTGGCGGTTCGCGAACCGCGCTTGATGCGCAGGTGCGCAGTGAAGACCTGGGCGGGTTGCTGCAGAACCTCGACTACGGCGGCCAGCTGCGCGGCGGCTCCGGCCACGCCCAGCTGCAGGCCTCATGGCCCGGCGGTCCGTCGGACTTCCAGCTTGGCAACCTGCAGGGCCAGCTCGATGTGAATGCCCGCAATGGCCAGCTGCTGGAGCTGGAGCCGGGTGCCGGCCGCGTGCTGGGCCTGCTCAGCGTCGCCCAGCTGCCGCGGCGGCTGATGTTCGACTTCCGCGACTTCTTCTCCAAGGGCTTTGCGTTCAACCAGGTCGAGGGCAGCGTGCAGTTCGGCGAGGGCATGGCCCGTACCGACAAGGTGTTGATCGAAGGGCCGGCAGCGAACATCACCATCCGTGGCCAGGCCGACCTGCGGAAACAGCAGTTCGACCAGACCATCGACGTCAACCCGCGCGCCGGCAACCTGCTGACCGTGGTCGGCGCGGTGGCCGGCGGCCCGGTGGGCGCAGCGCTGGGAGCAGCCACCAATGCGGTATTGTCCAAGCCATTGGGCGAGATCGGTGCCCGCACCTACAAGGTGACCGGCCCCTGGAAGGAGCCCAAGGTGGAGGTGATCGAGCGCAGCCGCGAACGTGCGCCAGTACCCGCACCGCCGCCGCGCCTGCCGCCGTTGCCGGCCGTGCCGCCGACCGTCACCGAACCACCGCCACCGCGCTGAGCGCGGCCCCCGTTTCCCCAGGGCGGCCTTGCCTGACCGCCTTCACACCCCCAGATCGAGACCATGACTGACAACGCCCTGACGCTTGCCCAAGATCGCCTGTTGCGCCCCGGTGGCCTGGATACCGCTGGCCTGGAGCGCACCTTCGGCCAACTGCTCGGCCCCGGTGTCGACTTCGGCGACCTGTACTTCCAGCATGCCCGGCGCGAAAGCTGGAGCGTGGAAGATGGCATCGTCAAGGACGGCGCCCATTCCATCGAGCAGGGCGTGGGCGTGCGCGCGATTGCCGGCGAGAAGACCGGCTTTGCCTATTCCGATGACATCCATGCCGGTGCATTGCTGACCGCAGCGCAGTCGGCACGTGCGATCTCGCGCGAAGGCGGCGCACAGACCGGACGCTCGCTGCTGCGCGGCGATGCGCGCGTGCTGTATCCGGCGCTGGACCCGATCGACGGCATCGGCAACGAAGCCAAGGTCGAGGTGCTCAAGCGCCTGGACGGCTACCTGCGCGCGGCCGACCCGCGCGTGAAGCAGGTGATGGTCAGCCTGTCCGGTGGCGTCGATACCGTGCTGGTTGCCCGCACCGATGGTGTGCTGGGCGCCGACGTGCGCCCGCTGGTGCGGTTGAACGTGCAGGTGATCGTCGAGCAGAACGGCCGCCGTGAGTCGGGTTATGCCGGCGGCGGCGGTCGCTATGGCTATGAAGCGCTGTTTGCCGATGGCCGCCCGGAAGCCTTTGCGCGCGAGGCGCTGCGGCAGGCCCTGGTGAACCTGGAAGCGGTGCCGGCGCCGGCCGGGGTGATGCCGGTGGTGCTGGGCCCGGGCTGGCCGGGCGTACTGCTGCACGAGGCGGTCGGCCATGGCCTGGAAGGTGACTTCAACCGCAAGGGCACCAGTGTCTACGCCGGCAGGATCGGCGAGCGCGTGGCTGCCCCGGGCGTGACCATCGTCGACGACGGCACCCTGGACGGACGCCGTGGTTCACTCAACATCGACGACGAAGGCCACCCGACCCAGTGCACCACGCTGATCGAGGACGGCATCCTGGTCGGCTACATGCAGGACAGCCTCAACGCGCGGCTGATGGGCGTGGCGCCGACCGGCAACGGCCGTCGCGAATCGTTCGCGCACATGACCATGCCGCGCATGACCAACACCTACATGCGCGCCGGCCAGCATGACCCGCAGGAAATGATCCGTTCGGTGAAGAAGGGCCTGTACGCGGTCAATTTCGGCGGCGGCCAGGTCGACATCACCAGCGGCAAGTACGTGTTCTCGGCCACCGAGGCCTACCTGATCGAGGACGGCCGGATCACCGCGCCAGTGAAGGGCGCGACCCTGATCGGCAATGGCCCGGAAACCATGCAGAAGGTGCGCATGGTCGGCAACGACCTGGCCCTGGATGAGGGCGTGGGCATCTGTGGCAAGGACGGGCAGAGTGTGCCGGTCGGTGTCGGCCAGCCGTCGCTGCTGATCGAGGGCATCACCGTCGGCGGTACCCAGGCCTGAGCACGGCGATGGCCACAGCCACCGCCATGCCCGACGGGGACTCAGTCCTCGTCGGCGTCGTCGACCGGTTCGTCTGCCTCGACGTCCTCACCGGACGCCTTCAGGCCGAGCGCGGCCGGCAGCATCAGCGCGCGCAGCACCTGGAAGATCTCGCGGTAGGCGCGCGGCGGCTTGTTCTTGGCCTTTTCGGCCTGGGCGTTGCGCACCAGCGTGCGCAGCTGCTGGCGGTCGGCCTGCGGATGGTCATCCAGCAGCGCGGCCAGCGCCTTGTCGCCTTCATTCATGAGGCGTTCGCGCCAGTCTTCGACACGGTGCATCATCGCCACTTCGCGGCGCCCGGTTTCGCTGTTGGCATCCAGCGCATCGCGGATCGCGTCCAGCGCGGCATCGTCCTCGCGGCGCATGTGCTTGGCCAGGAACGCCAGCTGCCGCTTGTGCGCGATATGGGCGGTGATGCGCTTGCACTCGGCAATGTGTGGCAGCAGGTCCTCCGGGATCGGCAGGCGCGCCAGCTGGGCCGGGGTCAGCGACACCAGCTTCTCGCCCAGGGCCAGGACGTCGAGCGCATCGCGCCGGTTCTGGCTGCGGCTCTTGTCGTGGAATTCACCGGTTTCTTCGTCGCGTCCGCGCATCGTCCATACCTGATTTCAAAAAAAGTCGCCCGGCGTGATGCCGGGCCCAACCCGCACAGGATAAAGCATTGAACGTGATCGCCCCTGAAGTCGCCGTCGGCGACGACAGCCCGGCCCGGCTGGAACGGCTGGCCGACATCTCCCAGCAGCTGCTGCAGCGTGCCCGCGCGCTGGGTGCCAGCCAGGCCGAGGTCAGCTGCAGCGAAGACCGTGGGTTGGAGGTCAATGTCCGTCTCGGCGAGGTCGAGACCGTGCAGTCCACCCGTGACCGCGGCATTGCCGTGACCGTCTACTTCGGCCAGCGCAAGGGCAGTGCCAGCACCGCCGACCTGCATGAGGCCAGCCTGCTGGCCACCGTCGAGCAGGCCTGCGCGATCGCCCGCCATACCGAGGACGATCCGGCCGCCGGCCTGGCGGAGGCCGAGCTGATGGCCCGCGACTTCCCCGAACTGGATGGCTGGCACCCCTGGGAGCTGCAGGCCGACGAGGCGGTGGACCTGGCGCTGGCCTGCGAGGCGGCGGGCCGCCAAGCCGATGCGCAGATCCGCAATTCCGATGGCGCCTCGGTATCGAGCATGCAGAGCGTGTCGGTCTACGCCAATTCGCATGGGTTCATCGGCCGCGAGCGCGGAACCCATCATTCGATCGGCTGTGCGCTGATCGCCGGCACCGGCGATGGCATGCAGCGCGACGGCTGGTACACCGGCGCACTGGCCCGCGAGGATCTGGAAGATCCGGCCAGCGTCGGTCGCCGCGCCGCAGAGCGCACGATCGCCCGCCTGCAGCCGCGTTCGCTGCCGACCGGCAGCATGCCGGTGCTGTACGCGCCGGAAGTGGCGCGCAGCCTGGTGGGTCACCTGCTGTCGGCAGTCTCCGGCGGCGCGCTGTACCGCCAGGCGAGCTTCCTGCTGGACAGCGTCGACCAGCAGCTGTTCCCCGACTGGATGCAGATCGAGGAGCTGCCGCACCTGCGCCGTGGCTTGCGCTCGGCCGCCTTCGACGGCGACGGCGTGGCCACCCGTGCCTCGGCCCTGGTGCGTGACGGCGTGCTGCAGCGTTACGTGCTGGGCAGCTATTCGGCGCGCAAGCTGGGCCTGCAGACCACCGCCAATGCCGGCGGCGTGCACAACCTGCAGCTGGCGGCCAATGCCGGTTCGCTGCAGGACATCGCCGCGCAGATGGGCAACGGCCTGCTGGTGACCGAGCTGATGGGGCAGGGGGTGAACGGGGTGACCGGCGACTACTCGCGCGGCGCCGGCGGCTTCCGCGTGGAGAACGGCCAGATCCAGTATCCGGTGGATGGCATCACCATCGCCGGCAACCTGCGGGACATGTTCATGGCCATCGAGGCGGTCGGCAGCGATGTCGATCCGCGCTCGCATATCCGCACCGGCTCGATCCTGGTGGGACGGATGACGATCGCCGGCAATGATTGATGCCATTGATGGCGTAAGCTAGGCCCGCCTGACGCGACCGGCTTGCCGCCGGTCGGTCAAGACCACCCAATAAAAAAGGAGTTTTGTCGTGAGCGAATTCGAGAACGTCCCGGCGGCGAGCAGCGTACCCGCTGACCAGCGCACCATGGCCCTGGTGGCGCACCTGCTGGGCATCTTCACCGGTTTCATTGGTGCCCTGGTCATCTGGCTGATCAACAAGGATGACGCCAGCAAGGCCTTCGTCACCGACCAGGCCAAGGAAGCGCTGAACTTCCAGATCACCGTCGCCATCGCGATGTTCGTCTGCATCATCCTGACCTTCGTGGTCATCGGTGTGTTCCTGGCGCCGATCGTCGGCCTGCTCAGCCTGGTCTTCAGCATCATCGCTGCGGTGAAGGCGAACAATGGTGAAGCCTACCGTTACCCGTTCGCACTGCGCCTGATCAAGTAAGCGGCAACGATCAACGACGCAAAAAGAAACGCCCGGCAATGCCGGGCGTTTCCGTGTATGGCGCGTAGGGTAGCGCCGGGCCATGCCCGGCGAACGCGCAGCGCGGCAGATCCATGCCTGCAGTCAGTGATCGCGTTCCACGGCCAGCGTGGCCAGCGCGCGCAGCGCATCGGCTTCTTCGTGATAGCCCGCCAGTGCCTGCCGCATGCGCGCGGAAAGTTCGCGCAGCTGCGCCTTGGCACCGTCCATGCCCAGCAGGGCAGGGAAGGTGCTCTTGTCCTGGGCCTGGTCCTTGCCGGCGGTCTTGCCCAGCTGTTCGGAGCTGGCTTCGACATCGAGGATGTCATCGCGGACCTGGAAGGCCAGGCCGAGCGCATCGGCGAAACCGTCGAGCTGGGCCAGCACGGGTTCGGGTGCATCACCGCACAACGCGCCCATGCGCACCGCAGCACGGATCAGCGCACCGGTCTTCAGCGCATGCATGCGGGTGAGGGCTGCCAGCGACTGCTGCTGGCCGGTGGCATCGATGTCCAGCGCCTGGCCGCCGCACATGCCGGCCGCGCCGGAGGCATGGGCCAAGGTCTGCAGGCACGCCACGCGCAATGCCGCCGGCAGCGGTGCATCGGCCAGCAGGCCGAACGCACGGGTCTGCAGGGCGTCGCCGGCGAGGATCGCGGTGGCTTCGTCGAAGGCGATGTGGGTGGTGGGCTTGCCACGGCGCAGGGCATCGTCGTCCATCGCCGGCAGGTCGTCGTGCACCAGCGAGTAGGCGTGGATCAGTTCCACCGCCATCGCCGCGGCATCAAGCCTGTCCAGGGGCGCGCCGAACACCTGGCCGGCGGCATAGACCAGCAAGGGGCGCATGCGCTTGCCGCCACCGAGCACGGAATGGCGCATCGCCTGGTGCAGGCGTTGCGGGGCTTCGGCCGGTGAGGGCAGAGCGGCGTCGAGCTGGCTTTCGATACGGTCGCGCCAGCGCGCGAACAACGCCTCAGCCGTCATGGCTGGGCGGATCGAAGGGTTCGGCGGTTTCGGGCTGGGCCGGATCGCTGAGCAGGCGCACGCGCAGTTCGGCCTGCTCCAGCGCCTGCTGGCACTGGCGGTACAGACCAACACCACGTTCGTAAGCACTGAGCGAGGCTTCCAGGCTCAGCTCGCCGGTTTCCATCTGCTCCACCAGCTGTTCCAGCGATTCAAGCGACTGCTCGAACTGGGCGACCGGGGAGGCGTTTTCGGGGGACTTCTTGGCCATGCGACAAGTGTGGACGGCGCGCGCGCAAGGGTCAATTCACCAGCCGCCCGGATGCCACTGCAACTGCGCATTGCGTGCCTGCAGCCAGGCCTGCAGCGGTGCGGCAATGACTACATCGGCGGCCGCCAGCAGCTGCCCCTGGTCGAACAGCAGGGGCAGCTGTGCGCGTCGCCAGGGCGCCAGGTGCTCGCGCTGCAGGCAATCCTTCAACGCGGATGAATGCGTACGGCCGGCCAGCACGATGCGCTCGCCGCCCTGGCGGGCACGCAGGTCCAGCGGTTGTTCGAAGCGGTCCGTGCCGAGCAGGCGCAGCTGGCCGCCGTCGGGCAGCTGCAGCGGCGCGCGGCCGTCCCATGCCGCGTGCCAGTCCTTCGGCAGGACCGGCAGCGCTGCCGGCAGCAGGTAGGCGTGCTGGCGCCACTGGCGGATGGCGTGCTGCTGCCAACGCACCTGCGACTGCCGATCGGCGCCTGCGGCCATCAATTCGTTCTGTACTTGCCGCAGCACATGCGCCGGCAACGGGGCTGCGCCATGGCGGCGCACCCACGCACGCAGCACGCGCGCAGCACGCTCCGGTGCAACCTGGCGCAGCAGCTCCAGCGACAGCACCCGGGGTGCCACTTCCAGGTGAGCGAGCAGTTCGGCGTCTTCTTCATCGAGCAATGCACGGGTCTGCGCGCAATGCGCGGCGCTGCCGGCCAATGCGGCAGTGGCATGCGGCCAGCGCTGGCGCAGCAGTGGCAGTACCCGCAGGCGCAGGAAATTGCGGTCGGCGTGGTCTTCGCCATTGCTGGGATCTTCGATCCACTGCAGGCCGTGTGTCGTCGCGTAAGCCTGCAGCGCGCTGCGCGGCACATCGAGCAGTGGCCGCCACAGCCGATGGCCATCGAGGCGGCTGTCAGCGGTCATCGCCGCCAGCCCATCGATGCCCGAACCGCGCAACGCACGCAGCAGGAAGGTCTCGGCCTGGTCGTCCTGGTGCTGGGCCAGCGCCAGGGTTTCCCCGGCCTGCAGCTCGGCGCTGAATGCAGCGCGACGTGCCAGCCGGGCGGCCCCTTCGATGCCATGGCCGTCATCACGGCTGACCTGCACGTGGTGCACGGCCAGTTCGATGCCCAGCACCGCGCATTGCTGCTGGCAGTGCTGCACCCAGTCATCGGCCGCCGGTTGCAGGCCATGGTGTACGTGCGTCGCACGCAGCGGCGTGCCGGCGGCCTGTGCCGATCGCCACAGCCAGTGCAGCAGCACGGTGGAATCCAGGCCGCCGCTGTAGCCGACCAGCAGCGGTGCATCAAGCGGAACGAGGGCGGGGAAGGCAGTCACGGCGGCAAGTATAGGGTGGGTGGGTGAGTCGGCAGGGCTGCGCCCTGCACCCGCCGAAGCGGTAGTGCCGGCCGCTGGCCGGCAACCTGAGCAGCAACAGCAACAGCAACAGCAACAGCCGAAGCAAAAGCCGGCATTCCGTGGGATGGCGGGGTGGGTCCGGTTGCGGGGGACGCTGCAAGTACGTCCATGTAAGCTCGGTCGCGCCTTGCTCGAGTGCGCAGTCCTGCGCACACGGCAAGTCCGGGGTTGGGCGTCCTGCCCAACCCGCCCGAGGCATGCCTCGGGCCCATGGCGCTTACGCCCCCGCAACCGGACCCACCCCGCCTTCGACAGATCTCCGCGATCTGTTGGAATGGCTCTTGGGGTCAGATCCGTTTTCCTTAGGAAAACGGGTGTCGGATTGCGGGGTGTCAGCCGCATGGATGCGGCTGCCAAGCCTACAAGGACGTACTTGCGGCGTCCCCGCAATCCGACACCGCCCGGCCATCCCACGGAATGCCACTTTGGCTGTTGCTTCGGCCGTTGCCGTTGTTCGGCAGGTGCAGGGCGCCGCCCTGCCGATAAACCCCTTACTTCAGCCGGCGACCGGAACGATCGATGCGGAACCACTCGCCGCCTTCCATCAGCGTATGCCCGTCGCCATCGGGCGTGCCGCGGCGGCAGCCGTTGCAGACCTCGGCCACGCCATCCTGGAACGGCCAGGCAAAATCGAACGTGGCCGCAATCACCTGCTCGAAGGCAGCGTTGAAATAACCCACGCGATCGCCGACGCGGCCGCGGAACAGGCCTTCCTGCAGGGAGTCGGCGCCGTTGTCCCAGGCGATCACCGCCTGGCTGCGGCCGCGACGGTCGACGTAGTGGAAGCCATCGGCGGTCTGTACCAGCGCCAGGCCATCGCCGTCGTAGGGAAGATCCTGCAGGGTCTCCGCGCTGATCTGCGGCTTGTCATCGACGACCTCGCAGCCGGGCAGCATCCACAACCCGTGCTCTTCGGTCATGACCTTGCAGGCCGGGCCCTGCGCCGGCGCCCAGGGGCTGGCCAGCACGCCCAGCAGGGCCAGCCAGCGCGCACGGCGAAGGCTGCCCAGAGCAGAGCGTGCCGGCCGCGCCATCACTTGGCCTCGGCCTTGCGTTCGAAGGTCGCCGGTGCCGGCAGTTCCACCGGTACGCCCTTGTCGTCGCAGGTGCCGGCCTGGCACAGGCGATCGCGCAGGGCCGGGGTGGCCTGCACGATCATGTGGTAGATCGCGTTCTGCTCCAGGGTGCCGCGGATCGCCTTGCTGCCCGGGCCGCGTGCCCAGATGCCGACGTCCTCGCCACCATGCGATTCGGACTTCATCGGTACCAGCGCTTCCTGCATGTAGTCGGGATGCTCGGTATCGACGTCGTGCAGGTTCGGGCGGCCGTTGGCCGGCTCGAAGCTGCTGGGGTTGTGCGGGTAACGCTTCGGACCGGCCGGTTGCTGGTTGCTGGTGCCGGTATGGCCGGGGCCGTTGGCGTAGCTCAGGGTGGTGTACGGCTGGCCGTTGCCATCCAGCGCGTAGTCGAGCTTGCCGGCACCATCTTCGCCACCCTTGTCCTTCACCTTGCCCAGGATCGGATTGCCTCGGGCCGGGTAGCCGACGAAGTTCAGGGTGTGCGAATGATCGGCAGTGACGATGATCAGGGTGTCATCGGCCGAGGTCAGCTCGTTGGCCACGCGCACGGCATCGGACAGGGCCACGGTTTCGGTCAGCGCACGGTAGGCATTGCCGCTGTGGTTGGCGTGGTCGATGCGCGCGCCTTCGATCATCAGCACGTAGCCTTCCTGATGGCGCGACAGGTTCTTGATCGCCGCAGCGGTCAGCTCGGCCAGGCTCGGCTCACCGGCCGGGTCCTGCGGGCGTTCGTATTCGTAGCGCATGTGGTCGGGCTCGAACAGGCCGAGGATCGCCGGAGCGTTGGCGGCGGCCTGCAGCTGCTTGCTGTTCCAGACGTAGGCGCCCTGCGGGTGCGCCTGCTGCCATTCCTGCACCAGGCTGCGGCCGTCCAGGCGCTGGCCGACCTTGTCGTCGTACTCGGGGTCGCGCTCTTCCACGGTGGTGAACTCACCGCGACCACCGCCCAGGGCGACCAGCGGGCCGCGGCCGTAACGCGAGGTCGACAGCAACTGCTGCGCGATGTCCTTGCAACCGGCGGCCTTGGCCGCCTCGGTCAGGTCGGTGTCGTTTTCCCAGTTGCGCTCAGGCGAGTGCGCATAGGTCGCGGCCGGCGTGGCGTGGGTCAGGCGCGCAGTGGAGACCACGCCAGTGGCCAGGCCGGCGCTGTCGGCCAGCTGCAGCCAGGTCAGCAGGCCCTTGGACAGGCTGTCGGCGCAGTCGGTGCGGCTGCCGGCACTGACGCCGATCGCACCCATGTGGGTCTTCACGCCGGTGGTGATGGCGGTCATGGTGCCGGCCGAATCCGGGGTCTGCGAATCGGTGTTGTAGGTCTTGCTGAACGCGGTGGCGGGGAAGCGTTCCCACGACAGCAGGTTCTCTTCGCCCGAGCCGCCCTTCTGCTGGCCTTCGTAGATGCGCGAGGCGGCGACGGTGGTCAGGCTCATGCCGTCACCGAGGAACAGGATGACGTTTTTGGCCTTGCCAGCCATCGCGCCGTTCGCCGCTGCCTGCGCAGCGCCGCTGCGGTACCACCACTGCGGGGTTTCACCGGCCGGGTGGGCGACGGGGGCAACGGTGACCTTCAGGCCGGTCGGGGCGGACGCTGGAGCGGTGCTGGCGCAGGCGCCGAGCAGCAGGGTCGTGGCGCAGGCGGCCAACAGGGAGACGGAACGGCGCATGGACGCTGGGATCTCACAAAGTGTAACGGGACGTTCATTATGCCCGGCCTCGCAAGGCACGCCGATGACACACTGATTTGCCATGCGGGCGGTCGTTCTGCGGGCCGCCTTGGGCTATCGTGCCAGCATCCCTTCCTACCCCCTTGGATTGCCTATGAAGCTGGTCTCTGCCTGGCTGCGGATTCCATTCTGGCAGCGCGTGGTCGGTGGCTTCGTGCTCGGTGCGCTGGCCGGCTGGGCGCTTGGCCCGGCTGCTGAAACTTGGTTCGGCCCGCTCGGCGAGCTGTACGTCACGCTGATCAAGATGATCGCGGTGCCGCTGGTGTTCTTCGCGGTCATCAACGCGATCTCTTCACTGCACGGCCAGAAATCGGTCGCCGCGCTCAGCGGGCGCACGTTCCTGTGGTTCGTGATCACTGCCGCGCTGGCGGTATGCGTGGGCCTGGGCGTGGGTACCGTGCTGCAGCCCGGCGCCGGTGGACTGCAGCTGTCGATGGCCAGCAACTATGTGCCGCGCGAAGTGCCCAGCGTGGTGCAGGTGCTGCTGGATGTGGTGCCATCCAACGTGTTCTACGCGCTGTCCGGTATCGGCACCAAGGTCAACGCCGCCGGCGAGACCGTGCTGGCCGCGGGCCGTGGTTCGATCCTGCCGGTGATCTTCTTCGCTGGCCTGGTCGGCTTTGCCATCGTCAAGCTTGGCGAGAAGGTGACCGAGGCGCGCAAGCTGGTCGGGCAGATGAGCGACATCATGATCCAGGTGACCCGCTTCGTGCTGGAAGTCACCCCGATCGGCACCTTCGGCCTGATTGCCGGCCTGGTCGGCAGCTACGGCTTCGAGAAGCTGCTGCCGCTGGGCCACTTCGTGCTGGCCCTGTACGTGGCCTGCGCGCTGCACATCGTGGTGGTGTACAGCGCGCTGCTGCTGGCGCATGGCCTGAACCCGCTGAAGTTCTTCCGTGGCGCGGCGCCGGGCATGCAGGTGGCCTTCGTCAGTTCCTCCAGCTTCGCGGCGATGCCGGTCGCGCTGCGCTCGATCACCCATAACCTGGGCGTGAACAAGGACTACGGTTCGTTCGCGGTGCCGCTGGGCGCGAGCATCAAGATGGACGGCTGCGGTGCGATCTATCCGGCGCTGTGCGCGGTGTTCATCGCCCAGTACAGCGGTGTGCCGCTGACGCCGGAGCAATACGTGGTGGTGCTGATCGCTTCGGTGCTGGGCAGCTTCGGTACCGCCGGCGTGCCGGGTACGGCGGTGATCATGGCAACGGTGGTGCTGAGTGCGGCCAACCTGCCGCTGGAAACCATCGGTTACCTGTATGCGATCGACCGCATCCTGGACATGATGCGCACGATGACCAACGTGACCGGACAGATGCTGGTGCCGGTGCTGGTGGCCAAGGAAACCGGCCTGCTCGACCAGACGGTGTACGACAACCCGTCCACCAACGTCGGCATCGATGATCCCGACCCGAGTCCGCCGCGCGCCTGAAGCGGCACTGCAACGCGCTGTATCAGTACCTGTAACACTACTGATACAGCCCCGATGGCGCCTTGCGCAGTGGTGTTTCCTGCGCGTTAAGGCGAACGGAATCCGAACGAAGTTGTAACACTGTGGCGTCACGCCGCCGCGGTGTTACCCGTCAAACCCCCGCTGCGACGGACTTCCGGTGTTGGCACGAAAGCTGCTCTCTCCCTGCGCATATGCAACGGGAGAGCGGCATGGACGGCAGCACCACCCTTTTCACTGTTTCTGGCCGGCGGCTTGCGCTGCTGCTGATGCTGGCCGTTCCGCTGGCGGCTGCGGCCTCGGGTGCCCGTCAAGGGGTGAAGGCGCAGCCGGGTGAGATCGTCCTGCTGCGCGACGTGTCTACGCGCCCGGCCTACCGCATGGCGCCGCCCGGCGTGGCGTTGATCGCCGATCCGAAACCGCAGCATGAGATCGCCGCCGCACTCGGCAGCAGCGGCGCTGCCAGCGGCATGGATGAACTCAGCGATGACGACTACGCCGGCCTCGGCGCTGGCCAGACCGGCAGCGTGCGCGCGCACGGCGTCACCACTGTCGAGCGGGTGACGCAGCAGGCCCTGGGCGGAACCCTTGGACGCTCGGGCGAGGGGATGATGAGCGGCAGCAGCCTCAGCGGTGCGATGAGCGGCCCGCTGGGGGCGGTCGGCAATACCACGCGCGGCATCGGCGATACCGTGCGTGGCGCACTGTCGCAGTTCCCGTTGGGCGCTCCGGCGCAGGCGGGTGGCAAGTGAAGCGCGCAATGCTGCTGGCGGCCTGGCTGGCATTGCCCGCCACAGCGCTGGCCGACGACTACAGCGGGATGCTGGCCTACCTCGACGTGACCCGCATCGACGGTCGCGCGCTGGCCGGTGCCAGTGGTGCCATCGCCATCAACCAGGCGGCGGGCGATCTCAACATCCAGGCCAATCTGCATGGCATGGCCAGCGGCGACCGCGCCGACGTGGCCATCGCTGCGCGCCAGCAGCACAGCAACGACGTCGTGCTTTCGGCACCACTGGAAGCCAGCGCGCACATCGCCGGACAGGCATTGGCAGGCGCCAGCGGCATTGCATCGATCAACCAGGCCAGCGGCATCGCCAACACGACGCTCAACGTCGTCAGCGCGACGCTGGCCCGGCAAGGAATACGCGAGTCCGATGACACGGCGTTGGCCGCCTCGGACATCGCGTCAGCAGGGGGGCAGGGCGATACCGGTGACGGTGTTGCGGCGGGTATCCGCAGTGTCGGCGTTTCGTCGACGGCACTGCGGGGCTTCGACGGTGTCCTGCAACTCAATCAGATCGCGGGAGCGCGAAACGATACGGCCAATGTTCTGGGCCTGGTCGTGCAGGGCAACCCGTGAGTACCACCCACCCGAACCAATCACCTGATGAGAGAGAGGGCACCATGAAAGCGACTGTCAAAAAGACCGTACTCGCCATGGCAATTGCCACTGCCTCGACCGCTGCTGCGGCCAATGGCTGGGACAACCAGAATGCCAATGCGAACATCAACCACAACCATGTCGTGACCGAAACCCGCAACGACACGCACAACCATACCGACAACGAAGTCCGCAACTGGACCCGCACCAACACCACGGTACGCAACAACACCGACACCTCGAACGTGAGCCGTACCCGCACGGTGAACGTCAACGAGCAGGTGCAGAAGAACAGCAACATCCAGGCCGACGAGCGCAAGGAAAAGAACAACCACGGCGTCGACGTGAACCTGGAGAAGGATCTGCGGCTGAGCTCGGACATCAACTTCTCCGGCGATCCGACCATCACCGGTGACATCGACCTGGATTCGGCAGCCATCGCCGTGATCGACAACCGCCAGTCGATCAGCAACAACCTCACCGGCAACAGCCTGGTCACCAACAGTGCATCGATCGCTGATGATGTCGGTGCGGGTGCCTCCGGCAACCTCGGCTTCAACGTGGTGGCCGGCGACAACAACGCGCAGGACAATGCTGCGTCGCTGTCCGCTGCGGATGCTTCCTTCAGCTTCGGCATGGCCGACGCCGAGGTGTTCGTCAACCAGGCCGGCTTCGGCAACACCACCATGAACTCCGGCGTCACCAACGCCGCCGGCCTCGGTGGCAATGCCTTCGGCGGTGCCTCGGGCAACATCGGCGTGAACATCGCCTCGGGCAACAACAACGAGCAGAAGAACGCGCTCGCAGCCTCGGTGGCAACCAGTGCGATGGCACAGTCGAGCATCAGCTCCAACCAGGTGTCCACCGGCAACACCGTGTCCAACGCCGGCTTCGTGCAGTCCTACACCGATACGGTGCAGGTCGGCCTGAGCGGTCGCGTCGCAGGCGGTACCCTGGCCGTGGGTGCCGGTACCTATCGCGGCACCGGCAATGCCTACCAGATGGCCAACTACTACCTCGATTCGTGGAGTGGTGATCTGCCGCATCCGGGTGGCAATGCGACCGGGCACATCGATCTGGACAACGAGATCCAGAATGCAACGATGAACCCGAACCGGCCGGGAGTGGGTGGCCTGGGCTTCGATACGCGTGAAAGCGGCACCAGCCAGTTCGTCGAGCTGGGCGTGGCCGACCTGTATGCCAGCCTCAGTGGCACGGTCAGCACCACCCGCTGGGTGAACGTCAATGCGACCAACACCTCGGCACTGTCCGGCAGCGCGTTCTCCGGCGCGTCCGGCAACATCGGCGTGAACGTGGCATCGGGTACCGGCAACCTGCAGGCCAACAGCCTGGCATTGGCCGTGGCGCAGCCGAGCACCGGCGGTGGGACCGGCGGCGGCGAGTGATCCACGGTGTGACCGCTTTCGCAGCGAACCTGCGTTGAGCGCAACAAGCCCGGCCATCCGCCAATGGCCGGGTTCCCCCGGGGGCCCCTGTCCCTCCTCCCCCTTGGGGCAGGGGCTCCTTCCTTCTCGTGGAGAACGGCATGGCCGGTCATCGCTGGTGGTTGCGTCTGCTGCCCTGCCTGCTGCTGCTGACCAGCGCATGTGGCTGGGCAGGCGAGGTGGTGTTCAGCGGGGTGCTGCCCAATGGCGCGCTGCTGCAGCAGAAGGTGGAAAGCATGCAGGAGCGGCGTTATCGCAACCTGGTGCGGCAGCACACCGACTACAGCTGCGGGGCGGCCGCTCTGGCCACCATCCTGCGTTATGCCTACCACCTGGACACCACCGAGGCGACGGTGATCGAGGGAATGATGGGGGTATCGGATCCACAGCTGGTCAAGGAACGCGGTTTTTCACTGCTGGACATCAAACGCTATGTCGAATCGCTGGGCATGCGTGGACGCGGTTATCGCATCGATGAATCGCGCCTGCGCACGTTGCGGGTTCCTGGACTGGTGCTGATGGATGTACGCGGCTTCCGGCATTTCGTCGTGCTAAAGCAGGTGCGCGACGGGGTGGTGGAAGTGGCCGATCCGATCCTGGGCAACCGCAGCCTGTCACTGGCCGAGTTCAGTGCCGCCTGGCCGTCACGCGCCGTTTTCGTCGTGATCGGCAGCGACTTCGATCGCAATACGGTGCTGCTGCAACCCAGCGAACGGCCCAGTGCCCGCGCGTTGTATGCGCGGCAGGGACCGATCACCGACGCCGAACTGGTCGACTTCGGCTTCAGCCACGCCGACCTGTTCTGAAGGAGGCACGATCATGCAATGCCAACGTGTAGTACTCGCTCTGCTGCTGATGTTGCCGGTGTCGCCGTTGATGGCGGCAGACGGTGCACCGGGGCGAGGCCTGAAGGAAATACCCGATCCCGAACTGAACCTGATGCGCGGCCGCTACACCGTTGGCGGCAACAACGTGGCCTGGTTCGGGGTGACGATGATTTCGCAGTGGCAGGGCCCCAACGGTGCAGTGGTGCAGGGCGCGCTGACCCTGGGCATGGATTTCCGCAATGGCGGCACACCCAAGCTGAGCTTCCAGCCAAGCGTGCAGGTTACCGCCGCTGACGCACCGTTGCCGGCAACGGCAGGGCGCAGCATCGACAGTACCGGCCTGGCCAATGCCAGCGGACTGGTGCAGAGCGTGCAGGTGGCCGGCGATGGCAACACCGCACGCAACGTGACCACCCTGACCGTGCGTGACGGCGCGGTGCCGACCGCACTGGGCGATGACGGCAGCCGCATGGCACAGGCACAGCAGGGCGGGGCTACTGCCACCGCCATGCTCGATGGTAACCAGGCGCGCCTGCTGCTGCAGGTTGATGGGCAGAGCCTGGTACAGCAGTGGATCCGCAATGGCAGCGTGGGGCAGGGCATTGCCCTGGCCGGCGATGGACAGACCGCCAGCAACCGGCTGCAGCTGGAGCTGGTACGCAATACCGCGGCCAACAACCTGCCCTTGAGCCAGAACGTGGCCCAGGCGATCGGGATGAACCGCGGCATGGGCCCAGGCCAGTAACACGGCCTGGTCGGGGGGAACCGACGCACAACGCAGGTCACCGACATGCACACTCTCTACCGGCTTACTCCGCTGGCGCTGGCGGCGCTGGCGGCCACTGCCTTCGCCCAGCAGCCTGCGCCCAGTGATGGCGCCGACATGCAGGCATTGATCGCGCAACTGGAACAGCTCAAGGTCAATTACGCACAGGAGGTACGACGCCTGCGCGAACTGGACATGCAGGTGCAGGCGATGCAGGCGCGGCTGAGTGGTCGCGCAGGCCCCGGTGCGACGCCCGCTGCGCCGTTGGCGCCGGCTGCGGCATCCGCGGTACCGCCCAGCAGCGAAGGCTATGCCAGCAGCGCGGCCGAGGCACAGCAGGCCAAGCAGGAGGCCCGGCGCAGCGTGGATGACGTCAAGCAGCAGCAGGCGGCATTGTTCTCGCGCCGGTTCACCATCGAAAACGGCCTCACCTATGCGCGCTACGACCGCAAGCAGCTCACGCTCAACGGGTTCCTCGCCCTCGATGCGATCTTCCTTGGCAACATCGCGATCGAGAACGTCGAATCCGATTCGTTGACCTACAACCTGGCTGCGCGCTGGGGCGTCAGCCCCAACCTCACCTTGAACATGGACGTGCCGTACCTGGCACGGCGCACGGTCTACCAGAAAGGCGGTGCCGGCGGTGCTGCGGCGGCGATCGCGCAGGAAGAAACCAACGGCAGCGGCATCGGCGATGTCAGCCTGAGTGCCAATTACCGGCTGTTCTCCGAACGCGGCTGGCGCCCGGAGACGGTGCTGACCGGTGGCGTTACCGCACCAACGGGCCGCGCACCCTATGGGCTGGACTGGAAAGTAATCGAGCGCGATGACGATGACTACATCCGCTTCGCAGTGCCGCAGGAACAGCCGACCGGCAACGGCGTGTGGCAGGCCAACCTGGGCGTATCGATGGTGAAGACCGCCGATCCGGCGATCCTGTTCGCCAACGCCGGCTACATCCATTCGTTCCCGCGCGGTTTCAGCGATATCGACAGCAACCCGGATACGGTCAACCCCGGCGATGTGAAACTGGGCGGTTCGGTGTACTTCGGTGCCGGCGTGGCATTCGCGTTCAACGAGCGCACCAGCCTGAGCATTTCCTTCAGCGACAAGATCAGCACGCGCGCCTCGACCCGGTTCAAGGGCGGTGAATGGGTGAAGGTGATCGGCAGCGATGCCAATGCGGCCTCGCTCAATCTCGGCGTGACCTACGCGTTGAACCAGCACACCACGCTGGTGACGCTGCTGGGCATCGGCCTGACCCCGGATGCGCCGGACTTCACGCTGGCATTCAAGGTGCCGTACATGTTGTAAGCGCGGCAGCCCGGCATGGCGCGGCGCTGCATGGCCGCGCTTTGCCGGTGTCGGTGCATGCCCGGCCGCGCAGGGGCCTGCGTTGTCAGCGCTGCGCCGGCAGCTCCAGATGATGCTTGCGGCACAACCGGTATATCGTGACCCGCGAGATCTGCATGTGCCGCGCACACGCCGACACGTTGTAGCCATGCTGGCGCAGGGCCTGCAGCAGTACATCGCGCTCCACCTGGCCACGCGCATCCTGCAGCAGCGCGCGCCGCGCAGGGGCGTCCGGCTCTGCCAGGTCGAGGTCAGCGGCGTTGATCAGCTCGCCTTCGGCCACGATCGCTGCCCGCTGCACGCGGTTCAACAACTCACGTACGTTGCCGGGCCAGTCGAACCCGCGCATGGCCTGGCGTGCGCCGGGATCAAACCCGCGTGCGCGGCCGGGGTGGCGTTGGCGGAAGCCGCGCAGGAAGTGCTCGGCCAACAGCAGGACATCGCTGCCGCGTTCGCGTAGCGCGGGCATCGGCAAGCGCAGGACATTGAGGCGGTAGTAAAGGTCCCGACGGAAGTGGCCCTGGGCCACCGCCTGTTCCAGTTCGACGTGGGTGGCTGCCAGTACGCGCACGTCCACACGCAGCGGCTGGTTGCTGCCGACCCGTTCCAGCGTCCCCTCCTGCAGCACCCGCAGCAGGCTGGTCTGTGCGTCGGCGGGCAGGTCGCCGACTTCATCGAGGAACACGGTGCCGCCGTGGGCACTTTCAAACAGACCGATGCGGCGTTGGGCGGCACCGGTGAAGGCCCCACGCTCGTGGCCGAACAGTTCGGACTGCACCAGATTGGCAGGGATCGCGCCGCAGTTGATCGCCAGGAACGGTTTGCCGGCACGGCCGGACAAGGCATGCAGCGCTTGCGCGGCAAGTTCCTTGCCGGTGCCGGTCTCGCCGGTGACCAGCACCGGCAGGTCGACCGGAGCGAATTTATGCAGGGAGGCGCGCACCGACAGCAGGGCGGTGCTGTCGCCGATCAGCGCCGGCAGGTTGCCGGACTCGCGGACCATGTGCGGCAACGCGTCGTCGCCCTCGGATTGCCGCTGCATTGCCGACAGCAGATCGTGCAGTTCCAGTGGCAGCGCGAACTGGTCGCGGCACGCGCGCAGCAGCGGCCCCCACGCGGGCGGAGCGCTGCCCAGTCCAGGGGGCAGCACGGCGAGCCAGGGCAGGTGGTGATGCCGCTCGATCCACGGCAGCAGCAGCTGCACGGCGTCGGCATCAAGGTGACGCAGATCGACGATGGCCACCAGGTGGTCGCGGCTGCGCAGGCCGATGGCCATGGCAGGGGCAGGGCTGATGCAGCGCAGTTGCCAACCGGCCGCCGCCAGCGCACCCCGCTCGGCTGCCTGCGGTTGGCCGAACCAGATTGCGCAACGCGATGGAATCTCCAGGCTTGCCGCCATTCCTTTCCCCCAGGCAACACGGGCGGCCCAGCCGGGCACCCGGCGCGCCGCCCCGCGCCGGGATGCTGTGGCCGAACACGGTCGGCCTGTCGCGGTCACTGCAACCTTGACATCAAGGACCAACGCAGCAAGCGGCGGCCAGCGGCCAGCGGCCCCGGTTACGGCCAGCCGCCCAATGAAAAAGCCGCTGCAGGGCAGCGGCTTTTCAGGCAATGCGCAGATGACCCCGGATCAGAGGTCGACCCGGCGGGCCTGCATGAACTTGTTGCCCCAGTAGCCGGTGAGCAGGGTGTCGACGCGGACGTCCTTGCCGGTGCTCGGAGCGTGCAGGAAGCGGCCATCGCCCACATAGATGCCGACGTGGTCGACCCGGCCCTTGCGGCCGAAGAACACCAGATCGCCTGCAGCCAGGGCGGCGCGGTCGTTGATCAGTTCGGCATTGGCGTCATGCGCCATTTCGCGCGAGACGCGCGGCAGCTCGATGCCCAGGGCCGAGCGGAACACGTAACCGACCAGGCCACTGCAGTCGAAGCCGCTGTCCGGATTGCTGCCGCCCCAACGGTACGGGGTGCCGAGCAGGGTCATGGCCCGGCGCAGCAACGACTGTACCTTGCCGTTGTCGGCAGCGTTGCCGACCACGACGCTGCCATTGGCGGCGCTGCTGGTGTCGTAATTGGCGAGGAGGCGGCTGAGGTCACCGGCCACCATGGCCGAGCGGTCCATCAGGGGAATGGTGTCATTGGCGGCCAGGTGCGGCAGCAGGGCGGCCAGGGTGGCGCTGGCGGCGGCATCGGCGCGGCTGCGCTGCGGAGCGGTGGCGTCGGCCTTGGCGGCTGCGCGGGGGGCGGCCTCGGCGGTGGCAGCCGGGGGCGCATCGGTACGGGTGGGAGCGGACTGCGACCAGGCCGGAAGGCTGGTCAGACACAATGCCAGGCCCAGCAGAAGCGGGCGGACACTACGCGAAGAAGCGGCGGTCTGGCCTTGGCACGTCGGGTCGTTTGTCGTCACGCGTCGGTCACAAGGAAAAAAACGATGGGGCATCATGCCCTGTAAAAGCAGTAATAAGTTAAAAATTCCGTTAATAAATCGTTAGTCACGCCGTGATGTTTGTCACAGTTTTGAACATATCGCCTGTTCATTTTAGCGAAGGACGCGTTTCGCCCCTGTGTAGTGGTCCTTCCAATAGGTGCCACTGAGCGAATCCAGGCGGACCGTTCCGCCGGTGCTCGGGGCGTGCACGAATCGACCTTCGCCCACGTAGATGCCGACGTGGCTGACACTGCCGCGACTGCCAAAAAAGACCAGGTCGCCGGTTGCCAGGCGCTTCGGATCGATCTTCGGCCCCTGTACCGCCGCCAGGTCGCGTGAGGTCCGCGGCAGCTTCAGGTCCAGCATTTCACGGTAGACGTAAGCGACCAGGCCGCTGCAGTCGAAGCCGGATTCGGGCGTGTTGCCGCCGTAGCGATAGGGCGTGCCGACCAGGCTGATGGCGCGCATCAGCACTGAATTGGCGGCCTCGGGGTTGTCCGGCGTGGTGCTGGGCCAGCTGGCCGCAGGCGGCGGCGGTGCGGAACGGACGGCCTTGCCGCCGCCGCAGGCGGTCAGCAGCAGGGGCAGGGCCAGCAGCAGGGCGGGCGCGAGGAGCCGGCGCGTGCCGGACGAAACTGGCGTGATGTGCATGTTCTCCGGATAATGCGCGACCTTGGATTGGCCGTCATGATGGCGGCGTCCCCGCCGGGCGACAACCCGCCCCAACCCGCCTGCCTCCGGCAGATCCAGACAGAGTTGCGCATGAAGATCGAAAAAGACCGCGTTGTCCGCTTCCACTACACCGTCTCCGAGGCCGGCCAGGAGCCGATCGAATCGTCCAAGGACYGCGGCGAGCCGCTGGCGATCCTGATCGGCCACGGCAACATCATCCCGGGCCTGGAAAACGCCATGATGGACAAGGAAGCCGGCGCGACCTTCGACGTCGACGTCAAGGCGGCCGATGCCTACGGCGAGCGCCGTGATGGCCTGTCCCAGCGCGTGCCGAAGAAGCACTTCGGTACCGCCAAGCTGGTCCCGGGCCAGCAGGTCGTGCTGCAGACCAACTTCGGCCCGCGTGCCGTGACCGTGCAGAAGGTCGGCATGAGCGTGGTCGACGTCGACCTGAACCATCCGATGGCCGGCAAGGACCTGCATTTCGACGTCGAGATCGTCGACGTGCGCGAAGCCGGCAAGGAAGAGCTCGAACACGGCCACGTCCACGGTGACGGTGGTCACCAGCACTGATCGCACCGCGATCGTGATGGCAGCAACGGCCCGCTTCGGCGGGCCGTTGCGTATCTGGAACAGGGCGGGGCCATCCATGGCCCGCAGGCCGGCGGCATAATGACGGACCTGCACGCCGGATGCCCCGTGAACACCGCTTCCCCTTCCCTGCAACCGGTGGCTTCCGGCGAACGCATCGCCGTGCTGGACATACTGCGTGGCTTCGCCCTGCTGGGCATCCTGCTGATGAACATCGAGGCCCTCAGCGGGCCGCTGGACCTGGCCTTTACGGGCATCGACGCGCATTGGCAGGGCATCGACTACTGGGCCGATGCCTTCGTCTATGTGTTCGTGCAGGGAAAATTCTTCACCCTGTTCTCGCTGCTGTTCGGGGCGGGCTTTGCGGTGATGGCCCAGCGCGCCGAGGCGGCGGGTCGCCAGTTCACTCCGTTCTACCTGCGCCGCAGCGCCGGGCTGCTGCTGATCGGCCTGTGCCATGCACTGCTGGTCTGGTCGGGCGACATCCTGGTGCTGTATGCGCTGGCCTCGCTGCCATTGCTGGCCTGCCGTGAGGCACCGCGCAGCTGGCTGCCCTGGATGGGGTTGCTGGTGTATGCGCTGGGTGTTGCGCTGATGCTGCTGGTCGGCGCGATGGTGTCGATGGCCACCCCGCAGGACCTGCAGAAGATGCTGGTCGACGCGCAGCAGGGCATCGACCAGCAACGCCTGGTGTACGGCCAGGGTGACTGGATGCAGGCCAACGTGCAGCGCCTGCATGAGTTCGGCGCGTCGCTGGGTGGCATGTTCATTTCCGGGCCCGAAGTGCTGGGCATGTTCCTGCTGGGTGCCTGGTTCGCCGGCAGCGGCGCATTGACCGCGCCGGAGCGTTTCCCGCGGTTGTATGCCGGCCTGCGCTGGATCGCATTGCCGCTGGGCCTGCTGGCCACCCTGGCAGGTGTGTTGTGGAAGCCGTATCTGGCGCCGGGTGTCTATGACCTGCCGACCACTGCGGCAATGGCACTGGTGGCCGTGGGCGGTGTGCCGATGTGCCTGGGCTACCTGGCCTGGATCGTGCACTGGCGCGCGCGCATGGGCTGGCTGGCGCCGGTCGGTCGGATGGCGTTGACCCACTACCTTGTCCAATCGGTGGTCTGCACGCTGCTGTTCTATCACTACGGGCTGGGATGGTTCGACGTGCTGCCGCGTGCCTGGCAGCTGCTGTTGGYACTGCTGCTGTTTGCAGCGCAGGTGATCTTCAGCCACCTGTGGCTGCGCCGTTTCCGCTTTGGTCCGATGGAATGGCTGTGGCGTGCGATGACGTACCGGCAGTGGCCAGCACTGCGCCGTGGGGCCGGGCAGGCGTGATCGATGCCGGCCGCGCGCGTTTCGAACTGCGTGGCTGCATGCCCTCACGTCTGGCCTGCAGCGGGCCATGGCATGCTCGCAGCAGCATGGGTGACGGCGCCAACCCGCTGCCTGCCGATCTTCGTTGCGGGCGCTCGCCCGCCATCTTCCCTGTCGACTCGAGCGATTGCGATGAATACTCCCTCTTATGATTACGATCTGATCGTCCTTGGCGGCGGTTCCGCTGGCCTAGCCGGTGCCATCCGCGCTGCGCAGCATGGCAAGCGGGTTGCCCTGCTGGAGCCGGGTGAACTGGGGGGCACCTGCGTGAATGTCGGGTGCGTGCCGAAGAAGGCGATGTGGCTGGCCGCCGATCTGGCCGAGCGCATCGGCCTCGCCAGCGCGATGGGCTTCGACGTGGCGCCGCGTCCGGCGCTGTCGTGGAAGGAACTGGTGATCCATCGTCAGGCCTACATCAGCAACATCCACACCAGCTATCACAAGCGCCTGGATGAAACCGGCGTGGTGCGCATCCCTGCCCGCGGCCATCTGCTGGACGCGCACACGGTGGCGTGCAGTGATGGCGTGCGTTACAGCGCTGCGCAGATCCTCATCGCCACCGGCGCCCATCCGCAGCGGCCGGACATTCCCGGCGCCGAACTGGGCCTGGTATCCGACGATTTCTTCGACCTGCGTGCGGCACCGGCCGAGGTCGCCATCATCGGCGGCGGCTACATCGCGGTGGAACTTGCCGGGCTGTTGCAGGCGCTGGGCAGCAAGGTGAGCCTGCTGGTACGTGGCAGCCGCTTGCTGGAGCGCTTCGACTACGAGCTGACCGCGCAGCTGGCCGAGAACCTGCGCCAGCAGGGCGTGCGCATCCACTTCGATTACCGTCTGCGTGAGTTGAAGCGCGACGGCGAACGCGTGCGCGCGTTCGGCCATGACGGCCCGATCGACAGCGTGTTCGACGCCGTGTTCTTCGCTACCGGCCGGCGCGGCAACAGCAAGGATCTCGGCCTGGAAGCACTGGGCATCGGCATCGGCGAACACCAGCAGGTGGAGGTGGACGAGTGGCAGACCACGGCGGTGCCAAGCGTGCATGCGGTCGGTGACATCGCAGGCAAGGTCGGCCTGACGCCGGTCGCCGTGGCTGCAGCGCGACGCCTGATGGATCGTCTGTTTGGTGGTCGCCCGGATGCGAAGATGGATTACGACAACGTGGCCAGCGTGGTGTTCTCGCACCCGCCGCTGGGCGCGGTAGGCATGAGCGAGGAAGATGCACGTGCGCGCTTCGAGCAGGTGACCGTGTACCACAGCCGGTTCCGGCCGATGCTGCAGGCGCTGGCCAACGGCACCCAGCGCAGCCTGTTCAAGATGGTCTGCGCCGGCCCAGAGGAGCGCGTGGTGGGTGTGCATCTGCTCGGTGAAGCGGCCGACGAGATCCTGCAGGGTTTCGCGGTGGCGGTGAAGATGGGGGCGACCAAGGCCCAGTTCGACGACACGGTGGCGATTCACCCGACGTCTGCTGAAGAAGTGGTGTTGATGCGCTGAGCCGACACTCACGGTAGTGCCGGCCGCTGGCCGGCAACCTCGACAGCAACGGCAACGGCAACAGCAAAAAGCTGGGTTCTTGTGGGATGGCGGGGTGGGTGTCGACCTTGGTCGACATGTAGATCCACGCCATGCGTGGATCAGGAGTTGCAGTGAGCATGAACGGACATCGGATCGTTCGCCCGGAACTGCCATGAGACAATTGGAAGCAATCCAGCTGCTTCCAGCCGCCCCATGCGGCCCGTTTTCTTCCTGATGTCCACTTCTTCCCCCCGTATCGCCACCACGTCCCCGCGCATCGCTCTGGGCGGCATCGGCCTGGCTGCGATCGGCGCCATTGCCGCCTCGGGCAAGGCGATCATCGTCAAGCTGGGGCTGCGCCATGGCGTGGACGCGACCACGCTGCTGGCGCTGCGCATGCTGATGGCGCTGCCGCTGTTCGCGTTGATGGCGGTGTGGGCCTCGCGCCGTGCCGAGCGACTGTCCTGGGCCGACCGCGCGCGCGTGCTGTGGCTTGGCTTCACCGGTTACTACCTGTCCAGCCTGCTGGATTTCCAGGGCCTGCAGTACATCAGCGTGACCCTGGAACGGTTGATCCTGTACTTGAACCCGACCCTGGTGCTGCTGATCAACGTGCTGCTGGCGCGGCAGCAGCCGGGTCGGTGGCAGGTCGGCGCGCTGGTGCTCAGCTATCTCGGCGTGCTGATCGCGTTCGGCCATGACCTGCAGCGGGAGGGTGGGCAGATCATCCTCGGCAGCCTGCTGGTGCTGGGCAGTGCGCTCAGCTATGCGCTGTATCTGTTCGGCAGCGGCCAGGTGGTCGCCCGTATCGGCGCGGTGCGTCTGACCGCCTACGCCAGCTGCGTGGCCAGCGTACTGGTGCTGCTGCATTTCACCATTACCCATCCGCTGCCGTTGCTGTGGCAGGCCCCCGCTGCCGTGCAGTGGCTGTCGCTGATCAACGCGACGGTCTGCACCGTGCTGCCGGTGCTGGCGATCATGCTGGCGGTGCAGCGCGTCGGCTCGTCGCTGGCTGCGCAGGTGGGTATGCTGGGCCCGGTTTCCACCATCGTGATGAGCCTATGGCTGCTCGACGAACCGATGGGGCCGGCGCAGATCGCCGGCACCGTGCTGGTCCTGATCGGCGTGCTGCTGGTGACGCGGCTGCGCCGCTGACGCCGGAGCAGGCGCGTGCCCGCATCCTGGCGGTGATCCATGCGATCCCGCCAGGGCAGGTGATGGGCTACGGGCAGGTCGCGATGCGCGCCGGCCTGCCCGGACGCGCCCGGCTGACTGCACGCATCCTCGGCCAGAATGACGATCCCTCGCTGCCCTGGCACCGGGTGCTGCGCTCGGATGGGCGCATCGCCATGGCTGAAGGTTCGGCCGGCTGGCGCGAACAATCGCAGCGGCTGCGCGCCGAGGGTGTCATCGTCGAAAACGGCCGGGTGCGGATGCCCGCGACCGACCCGGCGGCGGCGCTGGATGCGGCCGTATGGGGGCCGGGCTGATCGCTGCCTGCGACTGAACGGGCGGCCGTCCGCGCTGGTCAAAAAGGGCCGGTGCTGCGGCTATGATGGAGGCCGTTCCATGCCGGTGTCCCCATGTTCCCGCGACTGCCAACCGTCACCAAGGCCCTGTTGATCGCCAACGCGATCCTGTTCCTGCTGCAGCAGCCGTTCCTGCTCGGCATGCAGACCTTCGAGCCGTTCATGCTGCAGCCGCTGCAGCAGGGCTTCGATGCGTTCTCGCCGGGCGGCAATTTCCAGCCCTGGCAGCTGCTGACCTACGGCTTCCTGCATGGCAGTTTCTTCCATCTGTTCTTCAACATGCTGGCCGTCTTCATGTTCGGCGCGCCGCTGGAACAGACCTGGGGTGAGAAGCGCTTCCTGACCTACTACCTGGTGTGCGTGGTCGGCGCCGGCCTGTGCCAGTTGCTGGTCGGCACGATGCTCGACAATCCGGCCACGGTGCTGGGCGCGTCCGGTGGTGTGTTCGGCCTGCTGCTGGCTTACGGCATGCTGTTCCCCAACCAGCGGGTGATGCTGCTGTTCCCGCCGATTCCGATGAAGGCGCGTACGTTCGTGATCCTGTTCGGCGTGGGCGAGCTGGTGCTGGGCATGACCGGCTGGCAGCCGGGCGTGGCCCATTTCGCGCACCTGGGCGGCATGCTGTTCGGCTGGCTGCTGATCCGCTACTGGCGTGGCCAACCGCCGTTCAACAAGCGTCGTCCCCCGGGCCCGCCGAAGCGCCCGAACCACCTGCGCAGCGTGAAGTGAGGCACAGGTGGGTGCCAACCTTGGTTGACACGCCTTGACGCCGGTAGGTGCCAACCTTGGTTGGCACGCTTTGACGCCGGTAGATGCCAACCTTGGTTGGCACGCATTTCATGCATCGGCCAGCACGACCTGCGCCGCGTTGTGCCCGGGCGCGCCGGTGACCCCGCCGCCCGGATGCGTACCCGCACCGCACAGGTACAGGCCGGGCAGGGCGCCGCGATAGCCGGCCTGGCCGACCATCGGCCGCGCCGAGAACAGCTGGTTGGCGCTGAGCGCACCGTGGAAGATGTCGCCACCGATCAGCCCGAATGTCCGTTCCAGATCCAAGGGTGACAGTGCCTGTCGACCAAGCACGCTGTCGGCGAAGCCGGGGGCGTAGTGATCGACGGTGGCGATCATCAGGTCGGCGACGGTGTCGCGGTGATCATCCCAGTGTCGGCCATCGGGCAATTCCGGCGCCACGTGCTGGCAGAACAGGCTGGCCACATGCTGCCCGGGTGGCGCCAGCGAATCATCCAGCGTGCTCGGAATCAGCATCTCCACGATCGGCTCGCGCGACCAGCCCTCGCGACGTGCATCCAGCCAGGCACGGTCCATGTAATCCAGGCTGGGCGCCATGATGATGCCGGCACTGAGGTGATCACCGGGGCCGGGCAGGGCACGGAAATCCGGCAGCCGCGACAGCGCCACGTTCATCCGGAACGTGCCCGAGCCGCAGCGCCAGTTCGCCATGCGTTCACGGGTGGTGGCGGGAACCTGGGCGGGCTGCAGCAGTTGTTCGTACAGCAGCTTCGGGTTGACGTTGGCCACCACGGCACGTGCGCGCAGGCTCTCGCCGCCGGACAGCGCGACGCCAACCACGCGCCCGTCCTCAACCAGCAGGCGCTGCACGCCGGCATCGACGCGCAGCTCGGCGCCGGCCGCACGCGCGGACGCGGCGATGGCCTGGCTGATCGCGCCCATGCCACCGATGGCGTGGCCCCACGCGCCCTTTACCCCGTTGCACTGGCCGAACACGTGATGCAGCAGTACGTAGGCGCTGCCTGGCGTGTACGGGCTGGCGTAGTTGCCAACAATGCCATCGAAACCAAACAGGGCTTTGATCGGCTCGCTTTCGAACCAGCGATCCAGGTACTCGGCGGCCGACAGCGTGAACAGATCCAGCAGTTCCTGGCGCAGTGCAGGGTCGAGTGCGGCCAGCTCCCGTCCCAACCGGCCCATCTGCCACAACGCCGGCAACGCACGCCAGCCAGCCATCACCCCGAGGTCGGGCGGCGGACGCAGCGCCCAGTCGCGCAGCACATCGGCAAATACCTCCAGGCGCGCTTCATAGGCGGGCAGCGCCTGCGCATCGCGTTCGGAGAACTTCGCCACCTCGGCCTGGGTGCGGCCAGGTGCGGACAGCAGGTAGCGGCCATCAGGCAATGGCAGGAAGTTGTTGGCCGGCCGCGCGACGATGCGCAGCCCGTGCGCATGCAGCTGCAGCTCCTCGATCACCTTCGGCTGCAGCAGCGACACCGTGTACGAGGCCACCGAGTTGCGGAAGCCCGGGTGGAACTCCTCGGTGACAGCCGCACCGCCAAGGATGCCGCGACGCTCCAGCACCAGCACCCGTTGCCCCGCGCGCGCCAGATACGCCGCACACACCAGCCCGTTGTGGCCGCCACCAACGATGATCGTGTCCAACGTCGTCATGCGTTGCGGATCGCCGCTTCGATGGTGGCGATGTCGATCTTCTTCATCGGCATCATCGCGTTGAAGGCGCGCTTGGCCAGGGCCTTGTCCTTGCTGGTCACCGCGTCGATCAGCATGCGCGGGCTGATCTGCCAGGACACGCCCCATCGGTCCTTGCACCAGCCGCATTGGCTTTCCTGGCCACCGTTGCCGACGATGGCATTCCACAGGCGATCGGTCTCGGCCTGGTCCTCGGTGGAAATCTGGAACGAGAACGCTTCGCTGTGCTTGAAGGTCGGGCCACCATTGAGGCCGACGCAGGGAATGCCGCAGACCGTGAATTCGACGGTGAGCACGTCCCCCTGCTTGCCGTCGGGGAAGTCGCCGGGCGCGTGATGCACAGCGGTTACTTCGCTGTCGGGAAAGGTCTTCGCATAGAACGTGGCGGCCTCGAGCGCGCCGTTGTCATACCAGACGCAGATCGTGTTCTTGTGAGCCATGGCGGGGCTCCGCAGTGGACGAAGGCGCAGCGATAGCATGGGCGGTGTTAATGCCGGATCGTGCTGCACTGCGGGAGCTGTCGGCGCCGCGCTACCATGGCCGGACGACACGACAGGGATGATGCGTGAAGATCCTGATTCTGGGTGGATATGGGGTGTTCGGGGGGCGTCTGGTCCGCTTGCTGGCCGACCTGCCGATGCTGGAACTGCTGATTGGTGGCCGCAACCTGGCGGCGGCACAGGCCTTCTGCGCAAGCTATGTGGGGCAATCGACGCTGCGTCCACTGCAGGTCGACCGGCAACGGCTGGCCACGGCCCTGCAGGCCGAGCGACCGGACCTGGTGGTGGATGCCTCCGGTCCTTTCCAGGACTATGGCGAACACCGCTATGGCGCGATCGAAGCCTGCATCGCCGCCGGCATTGATTATCTGGACTTCGCCGACGCGGCAGACTTCGTATTCGGGGTTTCGCAGTACGACGCGCAGGCCAGGGCGGCTGGCATCTACGCACTGTCAGGCGTCAGCAGTTTCCCGGTATTGACCGCGGCAGTGCTGCGCGAGATGGCCACGCACATGGACATCGTCAGCGTGGAAGGCGGCATCGCGCCATCGCCCTATGCCGGCATCGGCCTGAACGTGATGCGTGCGGTGGTCGGCTATGCCGGTGCGCCGGTGAAGCTGCGCCGCAACGGTCGCGATGGGCACGGCATCGGCCTGGCCGAGAGTCGCCGCTTCACCGTCGCGGTGCCGGGGCGGCTGCCGCTGCGCAACCTGCATTTCTCGCTGGTGGATGTGCCGGATCTGCAGGTGTTGCCACCCGAACATCCGACGATGACCGACATCTGGATGGGGGCTGGCCCGGTGCCGGAGATCCTGCATCGCGTGCTCAATCTGCTGGCCAAGGCGCGCCTGCGCCTGAAACTGCCATCGCTGGAGCCATGCTCGCGGTTGTTCTATACCGTGTTGAACCTGATGAAGTTCGGCGAGCATCGCGGCGGCATGATCGTGCGCGCCGTGGGCACCCGCGATGGTGCGCGTGTGGAACAGAGCTGGCACCTGCTGGCCGAGGCCGATGACGGCCCGTACATTCCGTCGATGGCGATCGAAGCGGTGATCCGCAAGCAGCTGGCCGGTGATCGGCCGTCACCGGGTGCACGCCCGGCCACGCATGCGCTGGAACTGTCCGACTACGACCGGCTGTTCGACGGACGCACGATCCATACCGGTTTCCGCCGCGACATGCCCGGTGCCAGCCTGTACCAGCGCCTGCTGGGCAGCGCGTACGCGCAGCTGCCGGCCAGCGTGCAGGCGTTGCATGCACCGTCTGCCGCCAAGCGCTGGAGCGGGACGGCATCGGTCGAACGCGGTGGTGGGTTGTTGTCGCGGTTGCTGGGGAAAGTGTTCGGTTTTCCGGCAGCGGGCGAGGCAGTGCCGGTCAGCGTGGAGTTCACCGCAGAGGCGGGTGGTGAGCGCTGGACGCGGACCTTTGCCGGCCGTCGTTTCTCTTCGTTGCAGACGCAGGGGCAGGGGCGCAACGAAGCGCTGCTGGTCGAACGCTTCGGTGCGGTATCGGTAGCGTTGGCACTTCTGGTCGACAACGGGCGGCTGCAACTGGTGCCGCGACGCTGGTCGATCCTGGGCCTGCCGTTGCCGCAGTGGCTGTTGCCCGGGGAGAACAGTTTCGAGGGTGATGAGGATGGGCGCTTCGTCTTCGACGTGGAGATCGGCGCGCCGGTGGTGGGGCGGATCGTGCATTACCGGGGAACGTTGAAGCCCGCGTGATGTCCACCGACGAAAAAGGGCGCCATGAAGGCGCCCTTTCCGTTATTGCTGTTGCATGAACCTCAGCGCCAGACCTTGATCTGCTCGCCGTCGGTGCGCTGCATCGGCTGGCCCGGCTTGCAGCTGAAGCTGGCGCCGAACGCCGGCAGGTTCGACAGCGGGCCGTTGGTGCGCCAGCGGCCCGGTGCACGGATGTCGGCGGTCAGGCGGCGTGCGGCCTCGTTCGGCGACAGCTGCTGCGGCCACAGCGCAGCCCAGGCGCGGAAGAAGCCCTGCTGCTGTGCCGGCTTGGCCTTCGGCTCCTGCGCGGTGTACGCGGCCCAGGCCAGCTCCAGACCGGCGATGTCGGCCAGGTTCTCTTCCTGGGTCAGCGTGCCGTTGACCTTGGCCCCCTTCACGCCGGGGAACTCGTAGGCGCCGTACTGGCTGGCGACACGGGTGCCGAGCAGGGTCCAGGCGGTCTTGTCGGCCGGGGTCCACCAGCTGCGCAGTTCGCCCTTGGCATCGACCAGCGCACCCTTGGCATCGATCGCACGGGTCAGCTCGTGGCCGACCAGGCCGCCGAAGCTGCCGAACTTGTCGGCGGCATCGGCCTTGGCGTTGAACACCGGGCCCTGCAGGATCGCCGCAGTGACGATCAGCCGGTTCTGCGCCAGGTCATAGGCCAGCGACGGCTGCTGCGGCAGCACGTCCCAGCGGCGGTCGGCGTTGCCCTTGCCGATGCGCTTCATTTCCTCGCGGTGGCGCCAGGTGGACGCGATCAGCATGTTGCCGCCGAACGAACCACGGCCCATCGGCTGCACGCTGTAGTCCAGGTCACGCAGCGGGGTGCCGATCTCGATCTTCAGCGCGGCCAGCTTGGCCTGTGCTTCGGTCTTGGCCTCGGCGCTCATCCAGCTGTTGTTCTTGACCGCTTCGATCTGCACTTCACGTACCTTGTCGACGATCCAGGCCGCCTGGCGGCGGTCTTCGGCGGACAGGTAACGGGCTGCGTATTCGCGGCCGACCATCGGGCCAGCGGCCACGTTGATCGCGTCCAGCACGCTTTCCCAGCGCTGCGGCGGCAGGGTTTCACCACGCAGCACGCGGCCACGGAATTCGAACTCCGCATCGCGGTAGGCCTTGGACAGGTACGGCGCCATCGAGTCGCCCACGCGCCAGCGCAGGTAGGCCTTCCACTGGTCCGGCTTGAGCTTGGTGACCATGCCGTCGAGCTGCTTGAACAGCGCCGGATCGGCCAGCGACACCAGGTCATCGTTGACGCCCTGCGCCTTCAGGAACGCATCCAGCTGCAGGTTGCGGTAGCGGCTGTTGAGGTCCTTGGTGGAGATCGGCGCGTAGTTGTTGAACGGGTTGTTGATGCCCGCCAGCGACTGCGCATTGCGGGCCAGTTCGGTTTCCAGCGCGATCACCGCCTGCGACTCGGCGTCCAGCTTGGCGGCCGGGGTGCCGGTCAGTGCGAGGATCTGCTTGACGTAGTTGCGATAGCGGCCCATCAACGCGACGGTGTCGGCGTCGGTGCGGGTATAGAAGGCCGGATCAGGCAGGCCCATGCCGCCCTGCATGAAGTAACCGATGTGGCGGTCCAGCGCCTTCAGGTCCACGTCCGGACCGAAGTTGAAGGCCACCGGGATGCCGACCTGGTGCAGCGCGGCGATCGAGGCCGGGACATCCTTGGCCTTCTTGATCGCGTTGATGCGGGTCAGCAGCGGTGCGATCGGGTTGGAGCCGTCGGCTTCCACGGCCGCTTCGTCCAGGCCGCTGGCCCAGAAGTCGCCCAGCAGCTTCTGCACGTTGCCCTGCGGCGCCTTCATCGAGGCGTCCAGCAGTTCACGCTGTTGCTGCCGGCTGCGGTCGACCAGCTGGCCCAGTGCGGTGGCGGCGCCGGTCTGCGGCACCGGGTTGGCCTTCAGCCAGCCTGCGTTGGTGGCGTCGTAGAAATCGCTGCACTGCGCACTGACGGCCGGGGCGCGTGCGGCCTTCTTCTTGGCGGCGAACGCATCGTGGGTCGGAACCAGGGTCGCCAGGCTGATGCCCAGGGCGATGGCAAGCGGACGGAAGTTGGGCATGTAGAACGAATCCGTGATGGATTGAGGGCGGGCGAACTATAGCAAGCTGCGCATGGGCACGGGATGCACGCATCACGGTGGTTCCGCCGGGCATGGCCCGGCGCTACCGGGGGGGTGGCATGGGCAGGGGATGCACACCTCATGGTGGCTCCTTTGTGCCATGCGCCGAGCAAGGTCGGCCTCTACCAGCGGCTTGGGCAAGCGCCGGCGCCAGTAGAGCCACGCCATGCGTGGCTGCGGCCACCGCGCGGAAAAACAAAGGCCCGGGAAATCCCGGGCCTCTGCAGGCAAGCCGTGGCCTCAGCCGTGGCTTACCAGATCACCACCTGCGAGTCGCCGGTGCGCGACATCGGCGTGCCCGGCTTGCACTGGAAGGCCGCGGTGAAGGTCGGCAGGTTCGACGGCGCACCGACGGCGCGGAACTGCGCCGGCGCGTGCGGGTCGGTTGCCAGGCGGACCTTGGCGTTCTCCGGGGTGTACTTGGTGCGCCACACGGTGGCCCAGTTGAAGAAGAAGCGCTGATCGCGGGTGAAGCCATCGATCTTCGCGTCTTCCTTGCCGGCCGATGCCTTCTGCAATGCGTCGTAGGCGGTGGCCAGGCCACCCAGGTCGGCGATGTTTTCGCCCAGGGTCAGATGGCCGTTCACGGCCTGGCCGTCGACCTTGTACTGGTCGAACTGCTTGACCAGCTTGCCGGTCAGGCCAGCGAAATTCTTCGAGTCGGCTTCGGTCCACCAGTTCTCGAAGTTGCCGGTCGGCCCGAAGCGGCTGCCCTGGTCGTCGTAACCGTGGGTCATTTCGTGGCCGATGACCGCACCGATACCGCCGTAGTTCAGCGCGTCGTCCGCCTTGGCATCGAAGAACGGCGGCTGCAGGATGGCGGCCGGGAACACGATCTCGTTCTGCAGCGGGTTGTAGTAGGCGTTGACCGTCTGCGGGGTCATGCCCCACTCGGTCTTGTCCACCGGCTTGCCGATCTTGGCCAGGTTGTACTGGTAGTTGAACGCGGTGGCCGCGCGCACGTTGCCCAGGTAGCTGTCACGGTTGGTCTGCAGGCCCGACCAGTCACGCCACTTGTCCGGGTAACCGATCTTCGGAGTGAAGGTTTCCCACTTGGCGATGGCCTTGGCCTTGGTCTCTTCGCTCATCCAGGACAGGCCCTGGATGCGTTCCTTCAGCGAAGCGGCCAGGTTCTTCACCAGCTCTTCCATCTTCGCCTTGGCTTCCGGCGAGAAGGCGACCTTCACGTACAGCTGGCCGAAGGCTTCGCCGGCATCGCTCTCGATGGTGCCCAGCACACGCTTCCAGCGCGGCTTCTGTTCCTTCTGGCCATTGAGGGTCTTGCCGTAGAACTCGTAGTTTTCCTGCACGAACGCATCGGCCAGGTACGGCGAGGCGCCGTCCACGGTGTGGAAGCGCAGGTAGGCACGCCACACCGACGGATCGGTATCGCCCAGCGCCTTGCTCACTTCCTGGTGGAAGGCCGGGATGGCCAGCGAGAACTTCTCCGGCGCGGCCACGTTCTGCGACTTGAAGAACTCGGTCCAGCTGAAGTTCGGGGTCAGCGCATCGGCCTCGGCCAGGCTGACCGGGTGGTAGTACAGCGAGACATCGCGCGACAGCTCGACGCTGGACTTGGACGCCTTGGCCAGGCGGGTCTCGAACTTGACGACTTCTTCAGCCTGCTTTGCGGCATCGGCAGCGGCCACGCCGGACAGCTCCAGCACCTTGGCCACGTGGGCCTGGTAAGCCTTCAGTTTGTCGGCCTTGGACGCATCGGTATAGAAGGTCTTGTCCGGCAGGCCCAGGCCGCCCTGGCTGGCGTAGGCCATGTTCACGGCCGAGTTCTTGAAGTCGGCTTCGGCGCCGAAGCCGAACAGCACGTTCTCGCCCTTGGCAGCGCTGGTGCGCAGGTAGTTGGCGATGGCGGCCTTGTCCTGCAGGCCGTCGATCGCGGCCAGGTCGGCCTTCAGCGGCTCGATGCCCTGGGCGTTGACCTTGGCTTCGTCCATGCCGGTGGCCCACAGGTCGCCGACGATCTTCTCGATGCCGGCCGGGTTCTTGACCTGCGCGACCTGCTCGGCCAACTGGTGCTGCACGGCCACCGAACGCTCGTCGAGGATGGTGAAGGCGCCCCAGCTGGTGCGGTCGCCCGGAATCTCGTTGGCGGCCAGCCACTTGCCGTTGACGTAGTCGCCGAAGGCGGTGCAGGCGTCAAGGTTGCTGTCCAGATCGCTGGCCTGGAAGGCGTTGTAGGCCGGCAGCTTGCTCTCGTCGAGCTTGTAGGTGGTGGCGGCGTCGGCCGCGGCCGGCGTGGAGGCGGTGGCATCCTTTGCCGGGGTTTCGTTCTTGCCGCAGCCGACCAGCGCGGCCGAAACGGCCAGGGTCAGCAGCACGATCTTGGGAGTACGGGTCACTTGAATGGCCTCCAGGCCGAGTGAGTCAGGGAAGGGCCGGGGGAACGGCCGTGGGCCGAACGATACGCCGCCGGCCCACACTGCAAGGGTGTCGAAGGTCATGGCCAGGCGCAAGGGGGCCTTGCCGGCACCGGAAAAGACAGACCCGGCAAAAGCCGGGTCTGTCGGGGTACTGCCTGTTTTGCTGGATCAGAACTTGTACTTCAGACGCACGAACGGGGTGCGGCCGTACAGATCGTACTGGGTGGCAAAAGCTGCGATGTTGCCGTAGCGCGCATCGCTCACACCGGTGGAGATCAGCGGCGGGGTCTTGTCGAAGATGTTGCTGACGCCCACCAGGATTTCCCAATCAGCCTGCGAGTAGCTGACCGAAGCGGTGTGGTAGGTCCGCGAATCAACCGTGATGTCACGGTAGGAGTTCGGACGGCCCTGGTAGATGAACACCGGATCCAGATCGATGTCCTTGGTCTTGTGGATGTAGGTGGTCAGCCAGTTGAAGGTCCAATCACCACGGGTCAGGCTCAGTGCCAGGTTACCCACGACCTTCGGACGGCCGATGTCACCCAGCAGTTCGTTCGAGGACAGGCCGCTTTCCTCTGCGCTGGAGAAGACCTGCTGCGTATCTTCGATGGTGTAGGTGACCTGCGTTTCGGCCGAGAACTTGCCGAACGAGAAGTCATGGTCGAAGTTGGCGGTCAGATCGTAGCCACGTGTACGCTGCTTGTTGATGTTGACGTACTGGTTGAAGACGTCGGTGATGTTCCATGCCTCGTCACCGGTACCCGGGTTGCGCACCAGCAGGCCGCAGAATGCGTTCGGGAACACGGCAGCGCCGTAGCAGCCCTTGACGATGTCGGCGGTGGTGATCTGGCCGATTTCGTTCTTCACCTGGTAATCGAAGTAATCGATTGCCACGCTCAGGTTGGCGAAGGTCGGGGTGAACACGATACCGGCGGTCTTGGCACGCGAGGTTTCCGGAATCAGCTGGCCAGCGCCGCCACCAGAGTAGACGGTAGCGCTGCTGCCGTTGCCGGCGTAGTCGGCCGGAATGCCAGCGGCGGCGCAGTTGGTCTGGTAGTTGGTGTTGGAGCTTTCACCCCAGCGGATGCATGGGTCGATGCCGGTCTGGCCGAGGAAGCCGGTCTGGTTGCCCAGGTACAGCTCGTACAGGCCCGGAGCGCGGTAGGAGGTGCCGATCGAACCGCGCAGGCGCAGCGACGGGATGACCTGCCAGTTCAGACCCACCTTCCAGACCTCGTCGGTGCCATCCACCGAGTCATACTGGAACGCACGGCCCGAAGCATTCAGGCTGAGCGATTCGATCGCCGGCAGGCCCTTCAGCAGCGGCACGTCGAACTCGACGAACGCTTCCTTCACGCGGTCATCGCCCTTGGTGACGTTTGCCGAGCTTGAACCCCACAGGTCCTGTGCCTTAGACAATTCACCCGGCTGATCGTTGATCGAGTAGTAGCGGTATTCCAGGCCAGCGGCCACGCCGACGGCACCGGCCGGCAGCTCGAACAGATCGCCGCTGACGATCGCATTGATCGTGGCCTGCTTGTAGATGGTCTTGCCCCAGTCCCACACGCCGAGGAGGTTGGTCAGTTCGTCGACCTTCGCGCCGCTCAGGTAGCCCGGGTCGAGGTAGTTCAGCGTCGGCGCGTCGTCGGTGTAGTCAACGTCGCCGGTCTTGGAGGCCTGGATGCCCAGGTTGCCGTACTTGCCCTTGGAGTGGCTGAAGTTCGCATTGACTTCCCACGCCCAGGTGTCGGTGCCCTTGAACAGGCCGTCCAGCTTGGTGGCGCCGTAGAAGTAGTCAACGGTCACGTCCTGCTGTGACTTGAACGGCATGATCGGGCGGATGACGCCGGTGAAGCCGGAACCTGCCGGTGCCTGGATGCGCGGGAAGAACTGACGCCAGCGGAACGTCTCGGTTTCACGACGATTGAACAGGAACTGGGTCTTCCAGTTGATCGAGTCGAACGCGAAGTCAGTGGCAACGTAAACGCTCTTGCGTTCCTGCTGGTTGATGATCTGCTCTTCGCCGAAGCGCGCGAAGTTCAGCGGTTCATCGTAGATCGCATCGCGGCCGCCGGCATAGGTGCGGGTGGTACGCGGCCGATAGCCGGGCAGTGGGCCGATGGTATTGCCTTCCGGCGAAGGAACATAACGGACGGCACCGACGTCGACGACGTTGTGCAGCAGGTTGTTGCAGTTCGCCAGATCGGTGCCGGCAGTGATCGAACGATCCTGGCGGTCGATGCGGTTGCCGTCGGCATCCTTGATGAGGTCGTTGCTGCAGTTCAGGTAGTCGCGGTCATTGCGGGTCAGCGCATTGTGGCGATACCACTCGGCGGCGGCCACGATGCTGCCGTTGTCGAAGTTCCAGCCGTTGGCCAGAGATGCAGCAAATACCTCGCCACCGCCCTCGGTCGGCACGCGGCCGGTGACGGTCAGCTCCGGACGCTCGATGTTCTTCTTGGTGATCAGGTTGACCACGCCGGCCACCGCATCGGAGCCGTAGATGGAGGACGAACCGTCCTTCACGATCTCGGCGCGCTGCAGGATGGCGGTGGGAATGACGTTCAGGTCGAAGGCGCCGACGGCGCCGCGGGTACCGGCCGGGCCCGGACGCTGCCCATCCAGCAGCACCAGGGTGCGGTTGGCGCCCAGGCCGCGCAGCGACACGGTCTGCACGCCGGTGCCGCCGTCGACGACGAAGCCGCCGAACTGGTGGGTGATCTGCGTTTCAGCCGAACCAATGGCCGACTTCTGCAGGAACTCGGCGACGTTGACCTGACCCTGCTTGGCGTTGGTCTCGGCGTTGATGGTGAACACCGGCGAGGTGGTCTCGTAGTCCGCGCGGCGGATCAGCGAGCCGGTGACGGTGATCTTGTCAAGGTCGGTCGCACGCTGGTTGGAGGTGGAAGCGCTTGACGCCTTTGCTTCCTGCTGGGTGGTCTCCTGGGCCAGTGCCGGTGCGACCTGCAGGCAGGCCAGTACTGCGAGAGTCAGCGGGACGCGGCTTGGCTTGATGTGGCGGTTGGCGTTGCGCATTTCTTGGGATCCCCGTTTGTTATGCTTCGGTTAATGGAGTGTATGTGTGGCGTAAAGTAAATGCAACATGAATGGACTCTTTGCGTAACTTATTGTTGCTAAGGGGAAATTCAGGAATTCGGGCATTAAAAAACCCCGCCGGTTAAGCCGGCGGGGTTGTTGATCGGCCCCTCTGCTGGGGTTACAGGCCGCCCGGCCCGCAGTCCTTGGCCAGGTAGTCGGCCATCAGGGTGAGGGTCGTCTGGAAGTGGCGCGGGTACCACGGCATGCTGTGCGGCATGTCGGGAATCAGCTCGAACCGGGCCGGAACCTTGCCCTGCACGGCGGAATAGAAGTTGCGGGCATGGAACGCCGGCGTGCGTACGTCGCGGTCGCCGACGAAGGTCAGCAGCGGAATGGTGGCCTTGGCGGTGTTCTGCATCGGGTCCATGCCCTTGACGGTGCGGCCCTGCAGGATGCGTTGAAGGCGGTTCTGGCTCCAGGACGTGCCCAGCCGGCCCAGGTCGGTGACGGGTGCACCAGCAATGGCGCACTGGTACGGCGATGGGCTGCGTACGGTGGCCGCTGCTGCCGCGAAGCCGCCATAGGAGTAGCCGAAGATCGCGATGCGATCCTTCGCCGCGATGCCCTGCGACACCAGCCAGGCGGCACCGTCGTCCTTGTCATCCTGCATCTTCTGGCCCCACTGACCATCGCCGGCCAGCCACAGCTTGCGGCCCAGGCCGGAGCTGCCACGGTACTGGGGGCGCAGCACGGCATAGCCGCGCGAGGTGAAGAAGGGCACCCAGCCGGACACGTCCCAGCCCGTGTAGTCACGCGCCCACGGTCCGCCATGCGGATGCACCAGGGTCGGCAGTGGGCCGTCGCCCTGCTTCCAGCCTGCCGGCAGGTCGAGGATCGCCGGGATCTGCTGGCCATCACGGGCGGTGTAGGTCACCCAGCGCTGTTCGCCGATCTGCTTGCTGTCCACCCAGGGACGTTCGCTGCCCAGCGGCACCACGTCCTTACGGTCGGCCAGGATGTAGTAGCTCTTCGGGTTGCGGTTGCTTTCCGTAGTGAACAGTACGCGCGAGAGATCGTCGTTGTAGCCGGTGATGTAGACGGTCAGGCCCGGATAGGCTTTCTGCAGGCCCTCCTGCAGGCCTTTCATCTGCGGGTCGACATAGATCGCCTGGCGCTGCGGTCCATCGATGTAGAAGCCGAGCACCTGGTTGAAGTTGCTCTTGCGTGTGCCCAGGATCAGCGAGCTGATGGAGAAGGTCGGGTGGGCCGCCAGAGGCTCCTTGTCGAATTCCTTCTTGACCGGGTCATACAGTCGCGCCTGTACCAGATCGGAGAACTGGTCGGTCAGCACGTACAGCTTGCCGCTGTCATCGTCGATGCCGACCACGTCCACCGTGAAGCGTTCGCTCAGCTTGGTGGTCAGCGGCGCATGCACCTCGAACTGGCCGGCGCTGTTCTTGATCAGCACACGCTGTTCGAAATCCTCGGCCCCGCTGGATTCGATCTGCGTCTGGGTCACCACCTCGCCGGTGCGTGGGTGGAACAGGCCCGGGGTCGTGCGCGAGCTGCCCTTGAACAGCAGTTCGGTCTGCCCGGTGCGCAGGTTGAAGCGGTAGTAGTTGGCCTGCAGGGTGGCTTCATTGAGCTGGTTGATGATGACCCGGTCCGGGTCCAGCGGCAGCAGGTGCACCAGCGAAGCGGTGCCGGCCAGCTCCAGGCAGCGCAGCGTATCGGCACTGACGCCCAGCGTTCGCGTGTTGCTGGCAAAGGCCTCGTCGAACTTCGCCTGGCTGGCGTCGGTCAGGTAGGCCTTGGTCAGGAAGGTCTTGGTGGCACCGGTACTGTTGCCTTCACCGCAGCCGCCCAGCTTGCCGGTCCACTCCTGGCGGCTGATGACCAGGTTGCGCCCGGCCTTGAGCGCGCTGGCGGCGATGAATTTCATCCGATCGCCGGACGGGGTGATGGCCACCGGCCCGGCGGTAAGGTTGTCCAGGTTCCAGTTGGCCAGCGCAGTGTCGGCGTTGTTGCTGCCGGGGGCGGCAATGATGGCGACCAGCTGCTTGCCGTCGGCACTCATCGTGACCGACTGCAACGCGGGAATCTTGGCGAAATCCTCTGCGGGCAGAGGCGCGGCGGCGGCTTGGCCGACGCACAGGCCCAGCAGCATTGAAACGGCGGCACCCAGGCGGGCAGGCGTATATCGGAGTTGCATCATCAGCGGTTCCTTGTGGCGGGGCACGGCAACATGACCGGAAGATGAACGAAGCCTGGGTTCTCGTCAACTCCGCGTGAAGCCCATCCGCATGCGCACCATTGATGGAAGAGACCCCGCCGGAGCGGGGTCTTTTGCTGCAGGAAACGACGTCGACGGATCAGTTGTTGCCGAACTCGTACTTGGCCTGCACGTAGATGGCACGGCCATAAGCGTTGTACAGGTAGTTGTTGTACGGCTGGCCGCTGGTGCCGGCGAAGCTGTACCGCTGGTTGTCAGGCATCTTGTTGAACACGTTGTTGACCATCAGCGACAGGCTCAGGTTGTCCATCGCCCGATAGTTCACGCTCAGGTTGTAGGTGGTGTACGAACCCCACTTGCCGGCCTTGTAGCCGGAGCTGTGGACGTAATCGTAGCCATTGCCCAGGTAGGCCATGTAGTTCGGCGTCTTGCCGATGTAGTTGGCATACAGGGTGGTGGTCCACTTGTCCTTGGCCCAGCCGATCGAACCGTCGGCGCGCACCTTGGCGTACGAGTCGTACACCCACATCGCATACGGGTCGCGCAGCAGGTCCAGGTACTCATCGCCCGGCTGCGGTTGCAGTTCGCGCTTGAGCATGTCGGTGTAGTTGCCGGAGAACTGCAGCGAACCGAAGCGGCCGATGTCCTGTACGTACTTGAAGCTGGCCGTCAGCGCCTGCAGGTTCTGGCTGGCCACGTTCATCTTCGGCGTATAGATCTCATCGAGTACGCCGGAGGCGTCGCGGGTGATCCAGTCGCTGACGTTCTGGCAGCTGGCCGAGGTGTTGTTGGTCTGGCCGTTGCGGCAGTAATACTCGGCCAGCAGCAACTGGTCGGAACTGAGGGTGTTGACCTCGTTCTTGATCTTCCAGTTGTAGTAGTCCACCGACACCGACAGGTTGTTGATGGGCGCCCACACGATGCCGGCGTTCCAGACATCGGCGGTGATCGGCTCAAGGTCCGGGTTGCCGGATTGGGTGCCGAACACCGACACGCTGTCATACGGGCAGCCGGTGGTGTTGGCCGGGTCGTAGCCCAGCTGGCCGCAACGGTAGTAGTCGGTGGAGCCGTTGGCGTAGTAGCCGCTGACACCCTGGAAGGCATCGGACAGGGTGGGCGCGCGGAACGCGGTGCCGTACTTGCCACGGAACAGCAGGCTGTCGATCGGCCGGAATTCCAGGCCGACGCTGTAGGTCGCCTTGTCGATGGTGTTGCCACCGATCTTGAAGGCGTCGTAGCGGCCGGAGCCGGTCACCGTCAGTGATTCCAGCAACGGCATGCGCAGTTCGCTGGTCACCGCGTAGCTGCTGCGATGGCCGGCGCCGGAAACCGCGGTGGTGCCCCACACGCTGCCATCCACCAGGCGGGTATCGGGCGTGTAATCCCAGCCTTCGCTGCCGCCTTCAACCACCACTGCGAAGCCGGCGTCGCCGCCGGGCAGCTTGAACAGCGCACCATTGGTGACCTGCGCACGCAGCAGGTTCTGCCAGGTGCGGCTCTGGCTGTAGGTGTAGCCGGTGAAGCTCTGGAAATCACCGCTCGGCAGTGGCGAGTAGAACGCTTCCCAGTCCGGGCTGTAGATGTTGTACCCGGTGCTGGTGGTGCCCAGCACCGGCCCCAGCACACGCTGCTCGAAGTAGTCGTTGATCGGATCGTTCCAGCGCACGAAGTTGCGCTCGGTCAACTTGTATTCGCCGCGGGTGAAGCTGGCACTGTAATCCCAGCTGCCTGCCGTGCCGCGGCCGCCGAGCGTGACCTGGTAAGCCTTGTTGCGATCGGTGTTCATGATGTCGCGATAGCCGCCGGCGCCGATGTCCTCCGGCGCGAACACGCGCTGCAGGTTCATGTACTGGCCGCTGTCCTGATCGTAGAAGCGGCCCCATCCGGAGGAGGTGCCCCACCAGGTGTAGTTCGAGCCTGTGGCGTACTTCACTTCTTCCAGGCTGTAGAGCGCGTCGCCGAACAACTGGAAGTTGTCGTTCACATCGAAGGTCATCGAGCTGTAGATCTGCCCGCTTTCCTTGCCGTTCTTGATGGTCTTGTAGCCGGTGCCATAGACCGAACCGCAGGCCTGGCCGGTTGGCCGGGTGCCGAGCACGGTGGTGCCGTCGAACTGGCCCGCCACGTTGGCGCACAGGTTCGGGTCCATCATCGCGTAGCGGTTGCTGTTGGCCGGCAGCAGTACCAGGAAGTCGTTGGAGACGTACTGGGGGCTGTAGCCGTCGGGATTGTTGACCTTGGTCAGGTCACGCTGGTAGCCCCAGATCGGGCTGGTTTTTTCGTACTGCACGTTGACCAGCGCATGGAATCGATCGTCGACACCGTTGAAGCCGCGCGCCGCACTGACGCGTACGCTGTTGCCGCCGCCTTCGGAGTAGGCACCGCCACGGACGTTGAGCACACCGCCATCCATGCGCTCCTTGAGGATGATGTTGACCACGCCGGCGATCGCATCCGAACCGTACAGCGACGACTGGCCGCCGGGCAGGATCTCGATGCGCTCGACGATGTCGATCGGAATGCCGCTGATGTTGTTGAAACTGTCGCTGCCGTTGTACAGCGCCGGATACGAGAGCATCGGGCGGCCGTTGATCAGGTACTTGGTGTAGCCGGGGCTGAGCCCGAACATGCCGGCGGCCTCGGCACCCTGGGTGAACGAAGCGGAGGTCTGCCCGCCCTGCAGGCCGCCGGTCGACAGCGAGGACTGCTGCAGGACGTCGGCGACGCTGGTGAAACCGCGGGTCTGGATGTCCTCGGCGGTGACGGTCAGGACCGGCGTGTGGTTCTCGATCTGCGTCTGCGGGATCAGTGAGCCGGTGACGGTGACGCGGTCAAGCTGTGTCGGGCCGGTGTCCTGCGCGTGGGCTGCGCCGGAGGCGATCAGGGTGCCGATCAGGGCAAGGGTCAGGGGGTGACGCGAAGGCGTGGAGCGATGGCGAGACATGATGGATCCCCGTAATGAGCGATGTCGTCTGGCTGATGTCCTCCCTGACATCTTCATGATGTGTTCAGTTGCAATCCATTCAGCCGGACCGTAACACGACGTTCACGTTGTCAAAACGGACCCGTCACACGGATGTGCTGCTTATCGGAAGAAAAGTCCTTTGAAATCAGTGCGTAAACGCGATTGTCTAGGAATGTTTCAAAATGTTGCGTTGCAGAACAGAATTGATCGAAGACGATTTGTAGTATGTAGATCAATGGCTTGCTGGCTTCGCGGAGACTTTTCTGATTAATTAATTTATGAGACTGGTTTCGATGTTCCGTCTCAATTGACGGGCATGAAAAAGGCCCCGCCGAAGCGGGGCCTTTTGTGCAGTTCCGGCCCGGCGCTTACTTCCCGCCGAACTCGTACTTGGCCTGCACGTAGACCGCACGGCCGTAGGGGTTGTAGATGCTGCTGTTGTACGGTGCGCCGATGTTGCCGGCGTAGCTGTGGGCCTGGCCGTCGGGCATCTTGTTGAACACGTTGTTGACCATCATCGACAGCGTCAGGTTGTCCATCGCCTGGTAATTCACGCTCAGGTTGTAGGTGGTGTACGAGCCCCACTTGCCGGCCTCGTAGCCGGACGGATGCACGTAGTCGTAGCCCTTGCCCAGGTATGCCATGCGGTTGGGCGTCTTGCCGATGTAGTTGAAGTACACGGTGGTGGTCCACTTGTCCTTCGCCCAGCCCACCGCACCGTCGGCACGCACCTTGGCGTACTGGTCGTAGTTCCACATCGCGTACGGGTCGCGCAGCAGGTCCAGGTACTCGTCGCCCGGCTGCGGCTGCAGTTCGCGCTTGATCATGTTGGTGTAGTTGCTGGAGAACTGCAGCGCACCGAAGCGGCCGATGTCCTGTACGTACTTGAAGCTGGCCGTGACCGCCTGCAGGTTCTGGCTGGCGATGTTCATCTTCGGCGTGTAGATCTGGTCAAGCTTGCCGGCGCCATCACGGGTGATCCAGTCGCTGACGTTCTGGCAGCTGGCCGAGGTGTTGTTGGTCTGGCCGTTGCGGCAGTAGTACTCGGCCAGCAGCAACTGGTCGGAGCTGAGGGTGTTGACCTCGTTCTTGATCTTCCAGTTGTAGTAGTCCACCGACAGCGAGAGGTTGTTGATGGGCGCCCACACGATGCCGGCGTTCCAGACGTCGGCGGTGATCGCTTCCAGCTCGGGGTTGCCGGACTGCTCACCGAACACTGATTCGTTGGCATACGGGCAGCCAACCGTGTCGCTCGGGTTGAAGCCGAGCTGGCCACAGCGGTAGTAGTCAACCGAGCCGTTGGCGTAGTACCCGCTGCGGCCCTGGAAGGCATCGGACAGGCTGGGGGCGCGGAAGGCGGTGCCGTACTTGCCGCGGAACAGCAGGCTTTCAATGGGACGGAATTCCACGCCGATGCTGTAGGTCGACTTGTCGACGGTCTTGTCGGCGATCTTGAACGCGTCGTAGCGGCCCGAGGCGGTCACGGTCAACGACTCCAGCAGCGGCATGCGCAGTTCGCTGGTCAGCGCGTAGTTGCTGCGATGGCCGGCGCCGGCCACCGAGGTGGTGCCCCAGACGCTGCCATCAAGCAGGCGCTGGTCGGGTGTATAGGACCAGCCTTCGCTGCCCGCTTCGGCCACCACTGCCAGGCCCGCATCGCCACCGGGCAGCTTGAACAGCGAACCATTGGTGATCTGCGCGCGGCCCAGGTTCTGCCAGGTGCGGCTCTTGTTGTAGGTGAAGCCGGTGAAGGTCTGGAAATCGCCGGCCGGCAGCGGCGAATAGAACGCGCCCCAGTTCGGGTTGTAGATGTTGTAGCCGTCGTCGGTGACGCCCAGCACCGGACCCAGCACGCGGTCTTCGAAGTAGCTGTCGATCTCATTGGCCCAGCGCGCGAAGCTGCGCTCGGTCAGCTTGTACTCGCCACGGCTGAAGCTGGCGCTGTAATCCCAGTTGCCGACGTTGCCGCGCCCGCCCAGCGTGATCTGGTAGGCCTTGTTGCGATCGGTGCTCATGGTGTCGCGGTAGCCGGCCGGGCTGATGTCCTCCGGCGCGAACGCGCGCTGCAGGTTCATGTATTCGCCACTGGCCTGGTCGACGAACGCACCGAAGCCGACATCGCTGCCCCAGAAGGCGTAGCCCGAACCCGAGTTGTACTGCACTTCTTCCAGGCTGTAGAGCGCGTCTGCGAACAGCTGGAAGTTGTCGTTGACGTCAAAGGACATCGACGAATAGATCTGGCTGCTTTCCTTGCCGTTCTTCAGCGTCTTGTAGCCGGCACTGAAGGGTGAACCGCAGGATTCGCCAGTGGCACGGGTGCCCAGCACGGTGGTGCCGCCGAACTGGCCGGCCACGTTGGCGCAGCGGCTCGGGTCCATCATCACGTAGGCGTTCTGCTGGTCCGGCAGGTAGACCAGGAAGTCGTTGGTCGGAACCTGCGGCGTATAGCCCCGGGTGTTGTTCTGCTTGGTCAGGTCGCGCTGGTAACCCCAGATCGGGCTGCTCTTCTCGTACTGCACGTTGACCAGTGCGTGGAAGCGGTCATCAAAAGCGTTGAAGCCATGCGCGCCGCTGACGCGGAAATCGTTGCCGCCACCCTCGGTATAGGCGCCGCCGCGTACGTTCAGCACGCCGCCGTCCATGCGGTCTTTGAGGATGATGTTGACCACGCCGGCGATCGCGTCCGAGCCGTACAGCGATGACTGGCCGCCGGGCAGGATCTCGATGCGCTCGACGATGTCGATCGGGATGCCGCTGAGGTTGTTGAAGGTATCGCTGCCGTTGTAGAGGGCAGGGTAGGACAGCATCGGCCGTCCGTTGATCAGGTACTTGGTGTAGCTCGGGCTGAGGCCGAACATGCCCGAGGCTTCGGCGCCCTGGGTGAACGACGCGGAGGTCTGGCCGCCCTGCAGGCCGCCGGTGGTCAACGAGTTCTGCTGCAGCACCTCGGCAACGCTGGTGAAGCCACGGGTCTGGATGTCCTCGGCGGTGACGGTCAGGACCGGCGTGTGGTTCTCGATCTGCGTCTGCGGGATCAGTGAGCCGGTGACGGTCACGCGTCCAAGATCGGTGGGAGTGTTGTCCTGGGCGAGCGCGATCGCGCTGCTGCTGGCCAGGATCAGGCCGCTGAGGACGGCGCGGGTGAGCGGGTGACGCGGGAAGCCATTGCGAGACATGCGGTACTCCGTGTGGTCGTGAGAAACGCGTTTTCCCTTTCCTGGGAACTCATGGATGGTTCAGCAGCCGGTGGACGCAGAAAGGCGGCGTTTTTCGAACGTAACACACGCTTAACTTGTTTTTCGCGGGCTTGTCGCGCTCTCGCAATGGCCCGTTGGGAGTTAATAAAAATTTCTTTAAAAACAATTGATTGCAATATTGGTACGAATTTGCCGAGTTTGGCTTAATGAACACCCAGTAAATTTTCGGATATTTAACAATCGAGATGTTCCCGCAGCGATCGCCGCACGTGCCTCGCCAAAAAAAAGGCCCCGCCGAAGCGGGGCCTGGTCCGGAATCAAACCCGGAAATCGACGGGATTACTTGCCGAAGTCGTACTTGGCCTGCACGTACACGGTGCGGCCGTAGACGTTGTACAGGTAGTTGTTGAACGGCGTGCCGGAGGTGCCCTGGTAGCTGTGAGCCTGCTGCTCGGGCATCTTGTTGAACACGTTGTTGACCATCAGCGACAGGGTCAGGTCATCCTGCACGCGGTAGTTCACGCTCAGGTTGTAAGTGGTGTACGAAGCCCACTTGCCTGCCTTGTAACCCGACGCACCATGGGTGTACTCGTAGCCGTTCAGGCCCGCCAGGTAGTTCGGGGTGTGGCCGATGTAGTTCGCGTACAGCGTGGTGGTCCACTTGTCCAGCGACCAGGCCACCGACGCGTCGGAACGGACCTTGGCGTAGCTGTCGTAGTTCCACATCGACTTCGGGTTGCCCAGCAGGTCCTGGAAGTCCTCGCCCGGCTGCGCCTGCACTTCACGCTTCAGCATGTTGGTGTAGTTGCCCGAGAACTGCAGCGAACCGAAGCGGCCGATGTCCTGCAGGTACTTGAAGCCGACGGTCACGGCCTGCAGGTTCTGGCGGGCCACGTTCATCTTCGGGGTGTACAGCGAGCTCAGGTTGCCGGCCGAATCGCGCACGACCCAGTCAGCCACGTTCTGGCAGGTGGCCGAGGAGCCGTTCGGCAGGCCGTTGCGGCAGTAGTACTCGGCCAGCAGAAGCTGGTCGGTGCTGGCCGTATCGACTTCGTTCTCGATCTTCCAGTTGTAGTAGTCGGCCGAGATCGACAGGTTCGCCATCGGCGCCCAGACGATGCCCGCGTTCCAGACGTCGGCGGTGATCGGCTCCAGGTCCGGGTTGCCGGCACGCTCGGAGTACACCGAGACGCTGTCTGCGTAGCGGCAGGCGTCGGTGTTGCCCGGCACGTAGCCCAGCTCACCGCAACGGTAGTAGTCGGTGGAGTTGGCAGCGTAATAGCCGCTGCGGCCCTGGAATGCGTCGGGCAGGGTCGGCGCGCGGAAGGCGGTGCCGTACTTGCCGCGGAACAGCAGGCTTTCGATCGGACGGAACTCGACACCCACGCTGTAGGTGGCCTTGTCGACGGTGTTGTCGGCGATCTTGAAGGCGTCATAGCGACCGGAAGCGGTCACCGTCAGCGACTCCAGCAGCGGCATGCGCAGCTCGCTGGTCACCGCGTAGTTGCTGCGATGGCCGTTGCCGGCAACAGCCGACGAGCCCCACACGTCGCCGTCCAGCAGGCGCTGGTCGGGGCTGTAGTCCCAACCTTCGCTGCCGCCTTCGACGACCACGGCCAGGCCGGCATCACCGCCCGGCAGCGAGAACAGCGAGCCGTTGGTGACCTGCGCGCGTGCCAGGTTCTGCCAGGTGCGGCTGTGGTTGGTGGTGTAACCGGTGAAGCCAGCGAAATCTTCCGGCGAGATCGGCGAGTAGAACGCGCCCCAGTTGGTGTTGTAGATGCCGAAGCCATCCTGGGTGCCCAGCTGCGGGCCCAGCACCTTGTCGGCGAAGTAGCTGTTGATGGCATTGCCGAAGCGCTGGAACTTGCTCTCATCCAGGCGGTATTCGCCACGGGTGAAGCTCAGGCTGTAGTCCCAGTTGCCGACCGCACCCTTGCCGCCCAGGGTGACCTGGTAGGCACGGCTCTTGTCGTTGTTCAGGATGCCCTTGTAGCCTTCGCCGCCGATGTCTTCCGGAGCGAACGCGCGCTGCAGGTTGACCAGCTTGCCGGAGGCCTGGTCATAGAAGCCACCCATGGTGCTCTTGGTGCCCCACCAGAGGTAGTTCGAGCCCGAGGTGTATTCGGTCTTTTCCTTGCTGTACAGCACGTCGGCGAACAGCTGGAAGTTGTCGTTCACGTCGAAGGTCATCGACGAGTAGAACTGGCCGCTGTCCTTGCCGTTCTTCAAGGTCTTGTAGCCGGCGCCGAAGACCGAGCCGCAGGACTGGCCCGTCGGGCGGTTCGCCAGCACGGTGGTGCCGTCGAATTGGCCGGCAACGTTGGCGCAGTTGCTCGGGTCCATCATGTACAGCGCATTGGTCTTGGCGTCGATGACGGCGAAGTCGTTCGACGGCAGCTGCGCGGTGTAGCCGTTCGCGTTGTTCTGCTTGGTCAGGTCACGCTGGTAGCCCCAGATCGGGTTGCTGCTTTCGATCTGCACGTTGACCAGTGCATTGAAGCGGTCGTCCAGTGCCGAGAAGCCGTGTGCACCGCTGACGCGGAAGCTGCTGCCACCGCCTTCAGTGGAAGTGCCGCCACGCACGGACAGGCTGCCGCCTTCCATGTGGTCCTTCAGGATGATGTTGACCACGCCGGCGATCGCATCCGAACCGTACAGGGAGGACTGGCCACCCGGCAGGACTTCGATGCGCTCGACGATGTCGATCGGAATGCCGCTGATGTTGTTGAACGCGTCGCCGCCGTTGTACAGCGCCGGGTAGGACATCATCGGGCGGCCGTTGATCAGGTACTTGGTGTAACCCGGATTCAGGCCGAACATGCCAGCGGCTTCAGCGCCCTGGGTGAACGAAGCGGAGGTCTGGCCACCCTGGATGCCGCCGGTGGTCAGCGAGGACTGCTGCAGCACCTCGGCGACGCTGTTGAAGCCGCGCGACTGGATGGCTTCAGCGCTGATGGTCATGACCGGGGTCTGGGTCTCGACCTGGGTCTGCGGGATCAGCGAGCCGGTGACGGTGATCTTGTCCAGATTGGTGGCCTTGTCCTGGGCCATTGCCGGCGAGGCGGCAACCAGGGCGGAGATCAAGGCGACAGCGAGGGTGTTGCGACGTGCAGAATTGCGAAGGTCTTTCATGTAGTTCCGTTCAGAGAGCAAATACGAGTACGGCACTGCGCATGCGCCATCGTGCGTGCCGTAGATCCAGCAACGCAGCCCAAAACCAGTGCTTAGCGAACGTAACATGAACTTAACAATCTGTGCACGAATCTGTAGCAATCCTGAATTTCAGTCAGCGTACGTCCAGCTAGTATGATGTTGGGTTCTTCTTGTCGATTCACCCGGAGCCCGCAGTGAACAGTTCTTCCCGTCGTCCGCATGCCAGCCAGGTGCAGAAGGGACTGGCGCCGCATGCGCGCATCCGCAACGTGATCGCGGTGGGCTCGGGAAAGGGTGGCGTGGGCAAGTCGACCACGGCGGTCAACCTGGCCGTCGCACTGCAGCAGCTGGGGGCGCGCGTAGGCGTGCTTGATGCCGATATCTACGGCCCCAGCGTGCCGGCGATGCTCGGCCTGTCCGGTCGCCCGGAAAGCCCGGACAACAAGAGCATCGAGCCGATGCGGGCCTTCGGCGTGGACACCATGTCGATCGGTTATCTGGTCGAGGACGAAACGCCGCTGATCATGCGCGCACCGCGCGCGACGGCGGCGTTGACCCAGCTGTTCGAAGACACGCTGTGGGACGACCTGGACTATCTGCTGATCGATCTGCCGCCGGGCACCGGCGACATCCAGCTGACCCTGGTGCAGAAGATCCCGCTGGCCGGCGCGGTGATCGTCACCACGCCGCAGGACATCGCTACGCTGGATGCGAAGAAGGCGCTGAAGATGTTCGAGAAGGTCGAGGTGCCGGTGCTGGGCGTGGTCGAAAACATGGCCGTGCATACCTGCAGCAACTGCGGGCATGTGGAGCACCTGTTCGGCGAAGGTGGTGGCGAGCGCATGGCGGCGCAGTACGGCGTGCCGCTGCTGGGGTCGCTGCCGCTGCAGATCGGCATCCGCGAGCAGGGCGATGCCGGTACCCCGATCACCGCCGCGCAGCCGGAATCGGCGGCGGCCCAGGCCTACCACCGTGCCGCCCAGCGTCTGGTCGAGGAAGTGGGCAAGCGCCCGCGCGCTTCGATCCCGATCCTGTCCTCGCTGCTGTAAGGGCCCGCTGGGGGCTGCGGCGGCGACGCCCGGCCCCCTGCTAGAATCCTCGCGCCCCCTCGCACCCAGGACAGAGCATGAGCATCAAGAGTGACCGTTGGATCCGCCGGATGTCCGAACAGCACGGCATGATCGAGCCGTATGAGGCCGGGCAGGTCAAGCAGGCCAACGGCGAGCGCATCGTCAGCTACGGCACTTCCAGCTACGGCTACGACGTGCGCTGCTCGCGCGAGTTCAAGGTGTTCACCAACATCAACTCGACGATCGTGGACCCCAAGCATTTCGATCCGGGCAGCTTCGTCGATATCGTCGGTGACGAGTGCATCATTCCGCCGAACAGCTTCGCGCTGGCACGCACGGTCGAGTATTTCCGCATTCCGCGCGACACCCTGGTGGTGTGCCTGGGCAAGAGCACCTATGCGCGCTGCGGCATCATCGTCAACGTGACCCCGCTGGAGCCGGAGTGGGAAGGCCACGTGACCCTGGAATTCAGCAACACCACGCCGCTGCCGGCGCGCATCTACGCCAACGAAGGCGTGGCGCAGATGCTGTTCTTCCAGTCCGATGAAGTGTGCGAGACCTCGTACAAGGACCGCGGCGGCAAGTACCAGGGCCAGACCGGCGTGACCCTGCCGCGCACCTGACAGCTTGCGTCAGCGCGTATCGGTAGCGCCGGGCCATGCCCGGCGTTTCCGTTTGTGGGTCCGCGCGCTGCGTTCGCCGGGCATGGCCCGGCGCTACCTTATTTGCCGCGACCGAACAGGATCGCGATGCCTACGGCCACCAAGCCGAGCGGCCACCAGGTCAACAGCAGGCGCGACAGGTTCAGGTTGGTCCAGCCCAGGTTGCTGGCCAGCATGAACAGGCCGATCAGGATCAGCAGGATGGCGGCGACGATATTGAATCGCATCGGGTCGGCACTGGCTCAGGAATGGGCTGGATATCCTAGCCGTTCCTTCCAGTAGGCGACATGCTGGTCCAGCGTGGCCGGCTCATAGCGGTGCGCCGGGCCACTGCCCCAGACCGGTCCCGGCCACGCCGGATCGCCGTCGTGGCGGCCGATCACGTGGAAATGCAGCTGGCGCACGATGTTGCCCAGCGCGCCGATGTTGATCTTCTCCACCCCGTCCGAACCGTGCAGGGCCTTGCAGGCGCGGTTGAGCTCGGTGCGCAGCTTGTCCTGCTGCTCGCCGTCCAGCTCGATCCACTCGGTCACCCCGGCCAGACGCGGCACCAGGACCAGCCAGGGGAATCGTTCGTCGTTCATCAGTCGCACTTGCGACAACGGGCCTTCGGCCACCAGTACGCTATCGGTGGCCAGGCGTGAATCGAGTTCGAAATCGCTCATCCAAGATGCTCCGAGAAGAAGTCCAGGGTGCGTTGCAGCGCCAGGGCGGCGCTGTCTGGATCATACGCATGTCCGACCTCGCGGTTGAAGGCATGGTCGGCCGGATAGACGTAGGTCGCCATCTGCGGCAGCTTCTCACGGTGTGCCTGGATCGCCTCCGGCGGGATGCTCTTGTCCTGCGCGCCGAAGTGGAACATAACGGGGGCCTTCGGCGTCTCGTCCAGGAACTGCACGTTGCGCGCGCCGTAGTAGCTCACCGAGGGCAGGCCCAGGCGCAGCGCGGACAGCAGGGCGACGCTGCCACCCCAGCAGTACCCAACCGTGCCGACCTTGCCGTGCGGGGCCAGCCGGGTTGCCGCGGCGCGGACCACTTCCAGTGCCTTTTCCATGCCCAGCGCGGTAACCCGTTCCAGCCCATCCTTCACGCCCTCGGGGGTGTAGGGCAGGGCATCGGGGTCGGCCTCGGGGCCGTCGACCAGGTCGAAGAACGAGGGGGCCAACACGGCGTAGCCCTGGGCGGCGAAGCGTTCGGCGACGCCGCGGATATGCGGGTTGGCGCCGAAGATCTCCTGCACCACCACCAGCGCGCCGCGGGGTTTGCCCTCGGGCAGTGCCTGCCAGGCGCGGACCGGGCCGTAATGCGTATCCAGGATGATCCATTCGGACATCGGGGTGTACCTCGTTGCAGGGAACAGAACGGTATTGTCGACGTTGTGAGGGTTAGCGCGATGTCAGCGGCTGTGCCGCATCGGGCGGCTATGGTGGGGCTGGCTGTGGTTTCCCAAGGCGGTGCAGGTACCGGTTTCCGTATTGACCGGTGCACACCCGAAGCCTAAGCTTTCAGCCACGATGACATACAAGCCTCCGGCGCGAGCCGGGGGCTTTTTTGTTGTCTGCGCGTTGCCCGAGGGCGACGTGGAAACAGGCGGCTGTGCCGGGCCAACCGCGACGAAGACATCCAGGCCGACCCGAGCCTGACAACCCCGAAACCCAGCCGCCGCAAGGCGGCTTTTTCATTTCCAGGAGATTCAACACCATGTCCATCAATCAAGCCATTTCCGCCCAGGACTCCGCGCTGTACGTGAAGGCCGGCACCGCCCCGACCGCGCCGAACAATCCGGCAGGCTATACCGAAATCGACGGCCTGACCGCCTTCCCGTTTGGCCGCGGCCAAGCCAACACTCTCGACGCCACCAACCTGCGTTCGAAGCAGATGGAGAACATCGCGGGTCTGTCCGGCGGCCAGGCCGTACAGGTGTCCGGCCATCGCTGGCCGGTGGGCAGCTCGGCGGGCCAGGAAATCCTGCGTGACGCCGATCCGGATGCCGACCTGCACTTCCTGATGGTGCTGCCCACCGGCGATGCCGCCACCTTCGTGGCCAAGGTCGCAGCCTTCAACGTCGCCCCAGGTACCAACCAGGTGCTGACCTTCACCGCCGATCTGTTGCCGCGTGATTTCGCCATCGTCACCGCTGCTGCCGGCGGCACCCCGTGATGCTGCTGGGCAAGCAGCAGATCCTGGACGCACAGGATCGCCGCCACGAAGACATCGCCGTGCCCGAATGGGGCGGCAATGTGCGTGTGGCGATGATGTCGGCCAGCGACCGTGACCGCTGGGAGCAGGAGACCTATGGCGGTGATACGCCCAAGGTGGATGACTTCCGTGCGCGCTTCGTCGGCCTGTGCCTGGTCGATGAAATGGGGGCGCGCCTGTTCTCCGACCATGAGGTGGCCCAGCTGGGCGCGAAATCGGCGGCGGCGCTGGATCGCGTGTTCCGTGTCGCGCAGACGCTCAATGCGCTCGGCGATGCGGCCGTGGGAGAGCTGGAAAAAAACTGATCCGCCGGCCTGAGCGCCGGCTTCAGTTCCGGATCGCGTGGCGGCTGGGCCTCCCGCATCCGGACCACCTGTTGGCGGGAGTGACGTCCCGCCAGCTCTCGGAGATGTACGCGTTCGCACGGCTGGAACCGATGGATCAGCCACTGCAGGGGATGCTTGCGCAGCTGACCAGTGTGCTGGCCCAGGTGCATGGCAACGCGACCACGGCCGAGGACTTCCTGCTGGTGCGGCCGCGCGCCTCGCCGGAGAAGGCTGCCAAGGAACGCTCGCAGCAGCTGCTGGAGATGTTCGGCAGCGCATCGCGCCGCAACGCTGCGCCGTGATCCCAGGCGGGGCAGGGCATGGCTTCTCCGAGGTGTGGCATGCAATCGAACCTGGGGCCCTGCGGGGCCCCTCATCATTCTTGGAGGAACGCATATGGCGTCCACTAACCAGAATCTAGACGTAGTACTGCGGGTCAATACGACGGGCTTCCGTAACGCAATGGCGGAGGCCAGCCGCCTGGCAACGCAGAATCTCAAGACAATGCGGGCGGAGGCCGAGCGGACGGCAGCCGCGCTGGCGCGCGTGCATGCCGCACCTGAAGGCGCGGCGGCAAAGGCAGGGGCAAGCGCAAAAGGCGGGGAAGATGTACTCCGCAGCGGCGTGAAGGAGCTTGGCAACGGCCTGCTGACTGCTGCAGGCGGCCCATGGGGCATCGCCATCGCGTCGGTGCAGAAGCTCGGCGAAGCGTACATGGACATGGTCAAGGCATCCGAACGTGCCCGTGCCGAGTTCAATGAACAGATGCAATCGCTGAAGCTGATGTCGTTCACAATGGATGAAGTCGGCAAGGGTCTGCGGGATCGCAGCATGCCGATGGATGTCGCCGTCGCTTCGCTGCATGAGCAGGCAAAGGCCATGCGCGAGCTCGAAGCGCGCAAGCGCGCGCTGGAGGGGGCCGTCACCCATTGGGAAGGGCGCGTGGCCTATGGCCAGCAGTCGGGGCGGGAGGGCGCCGGCATGAGCGCGGGGGCCGACTACGCAGGGCTGAAGGCCGCGCAGGACGCCTTGAAGGAGTTTGAAGGCAAGACCGATCCGGTGCGGCGCCAGTTCCAGGAGCTGCAGGAACAGATCCGTGGCTCAATGGATCCAGAGCTGTTCAAGAGGGTCCAGGACGCCATCAACAATCTCGACATCCAGACGTTGGTCCAGCTCAAGGCAGAGGTAGGCTTGACGCGCTGGGAGGCACTGCAGGCCGGTTCGGCGATCTCGGGCATGCTCGGTGGCATGCGCGGAGAAGCGTGGCGAGACGAGGTCGAGTGGATCCGTCTAACCCGTGGCGAGTACGCGGCATGGTTGGCTGAACGCGGTGCGGAAATAAATGCCAACGGCGGGCCGGACAAGATGGACCCGGCCCAGCGCGCCGAGTTCAACAGGGACGCCGCACGCAAGAAGGCCGACATCGAACGCAAGGCCCAGTTCCGCGAACAGCAGCAGGCAGCCCAGCAGTCGGTCAGAGGCGTGAATGAACAGGCCGATGCGTACGCAGCACTGATGGATCGCATCGAGAAGCAGATGGCCCAGGACCGAGTGCGCCAGAAGCTGAAAGAGGGGATGACAGAGACGGAAAAGCTGCAAGTCACCCTCCTTGACGAGATGGAGCATGCCGAGAAGAAACTCGGCGAGCAGAAGCAACTGCGGGTGAAGGCCTCGCTGGTTGCAGCGGTGGCCCTGGCCAAGGAGGCGGCAGCTGCTGAAGCGTCGAAGAAGGCCCAGCAGGACCTGCTGAAGCTGCAGCGGGAGCTCCAGCAGGCGGCGCAGGCACAGCAGCGCGGCAACGACCAGGAACTGTTCGGCATCGGCCATGGCGCAGCGAGCGTGGATCGCATGCAACGCCGTTCCGCGCTGGATGAGGACCGCGACAACCGAAAGCGTGCGTTGGACGACGAGTCGCGCAGTGAAGACGGCAAGGTCATCGAATCGGAGCGCTACAGGACCCTGCTGGCCGAGCTCGATGCGTTCCATGAGCAGTCCCTGCAACGCGAGGCCGCGTTCCAGGAGAGCAAGAAGGCATACCAGTCCGATTGGAAGAACGGCGCGATGCGGGCCTTCGAGGACTACGCCGACGCTGCCGCCAACGCTGCCGAGCTGAGCCACGGCGTGTTCAGCAATGCCCTGGGGGGGCTGGAAGAAAGCCTGGTCAAGTTTGCCCAGACCGGCAAGCTGTCCTTCTCCGACCTGGCCGACTCGATCATCGCCGATCTGGCGCGCTTGGCAGCCAAACAGATGGTCAGTGGACTGATCAGGTCGGTCGGGCAGTTGTTCGGGCCGAAGATCACCGGCTTTTCCATCGGCGGTTACACCGGCCCTGGCGGCAAGTACGAACCGGCCGGCATCGTCCACAAGGGTGAAGGTGTACTCAGCCAGGAGGACATGGCGGCACTCGGCGGCCCATCGGCATTCTTTGCTCTGCGCACGTCGCTGCGAACCGGCAACGGCCTGGGCGGCGGCGAAAGCGGAGGCTATGCGCAGGTGCCGATCGCCCGTGCCGGCGAGGGTGGGATGAACGTGGAAATCAACAACTACGGCGAAGGCCGGGTCAACACCCGGGAAGAACGCCAGCGCATGCCGGATGGCAGCGAAGTGAGGCGACTGGTGATCGACATCGTGGGCGACAGCCTCAACGGTGGCGAGCTGGGCGCCATTGGACGGGCCCGATATGGATGGACGGAGGCAGTGGGATGAGCAGTTGGCCAGAGTATGCAGAGATTCGTTTCGCCGACTATGGCGAGGAGATCGTCGCGTCCGAAGAGCGGACCGACATGGAGCGCGGGCCGAGCAAGATGCGCGCGCTCAACAGCCGGGTGATGAAGAATGTGTACGCCTCGGTGCAGTTCCGCAGTGCGGCCGACGCCGAGGCGTTCGAGGAGTGGTACCTGCGCGATGTCGGTCGTGTCGGCTGGTTCACGATGGAGCACCCACGGACCGGGCAGCCGATCAGCGCCCGCTTTCCGCAGGGGATCGGTCGCCTGGTGCCGCTCAACACCCAGTTCCGTTTCTCCAAGCGTGATCTGGTGCTGGAGTACATGCGATGAGCTCGTTCCATGAACGTCGCCAGCGCCTGGCTGATACCCAGGGGCCGCTGATGCTGCTGGAAGTGTCGGCGCCATCGATGCCGGAAGTGCTGCGGATCGTCAACGACAACGTGAACTGGACCAGCAATGGCAGCGAGTTCATCGCCGCGCCATTCGGCTTTCAGCTTCCCGACGACGTCAGCGGGCAGGCTCCGCGTGCGCAGCTGGTGATCGACAATATCGGCCGCGCACTCACCGAAGACCTGGAAGCACTGGCCCCGGGCGAGATGGTGACCGCCCGGTTGATGCTGACCGACCGTGCCAACCCGGATGCCATCGAGGCCGAGTACGACCTGCCGATGACCCAGGTATCGGTCAACACGCGCACGGTCAGCGCCCAGTGCGGCGTCGATTTCCTGATGCGCCAGCAGGCCGTGCTGCTGCACGCCAATCCGTTCACGTTGCCGGGGATCTTCTGATGCGCCTGGTCGACGTCGAGCGATGGGTGGGCATTCCCTATGACGAAGCCGCGTGCGACTGCGCCGACCTGGTGGTGCAGGTGCAGCGGGCGCTGTTCGCCCGTGAAGTGGCGCTGCCCGGACGGCGCCCGCGCGGGCGGCGCGGCTCGGCCGAACTGGGCGCGCTGTCGCGCGCGCAGGCGGTAGCCCGCGAGGGCCCACCGCAGGACGGCGACCTGGTACTGATGATCGAACGCGGACAACACAACCCCGGCCATGCCGGGGTTTTCTTTTTCCTGGCCCACGAGGGCTGGGTTCTGCACAGCAATGAAACGAACGGCTGCAGCGTGCTGCACCGCGTTCGTGACCTGCCCGGATATGGGCTGAGGATCGAGGGATACTACGCATGGAACTGACCCCACAACCGGCGACCGACGGTCGCCTCATCATCACCCCGCATCCGGTGCTGCTGGATGGCCAGCGCAACGTGCCGGTCGACCTGCGCCCGGGCGAAAGCCTGTACGCCTTCCTCATGCGCCATATCGATGGCCTCGATGGGCAGGCCTGGCAGGTCTGCGTGGATGGTATCGATGTCCCGCGTGAGCAGTGGATGCAGGTGCGGCCGCGGCATGGGCAGCTGATCGAAGTCCGCAGCGTGGTCGGCAAAGCGGTGATCCCGTTGGTGGCGATGATCGCGCTGACCTACTTCACCTTCGGCATCGGCACGCTGGTGGCAGGCTCGGCCTGGGGTGCGGGCGCGGTAGCGGGGCTCAGCGCCACCTACGGCACTGCTCTGGCGTCAGCGGTGTACGTGGCCGGCAGCGTGCTGATCAACAAGGTGTTGGGCCCGAAGCCTCCCCGGCCCGGTGGTGGTGGCGTTGCCGATACCGCCTATTCGCTGGCTGCGCCTCGCAACCGCGTGCGCGCCTATGAGCCGCTGGGCCTGCTGTTCGGCTCCACGCGCGTGGCGCCCGATCTGATCAGCCGTCCCTATACGTGGTTCGAGGACGACGAACAGTTCGTCGGCATGACCCTGAGCCCAGGCATCAATGTCGGCCGTGTCGAGGCCCTGCAGAACGGTGAGTCACCGCTGTCCAGCTATGAGGGGGTGCGCACCTGGTTCCGAGGCTTCCCGCAGATGCCGGACGAAGCGATTCCGCTCTACAGCAACGCGGATGTGATCGAAGGCGCTCTGTTGCTGGATACCGGCAGCGACGCCAAGCATGTGGCCAGCCCGTGGGTGGAGCGCACCAGTTCGGCCGAGACGCTGCGCCTGCAGGTGAACGTGGAATTCCGTCTGTGGGACACGACCTCCAAGGGCAAGGACAAGGACAACCGCGAGCAGCTCCAGATCCAGTACCGCCCGGTAGGCACCACCAACTGGCAGTTGTTCGGCAACTACAACCTTGTGGGGCGCACGCAGAAAGCCCGTCGGGTGAGCTACGGTCGCGATGTGGAGCTTGGCCAGTACGACGTGCGTGTGCGCGTGGCTGGACAGAACACCGATGGCAGCGGTGCGCAGGCGAACTTCACCTGGACCACGCTGGTCAGCGTTCAGCGTGACGATGCCAGCCATGCCGGCATTCCCGCGATCGGCCTGCAGATGAAGGCCTCCGGCCAGCTCAACGGCACCCCGGATGAAATCCGCTGCGTGGCCCATTCGCGGCCGATCCCGGTGTGGAAGGGCGATGCGGTTGGCTGGGTGACCGAGGAGACCAGCAACCCGGGCGCGCAGATTCTGGCCTACGTGCGTGGCATCAACGACGAAAATGGCAAGCGCATCGCAGGCCTGGGCATGGCGGATCGACGCATCGACATTGAAAGCCTGAAGGCCTTCATGTTGCATTGCGCAGACAATGCGCTTGGCTATGACTACTGGCTGACAGAAGTACGCAGCCACCAGGCGGTGCTGGATGCCATCGCCCTGGCCGGCTTCGGCCAGGTGACATGGGCAAAGGGCCGCCTGGGCGTGGCATGGGCCGCCGACGAGCAGCCGCTCTCCGGCGTCGTCAACATGGCGACGATCAAGAAGGGCCAGTTCCAGGTCGACTACACCCTGGCCAATGCCGCCGACGGCATCGAGTACAGCTATCTGGACCGCCGCACCTGGAAGGCGGCGACGCTACGCGTGCCGGCACCGGGTGTGGAAGTGATGCTCAACCCGGCCAAGATCACCGGCGAGGGCGTCAGCACCGAAGCCCACGCCGCGATGCTGGCGCGTTGGCATCTGGCGCAGAGCGTCTACCAGTACAAGTCGATCAGCTACAGCACCGACATCGAGCACCTGGCCTACTCGCGGTTGTCCGTGCTGGCGTTGCAGCACGACCTGACCCAGTGGGGCTTCGGTGGCCGCCTGATCGGCGCCACGGTCGATGCCGAAGGTGTGACCACGCTGCAGTTGGACGAGCCGGTGCCGCCGCCCGCGGTGGGCAGTGCGTTCATTGGCCTGCGCGTCCCGGGCGAGCGCGTCTACCGCGTACTGCGCGTGGTACCTGGCAGCGAGCCGAGCGACACCCTGGTGTTGGCGGACCCGTGGCCGGCCGACGCGTCGCTGCCTGGCAGCAGCGAGACCAATCCTGCGCACGACACCATCTGGATCTATGATTTCAAACAGACGCCGGGTACACGCGTGCGCGTGACCGGCATCCGTCCGGAGGGCGACCTCAAGGGTGCGTCAGTGGACGTGGTGCAGGAAGGGCCTGCGTTCTGGCACTACGTGCGCACCGGCCAGTACGTACCGCCGTCGAACGAATCGTCGCTGCAGACCCGCCCCATCGCCAGCAACCTGAAAGTGATCGAACGGCAGGTCAGTCAGGGCGGCAGCGTCCATACCGAACTGCAGGCCAGCTTCGACATCAGCGGGCCGGTGGGTGACACGCTGGTGTTGTCCGATCCAGACGGCAATGCCGCTTTGGAGGAAGTCGCACGTACCACGACGCGCTCGGCAAGCTGGTCGATCCCCGGCGCGGGTACCTATCCCATCGTCGTGCGTCCGTACAGTCCGGAGGGACGCGCCGGCGTGGCGGTGTCTGCCCAATACACGACGTTGGGCGCTGACGCGCCGCCTGTCCTGGTCGACCTGTTCGACATCGAGGAGCTCAGTGGCGGCGTGCGTCGCTACGTATGGGGCTTCTTCAGCGATACGGTGCAGTCGGCCGACTTCGCTGGTGTGGAGATCCGCTACACCGCGGGCAGCATCGACAACCCGCTTTGGGAGCAGATGACCCCGCTCGGCGATGCAGGTGGCTTCTTCACTGCTGCGATCGAAGCGGTGCTGCCGGCGTCGGGCAGTTGGACCTTTGCCTGCCGCAGTCGCAACACCTCGGGTGTACTCTCGACGGCCGCCCGCTACCTGCGACGTTCGCTCGGCCGCAACGTCGGGCAGACGCTGGAGGGGATCGGTGGCGTGGTGGAGTCGGTCAAGCAGGATCTGGGCAAGGAAATCACTGCCCGCATCGACAACGACCTGGCCAATGCCACCCAGGCGGCCGAAGCACTGCGCAGCGAATCGCTGCGCCTGCAGGAACAGATCACGGCCGGGGCCGAACGGCTTGCCGGGCAGGCCGAAAGGCTCGACCAGCAGGCGCTGGCGATCAAGGCAGGCACCGATGGCCTGGCGCGCGAAGTGCTGGACCGCGCTGCAGGTGATCTGAATACCCGCACCGAGCTGACCACGGCGGTGACCCGCGAAACCAGCGAGCGCCGGTCGGATGTCGAGAATCTCACGCGGATGGTGAGCCAGCTGTCGGCAGGCAGTGGTGTGCAGTTCGACAGCAAGCGCATCTGGTACTTCGACAACAGCGTGGAAGGTTGGGGCGCGAACGGCGGCAGTCCAACGTTGGTGGATGGCTGGTTGCGTCCGGCCAACCATGCCAGCGATGCCTTCGTGGCCAGCCCGCGCGGCCAGGACGTCCAGGGCGCGGCGCACCGCTTCGTCAAGCTGCGTATCCGCAAAGTGGGTAGTCCTGCCTGGGACGGCCGGCTGCTGTGGAACGGCCCCGGCCAGTCGTGGGACAACGCTCGCATGGTGCAGTTCGCAGAGCCGGGCTATGACAGCAATGGCATCGCGACGCTGGATGTGGACAACATTCCGTGGAACGGTACCGTGGTCGACCAGATCCGCCTGGATCTGTCCAAGGCGCAGACCGATGCCCACTACTTCCTGCTGGACTGGGTGGCGATCGGCCGACCGACACCGGGCGCGTCGGTGGCCATGCTGCAGGACGAAGCCAGTGCACGCATCGCGGCCGATTCCAGCGAGGCCAGCCGTCGAGAGACGCTCGGCGTGCAACTGCGAGGCAGTTACGAAGGAAGCGATCTGGCGGGCGTCAGCCAGGGCCTGATCGCGGCGGAGAAGTCCGCGCGGCTCAGCGGCGACCAGGTCAACGCACAATCGATCCAGGCACTGCAGGCACGCATGCCAGCAGGTACCGGCGCGCTGGCGACCAATGCCAGCGTCAGCAGCCTGCAGCAGGCAATGGTCACCGCCGATACCGCGCTGGGGAGGCGTGTGGACAGCCTGGACGCTACGATGGGCGACAAGGTTGGCTCCAGTGCCTTCAATGCGCTGAAGACGGAAGTGGGGCAACTCGATGGCAAGGTCACCACCAGCAGCCAGGACCTGGTCCAGCTGAAGAGCCGCATGGAGGCGGTGATGGGCGCAGGCAGCAACCTGGCGCTCAATGGTGACTTCAACCTGGCCTCCGAAGGTTGGACATTCTTCAATACGACGGCTGCGTCGGTGGTGCGCGAGGGGCGTGGCAACACCCTGTGCTGGAAAGCCGCGCCCTATGCAGGGGGCAGCAACGCGGTGGTCAGCGCGGCGGTCAACGAAGGGCGTGTCATCGCTCTGACCGCTGGCCGCCGCTATCGCGTTTCCTGCTGGACGCGGACCAGCGAGGACTTCGACGGCACGGCCGACAATACCAAGCTGCGTATTGGCGACCAGAACGGCAACCTGATGGCGGCTGCGACAGCGTCGTTCCCCAGGTCCGTGGATTGGGTGAAGACCGAGACCTTCGTGAACCTGCCGTCCTCCGGCACGGTGCAGGGCATCAAGGTCACGATCAATCGCAACGGCACGGCCGGCACGCTGTGGCTGGATGACCTGTGGGTGGAGGAAGTGACTGACGCCGATGCGAATGCCTCGGCGATCACGGGTCTGTCGACCAAGGTGGAGCAGATCGATGGCAGGCTGACGACCGCTGCCGAGGATGTGACACGCCTGGCGTCCGGTATCGGCAACATGGTGGCTTACAACATCATTGCCAATGCGCACATCAACGCCTGGCCCACCGGCGGTCCGCGGGCATCGGGTGTGTATCGCGCCAACGGCAGCATCGTGGCCGGCATGGGCGCCAACCGCGGCCTGCGGGTAGGGGTGATCAATGCGGACAACAGCATCAGCAGTACCGCCGTATTCGACACGTACGGCAATCTGCAAGCTGAATCGGCCCGTTTCAACTCCTGGTACGACGAAACCCTGAAGGACAACCAGTACTTCATCGCCTATACGTCGGACGCGGTGGGGGCGATCAGCAGCGGCACCAACGCCGACACCATCGGCCTGCGCACCCGCCTGCTTGATGCCGGTCTTTCGCAGGAGAACCTTGCGGCGCTTTCCGGCGGACGGATGCTGGTGATGGTCGGGCGCAGGAAGAGTGGCGCCGGTGGCGGCAGGCAGATCCTGTCTCCGCCCCCGCTGGATGCCAGCCGCGTTGGCCTATGGGTGGAAATGACCATCACCCTGCTCAATGGTGTACCGACCGGATCGCAGGACTCGTCGGCGCTGGATCGTGCGTCGCGGGCCAATGCCGAAGCGCTGACCGGGCTGCGCACCGACGTGGGCAAGCTCGGTACCGACCTGGCATCTGCGGCAGACAGCATCACCAGCCTGGGTGCACGGATCGATACCTCCGTGGTGAGCAATGACAACCTGCTGCGCAACAGCACCTTCGCCGGCAGTGCCGCGTGGTGGACGTTGACCCGCACGCTGCCGGCAAACACCGTGGAATGGGTTAAGGCCTCTGGCCAAGGCGGCGATGCGTTGTTGATGACGCACGGCCCGCAGGCCGGCCAGAACCCGGTAATCACAGCCAATGACTCCCGGTGGCTGCCGGTGGCTGCCGGCAAGTCACGCCGGTACCGGATGGTGATGATCGCCCGCGCCTTTGATGGCGCAACGGCGACGCTGGTATGCCGCCTGAGGGTGCGCACCACGGGTGTTGGCGAAAGCCATGCGGACGTGACACTGAACCTGACCGACGGTGCCTGGAGAACCTACACAGCGGAGTGGTCGGCTGGGCTGGATCGCAATGAAGTGATGCCGCAGGTGCACCTGACCAATGCGAATGGCAAGGTGTTGTTCGACCGCGTCGAGCTCTATGACATCACCGATGCACAGGACATCGCAGGTAATGCCACGGCGATCTCCAACCTGCGCACCGACGTGGTGCAGCTTGGCGACCGCATCACCAGCAGTGCGGCCAATGTGGTCAAGCTGCAGTCGGATGTGCAGTCGGTTCTCAACGGAAGCGACAGCCTGTTCCCGCTGGGGGCGTTCGAAACCTTCCAGGACGGCCAACTGCTGGGTAGTGCGGCGGGCACGATCTACACCGCCCGCACCGATGCGCGCCGGACCGGTGAGCGTGGCCTGGATGTGAATGTCGCAGCCAACACCAGCCCGAACACGAATGCGGACATGTACGTTGGCCAGTGGACCCCAATCACCGGCAATCGTCGCATCTACGTGGAGTACTACGCGCGCCTGCATCCGGACAGCATCCAGCCGACCGGAGGCTCCATCAGGGTGGGCTGGCAGACCACGAACGAAGCCAACGCGGAAAGCTCGTGGCCATTGCAGGCCTACGCCCTTGCCTCCCTGCGCAAGGATGGGTGGACCAAGGTCAGCGGCTACATGAATACGGCGGTCTCTGCCGCGAAGTGGCGGATGCTCGTCAGCATCCCGGGTGGAAACGGCACACGGGAAGTGGGGGTGCGCGTCCAGGTTGATGACATCCGCATGATCGATGTCACCGATGCCTACGCTGCCCAGCAGAGCGCCGCTGCCAACGCAACGGCGGTGACTGCGCTGACCACGAAGGTGGATCAGCAGGGGGCGAAGGTCGATGCGCAGGCACAGCAGCTCACCGACCTGTCCAGCGGGCTGAAGGGCGTACTCAACACCGGCAGCGGTCTGCTGCCCAATCCCGATTTCGCAGAGGGCCTGGGAGGCTGGACCGCATCGGCAGCCGCCAACGGTGCAGTGTGGAGCACGGTCAATGGCGACGGCCGTCCGGGCGTGCTGCTCAATCGATATACCAGTGTGAATCCAACACTGCAGCCCAATGGCGGCAAGTGGGTGCCAATCAATGGTGCACGTCGATTGCGCGTGGTCGTACGTGCCTGTGGCGCAGGTGGGGCGAACAACCTGATGGTGCGGATGTATCGCAGGAGCGTCGCCGGGCAGCAGTCCAACCAGGACCTGCGTGCCGTGTTCGCTGTGGAGGCATTCGAGACCCGCACGTTTGATTTCGATGCGTTCAACAGCGGCATCGATGCGTGGCGGCTGAATGTGTACGCCTATCCGGACAACGGCCAGGTACGCGTGGACAGCGTGCAGGTGTACGACATCACCGATCAGTTGGCCAATGATGCCAATGCCTCGGCGATCAGCGGGCTCAGCACGTCCGTTGCGCAGCAGGGCAGCAAGCTGGACACCACCGCACGTGACCTGACCCAGCTCAAGACCCAGGTGGGGGATGTATCGGCCAGCGGCTTCTCGCAGCTGAAAAGCCAAGTGAGCCAGCAGGGAACGCAGATGACGGCGCTGTCCGGGCGCGTGGATGGCGTGCAGGCATCGTTGGGCGGCAAGGCGGATGCGGCGGTGGTTACCAGCATGCAGGCGCAGGTCAAGAACCTCGGATCGGGCGGCAACCTGCTGATGAACACCACCTTCCCGTTCTGGCAGCGCTCGGGTTGGGGCTGGGGAAGCAATCCCGGCGCACGCTGGTCCGAGCTGGGCAATCCCACCGGTGATGACAATTGGCATCCGAAGGGCATATTCGGGCTCGGATCTGTCACGGGTGGTGTTCTGGCCGCTGGTGCGATGGCTTGGTGGGGTACCGAGTACGACATCGCCATCGAGGGTGGCAAGACGTACTGCGCCTCTGCATGGATCAATGCCCATCGAGTGGAGGTCAAGCTGGAGCTGACGTTCTTCGATGCGTCCGGTAACCACCTTGGGCTTGTACACAGTCCGGGCGTCCGCAACAACACGGGAATCCCAATCACGCTGGACAGGGTGTCGCGGCCATTCCTGATAACGCAGGCGCCCGCTAATACGGCATCCGCGCGCTTCCGCGTCATCGTGATCGGTACCGGTGAGGACACGCCTTATTTCTGGATGTTCCGCCCGATGCTCAGCCAGGTGGATGCGGCAGCAACCACGCCGCCGACCTGGTCGGCCGGTGGCACCGAGTCATCCGCGCAGTGGTCGGTCAATGTCCGCGCCGACGGCAGGGTGGGGGGCGTGCAGCTGGCCTCCAATGGACAGGTCTCGCGCTTCGACGTGGTGGCCGATGCGTTCAGCGTCAGCGCACCGGGCGGCGGCCGGCGTACCGAGTACAGCGACGGCAACTGGCGTGTCTTCGACGAGGCCGGACGCCTGCGCGTGCGTATGGGTGTGTGGTGACACGGTGCCTGCCGTCCCCGGCAGGTGCCGCGGGTTTCAACCGTATCGGCCGCCGGTGAAAGCGGCCGCTTTTTTTCCTGGAGTTCTCATGAAATTCAATGCCCGACTTGTCCTGCTTACCCGCGCCGTGGAGCAGCCCGGCGTGGTCAACCTGCACTTCCGTGCGGAGGGGGAGGCGGTTCTGCCGCAGATGGTGATTCCGGTAGCGCCGGCCGATGCCTATGCCCTGAAGTTCGGCGCTCTATACCGGTTCGAGCCGGTGGAAGTGGACGAATTGCCCGTCGCCTTGCCCTGAAAGCTCGGCCTGGGGCGGAGAAGGGACTGTCGCGGCAGTTCAGGGACCGTGGCCCAACCCCGGTATACTGGCGCCCTTTCAGGCCCCGGCCCCCAGGTCCCCCTGCCATGCCGGCAGGGGCCCAGGCCCCCAGAGTCCCGCGATTCCATGTCCCAGCTGAACCCCAAAGTCGGCTTCGTCAGCCTTGGCTGCCCGAAGGCCCTCGTCGATTCCGAGCGCATCCTCACCCAGCTGCGCTCGGAAGGCTACGACATCGTCCCGTCCTATGATTCGGCCGACGTGGTGGTGGTCAACACCTGTGGCTTCATCGATTCGGCGGTGACCGAATCGCTGGATGCCATCGGCGAGGCGATGAACCAGAACGGCAAGGTCATCGTCACCGGCTGTCTGGGCAAGCGCCCGGAGCAGATCCGCGAGGCGTACCCGAACGTGCTGGCGGTGTCCGGGCCGCAGGATTACCAGAGCGTGATGGAAGCAGTGCATGCGGCGCTGCCGCCCAAGCACGACCCGTTCGTGGATCTGGTGCCGGACTACGGCATCAAGCTGACCCCGCGCCACTACGCATACCTGAAGATTTCCGAAGGCTGCAACCACCACTGCAGCTTCTGCATCATTCCGTCGATGCGCGGCAAGCTGGTCTCGCGTCCCGTGGACGAGGTGCTGCGCGAAGCCGAGCGCCTGGTGCGCGGCGGTGTGCGCGAACTGCTGGTGGTTTCGCAGGACACCTCTGCCTACGGCGTGGATGTGAAGTACGCCGAGAAGATGTGGCGCGACAAGGCCTACCAGACCCGCCTGAAGGCGCTGTGCGAAGGCCTGTCCGAACTGGATGCGTGGGTGCGCATGCACTACGTCTATCCGTATCCGCACGTCGATGACGTGGTGCCGCTGATGGCCGAGAACCGGATCCTGCCGTATCTGGACATCCCGTTCCAGCACGCCAGCCCGCGCATCCTGCGCCTGATGAAGCGCCCCGGCGCGGTCGAGAAGACCCTGGAGCGGGTGCAGAACTGGCGCCGCATCGCACCGGACATCACCGTGCGTTCGACCTTCATCGTCGGTTTCCCGGGCGAGACCGAGGCCGAGTTCGAAGAGCTGCTGTCCTTCCTGGACGAAGCGCAGCTGGACCGCGTCGGTGCGTTCGCCTACTCACCGGTGGAGGGCGCTACGGCCAACAACCTGCCGGACCCGGTGCCGGAAGAAGTGAAGCAGGAACGACTGGCGCGCTTCATGGAGAACCAGGCGCAGATTTCGGCTTCGCGTCTGGAAGCCAAGATCGGCACGGTGCAGCAATGCCTGGTCGATGCCATCGAAGGCGATATCGCGGTGGCCCGTTCCAAGGCCGATGCGCCGGAGATCGACGGCCTGGTGCATATCCAGAACGCAGACCAGGTGGCGTTGCGCGTGGGTGAGTTCGTCGACGTGGAAATCACCGAGAGCGACGAGCACGATCTCTACGGCGACGCACTGCCGCCGACCACGCGCCCGGCATTCGACCTCAAGGTGCTGTGACCGGGGCGGAGGCTGCTGATGGCGGCCCCCGCCGCTTCGTGCCGCCGCTGCGTGCGGCGGTGGACAGGGCTGCCTTCGATCATCCGCTGTTTGCCGGTATCGCCGGGTTCGGTGATCTGCTGACGGCAGCGGACTGGCCACGCGTGGTCGATCTGGACGCGCGCCTGGCGCTGCCGGGCAAGCGCGTTGTTGAACAGGATGCGGCGTTGCTGGCCGACGGCCTGCACTACGAAACGCGCATTGCCGAAGGGCGCATCGCAACCCGCGCGGGCAACTGGCACGACCTGTTCAACGCCCTGGTCTGGGCACGCTACCTGCCGATCAAGTGCGCACTCAACGCGCAGCAATGCCGGCACATCGAGGGCATGGCCGCAGGACAGCGCAACCGCGCGCAGGCCGCGCTGACCCAGTTCGATGAAACCGGCGTGGTGGTACGCGTGCGCGACCCGGCATTGCTTGCAGCCTGGGATGCTCACCAGTGGCGCGTGCTGTTCCAGCCGATCCATTGGCAGTCAGGACGGATCGCCATCGCCGCGGTATTCGGTCATGCCTTGATGGAACAGGCGCTGCTGCCGGGCCGGCTGCTGGTCGGCAAATGCGTGGTGCTGCAGGGCGATGACGATGCGGGCTGCATCGACACGGTCGCGCGCGCCATCGAGGAGGGCAGGGTGCTGCTCGATCCCTTGGAACTGCGTCCGCTGCCATTGGCGGGTATTCCCGGCTGGCACACCGACCAGGCGCCAGCCTTTTACGCGAACGACGATTACTTCCGTCCGCTGCGCGAAGGGCGCCGCTATCCGCCGCCGCTTCTGTAGAACCGGGCCCATGCCCGGCTGAGCGCCGCTGCCCGCCACAGGCTCAGCCGTTGGCCGCGGTCTCGTACTCCACACCGATCACCGCAAAGGTGTGGTTGCCACTGGGTAGTTCCACTGAAAACTCATCATCCAGGCGCTTCTTCAACAAGGCCCGCGCCAAGGGCGAATCGATGCTGATCCAGCCCAGCCCCGCATCGGTCTCATCCGGCCCGACGATGCGGTAGCGGCTGGTCTGCCCGCTGTCCACGTTCTCCAGCTCAACCCACGCACCGAAGAACACGGCTTGCGGATCAGTCGGCGTGGTGTCGACCACGCGCAGCGATTCCAGGCGCTTGGTCAGGTAGCGCACGCGACGATCGATCTCGCCCAGCTGCTTCTTGCGGTAGGTGTATTCGGCATTCTCCGAGCGATCGCCTTCGGCCGCGGCCGCCGCCAGTGCCTTGACCACCTCGGGTCGACGCACCCGCCACAACTCATCCAGCTCGGTTTTCAGGCGTGCATGGCCGGCGGCGGTGATCAGCGCGGTGCTCTTTTCTGCGGGGGGACGCCAACGCGACATGTAATGCGGATTCTCGTGCGGAATGAAACAACTACGGCGCGCCGTCGCCGGCGCGCCGCAAAGGAACTGCCGGGGGCTCTCAGCGCTTGCCGCCGAAGATGCCACCGAGGATGCCGCGCACGATCTGGTTGCCCAGCTTGGTGCCGACCGTACGCGTGGTCTGCTTGGCCATCGTCTCGATCATGCCCTGGCGGCGCTTGGTACCGAAAATGGCGTCCTTGATCGACTGCCCGAAACCGCCTTCCTGCGCCTCGTCCTGCTCACGGCTGCGTGCGGCCGGCGCATCGGTTTTCTCGACGGCCTTCTGCGCGCGCTGCGCCAGCAGTTCGGCTGCCGATTCGCGGTTGACGGCAGTGTCGTAGCGCGTGCCGACCGGGCTGCCGGCACGCACCTGCGTACGTTCGGTGTCGGTGACCGGTCCCATGCGGCAGCGGGGTGGCGCGATCATCGTCTGCTGCACCGGCATCGGCACGCCCTTGTCCTGCAGCGTGGAGACCAGCGCTTCGCCGGTACCGAGCTGGCTGAGCACCTTCACCACATCCAGCTTCGGGTTCGGCACGAAGGTCTCGGCGGCGGTCTTCACCGCCTTCTGGTCGCGCGGGGTGAATGCGCGCAGCGCGTGCTGTACCCGGTTGCCGAGCTGGCCAAGGATGTTGGCCGGCACGTCGTCCGGGAACTGCGAGCAGAAGTACACGCCCACGCCCTTGGAACGGATCAGCCGCACCACCTGTTCGATGCGCTGTACCAGAGCGGGCGGTGCATCGTCGAACAGCAGGTGCGCTTCGTCGAAAATGAAGACCAGCTTCGGCTTGTCGAGGTCGCCCACTTCGGGCAGCTGCTCGAACAGCTCCGACAACAGCCACAGCAGGAACGTGGAGTACAGCTTGGGCTTGAGCACCAGCTGGTCGGCGGCAAGGATGCCGATGACACCGCGGCCGTCATGGTTGACCCGCATGATGTCGGCCAGTTCCAGCGCCGGTTCGCCGAAGAAATGCTCGCCGCCGTCCTGCGCCAGCCGCAGCAGGGCGCGCTGGATGGCGGCCACCGACTGCGCACTGACCAGGCCGTACTCGGTGGAGATGTCCTTGCGCTCCTCGGCCACCAGGCCGAGCAGGGCGCGCAGGTCGTCCATGTCCAGCAGCAGCAGGCCGCGGTCGTCGGCCAGCTTGAACACGATGTCGAGCACGCCGGCCTGGGTGTCGTTCAATTCCAGGATGCGGGCCAGCAGGGTCGGGCCCATCTCGCTCACGGTGGTGCGAACCGGGTGGCCGAGCTTGCCGTACAGGTCCCAGAACACGGTGGGGCTGGCGGCCGGGGCATAGTCGCTCACGCCGATCTCGGCCGCGCGCTTGAGCAGGTTCTCGGCGCCGGTGCCCGGCACGGCCAGGCCGGAGACATCGCCCTTCACATCGGCCAGGAACACCGGTACCCCGATCCGCGAGAAGCCCTCGGCCAGGGTCATCAGGGTCACGGTCTTGCCGGTGCCGGTGGCGCCGGCGACCAGCCCATGGCGGTTGCCGAGTTTCGGCAGCAGGGTGACAGCCACATCGTCGGTGATGCCTTTGCCGAGCAGAATCGGATCCATGGTCCAGCCCTTGTGATGAATGTGCCAATGTTAACCGCCGACGGTGACGGGCCGAAGGTCGGCTTGCCCCGACCTTGGCAGCGCCGCTACTCTGCCTGCCTGTTTCATACACAGTGCCACCAATGCCCGTTCCTGTCCTGATTTCCCGCACCTGGCCGCTGCTGGCCCTGGCTGGCCTGGTTTCCCTGGCACCGGAGGCCCACGCACAGCGGGTTTCGGCCCGGGACAAGGTGAAGGTGGATGCCCTGCAGCAGCGCATGACCGCAGCCGAGAAGCGCTACAGCGATGCCGTTCTGCTGGTGGCCAACGCCGATCCGAAGGGGCGCAACGAGGCCGATGCCGCGCTGGAGGACATGGAAGATGTCATCAGCGAATGCGTGAAGCAGAAGGGCTGCCAGATGAGCAACATGCTGTCGACCTACAAGCGCCTGCTCAAGCACGATGCCGATGCCGCCGCCGATGATGACGTGGCCGATGAAGCCGGCGACCGCCTGGAAGCCGACCCGGACCATGTCGGCCCGCTGGCTGCCGACGTGCCCGAGGCGGCCCGCGCAGCGGCGCTGCTGAACGACAAGCGCCATGCCTTCGACAACATGGTCGAGTACAACCCCGCCGTGCAGGCCGGCATCCGCCGCTGGCTGACCGACATGCGCCCGGCGCTGATGACCACTTACGAGAACTACCAGAACCTGCGTGCGGTGATGTGGCCGGAATGGGAGAAGCGCGGCCTGCCCGAGGCGCTGCTGTTCGGCATCATGGCCAAGGAATCCAACGGCCGTGTACATGCGTCCTCGCGTGCGGGCGCCGCGGGCCTGATGCAGTTCATGCCGGCTACCGGCCGCCGCTTCGGCCTCGGCCCGGACGATACCGGTTTCGATACCCGCTTCGATGCGCGCAGCGCCGCTGAAGCCAGCGCGACGTACCTCAACGAGCGGATGCGTGAGCTCAACAACAACGTCGAACTGTCGCTGGCCGGCTACAACGGCGGTGAGGGCCGCGCAGCGCGCGTCTACAAGCAGTACCCGGGCCAGAGCTTCTGGGTGGACAGCGTCTACAACCAGTTCCCGGGCGAAACCAAGGACTACGTGCCGATGGTGATCGCCGCGTCCTGGATCTTCCTGCACCCCCAGCAGTACGGCGTGGAGTTCCCGAAGATCAACGCGCAGCCGGCCACCATCCGCCTGGCCCGCTCGACCACGATCTACGAACTGACCATCTGCCTGGGCAGCCATGGCACCCGCGATGGCTACATGCGCGCATTGCGCAACCTCAACCCGCGCTATGAGGCCGATGGCTGGATTCCGGCAGGAACCCTCATCAACGCCACCAACCGCATTGCTGGCCTGTACGCGCGCAACTGCGTCAGCGGCCCGCGTGCCGATCTGGCCCGCACCCTGATCACCGCCGACCTCAATGCCGCGATCGTGCGCCCGAGTGCTGCCAGCTACACCGGCAGCGTGGCCGTGGGCGGGGTTGTGCCGGTGGTCGATCCCAATGCCGCCAGCAGCGTGCCGACCACGCCCGCCGCGCCGGTGGCTGCGCCGCGCCCGGCGCCGGCCCCGCGCGCCAAGCCGGCCCGCAGCTACAAGGTCGGCAAGGGTGAGACCTTGGGCCGGATCGCCGCGAAGTTCCAGTGCGATGTGCCGGTGCTGGCCCGCGCCAATGGCCTCAAGGCCCCCGGCTACAGCCTGCGCCACGGCCAGGTGCTGAAGCTGCAGGGCTGCGACAAATAATCTTTCCGCAATCTGGATATCGCATGGACCTCGAAGACACCCGCAACCTGTTCACCAACCTTCGCGAGAACACCGACTGGGACCTGGACGCCCCGCTGCTGTGGGGGTACTTCTTCGTGCACTCCACCGCCGAGCCGCTGCACGCACTGGCCACCCACCTGCAGGCACAGGGTTATGTGCTGGTGGAAGTGTTCGAGCAGGAGCCGGAAGACGGTGAGGCTGCATTCCACGTGCTGCATGTGGAGCGCGTGGAAGTGCACGACGAAACCTCGCTGGACAAGCGAAACCAGGAACTGAGCGCCGGCCGCTGGCCGGCAACGCTCGATGCGTTGGATCAACGGAGATGCCGGCCAGCGGCCGGCACTACCGCAGGATCAGCGCAGCTTGGCCAGTGCCTGGCCCAGCTGTACCGGATGCTCGGCATCCAGATGCGGGGCGAATTCGGCCACGCCCGGCGGCAGCAGCACGATCACGGTCGAGCCGTAATTGAAGCGCGCCATCTCTTCGAAGCGCTGCAGCGTGATGCCGCGGCCCCGGTAATCCTTGCGGGTGATGCGGTCGCCGTAGTGCGGAATCTCTTCGCCGCTCCACACCGTTTCCACGCCCGACACCAGCAGCGCACCGACCATCACGCTGACCATCGGGCCGAAGCTGGTATCGAAATGGCAGACCAGGCGTTCGTTGCGTGCGAACAGGCCAGGCACGTTGTTCACCGCGGCCGGGCCGACGCTAAACAGGCGACCGGGCACGTGCACGGTTTCGCGCAGGGTTCCGGTCCACGGCATGTGCACGCGGTGGTAGTCGCGCGGCGACAGGTACACCGTGGCATACAGGCCCTCGTTGAACGGCTTGGCGTCCTCGGCGCTGCCCAACAGCTCGGCGGCGGTGAACGACTGCCCCTTGGCCTGGAAGATGCGCCCGGCGTCGATCTTTCCGAGCTGGCTGATGCGGCCGTCCGCCGGCATCACCAGGCTGCGCGGATCGGCATCGGCCACGCGCGCGCCGGGTTTCAGCGCGCGGGTGAAGAACTGGTTGAAGGTCGGGTAGCTGCGCGGGTCCGGATTGGCCGCTTCATCCAGGTTGACGTTGAACTTGCGGGTGACCGTGTCGATCAGCCAGCGCGATACGCGCGGGTTGTCCGAGTACGCCAGCGAACGCGCCATCGAGGACAGCAGGCGGTGGGGCAGGACGTACGTCAGGGCGGTGGTCAGACTCATGGGGCGGATTTCTCGGTCAGCTTCTGCAGGTCGCGGGCGATCGCCGGCGCATTGAACGGGGGCCGCACCAGGCCGGCGAGCCGGCCCTGCGGATCGAGCACGGCCAGGCTGGCGGAGTGCTCGAGGGTGTAATCCTCGGGATTCTCGTCGAAGTGCTTGCCCGGCACCTTCTGGAACACGAAGCCCAGCGAGGTGGCAAAGCGCTCCAGCGAGGGAATGTCGGCGGTCGCTGCCAGGGTGTCCTTGTGGAAGCCATGGGCGTACTCGCCCAGGCGCGTGGCGGTGTCGCGCTCCGGGTCGACCGAGACGAACAGCACGCGCGGGCGCAGGCCGTCGGGCAGGGCTTCCCACTGGTTCTGCGCCCCGGCCAGCTCGGCCAGGGTGGTCGGGCAGACGTCTGGACAGAACGTGAAGCCGAGGAACACCAGGGTCCAGTGGCCCTTCAGTTCGCCGGGAATCAGGCGCGTGCCGTCGGACTGGGCCAGGTTGTAGTCGGGCAGGGTGCGCGGCTGCGGGTACAGGGTGATCGCTTCGGTGGCCGGCTGCCCGGCCGGCGGCTTCGGCGCGAACACCTGCTGGGCGGCGAGCAGGCCAAGGCCCGCCGCCAGGGCGATCAGCAGGATGATGCCGACGTTGCGATTGAACATGGGATTCCGCCGCAGGAAGTGGCCACCATCATACCGGCTGCGGCTGGATCGTTTCTGCCGCAACGGATGCCGGCGCAGGCGGCAACCCCTATAATCGGGGGCCACTTTGCCCGCAGTACCGCCATGACCGCTGAAACGGCCGCCGAACTCCATACGATCATCGATCTGATCCGCTACGGCACCAGCCGTTTCAATGCTGCGGGCCTGACCTTCGGGCACAGCTACGACAATGCCCTGGACGAGGCCACCCAGCTGGTGCTGCACGGCCTGCACCTGCCGCACGACCTCGGCCCGGCCTACGGCCAGGCGCGCCTGCTGCGCGAAGAGAAGCTGGCGGTGCTGGAGCTGTTCCAGCGCCGCATCGACGAGCGCATCCCGGCTGCCTACCTGACCGGTGAAGCCTGGTTCGCCGGCCTCAGCTTCAAGAGCGACACGCGCGCCCTGGTGCCGCGTTCGCCGATCGCCGAACTGATCGAGTGCGGCTTCGAGCCGTGGCTGGCCGGCCGCGATGTCAACCGCGCGCTGGACCTGTGCACCGGTTCGGGCTGCATCGCCATCGCCATGGGCCACTACTACCCGAACTGGGAAGTGGACGGCGTGGACCTCAGCGATGAGGCGCTGTCACTGGCCGAAGAGAACAAGGAACGCCTGCAGGCGCACAACGTGACCCTGCTGAAGTCGGACCTGTTCAACGGCCTGACCGGTCGCCACTACGACCTGATCGTCACCAACCCGCCGTACGTCACCAACGACGAGACCGACGCCCTGCCGCAGGAATACTCCTGCGAGCCGGAGATGGGCCTGCGTGCCGGCGACGACGGCCTGGACCTGGTGCTGAAGATCCTGCGCGACGCGCCGCTGCACCTGAGCGAGGACGGCCTGCTGATCTGTGAAGTGGGCGAATCCGAACAGCACCTGATCAAGCTGCTGCCGGAAGTGGATTTCGCCTGGGTCGAATTCAAGGTCGGCCAGATGGGCATCTTCGCGGTCGAGTGCCGCGAGCTGATCGCCCACAGCGCGCGCATCACCGAACTGGCGGCGCAGCGCCCGTGAGCTCCAATTCGTTCGGCAAGCTGTTCACCGTCACCACGTTCGGCGAATCGCACGGGCCGGCCATCGGCTGCGTGATCGATGGCTGCCCGCCGGGGCTGGCGCTGGACGCGGCCGAATTCAACCATGACCTGCAGCGTCGCGCCACCGGCAAGAGCCGGCATACGTCGGCGCGGCGCGAGACCGACGAGGTCGAGATCCTGTCCGGGGTGTACGAGGGCCTGACCACCGGCACTCCGATCGCGCTGCTGATCCGCAACACCGACCAGCGCAGCAAGGACTACAGCAACATCGGCCAGCAGTTCCGTCCGGGGCATGCCGACTACAGCTACTGGCACAAGTACGGCATCCGCGACCCGCGCGGCGGTGGCCGCTCCTCGGCGCGCGAGACCACCATGCGCGTGGCTGCTGGCGTGGTCGCCAAGAAATGGCTGGCCGAGCGTTTCGGCATCACCGTGCGCGGCTACCTGTCGCAGCTGGGCGGGATCACTCCGGCCGGTTTCGACTGGTCGGTAGTCGAGGAGAATCCGTTCTTCTGGCCGCACGCCGCACAGGTGCCCGAGCTGGAGGCGTACATGGATGCGCTGCGCAAGTCCGGCGATTCGGTCGGTGCCTGCGTGGACGTGATCGCCGACAATGTACCGCCGGGCTGGGGCGAGCCGATCTACGGCAAGCTTGATGGCGAGCTCGCGGCCGCACTGATGAGCATCAACGCGGTGAAGGGCGTGGAGATCGGCGACGGTTTCGCCAGCGCCATGCAGAAGGGCACCGAACACCGTGACCTGCTGACTCCGCAGGGTTTTGCCAGCAATCATGCCGGCGGCATTCTCGGTGGCATTTCCACCGGCCAGCCGGTGGTCGCCTCGATGGTGCTCAAGCCGACTTCCAGCCTGCGCCTGCCCGGTGAATCGCTGGATACGGCCGGCAATGTGGTGGAGGTGGTCACCACCGGCCGCCATGATCCCTGCGTCGGCATCCGCGCCACGCCCATCGCCGAGGCGATGATGGCCCTGGTGCTGATGGACCAGGCGCTGCGCCACCGCGCGCAGTGCGGCGATGTCGGCACCATCACTCCGCGCATTCCCGGCCAGCTTGATGGCTGATACGCGGCCGACGGTATGGGTGAGCCAGCCGCTGATCGACGCGGCCATCGCGCCGTTGCGCGATCGCGTGCAGCTGCGCACCACCGATACCGTCACCGCCTGGTCGCCACAGCAGATCGCCGCGCAGCTGGCGGACGTTGACGGGGCGATCATCACCCTCAACGAACGCATCGGTGCGACCCAGGTCGCCGATGCCGCGCAGTTGAAGTTGATCGCCAATGTCGGCGTCGGCTACAACAATCTGGATGTCGACGCGCTCAGCGCCGCCGGCATTCTCGCCAGCAACACCCCGGACGTTCTCACCGAGACCACCGCCGATCTCGGCTTTGCGCTGTTGATGGCCACCGCGCGCCGGATCACCGAATCCGAGCGCTGGCTGCGCGAGGGCCAGTGGGGGCAGTGGTCGTTCCAGACCATGCTGGGGGCCGACATCCATGGCAGCACGCTGGGCATCCTCGGCATGGGCCGCATCGGCCAGGGCATCGCCCGTCGCGGCGCGCACGGCTTCGGCATGAAGGTGCTCTACCACAACCGTTCGCGGCTGCCGGCCGATACCGAAGCCGCGCTCGGAGCGACCTACGTGGATCTGGACACGCTGCTGGCGCAGTCCGACCATCTGTTGACCGTGTTGCCATACACCGCCGCCTCGCACCACATCATCGACGCCGCCGCGCTGGCCAGGATGAAGCCGTCTGCCACCCTGGTGAACATCGCCCGCGGCGGCATCGTCGACGAACTGGCGTTGGCCGATGCACTGGCCAACGGTCGCCTGGCGGCGGCCGGCCTGGATGTCTACGAAGGCGAACCGAACGTGCGGCCGGAACTGCTGGCCCTGCGCAACATCGTGCTGACCCCGCATATCGGCAGCGCATCGCTGGCCACGCGTACGGCCATGGTGCAGATGGCCGTGGACAATCTGCTGGCCGGGCTTGGCCTGGATGGCAGCCCGTCGCGCATGCCGAGCGCGATCAACGCCGACGCGGCCCTTGCCGCGCGCGCGACCTCGGACAAAAAAAGCGGGAAACGATAGGGAACCTCCGCGCATCCATCCGAGGAGGCTCCCCGAACCCAGCTGTCGTGCGTGAGTTTTCCCCCTTCCCGTTTTCGTGAGAGTTCCCCCATGAGCAATGCACAACGCAGCTTCCACGTCGCCATCGTCGGCGCCACCGGCGCGGTCGGCGAGACCATGCTGGCCATCCTGGCCGAGCGCGATTTCCCGGTCGGCACCCTGAGCCTGCTCGCTTCCGAGCGCTCGGCCGGCGGCGAAGTCGAATACAACGGCAACAAGGTCAGGATCCAGGACCTGGCCACTTTCGACCCGAGTGGCGTGGAAATCGCCCTGTTCTCGGCCGGTGGCAGCGTGTCCAAGGAATACGCCCCGAAGTTCGCTGCCGCTGGCGCGGTGGTGATCGACAACTCCTCGGCCTTCCGTTACGACGATGACGTGCCGCTGGTGGTGTCGGAGGTCAATCCGGACCAGGTCGCCAACCGTCCGCGCGGCATCATCGCCAACCCGAACTGCTCGACCATGCAGATGCTGGTCGCGCTGGCACCGCTGCACCGCAAGTACGGCATCGAGCGCATCAACGTGTCCACCTACCAGTCGGTATCCGGTGGTGGCCGTTCGGCACTGGAAGAACTGGGCAAGCAGACCGGCCAGCTGCTGAGCTTCCAGGAAATCGATCCGCAGCGTTTCCCGGTGCAGATCGCCTTCAACCTGATCCCGCACATCGACGACTTCCTGGACAACGGCTTCACCAAGGAAGAGATGAAGCTGGTCTGGGAGACGCGCAAGATCCTGGGCGACGACAGCATCCTCGTGAACCCGACCGCGGTGCGCGTGCCGGTGTTCTACGGCCACTCCGAATCGGTGGCGATCGAAACCCGTGACAAGGTGACCGTCGCCGAAGCGCGCGCGCTGCTGGAACAGTCGCCGGGCATCGAGGTGGTGGATCGTCACGAGGCCGGTGGCTACCCGACGCCGGTCACCCATGCCTCGGGCACCGACGCGGTGTACGTCGGCCGCATCCGCGAGGACCTGTCGCATCCGCGCGGCCTGAACCTGTGGATCGTGTCGGACAACGTGCGCAAGGGCGCAGCCCTCAACGCGGTGCAGCTGGCCGAGCTGGTCGCCGCCGAGAAGCGCTGATCCCCGCTGTTGCCTGACCGGTAGTGCCGGCCGCTGGCCGGCACTAGCGCAGTCCGCCTCCCCGGTGGGTGCGGACCGTGGTCCGCACGCTTTATAGTGTCGCCCATGAATAAACGAGCCAAGGGCGCACGGCGTCCGCTCACCTGTCTTTCCGCCGCGCTGCTGGCCCTGGTCAGCAGTTCGGCCATGGCCCTGGGCCTGGGCGACATCCGGGTCCTGTCCAAGCCGGGACAGCCGTTGCTGGCCGAGATCCCGGTGATCTCGGCCGATCCGTCCGAACTTGAGAACCTGCGCGTCGCGCTCGCTTCGCCGGTCACCTTCGAGCGCGTTGGCCTGCAGCGCCCGGCGGGTCTGGTCAGCGAACTGCAGTTCGAGCTGACCCGCAATGCGCAGGGCAGGGCGGTGGTGCGGGTGACCTCGCAGACGCCAGTGGAAACACCCTCGTTGAGCTTCCTGGTCGAGGCCGACTGGGGCCAGGGCCGGCTGGTGCGTGAGTACTCGGCGCTGGTCGATGCACCGGCCAGTGCACTGGCCGTGGCCGAACCGGAAATCGTCGCGCCGGCCGGCGTGCTGTCGGACACCATCGTCCGTGATGCGCCTGCCGCCGCTGCAACCGCACCCGAGCCGGCACCGGTCACGCCGGCTGCCGCACCTGCTGCACCGCGTCCACGGGCTGCGTCACCTGCACCTGCACCTGCACCTGCACCAGCGCTCGCTGCAGACGGCAGTGTGACCGTGCAGCGCGGACAGACGCTTTCGCAGATCGCCGGCTCGCTGGCCCGTGGCAATCAGATCAGTCGCGACCGGGCGATGATCGCGCTGTTGCGTGCCAACCCCGAAGCCTTCATCCGTGGCAACGTCAACCTGCTCAAGCAGGGCGCGGTGCTGCGCATGCCGGGCGATACCGCACTGGCCGCGGTGGATGCGGCCGAGGCCACCGCGCTGGTCCGCGAACATGCCGCGCAGTGGCGGCAGGCACGCACCGTGCCACAGCCGGCTGGCGCCGCGATGCCGGTGGCCAAGGCCGATGGCGCTGCTTCTTCCCCGGCTGCGGCCACCGGGGCACGACTTGAAATCGCTCCGGCGCTGGCATCCGACGCCGCGCACGCGGGCACAACCACCGGCACCAGTGCCGGCAGCGAGGGTGACATGCTGGGCAACGAACAACTGCGCCAGGCCAAGGAGGACATCGCCACCCGCGATGCCGAAATCGGCGATCTGAAGCAGCGCGTGGCGGAGCTGGAGAAGCTCAAGGAGCAGCAGCAGTCCCTGATCGCGATGAAGGACAACGACCTGGCCGCCGCGCAGCAGCGTTTGGCCCAGGCGCCCGGTGCGCCCGGCGCTGGCACGCCCTGGTACTGGCTGGGCCTGCCGCTGCTCGTGCTGGCTGCCCTGGGCGCCTGGCTGCTGCGTCGTCGCAAGCCCTCGCCGCTGCCGCCGCTGCGCGATGAACACGATGCCGCCGGCCTGGCAGCAGCGCTGCCGGCAGGTGCCGCGCTGGATACCCTGACCGAACAGGACGCCGGGGTGAACTTCGCTGCCGATGGCGGTCGCCAGGAACCGGCGATGCCGGCCTGGGCTGCCACTGCCGACCATGACGTGCCGGCTGCGGACATCCATGAGGATGCCTCGCCGGCCGAGTGGCGGGCGGGTGAGCTTGATGAAGACGAACGGGTTGAACTGCCTGCTGCGGTGAACGATCTGCCGCGTTGGGACGATCCTGCCGGCGCGGCTGCGGTGGCGCCCATCGAGCCAGCCGAGGTGGCCGTGCCCGAATACGCGCTGCAGGCCGAACAGGAGCCGCAGTTCCGCGGTGTGTTCGATCTGCCGGCCGAACCGCATGAGCATGAGACGGCTGCACCGGTCGACCTGCACGACGACCGTGCTGCCGCCGAGGACGCCGTCGGGTCTGCTGCAGACAATGGCCATGACTGGGCACCGCGTATCGGCCAGGAGCGGCTGGAACTGGCCATCGCCTATCTGGACCTGGGCGACGCGCAGACCGCGCGCACCCTGCTGCAGGAGGTTGCCGAAGGGGGTGACCTGCATTGCCAGGCGCAGGCCCGCGAACTGCTGGCGCGTCTGCCCTGACACCCTTTCGACAAGGACCTGCGATGACCCGCGAACGCCGTCTCGACTATGTTGAATTCGCCTCGAGCGACCCGGCTGCGAGCCGCGCGTTCTTCGAGGTCGTGTTCGGCTGGTCGTTTGTCGATTACGGCAGCGACTACACCGCTTTCGATGATGGCCGCCTGCAGGGAGGCTTCTTCCGTGGCCAACCACAACGTGCCAGCGAAGGCGCGCCACTGCTGGTGCTGTATGCCGACCAGCTGGCGCCGATGGAAGCGGCGGTGCGTGCGGCCGGTGGTCAGATCGTGCGGACCGTGTTCTCTTTCCCTGGCGGCAGCCGTTTCCAGTTCGTCGAGCCCGGTGGCAACGAACTGGCGGTCTGGTCCGAGCGCGACCCGGCCTGAGCGCCGCCCCACCCGCAATATCGAGGTAGCACATGCGTTACGCGCTCGGCGTCGAGTACGACGGCAGCGATTTCAGGGGCTGGCAGAACCTGGGCGAGGGCGGACCCAGCGTCCAGGCCAGCCTGGAACAGGCCCTGTCATCGGTGGCCGATACCCCGCTGCAGGTGGTCTGCGCCGGCCGCACCGATGCCGGCGTGCACGGCCAGTGCCAGGTCGTGCACTTCGACACCGACGTAGTACGTGATCCGCGCGCGTGGATGCTCGGCACCACCACCCGCCTGCCGCGTTCGATCGCCGTGCGCTGGTGCGTGCCGGTGGCCGACGATTTCCATGCCCGTTTCTCCGCCCGCGCACGACGTTATCGCTACCGCCTGCTCAATCGCGAAGTGCGCCCGGCGCTGGGCCGGCAGACCCTGAGCTGGGAGCGGCGCCCGCTCGATGCCGAGCGCATGCACCTGGCCGGACAGGCCCTGCTGGGCGAGAACGATTTCAGCGCCTTCCGCTCGGTCCAGTGCCAGGCCCTGCATGCCCGGCGAGAGCTGCAGTCGCTGCAGGTCAGCCGCCACGACGACGTCATCGAGGTGGCGGTGCGCGGCAATGCATTCCTTCATCACATGGTCCGCAATATCGTCGGTTCGTTGATACTGGTCGGCAGTGGCGAGCAGCCGGTGGAGTGGATCGCCGAACTGCTGGCCGGGCGCGACCGCACCGTGGCCGGTCCCACCGCTCCTCCGCAGGGACTGGTGTTCCTGGGGCCGCTGTACCCCGACAACTGGCATCTGCCCGCCGAGGTAACGCTATGAGCCGCTCCTACTACCGTACCCGCATCAAGTTCTGTGGCATGACCCGTGCCGGCGACGTGCGCCTGGCCGGCGAGCTGGGCGTGGATGCGGTGGGCTTCATCTTCGCCCGCGAGAGCAGCCGCCGGGTCGCGCCGGCCGAAGCGCGCGCGATGCGCCAGGCCATCGCACCGATGGTCGACGTGGTGGCGTTGTTCCGCAACAACAGCAGGGAAGAAGTGCGCGAGGTGCTGCGTACCGTGCGGCCGACCCTGCTGCAGTTCCATGGCGAGGAAGACGAGAGCTTCTGCCGCAGCTTCAACATGCCTTACCTGAAGGCGATCGCCATGGGCGGGCGCGAGGAGATCAATGCGCGCACCCTGCAGCTGCGCTACCCCAGCGCCGCCGGCTTCCTGTTCGACAGCCATGCGCCGGGCGGCGGCGGCGGTACCGGCGTGGCCTTCGACTGGTCGCGTATCCCCACCGGCCTGCACCGGCCGTTCCTGCTGGCCGGAGGCCTGACGCCGGAGAACGTGCATGACGCCGTGCTGGCGACCCTGCCGTGGGGCGTGGATGTCTCCAGTGGCATCGAACTGGAGCCGGGCATCAAGGACGGCTACAAGATGCGCACGTTCGTGGAAGAAGTCCGGCGCTCCGATTGCGCCGTGCTGGATTGAGACACGGTCACTTCCGAGGTGTCCGGTCTTCACATTTGAGCCTGCACACCCTCTTCACATAGGATGATCCCCAAGCGTGCTGGCCATGAGGGCCGGCACGAGGATCGACGGAGCCGCTGGTGGCGTGCTCCGAACGGGCGCCTGGCGCCCCCGCCCAGGAAGGCAAGCGATGCAGGAATTCCTAACCGTCGTACTCGGTTATCCGACCCTCCCGTACAGCGTCGCGCTGGCGGTGGCGGTTCTGTATTGGGGGATTGCCGCCTTTGGCCTGGTCGATGACGGTTTCGGCGAGGCCGGTGCCGATGGCGCCCTTGAAGGCGATGCCCATCTCAGTGGCCTGTCAGCGCTGCTGGCGCGCTGGGGCCTGGGCGGCGTGCCGCTCATGGTGGTGGTGACGCTGCTGAGCCTGTTCGCCTGGACCCTCACCTACTTCATCCATCTGTACCTGCTGCTGCCGTTGCCCGACCTGCTGCGCTGGTCATTGGGCACCGTCGTGGCGGTGCTCGCACCCCTGCCGGCGGTGCCGGTCACCGCGCTGCTGCTGCGTCCCATCCGCCGCTTCCTGCTGCGCCTGCGCCCGGTGCCGCAGGCCTCGCTGCTGGGCCGGGTCGGCGTGGTCGCTTCGCCGAAGGTCGACGCACGCAGTGGCCATGCCACCGTCGATGACGGCGGTGCCGGCCTGGTCCTGCAGATCCGCAGCGACATCGAACTGCAGCGCGGCGAGCGCATCGTGCTGGTCGAGCACGTGGCTGCACAACACCATTACCGGGTGGTCCGCGCCGACGCGGTCGCCCTCGACTTCCAGGACAACCTGCTTCCGGGCAACAAGGAGAAACATCAATGACGTTGGCATCCGTGCTCCCCTTCCTGATCATCGTGGGCGGCGTCCTCGCCCTCCTGCTCGGCGTGGCGGGCCTGTTCAAGGCGTTCTACCGCAAGGTCGACCAGGGCGTGGCCCTGATCGTCAACGACATGAGTTCCACCCCGAAAGTGCATTTCACCGGTGCGCTGATCATTCCCGTGCTGTACCGCGCCGAGCTGATGCGGATCAGCCTGATCACCCTGCAGATCGACCGCCGCGGCAAGGAAGGCCTGATCTGCCGCGACAACATGCGCGCCGACATCGCCGTGGCGTTCTACCTGCGCGTCAACGAGACCCAGGCCGACGTACTGCGCGTGGCCAAGGCGATCGGCGCCGACCGCGCGTCGGACAAGCATGCCGTCGATGAGCTGTTCAACGCCAAGTTCTCCGAAGCACTGAAGACGGTCGGCAAGAAGTTCGATTTCACCGAGCTGTTCGAGAAGCGCCAGGAATTCCGCGACGAGATCATCGCGGTGATCGGCAACGACCTCAATGGGTATGTGCTGGAAGACGTGGCCATCGACTACCTGGAGCAGACTCCGAAGTCGCTGCTGGACCAGTTCAACATCCTCGATGCGCAGGGCATCCGCAAGATCACCGAGCTGACCGCTGCGCAGAACGTGGTGACCAACGAGCTGGAGCAGAACGAGAAGCTGGCCATCACCAAGAAGAACGTCGAAGCCCGCGAAGCACTGCTGGCCCTTGAACGGCAGCAGGCCGAAGCCGAGGCACGGCAGAAGCGCGAGATCGAGACCATCCGTGCGCGCGAGGAAGCCGAGACCGCCAAGGTGCAGGAAGAGCAGCGCCAGCTGTCCGAGAACGCCCGCATCGAAGCGCAGCAGGTGATCGACATCCGCGAGCAGAACCGCATGCGCGAAGTTGAAGTGGCCGAGCAGAACCGCCAGCGCGCCGTGGCCATCGAAGCCGAGCGCGTCGAGCGCGCACGCCAGCTGGAGCAGGTCACCACCGACCGCGAAGTGCAGCTGCAGGGCGTGGAGCGCGACAAGGTGGTCGAGCAGGGCAAGATGGACGTGGCCAACATCACCCGCGAACGCATCTCCATCGACAAGACCGTGGCGCAGGAAGAAGAGCGCATCAAGGAAGTGCGCGAAGTCTCCGAGGCCGACCGCCAGAAGCAGGTGTTGATCCTGGAAGCCGAGGCGAAGGCGCAGGAATCGCTGGTGCGCGAAGTGAAGGAAGCCCAGGCCCGCGAGACCGCCTCCAAGCATCGCGCGGTGGAGCTGACCACGCTGGCGCAGGCCGAGCACGAAGCCGCCGGCAAGCAGGCCGAGGCCAAGCGCCTGCTGGCCGATGCCTTCCGCGCCGAGCAGGCCGCACCCGGCCTGGCCGAAGCGCAGGTACGCGAAGCGTCGGCGCTGGCCATCGAGAAGGTTGGCATCGCCGAGGCGCGCGTGATCGAAGCCAAGGCCGAAGCGAACCTGAAGCAGGGCAGCAACGAGGCGCGCGTGCTGGCCGAGACGCTGCAGGCCCAGGCACAGGGCGAGGAGAAGATGGGCCTGGCCCGCGCCACCGCCACCGAATCGCTGGGCAACGCCGAAGCCGGCGTGGTGCAGAAGAAGCTGTTGGCCGAGGCCGAGGGCCTGGTCCGCAAGTTCGAGGCCATCGCCTCGCTGAGCGACCAGGCGCGCGGCCATGAAGAATTCCGCATGATGCTGGACAACAGCCTGAAGCAGGCGCTGGCCTCGATCGAAGCCGGCAAGGAAGTCTCGCGCGAGAACGCCGGCGTCATCGCCAGCGCGCTGCGCAACGCCGACATCGACCTGGTTGGCGGCGACGGCGGCATGTTCGAGAACCTGATCAAGGCGGTTTCGCTGGGCAAGTCGATCGAGGGCTTCGCCGGCAAGAGTCCGATCGTGCAGGACCTGATGCAGCGCTACCTGGGCGTCAACGTGGCCGACAATGCACCGCGGCAGATCGCCGAGGACGCAGAGACCGTGCCCGTCGCGGCGACCGTCGTGGTCGACAGCGCGCGCTGATCCACCCGGCGATGGCCATCGCCATCGCCCACCCGTGCCGGCCGCATCGACGGCCGGCCGTCCGTGAGCCGGAAACCTGCTGATGTCCGAAACCAAACCGTCCACCGAGTCCGTCGCACCAGAGGCTGCCGGCGATACCGTCGACCAGGCCGTAGCCCAGGGCGGCGCCTATGAAGTCCTGCGGCGCCGTCTCGGCGAACAGGGCCAGCGCCTGCAGGCCGTTGCCGAGCAGCTGAACCGCCAGCGCCTGGCCGAGTTCGGCGACAGCCGCCTGGAGGTGGTCGGCCGTTTCCGTATCCGCAGCGAGAACAACTGTGTCGGCCGCGACATCGTCCAGGTCGGCCCGGATCGCCTGCTGTTCGGCTACAACGTGTTCATCGGGCTCAAGACCCAGACCCGCATCGAAGATGTGTTCGGTCTGTACCGGCTGGTACAGGGCGCCGATGGCTACGACGTTGCTGCCCTTGAACTGAAGGGCAGTTTCCTCGACCAGCCCGGCTTCGTGCATGACTTCAACGAGCTGTACGCCTACTACAAGCATGCGCGCCTGCTGCAGCTGATCGTGGTGGGCGACAAGCTGCTTGCCTCGTTCCAGATCGGCGAGCGCAGCAGCGACGTGCGCGTGTTCCGCTGGGCGTTGTCACGCGAAGGTGAACTGACCTATCTCGATGCGCGCGGCGAGCGTGACATCGCCTTGCCGCCACCCTTCGATTTCGAATGGACCCGCGCCACGCGCGACCTTGCCGTCAACGGCCGCCATTCGCATCTGAACATCCTCGATACCCTGTTCGTGGAAACCACCGGTGGCGATCTCACCATCAAGGTGGAAAACAACACCGAAACCGGGCAGGGCATCTACAGCGAACCGGTGGAGGACAGCACGCAGTCGCTGGACGATGCCCAGTTCGAGTTCGCCCGGGTCGGCTCGCTGGTGCTGCTGAAAGTGCTGCCCTACCGCGAAACCGAATGGCGCGGACTGATCTACAACACGCTTACCGGCGACATCGTGCGCAACGATGCCATCGTCCAGGCCTGCGTGCAGCTGCCCGAAGACCACGGCATCATCTTCCCCGGCGGCTATTACCTGCAGGGTGGCGAGCACAAGGCGTTCGACGCCTCGATGGATGGCATGCAGTTCAAGCGCAGCATCCGTTCGCCCAACGGCGAGGACGTGCTGTACATCTTCTACGAGCGCGAAGGCGGGCGTTCGGCGCTGTTCGTCTACAACACCATCCAGCGCGTGCTGCAGAACCCCGTGTTCGGCCACGGCTATGCCTTCATGCAGGACGGGCGCATGGTGCTGTTCCATGCCGAAGGCACCGAGCCGACCCGCATCCATCCGATGCAGGTCTGGCAGACGCCCTTCAGCAGCGATGAGTTCGCCGCCAGCCGTCCGCCGGGCAATACCTTCATGGGGCGCATCGGCAACGCCGAGCTGGTTCGCGGCATCTCCAACCTGTTCAACCTGGCGCGCGAGATCGACGGCCAGGATGTATCGGTGCAGCGCTACCAGCGCCTGGTAGCCGACACCCGGCGGCTTTTCGATGCGCATCATTGGCTGGGTGACGAGGCCTGCGATGGCGCCGAAGCCCTGCTGCGGCAGATCAGCGCCACCGGCGAATCGGTGCTGGACGAATACGAAAAGGTGCAGTCGATCCGCCAGCAGTCGGCCCAGGCAATGGCCGAGGCCGAGGCCACGCACAAGGCGCTGCTGGGCCGGCTTCAGCCGGAAAACTGGAACGAGGTGCAGGCCTTCGTCGAAGCGCTCAGCGCGATCACCGCACTGCGCGGTCGACTGCTGACCATCCGCGAACTGCGCTACATCGATACCGCGCGCATCGAGGCGATGGCCGCCGAACTTGTGCAGGCGCACGACCGTGTCGGCGCCGCCACCGGTACCTTCCTTGCCGGCGATGCAGCACTGGCCCCCTTGACCGCCCGCATGCAGGCGCTGGACGAAGCCGCACAGCAGGCCGCCAGTGCACGCCAGCTGGATGAGCAGCTGGACGGCCTGCGCGGCATGGCCGGCGATCTGGACATGCTGTCCGAGCTGATGGCCGGGCTGAAGGTCGACGATGCGACCGCGCGCACCCGCGTGGTCGAATCCATCTCGCTGCTGTACGGGCGCCTGAACCAGGCACGCGCACGCGCCGAACAGCGCCGCAAGTCGCTGGGTTCGGCCGAAGCCGTGGCCCAGTTCGCCGCCCAGTTCGCCCTGTTCTCGCAGTCGATCACCAGCGCGCTGGCGATGGCCAGCGACCCTGAGCGGGCCGACGAACAGTTGTCGCGCCTGCTGGTGCAGCTGGAAGAACTGGAAAGCCAGTTCGGCGAGCACGAGCAGTTCCTCGGCGACATCCTGAGCAAGCGCGAAGAGCTGGTCGAAGCCTTCGATACGCACAAGCAGGCCCTGCTGGATGATCGCCAGCGCAAGGCGCGCTCGGTGCTCGATGCCGCCAACCGCATCCTTGATGGCCTCGGAAAGCGTACCGAGCGGTTCGGCACGGCCGACGAGCTCAACGCTTTCTTCGCCGGCGATCCGCTGATCCTCAAGCTGCGTGAACTGGCCGAGCGCCTGCGTGCGCTGCGCGACAACGTCAAGGCAGACGATGTCGAGGCGCGCCTGAAGGGCGTGCGCGACCAGGCCGTGCGCCAGCTGCGCGACCGCAGCGACCTGTACGAGGCCGGCGGCAACGTGGTCCGCCTTGGCCCGCGCCATCGATTCAGCGTGAACACCCAGGCGCTGGACCTGACCCTGCTGCCACGGGGTGAAACCCTTGCCATCCACCTCACCGGCACCGATTTCCTGGAGACCCTGCACGATCCCGAGCTTGATGCGCTCAAGCCGTTCTGGCCGGTGACCCTGGATTCGGAATCGGCAGCGATCTACCGTGGCGAATACCTGGCCGGGTGCCTGTTGCTGGCTGCGGAGGAGGGCCGTGATGGCCTGGACCTGGGCCAGCTGCAGCACGATGCAGCCGAACCGGAAGCGCTGGGCCAGCGGGTCCGCGCCTTTGCCGCGCCCCGTTACCGCGAGGGCTACGAGCGCGGTATCCATGACCATGACGCCGCCCTGATCCTGCGCGCGCTGTTGCCGCTGCAGCAGGCCGCCGGACCGCTGCGGCATTCGCCCCATGTGCGTGCGTTGGCACTGCTGTTCTGGGCCGCGCGCCAACGCGATGAAGCCGTGGCGCAGTGGCCCGGCCGGCAGGCTGGTGCCGAGGCCATCGCGCGCCTGTTCGGTTCCGATGAGGGGCGCCAGGCCCTGCGTGCGGAAATGGCCAAGGCGCTGCATGACCATGCACTCGCGCATGCACTGCCGTTTGACGCCGCCGCCGCCGATGCAGCAGCGGCATACCTGGGCGAAGAACTGGTGGCCGGCGAGCCGGTGTTCAGCACCAGCCGGCACGCGCAGGCATTGCTTGACGCGCTGTCGCAGCAACTGGAGCAGGCGGGCCAGCGTGATGCGCTTGAACGTGCGCTGCAGCGCTCGCAGGATCCGCTGGCCATGCGTTGGGCATTGGCCGGACAATGGCTGCGGGCGCTCGCCGGGCTGCCGGCACAGTCGGCGCATGCCGGCTATGTCGAAGAAGCGGCGGCATTGCTGCTGGTGCAGCGACAGCTGCGCACCCGTGCCAGCGATGCACCGCTGCAGGCGGAGGTCAGCGGCCTGCTGGGTGAACACGCCCGCATCCACAACGGCAGCCTGACCGTGTCGCTGGACGATTTCCTGGCACGCCTGCAGCATCACCTGCAGGCGTTCGTACCGGCCTTCCATGCCTATCAGGCGGTGCGCCAGGGCATCATCGGTCGCGAACGCGAAACCCTGCGGCTGTCGGAGTTCAAGGCCCGGCCGTTGTCGTCCTTCGTGCGCAACAAGCTGATCAACGACGTATATCTCGGCGTGATCGGTGACAACCTGGCCAAGCAGATGGGTACCGTTGGCGAGAACAAGCGCAGCGACCTGATGGGCCTGCTGATGATGATCTCGCCGCCCGGCTACGGCAAAACCACGTTGATGGAGTACGTGGCGCATCGCCTCGGCCTGGTCTTCATGAAGATCAACGGCCCGGCGCTGGGCCACGAAGTGCGGTCGCTGGATCCGCAGCAGGCACCGGACGCCACCTCGCGGCAGGAGCTGGAAAAGCTCAACCTGGCGCTGGAGATGGGCAACAACACCATGCTGTATGTCGATGACATCCAGCACACGCACCCCGAGTTCCTGCAGAAGTTCATCTCGCTGTGCGATGGCACGCGCCGCATCGAGGGCGTATGGCGCGGCCGTACGCGCACCTACGACATGCGTGGCAAGAAGTTCTGCGTGGTCATGGCCGGCAATCCGTACACCGAATCCGGCGAAGTGTTCAAGATTCCGGACATGCTGGCCAACCGTGCCGACATCTACAACCTGGGCGATGTGCTCGGTGGCATGGAAGCAGCCTTCACGCTCAGCTACATCGAGAACAGCCTGACTTCCAACCCGGTATTGGCGCCGCTGGCCACGCGCGAGATGGCCGACCTGTACCTGCTGGTCGACCGCGCGATGGGCAAGGATGTGTCCACCAACGGCCTGAGCCACGCCTACAGCGGCGCCGAGATCAACGAGATCACCGCCACCCTGCAGCGCATGCTGCAGGTCCGCGATGTGGTCTACAAGGTCAACCAGCAGTACATCGCCAGCGCTGCCCAGGATGACCGCTATCGCACCGAGCCGCCCTTCCGCCTGCAGGGCAGCTACCGCAACATGAACAAGCTGGCGGAGAAGATTTCGCCGGTGATGAATGACGACGAGCTGCAGCAGCTGATCTCCGACCACTACCTGGGCGAAGCGCAGCTGCTGACCACCGGTGCCGAAGAGAATCTGCTGAAGCTGGCCGAGCTGCGTGGCGTGCTCGATGAGGAACGCGCGCAACGCTGGGCGCAGATCAAGCGTGATTTCCTGCGCAACAAGGCAATGGGCGCCGGCGACAGTGATGTCGGTGGCCGCGTGGTCGCGCAGCTGGCCGACATCGCCAGTGCGTTGCAGCTGCCACCGCCGCCGCCGCCGGCAGAGGTGGCCGTCGTACCGGAGCCTGCGCCATGGCCGGCCCTGCTGGCAGCGCTGCAGCGCCTGGCCGATGCACGTCCGGCCAGCGCGCCGGCTGCCGCCGTACCGCAGGCCGCAGCCACGCCATTGGCCGAAGACCTGCAGGCTGGTCTGGCACCGCTGCTGCAGCTGCTGGTCGCCTCGCAGGAACAGCAGGTGCAGTTGTCGCAGACGTTGGCGGCGTTTGCCGGGTGGGCCCGGCAGCAGGTAACTGCCGATGTGGCCACGACCGACACGCGTCGCCGCCCGCGGGTGCGTCGTGCAGCGACTCCGGAAGAACGTGCGCTGGACGAAGCGCTGATGCGCCACTTCTACGGTGAATCATTGCCGCCGGAAACGGTGGCTGATGACGGCCCACGGCCGCCGCCACTGCCGTGACCTGCGTGCGCTCCCTGCCCGAACCCACGCTTCCGGCGCGTGCCGATGTGGCCACGCTGGCAGCGTACGGCAGCCACTTGCTGCAGGTATTGGCCGAGCCTGCACCGTTGCAGGCCGGCGCGGAAGGCGAGGGACTGGTGGCTGCGCTGGCGCGGATCGCATTGGCGTTGCAGGCCAGCGATCCGGCGCGCCTGCGCCGGCAGGAGAGCTGGTGGGGGCGCCTGCTCGGCCGTGACGTTGAACGCCAGGCACAGGCGCAGGGGCTGCAGGCGCAGCTGGGCGTGCTGGCGCTGCAGGCGCGCGAGCAGGCGCAGGGTCTCGCGCAGCGTGTGCAGCAGCGCGCCCTGGCCATCATCGACAACGATGCGGCTGCCGCCGCGTTGGAGGCCTGGGCCACGTTCGGCGCCGCGCAGCTGGCGACACTGCAGGGAGCTGCGCAGGTCGCGCTGGCCCCACGCGTGGACCATCTGCAGCGACTTGCCACGCTGCGACGCATCGAAAGCGGGCAGTGGCGGCTGCTGCAGGAGCAGGACGAAGCCCTGCTGCAGCGCTTCGTCCGCATCCACGATGTCCTGCTGCCGGCCTGGCGCCAGGCCGCATTGGCGCGCCAGGCACTGGCGCAGGCTGCACGGGCCGAGCAGGCAGCCACGCTGCAGGCCCAGATCGACGACGAAGTAGCCGCTGCTCAGGCTAGACTGCCCTGAGCCGGCCGCCGCTGCCGCTTATCCACCGCAAGGACACTGCCCGATGACCCAGGACAGCCAGAACTCCGGCACGCTCGTGCCCGCCACCACGCCCGCCCCTGAACTTGATGACAGCACGTTGAAGGCCCTCGGCCTGGTCCGCGACGACCTGCCGCGCATCGCCGAAATCGGCCGCGAGCTGGAAGACCTGCGTCCGGGCAACCTGCAGGTGTTCGGCCGCGAAGCCGCCGCACGCACAACGGCCTTCTCCAGCCAGCTACTGGACCAGGTGCGCAACCGTGACCTCGACGCTAATGGCGAGAAGCTCGGCGAAGTGGTGCGCATCGCGCGCGAGCTCAAGCTGGATGGTTTTTCCCAGCGCTCGAAGGTGCCGTTGATCGGTGGCCTCATCGATCGCCTGCGTTCTTCCAAGGGCGAGCTGGTGCAGAAGTTCAGCGATACCAATTCGCAGATCGAACAGCTGCTCGGCGACGTGGGTGCGCAACAGGCGCTGATGGGCAAGCGGGTAAGCGATTTCGACCGCATGCATGACATCGTCCGCGAGGAGCGTCATGCGCTGGGCCTGTATGCCGCCGCCGGCAAGCAGCGCCTGGCCCAGCTGCAGTCCGAGCAGTTGCTGGGGCAGGGCAGCGATGACCCGCAGCAACGCATCCGCCAGAGCGAGATCGACAATGCGATCCGCCTGATCGAGAAGCGCGTCTCCGACCTGCAGCTGATGCAGCACGCGGCTGACCAGTCGCTGCCGATGATCCGCCTGATCCAGGCCAATGCGCTGCAGCTGATCGAGAAGTTCAACACCGTCCGCGACATCACCATCCCCTCGTGGAAGCGTCAGTTCGCGATCCAGTTGTCGCTGGGCGAACAGAAGAACGCCGCCGAACTAGCCAATGCCATCGACGATGCGACCAATGAGTTGATGCGACGCAATGCCGACCTGATGCGCCAGGCGTCGGTGGACACCGCACGCAGCAACCAGCGCGGCGTGATCGACGTGGCCACGCTGCGCCACGTTCACGATCAGCTGATCGCTACCGTCGAGGAAGTGCGCAGCATCCATCGCGAGGGCATGCAGCAGCGGCAGCAGGCCGAAGTCGAGCTGTCGCGCCTGCGCGAGGACCTGCAGCAGCGCCTGGCGGCGCCGACGGCGTCGTAATCATGCTTCGCAGCGTCGAGCTTGCTCGATCGCTGCCGGTTGGCCTTGTGTAGAGCCGAGCCCACGCTCGGCTTCCGGGCGAAGCAAGGCGTGTTCTGCAGCTCAACGCAGCCGGGCACGGGTCCGGATCTACAGGAGCCACATCTGCGGCCATTCCCCGCAGCGGCAGGCCGGCAGAACCCGGTTCAACGCAACTGCCCTACCGCCCAATCGGCCAACGCGTCCACGCGCGCATCGACAGGGCCGTCCGGCCGCGCCAGCACCCAGAACCCGCCGGTCGCGGCAAATCCCCACGGTGCCACCAGCCGCCCGGCTGCCAGATCCTCGGCCACCAGTGGCTCCGGCGCGATCGCCGGGCCCAGCCCCGCTACCGCTGCTTCCAGCAGGTAGTACAGGTGTTCGAAGCCGGTGCCGAGCTGCAGCTGGGCCGTGTCCAGCCCGTGCGACTGCGCCCATGCAGGCCACGCCTGCGGGCGCGAACTGGTGTGCAGCAGCGTTTCCCGCAGCAAGGCCGACGGGGGGACATGGCGCAACCGCTGCGCCGCCGGGTGCGAGGGCGCCACCACCACACCCACCCGTTCCGGTGCCAGCTCGCGCACCTGCCAGCCGCGCGGCCATGGTCCCTGTGCCAGCAGCAGCACCGCATCCAGCGTGGCCTGCGCCTCGGTGAAACTGCCATCCAGGGCCGACCACTGCAGGCGCACGCCGGGCAGGGCAGCCTGCAGTGCCGGCAGCCGCGGAATCATCCAGCGCGCCAGCACGCTGCCGCTGCAGCCCAGCACCAGGGCCGGCTCCGCGCTTGGCCGCCGCAGTTCGCGCACGCAGTCTTCAATGCCGCCGAACGCCTCGCTGCAGGCCTGTTGAAGGCGGGTGCCAGCGGCGGTCAGGCGCAGTCCGCGGCCGGCGCGCTGGAACAGGGCCAGGCCCAGATGGTCTTCCAGCAGCTTCAGTTGCCGGCTGATCGCGCCATGGGTCACATGCAGCGCCTGGGCCGCGCGGCCAACGCCGCCCAGACGCGCGGTGGCCTCGAACGCCCGCAGGGCATTCAAGGGCGGCAGCAGTGACGTACTCATGTGAGATTTCCTGACGGGATAGGCCAGATAATATCCATTTTCCGGACACAATCCGTGCGCTAGAGTATCCACCTGTCTGAACGACCGGTCGTCTCCATGCCTGACTCTCCCATCGCCGATTTCCATGCCTTCCCTGACGCCCAGGGCCACTTCGGCCGTTACGGTGGCAGCTTCGTCGCCGAAACCCTGGTCGGCCCGCTGCAGGAACTGGCCCAGGCCTATGACCAGGCCCGCCAGGATCCGGCGTTCCAGCTGGCCTATGACCGCGACCTGGCCCATTACGTGGGCCGGCCGAGCCCGATCTACCATGCTGAACGATTGAGTGACCACGTCGGTGGCGCGCAGATCCTGCTCAAGCGCGAGGACCTGAACCACACCGGCGCGCACAAGATCAACAACACCATCGGCCAGGCGCTGCTGGCGGCGCGGATGGGCAAGAAGCGCATCATCGCCGAGACCGGCGCCGGCCAGCATGGCGTGGCCAGTGCCACCGTCGCGGCGCGGCTGGGCCTGGAGTGCGTGGTGTACATGGGCGCCACCGACATCGAGCGGCAGAAGATCAACGTCTACCGCATGAAACTGCTCGGGGCGACGGTGGTGCCGGTGACCTCCGGCTCGGCCACCCTGAAGGACGCCCTCAACGAAGCGATGCGCGACTGGGTCACCAACGTGCAGGACACCTTCTACATCATCGGCACGGTAGCGGGTCCAGACCCGTACCCGCGCATGGTGCGCGACTTCAACGCCATCGTCGGCCGCGAGGCACGCGAGCAGATGCTGGCCGAGTACGGTCGCCTGCCTGATGCGATCACCGCCTGCGTCGGCGGCGGCAGCAATGCGATCGGCCTGTTCCATGCCTTCCTCAACGACCGCCAGGTCGAGATCGTCGGCGCTGAAGCGGCCGGTGATGGCATCCACACCGGCCGCCACGCAGCTTCCATCGCCGCCGGCCGCCCGGGCGTGCTGCACGGCAACCGCACCTATGTGCTGTGCGACGACGATGGCCAGATCATCGAGACCCATTCGGTGTCGGCCGGCCTGGATTACCCGGGTGTAGGCCCCGAGCATGCGTTCCTGGCCGACAGCGGCCGTGCGCGCTACGTCGGCATCACCGACGAAGAGGCGCTGCAGGCCTTCCATCTGCTGGCCCACACCGAAGGCATCCTGCCGGCGCTGGAGTCCAGCCACGCGCTTGCGCAGGCGATGAAGCTCGCGCGCGGGCGTCCGCGCGACCAGATCGTGCTGTGCAACCTGTCAGGACGTGGCGACAAGGACGTGCATACCATCGCGGCGCGCGAAGGGCTGGTGCTGTGAGCGCACTGATGCGCAGTACGGGCGTGCTGCTGGTGCTGGGCCTGGCCGCGTGCCAACCGCCGGAACCGCCGGTGCTGGCGCCGGCGGCCAAGGCCGCTGCGCAACCGGCGCAGCCGATGGCGGCCAACGATGACGTCGACCCGATAGCGAGCACGCCCATCGATGATCCACCGGCCTCGGCCGCAGTCTCCAGCGATGACGCGCCCGCCGTGGCGTCGGTGGCGCTGGATCATGCCGGCGAGGTGCTGATCGGCCAGCACATGAGCGACCTGAAGGCCTTCGGGCCGTGGAAGGCAATGGGCGCGGTCGAAGCCATCGGCGGCAGCTGCGAGTACTACGACGGCAAGGGGCTGCCGCCCGGCGTGTCGATGATGACCGACGAAGACCGCGTGGTCCGTTTCGATCTTGGTCCGGGCGAGGACGCCAAGGCGCCGGTCGACCAGCCGGGTCCGTTCGGACTGCGCATCGGCATGACGCGGGCGCAGGCGGTGGCGCAGTTCCCCGGCGCGCCGGTCGCCAGCCCGCATGCCTACGACGGCGATCAGGGCGAGTACCTGACCTGGCAGGATCCGGGTTCCGACCTGGGCATCCGCCTGGAAGTGTTTGAAGGGAAGGTCATCCTGATGTACTGGGGGACCAGCGAAGCGATTGAACTGATTGAAGGATGTGCCTGAGATGCCTGTTTCCCGACTCGATGACTGTTTCCAGCGCCTGCGCCAGCAGCAGCGCAAGGCCCTGATCCCCTTCATCACCGCCGGTGATCCCTCGCTGGAAGCCACGGTGCCGGTCATGCACGCGCTGGTCCAGGCCGGTGCCGATGTGATCGAACTGGGCGTGCCGTTCTCCGATCCGATGGCCGACGGCCCGACCATCCAGCGCAGTTCCGAGCGCGCGCTGGCCCGCGGTGCCGGCAACCGTTACGTGCTGCAGGCGGTGGCGCAGTTCCGGCAACAGGACACGCAGACGCCGGTGGTGCTGATGGGCTATCTCAACCCGGTGGAGATCCACGGTTACGTGGCGTTCGCCGAAGCGGCGGTGGCGGCTGGCGTGGACGGCGTGCTGCTGGTCGACCTGCCGCCGGAAGAGGCCAGCGAAGCCCAGCAGGCCTTCGACGCTGCAGGCCTTGCGCTGGTTCTGCTGGCATCGCCGACCACCAGCGAGGCACGCGCTGACAAGCTGCTGGCGCTGGCCCGTGGCTATCTGTACTACGTCAGCTTTGCCGGGGTCACCGGCGCCTCGGAACGACTGGACAGCGACGCGGCCAGCGCACGCCTGCAGGCGCTGCGGGCCAGGGCCAGCGTGCCGGTGGTGGCCGGCTTCGGCATCAAGGACGCAGCCAGTGCGGCGGCCATGGCGCGCCAGGCCGACGGCGTGGTGGTCGGCAGCGCACTGGTGGCGGTGCTGGCCGAAGCGACCTCCACCGAGGATGCGGCGCAGCGCGCCGCAGCGTTCCTGGCTCCGCTGCGGCAGGCATTGGATCAGTAATGGTAGCGCCGGGCCAWGCCCGGCGGTGGGGCGCGCGGGCATGGCCCGGCGCTACCCAGCACCTAAACGTACGTCCCAGCATGGTTTTTTCCAGCGGGCCCAAGGCCGGGCAGGGGGTGCACGGGCAGGGAAAGCGGAGCTAGACTGTCCGCCTTTGCGGCCCCCGGGCCGCCCTGAACGGAAGTGTCCTCCCGCATGAGTTGGCTCAGCAAGTTGATGCCGTCTGGCATCCGCACCGACAACACCCCCAGCAAGAAGCGCAGCGTCCCCGAGGGCCTGTGGGAAAAGTGCAGCAACTGCGGCAGTGCGTTGTACCGTCCGGAGCTGGAAGAGAATCTGGAGGTCTGCCCGAAGTGCGGCCACCATATGGCCATCCGCGCGCGCGCCCGTCTGGCTGCGCTGTTCGACGCCGACAGCACCACCGAGATCGCTGCCCGCCTGGGGCCGACCGACCTGCTGAAGTTCAAGGACCAGAAGAAGTACAGCGAGCGCATCAAGATCGCGCAGAAGAACACCGGTGAGTACGACGCGCTGATCGCCATGCGCGGCCTGCTCAAGGGCCGTCCCCTGGTGGCCTCGTCCTTCGATTTCGCCTTCATGGGGGGCTCGATGGGCTCGGTGGTCGGCGAGCGCTTCGCCCTTGCCGCCGAAACCGCCGCCGAGATCGGCGCACCCTACGTGTGCTTCTCCGCCAGTGGCGGCGCGCGCATGCAGGAGGGCCTGTTCTCGCTGATGCAGATGGCCAAGACCTCGGCCGCGCTGGGCAAACTGCGTGAAGCCGGACAGCCGTACATTTCGGTGCTGACCCACCCGACCACCGGCGGTGTGTCGGCATCGTTCGCGATGCTGGGCGACATCAACATCGCCGAACCGCGTGCACTGATCGGCTTCGCCGGCCCGCGCGTGATCGAGCAGACCGTGCGCGAGAAGCTGCCGGAAGGGTTCCAGCGTTCGGAGTTCCTGCTCGAGCACGGCGCCATCGACCAGATCTGTGACCGTCGTGAACTGCGCGACCGCCTGGCCGACCTGCTGGCGATGCTGCGGCGCGAGCCGGCACCGGAGGAAGCTTGATGGGGAGCCGCAAGTACTTCGGTACCGACGGCATCCGCGGTCGAGTCGGCCAAGGGGCGATCTCGGCTGATTTCGTGCTGCGCCTGGGCAACGCCCTTGGCCGCGTGCTGGTCGCCCAGCGCGGCCAGGAGGGGCGCCGTCCGATCGTAGTGATCGGCAAGGACACGCGGATCTCCGGCTACATGTTCGAAGCCGCGCTGGAAGCCGGGCTGGTCGCTGCGGGCGCTGACGTGCAGCTGCTCGGCCCGATGCCGACCCCGGCCGTTGCCTTCCTGACCCGTACCCTGGGCGTGGACGCGGGCATCGTCATCAGTGCGTCGCACAACCCGCACTACGACAACGGCATCAAGTTCTTCTCCGCCCAGGGCGAGAAGCTCGACGATGCCACCGAGCTGGCGCTGGAAGCCGCATTGGACGTGCCGTTCACCACGGCCGTTTCGGAAAAGCTCGGCAAGGCCTCGCGTGCACGCGAGGCCGTCGGCCGTTACATCGAGTTCTGCAAGTCCAGCGTGCCGCGCGCGTTCGATCTGCGCGGTGTGCGCCTGGTGCTCGACTGCGCGCATGGCGCCACCTACCAGATCGCGCCGCTGCTGTTCCGCGAACTGGGCGCGGAGGTCATCGGCATCGGTGCCGAACCCAATGGCGTCAACATCAACGACGGCGTCGGGTCGACCCACATCGACAACCTCGCTGCCAAGGTGCGTGAGACCCGCGCCGACCTGGGCATCGCCTTCGACGGCGATGGTGACCGGGTGTTGATGGCCGATGACCGCGGCAACCCGGTCGATGGCGATGACCTGGTGTACATCCTGGCGCGCGCATGGCAGGCCGAAGGGCGCCTGCGCGGCCCGGTGGTCGGCACCCTGATGAGCAACTTCGGTCTGGAAAAGGCCCTTGCCGAACTGCAGATTCCGTTCCAGCGCAGCAACGTCGGCGACCGCTACGTGCATCAGGCACTGGTGGAGGGAGGCGGCGTGCTCGGTGGCGAAGCGTCCGGCCATCTGCTGTGCCTGGACCGGGCCACCACCGGCGACGGCATCGTCAGTGCCCTGCAGGTACTGGTGGCGCTGAAGCAGCAGGGAAAGAACCTGCGCGAAGCGTTGCAGCCGTTGTCCAAGGTGCCGCAGAAGACGGTCAACGTGCGCCTTGGCGATGTCTCGGCCAAGGCCACCGTGCAGGCCGAGAGCGTGCAGGCTGCGCTGCTCGAAGCGCAGCAGGCGGTATCCGGTCGCGGGCGTGCCTTCCTGCGTCCTTCCGGCACCGAACCGGTGGTGCGGGTCACGGTCGAGGCCGATGACGCGACGCTGATGCAGGACACCCTGGACCGGCTTTCGGCGGCGGTCAGGACAGCGGCCGCGGCCTGAACCCTGTCGCTGGATCGAACCGACAACATGGCCGCTTGTGCGGCCATGTTGCTGTCTGCCGCAAGCAAGGCATCAGGCGCTGCGCGGCATCTCCGTCTGCCATCTCCAGGTGTCGCGGCACATGTCCGCCAGGCCATGGCGCGCGGTCCAGCCCAGCTCGCGCAGGGCCAGGGACGGGTCGGCAAAACTCACCGCGATGTCGCCGCTACGACGACCGGTGATCCGGAACGGAATCGGCCGGCCGACGGTCTGCTCGAAGGCCTTGATCAGTTCCAGCACGCTGTGGCCCTGGCCGGTGCCCAGGTTCAGGGTGATGCTGCGGCGCTTGTCGCGCAGGTACTGCAGCGCCAGCACATGGGCCCGCGCCACGTCCTGCACATGGATGTAGTCGCGTACGCCGGTGCCGTCACAGGTCGGATAGTCATCGCCGAATACCTGCACTTCGGGCAGCAGGCCGGCGGCCACCTGGGCGATGTAGGGCATCAGGTTGCTGGGCGTTCCGTGCGGCAGCTCGCCGATCAGCGCGCTTGAATGCGCCCCCACCGGGTTGAAGTAGCGCAGCGTTGCCACATGCAGCGCCATATCGGCGCCGACCAGGTCGGACAGCAGCTGCTCCACCACCAGCTTCGAACGGCCATAGGGCGTCATCGCGCAGGTCGAGGCCGTTTCGGCCACCGGGCAATGGTCCTGGTCGCCGTACACGGTTGCCGACGAGCTGAACACGAACGTGCCCACGCCGGCATCGCGCATGGCGCCGAGCAGGGCGAGGGTGCCGCTGATGTTGTTGTCGAAGTAGTCCAACGGCATCTGCCGCGATTCGCCAACCGATTTCAGCGCGGCAAAATGCAGTACCGCATCGATCGAATGCTCGCGCAGCACCGCGGTGATCCGCGCACGGTCACGCACGTCGGCCTGTACGAACAGCGGCGCGATGCCGGTGATGTCGCCGATCCGGCCGATCACCCCGGCGTCGCTGTTGCACAGTGAATCGACGACGACCACCGCATGGCCCTGCTGCTGCAGTTCCACGCACGTGTGGGAGCCGATGAATCCAGCGCCGCCGGTAACCAGAACGTTCATTTCCTGTAATCCTTCCACTCTGTTGGAGCTTCCTTGCCGAAGCTGTGCCAGCCCAGTGCTGGCAGCGCCATCACGGCCCCGGCACCATCTTCTTCTGCCGCGCCTTGAAGCCGTTGAACAGGGGGGCGATCAGCGGGTTGTAGCTCCACGCGATGCGCTTGCGCAGCCAGCTTGCCGGCCGGTTGCGGATGGCGAAGCGGTAGATGCGCTCGGGATCGCCGCCGACCACGTTGCGGCCGAACGGATGGGTGGTATGCAGGTAGCGGAAACCCTGCTCACGCGCCACTTCGATATAGTCCTGGTCAAAATCGCCGTAAGGCCAGCACAGGGTGTCCGACACTTCGCCCAGTTTCTCCAGCAGCACTTCCTTGGCCATCGAGAGGTCTCCACTGATGCCGGCGCGGCGCTGGGCGCGATCCAGGTCCTGGCGGCGCAGCCAGCGCGTATGGGTGTGGGTGTGGCAATGGATCTCGAAGGTGCCCGCCTCGATGGCCGCACGTGCTTCGCTCCAGCGCATCATCACCTCGTCACTGCGGCCCTGTTTGTAGATCAGGTCTTCGCAGGCGCGATGTTCGGGCGTTTCCGGCAGCGTGGCGCCGGCGATGCCGGCATGCGGGCGCATCGGCCCCTCGTGCATCCAGCCGGTCACCACGAACACCACCGCGTGCATGCCGTACTTCTGCAGGATCGGATGGGCGTAGACCCAGTTGTCCAGGTAGCCATCATCGAAGGTGATCACGATCGATTTGCGCGGCACCGGCTTGCCGGCCAGGAAGCCGGCGTACTGGTCCAGCGTCAACGAGGTCCAGCCGGTGCGCGCCAGCCAGGCGATCTGGCTTTCGAAATTCTCCGGCGACACCGTGATCATGCCGGGCGAGTTGCTGACGTGGTGATGCATCAGCACCGGTACGGTTCTGGCATTAGCCATGACCCAGCTCCTTCATCCATTGGTGGTAATAGTGTTCGGTGGCTTCAGCGTGGCCTTCGGGGCTGAAACGCTTGGCGCTGCGGATCCAGTCCCAGCCGGAACGTCCCATCTGCCGGCGACGCTCGGGATCGTCCACCAGCAGCCGCAACGCCCCGGTGAGGGCGCCGCCGTCACCCAGTCGAGTGAGGATGGCATTGCTGCCTTCCACCAGCATTTCAGGCACGCCGCCGACCCGATGCGACACGATCGGCAGGCCGGCCTGGGCCGCTTCCAGGAACACCGTGCCCGATGCTTCCTTGTGTGTGGCCAGGGCGAAGATGTCAAAGCCGGGCATCAGCTGGCTGGCATCACTGCGGAAGCCCAGCAGATGGACCTGGTGCTGCAGGTCGTGCTCGGCGCACGTGGCCTGCAGGCGCTGCATCACTGCCTGGCCATCGCCGACCACCACCAGATGCAGGCGGGGATTGGCCTTGCACAGCGGCACCATGGCCTGCAGCAGTTCGGCGTGGCCCTTGGGTTCGCGCAGCACGGCCACGCAGCCCACTACGATGTCCTGTTCGTCGAATCCGAGCTCGGCGCGCACGCGTGCGCGCGCCTCCTGCAACGCCTGCCAGGAGGGCTCATGCGTGGCGTCGGTTGGCGCAACCGCCATCGGCGGCACGATGCCGATGTGATCGGCGGGAATTCCCCGGTCGGCCAGCAGTTGCTTGACGAAATTGCTCACCGTGATGACCCGGTGCGGCAGGCCGGTGTAGGTCAGCAGCGAATTCACCGGGCTCATCAGGTGGCGCGAGCGCACTACCAGCGGTGTGCCGCCCAGGCGTGCGCCCGCGGCGGCAATCAATGCATCGCGACGGCTGGTGGTGTTGACCACGTCGTAGCGCTCGCGGCGGACCAGCCGTGACACCGACCAGATGCCGCGCAGCAGCCGGGCCAGGCCGCCCATGCGCAGCGTATGCACGGTGAAGCCATCATCGCGCGCGCGCTTTGCCAGGCGCGCGTCCGGCTGGCACAGCAGGGCGACGTCATGGCCGCGCGCGCGCATCACCTGCATGTGGCGGAAAATGTAGATCTCCTGCCCGCCCATGCCTTTGGCGGCTTCGGTATGCAGGATGCGCAGCGGACGGTTCATGGTGGATCGGTCCTTGGATTCAGCGGTTGCGGAAGCGCGTCAGCGCTTCCCATGCCGCGCGGATGCTGGCGGCGTCGGGGGTCTGTTGCGGCAGGGGGCGGTAGCGCGCATCGAGCGCGGTGGCGTTGCCGAATTTGTCGAACACGTAGATCGCCTCGCCATTGCGCACCGCACGCTGCGACCAGCTTTCCACCACCAGCGCACGCTTGCCGGTCGGTGCAGCCAGCAGGTCGTGGCCGGTGCTGTAGTCGGTCAATGCGTTCTCGCAGCCCAGGCCGTGGCGCATCAGCGTCGGCACCCAGTCTTCATGCGAACTGACCCGCGCGTCGCGGCCGCCACCCTGGCCGGGCCAATGCAGCACGAAGGGCACCTGCAGCTGGTGGTTGGAGAAGTTGCCGTTGTGGCCCCAGTAGTTGAGTTTGAGGTCGTTGAATTCCTCGGCGTGGTCACCGGTCACCAGCACGATCGTGTCCTGGTCCAGTCCCTGCGCACGCAGGTCATCCAGCAGCGATCCAATCAGGCTGTCGGCGTAATGCACCGCGGTGTGATAACGGTTCAATTCCGGCGTTGGATCGTGCTCGGGGCCGAACTTGAGAAAATCGATGGCATCGGCCATCGGCGTAGCGAGCGGCGGATAGCCGGCCGGCATGTGGTAGGGCGCGTGGGTGGAATCGAGGAACACGAAACCAAACCACGGGCGCTGCGCAGCCTGGCTGGCGCGGATGTCCTTCTGCAGTCCAGCGACGATGGCGGCATCACGGCCGTCGGAGGTCAGTTCGGACGGCCCCTGGTGCAACTGGTCGCGGACATCGGCGAACGCTGTGCGATCGAACTCCGGGCTGTACAGCGGCGCGCTGCCATACAGATGCAGGTCATAGCCCTGCTGTCCCAGCACCTTGAACAACTGCGAGCCGCGCTGCTCGTCGAGCATGCTGGGCCAGTAGCCACCCGGCAGGCCGTACAGCAGCCCGAACAGACCATAGCGGGTGGCGTTGCCGGTGCTGAAATGATGTTCGTACACCCGCGAGGACCGGGCCAGCGCCGAGGCGTTGGGCATGAACTGCGGGGTGAGCACGTCATGGCGCAACGACTCCAGTACCACCATCAGCACGTTCGGCCGCTGGTGGCTCTGGCAGCGAAGGGGCTGCAACGGATAGTTGAGCTGGGCATGGCGCGGATCGGGCAGGCCGACCTGGTGCTGGCTGACCACGCCGAAGCGGCGCATCGCGCTCTTGGCGGTGATCGGCTGCGCCAATGGCAGGTAGTTCCATTGGCTGATCACTGCGCGTTCGCCGAGCGCGTCGTAGTAGGCAGTGGCGACCTGGCCGCCGCCCATCAGCAGGGCAACCACCGCCCAGGCCTGCAGTACCCGCCGCCGCCGTGGCGCTGCGGGCAGCAGCTTCCAGCACGCCCAGGCCAGCAGGCCCTGCGCGGCGAAAATCGCCGATACCAGAGCCGCCGCCTGCAGCCAGGTCTTCCAGGACAGGCTGACCTGATCCTGCAGGGCGCCGCCGAACACCATGTTGGCAACCATCGCGTTGAGGTGGAAGCGATACAGCGCGAAGACCTTGGCATCCACCAGCAGCAGGCACAGCCACAGGCCCTGGCAGATCACCGCCGAGACGCTCAATGCGCGCGCGCTGCGCGGCCACAGGCCGATGGCCAGCGGCAGCAGGCCAGCCAGGGCACCGAACGCGAGCAGGTGGCCGGGCAGGGCGAACGCCAGATAAGCCAGGCCGAGCGTGCCGCCGGGGTTGTCGCGTAGCGGCACGTTGCCCAGTGCGATGAGCGCGGCCAGCACGGCGTTGGCGGCCACGAACATGGACCACCAGGCCAGCCGGCGCCAGCGTCGGGCAGGGCCGGAAATAACAGCGGCAGTGGCGTCGGGCAGGGCGGCATCCATGGCGGGGCGGGTTCAGGTGGGCAACGGGGCGATTTCCGGCGTGACGAAGTCGTTAAACCGCGCGCGGGTGGCGCATTGTATCGGTTTGTTTCAGTGTGTCGGTGGCGTGTTCCGATCTATCTGTCACAATGTTCAGATCGGTCGCCATTGCATGGCGGGCCCGTACCGACTCAACGACAAGCCAGGAACCGCTGTGAGCCAGATCCCCACCCTCGACATCACCCGTTTCGACAGTGACCGCGACGCCTTCGTGGCCGAGCTGGGGGCGGCATATCGCCAATGGGGGTTTGCCGGCATCCGCAACCACGGCATCCCGCAGGCCGACATCGATGCGGCCTACGACGTCTTCAAGGCCTTCTTCGCACTGCCGGATGAGACGAAGCGGAAGTACCACGTGGCTGGCAGCGGCGGCGCCCGTGGCTATACCCCGTTCGGTGTGGAGACCGCCAAGGGCTCCAAGCACTTCGACCTGAAGGAGTTCTGGCACATCGGTCGCGAGATCGCCGACGACTCCAAGTACCGGGACGTGATGGCGCCGAACCTGTGGCCGTCCGAGGTCGAGGGCTTCCGTGAGCGTGGTTACGGCCTGTACCAGGCGTTGGACAACCTGGGTTCGCGCGTGCTTTCGGCCCTGGCCCTGCACATCGGCCTGCCGGAGCACTTCTTCGCCGACAAGACCAATTTCGGCAATTCGATCCTGCGCCCGATCCATTACCCGCCGATCACCACCGACGACATTCCCAACGTGCGCGCTGGTGCGCATGGCGACATCAACTTCATCACGCTGCTGGTCGGTGCCAGCGCGGCAGGCCTGGAAGTGCAGTCGCATGACGGGGACTGGGTGCCGTTCACCTCGGACGCGGACACCATCGTGGTCAACATCGGCGACATGCTGCAGCGCCTGACCAACCACGTGTATCCGTCGACCATCCACCGGGTGGTCAATCCCCCGGGTGAGCTGGCCCGCCAGCCGCGCTATTCGGTGCCGTTCTTCCTGCACCCGAACCCGGATTTCCTGATCGACGTGCTGCCCTCGTGCATCACCGAGGAGAACCCGAGCCGGTACCCGGAACCGATCACCGCGCACGGCTTCCTCGAAGAGCGCCTGCGCGAGATCAAGCTGAAGTAACAAGAAGGCCGCCGAAAGGCGGCCTTCTTGTTACGGCTAGCGCCGGGCCATGCCCGGCGAGCGCAGCGGAGGGTATTCGGCAGGGTTGCACCCTGCACCCGCAGAGGCCAGAGCCAAAGCCAAGGCCAAGGCCAAGGCCAAGGCCAAAGCCAAAGCCAAAGCGGCTCTGGGTTTCTGTGGGTTGGGCGGGGCGGTGTGGGCTGGCAGGACACGCCGTAAACCCGTCCATGGGGGCTCGATGGCGCCTTGCTCGTGTGCGCTGTCCTGCGCACACGGCAAGACCGGGGTTGGGCGTCCTGCCCAACCTGCCCGAGGCATGCCTCGGGCCCATGGCGCCAACGGTCCTGCCAACCCACACCGCCCCACCCCCGACAATTTCCCGCGGCTGTTGGTAGGTGTCGACCTTGGTCGACACGATCTATCTATTTATCCACGCCATGCGTGGATGAGATCTGTCAGGTCTCGAGGCAGGAAGGAGTTGAAGCTCTGCTTTCGCTTTTGGGGGTCAGATCCCGGCGGCCGCCCGGGATGCTGCCTTTGCCTTTGCTCTTCTTTTTTCTTTCCGTGGCGGGCGGGAACCGCCGGAATGTGTCAGGGGCCGGCCGGGTGGGCTGCGCAGGGGCGCAGGCGCCATGGATGGCGCCTACGAGCTTACAAGGACGTACTTGCAGCGTCCCCTGCGCAACCCACCCGACCGGCCAGCCTCCATATCCCCACCGGGCTCTCCGCGACCAACCAGCCCCAACCCCCGCCACGAGGGGCTGCGCCGTTGGCTGAAAATCCATGTAACCGCTTACACGGAAACGGTTTTTTGCCGCAGCAGGTATCATGGGCGGCTGAGTTCACACAGGAGCCACCCGCTCATGCGCCGCAAGATCGTCGCTGGAAACTGGAAGCTGCACGGCAGCCGTCAATTCGCCACCGAACTGCTGGGGCAGGTCGCTGCCGGGCTGCCAAAGAGCGGGGTGGAGGTGGTCATCCTGCCGCCGATGCCCTATCTGGGTGAGCTGGTCGAAGACTTCGGCGAGACCGGCCTGGCCTTTGGTGCACAGGACGTCAGCAGCAATGAGAAGGGCGCCTACACCGGTGAGGTCTGTGCGGCCATGCTGCACGAGGTGGGTGCCCGCTATGGTCTGGTCGGCCACTCCGAGCGCCGCCAGTACCACAACGAGAGCAGCGAACTGGTAGCGCGCAAGTTCGCCGCCGCCCTGCATGCCGGCTTGGTGCCGGTACTCTGCGTCGGTGAAACCCTTGAGCAGCGCGAGGCCGGGCAGACCGAGGCGGTCATCGCCAGCCAGCTGGCCCCGGTGCTCGAGCTTGTCGGGGCCGCAGGCTTCGCCAATGCCGTGGTCGCCTACGAGCCGGTCTGGGCGATCGGAACCGGCCGCACCGCAACCAAGGAGCAGGCGCAGCAGGTGCACGCGTTCATTCGTGGCGAAGTCGCGCGCATCGATGCTAGAATTGCTGATTCACTGCCCATTGTTTACGGCGGTAGCGTGAAGCCCGACAATGCCGGGGAACTGTTCGCGCAGCCGGATGTCGATGGTGGGCTGGTTGGTGGTGCCTCCCTGGTGGCCGCCGACTTCCTGGCCATCGCAGAGGCGGCGGCAAACAATTAGTTACGGTTGCCGGCTAGCCGCCGGCACTCTAGTCCGAGGGCGGATTTCCAATGCTGATGTTGATCCTCAATGTCGTCTACGTGCTGGTTGCCGTAGCCATGGTCGCGCTGATCCTGATGCAGCGTGGCTCGGGTGCGGCGGCAGGTTCGGGCTTTGGCGCTGGCGCCTCGGGGACCGTGTTCGGTGCGCGTGGCGCGTCCAACTTCCTGTCCAAGTCGACCAAGTGGCTGGCCGTGGTGTTCTTCGGCATCAGCCTCTTCATGGCCTGGTACGCCGGCCATGGCAACCGCCCGGCCGCCGATCAGGATCTGGGTCTGATGTCCGCCCCGGCGGCCAGCGCTCCGGCCGCTCCGGCGGGCGAATTGCCGGCCGTTCCGAAGGCCGATGCGGTCCCGGCCGCCCCGGTTCCGGCCGCAACTGTGCCGGCTCAGGCGGAATCTTCGGTTTCTGGTGAAGAAAAGCCTTCGGAAGGCTCCCAGAAAGACTGAAGCCGGTTACAATACGCGGCGCATCGGGAAGATAGTCTGATGTGATCGTTTGCCCAGGTGGCGGAATTGGTAGACGCACTACCTTGAGGTGGTAGCGACTTAGGTCGTAGGGGTTCGAGTCCCCTCTTGGGCACCATTTAGTAAGTAAAGCGGGTTGGTCTGGCGCGCAAGGCGCCAGGCAGCTTCCCGTCCACTCCCCCATGCCAAAGCGCCTGCAGGCGCAGCGGCAGAGGCAAGAGAGAATCGCTGTGCTGGCCGAATATTTGCCGTCTCTGCTGTTTCTGATCGTTGCCACCGGTATCGGCATTACGCTGATGCTGGTTGGTCGATTCCTCGGTCCCCGCCGCCCCGATCTGGAAAAGCTGTCGCCGTACGAGTGCGGCTTCGAAGCCTTCGAAGACGCGCGTATGAAGTTCGACGTGCGCTACTACCTGATCGCGATCCAGTTCATCGTCTTCGACCTGGAAATCATCTTCATCGTGCCGTGGACGCAGGTCTTCATGGAGCTTGGCGCGCGTTCGCTCGTCACCATGGGTCTGTTCGTCGGCATGCTGTTCCTCGGTTTCATCTATGTCTGGAAGAAGGGAGCGCTGGAATGGGAGTGATTCAGACTCTCGATGGCCTGATGACCAATCCTGTCCCGGAAGGGCGGGTTGACGACATCCTGCGGCCGGAAGGCGACAACCCGCTGCTGGAAAAGGGCTTTGTCACCACCAGCGTCGATGCGCTGCTGAACTGGGCACGCACCGGCTCGATGTGGCCCATGACCTTCGGTCTGGCCTGCTGTGCGGTCGAAATGATGCACGCAGGTGCAGCGCGCCTGGACCTTGACCGCTACGGTGTGGTGTTCCGCCCGTCGCCGCGCCAGTCCGACGTGATGATCGTCGCCGGCACCCTGGTCAACAAGATGGCCCCGGCGCTGCGCAAGGTCTATGACCAGATGCCCGACCCCAAGTGGGTGATCTCCATGGGCAGCTGCGCCAATGGCGGTGGTTACTACCACTATTCCTATTCTGTGGTGCGCGGCTGTGATCGCGTGGTGCCGGTGGACGTCTACGTCCCGGGCTGCCCGCCGACCGCCGAGGCGCTGGTGTACGGGATCCTGCAGCTGCAGAAGAAGATCTGGCGTACACAGACCATCGCCCGCTGACCCCTTCACCTGACAAGAGCGCGCCAAGCCCCCATGGCAGAGCAAGCATCCTTCATCGACCGACTCTCCGCACGTTTCGCTGGTGCGAAGGTCATCGTGGTCGAACCCCGCGGCGAAGTGACGCTGGAAGTGCCTGCCGCTGAGTGGCACGCCACCGCCCTCGCGCTGCGTGACGAGTTTGGTTTCGAGCAGGCCGTGGACCTCTGCGGCGTCGATTACCTCGGTTATGGCTCCGACGAGTGGGACACCGCCGACGTGTCCTCGCAGGGCTTCAGCCGCGGTGTCGAGGGCAAGGCCCAGGGCCGCTTCGCCTGGGGCGAATTCCCCAGCGAAGAGAGCGCCGACGGTGCCCGTCCGCAGCACATGCCGACCCAGCGCTTCGCCGTGGTCGCACAGCTGCGTTCGTACCAGCACAACCTGATGATGCACCTGCGCTGCTTCGCGCCTGACGAAGCGCTGCCGGTGGTGTCCTCGCTGACCAGCATCTGGCCGGGCCTGAACTGGTTCGAGCGCGAAGCGTTCGATCTGTATGGCGTGATCTTCGAAGGTCACCCGGACCTGCGCCGGATCCTGACCGACTACGGTTTCGTCGGCCATCCGTTCCGCAAGGACTTCCCGCTGATCGGCAACGTCGAAGTCCGCTACGACGAAGAAAAGAAGCGTGTCATCTACGAACCGGTCACCTCGGTGGAGCCGCGCGTCGGCGTGCCGCGCGTGATCCGCGACGACGCCCGCCTGCAGACCGCTGCCGGCGAGCGCTCGCAGGAGGCAGTGAAGTGAGTCACGTACACCAGGCCGGCGAAGCATTCGCCAGCAACGCTGCCGAAAGCCGGCAGGAAATCCGCAACTACACCATGAACTTCGGCCCGCAGCATCCGGCCGCGCACGGTGTGCTGCGCCTGATCCTGGAGATGGACGGCGAGACCATCATGCGTGCCGACCCGCACGTGGGTCTGCTGCACCGGGGCACGGAGAAGCTGGCCGAATCCAAGCCCTTCAACCAGTCGATCGGCTACATGGATCGCCTGGATTACGTGTCGATGATGTGCAACGAGCACGCCTACGTGCGCTCGATCGAGACCCTGATGGGCATCGAGGCGCCGGAGCGCGCGCAGTACATCCGCACGATGTTCGACGAGATCACCCGCATCCTGAACCACTTGATGTGGCTGGGTTCCAACGCGCTCGACCTGGGTGCGATGGCGGTGATGCTGTACGCCTTCCGCGAGCGCGAAGAGCTGATGGACTGCTACGAAGCGGTCTCCGGCGCGCGCATGCACGCGGCGTACTACCGTCCGGGCGGTGTCTACCGCGACCTGCCGGACCACATGCCGAAGTACAAGGAATCGCGCTGGCACAAGGGCAAGGCCCTGAAGAACCTCAATGCCTCGCGCGAAGGTTCGCTGCTGGACTTCCTGGAGAACTTCACCAATGAGTTCCCGGGTCGTGTCGACGAATACGAGACCCTGCTGACCGACAACCGTATCTGGAAGCAGCGTACCGTCGGCATCGGCGTGGTCACCCCGGAGCTGGCCCACCAGTGGGGCATGACCGGCGTGATGCTGCGTGGCTCGGGCGTCGCCTGGGATCTGCGCAAGAAGCGCCCTTATGCGAAGTACGATGCCGTCGATTTCGACATCCCGCTGGGCAAGGAAGGCGATTGCTACGATCGCTACCTGTGCCGCGTTGCCGAAATGCGCGAGTCCAACCGCATCATCAAGCAGTGCGTGGCATGGCTGAAGGCCAACCCCGGCCCGGTCATGGTCAAGAACTTCAAGGTCGCTCCGCCCAAGCGCGAGGACATGAAGGACGACATGGAAGCGCTGATCCATCACTTCAAGCTGTTCAGTGAAGGCTATTGCGTGCCGGCCGGCGAGACCTACGCCGCGGTTGAAGCGCCCAAGGGCGAATTCGGCTGCTACCTGGTTTCCGACGGCGCCAACAAGCCGTTCCGCGTACACCTTCGTGCGCCGGGCTTTGCCCACCTGTCCTCGATCGATTCGATCGTGCGCGGCCACATGCTGGCCGACGTGGTGGCGATGATCGGTACCTACGATCTGGTGTTCGGCGAGGTTGACCGGTAATGCCGTCCGCCACGCCAACGCCCGCTGCAGGCAGCCGGCGCAAGCCGGCGCCGCAGTTTCTGCAATTTCACGTTATGCATTTCGCTGAGGTCGGCCGATGAAGGCGACAGGTAATTTCGAGGCGGCGCGCGACGTCGACCCGATGGTGGTGTTGAGCGACAAAACCCGCGCTCACATCGATCACTGGCTGTCCAAGTTCCCGCCGGACCGCAAGCGCTCTGCCGTGCTGCAGGGTCTGCATGCTGCCCAGGAGCAGAACCAGGGCTGGCTGACCGACGAGCTGATCGCCGGCGTGGCCAAGTACCTGGACCTGCCGCCGGTGTGGGCCTACGAGGTTGCCAGCTTCTACTCGATGTTCGAGACCGAGAAGGTGGGCCGCAACAACGTGGCCATCTGCACGAACATCAGCTGCTGGCTCAATGGCGCCGAAGACATCGTGCGCCATTGCGAGAAGAAGCTGGGCATCAAGAACGGTCAGTCGACCGCTGACGGCCGCGTCTACCTCAAGCGCGAGGAAGAGTGCCTGGCCGGCTGCGCGGGTGCACCGATGATGGTCATCAATGGTCACTACCATGAGCGTCTGACCCTGGAAAAGGTCGACGAGCTTCTGGACGGGCTGGAGTAAGGGCATGGCACATCACCACGAATCCAAGGGTCCGGTCGGCCCCGCGCCGCTGCCGCACCAGGTGGTCTACACCACCCTGCATTACGACACCCCGTGGTCGTACGAAAGCTATCTGAAGACCGGTGGCTACGCTGCCCTGCGCAAGATCCTCGAAGAGAAGATCCCGCCGGAGCAGGTCATCGAGATGGTCAAGGCCTCGGGCCTGCGCGGCCGCGGCGGCGCCGGTTTCCCGACCGGCCTGAAGTGGTCCTTCATGCCCAAGGGCAACGTGCAGAAGTACATCCTCTGCAACTCGGATGAATCCGAGCCGGGCACCTGCAAGGATCGCGACATCCTGCGCTACAACCCGCATTCGGTGGTCGAAGGCATGGCGATTGCCTGCTACGCCACCGGTTCGACCGTGGGCTACAACTACCTGCGCGGTGAATTCCACCACGAGCCGTTCGAGCACTTCGAGCAGGCCCTGGCCGATGCCTATGCAAACGGCTGGCTGGGCAAGAACGTGCTGGGCTCGGGCGTGGATATCGACATCTACGGCGCCCTGGGTGCCGGCGCCTACATCTGCGGCGAAGAAACCGCGCTGATGGAATCGCTGGAAGGCAAGAAGGGCCAGCCGCGCTACAAGCCGCCGTTCCCGGCCAATTTCGGCCTGTATGGCAAGCCGTCGACGATCAACAACACCGAAACCTACGGTTCGGTGCCGGCGATCATCCGCAATGGTCCGGAGTGGTTCAAGGGCCTGAGCCTGACCGCCAATGGCGGCCCGAAGTGCTTCTCGGTGTCCGGCTGCGTGCAGAAGGGCGGCAATTTCGAAGTGCCGCTGGGCACCACCTTCGACGACCTGCTGGAAATGGCCGGCGGCCTCAAGCCGGGTCGCAAGCTCAAGGGCGCGATCCCGGGCGGCGTGTCCATGCCGGTGCTGACCGCGGCCGAGCTGAAGGGCCTGCCGATGGACTACGACACCATCCGTGCGCTGGGCTCCGGCCTGGGCTCCGGTGCGGTCGTGGTGCTGGATGACAGCGTCTGCTGCGTCAAGTTCGCCTGCCGCATCAGCCAGTTCTTCCACAAGGAATCCTGTGGCCAGTGCACCCCGTGCCGCGAAGGTACCGGCTGGATGCACCGCGTGCTGGAGCGCATCGTCGCCGGCAAGGCCACGATGGAAGACCTGCACCAGTTGAAGACCGTGGCCGGCCAGATCGAAGGCCATACCATCTGTGCGTTCGGCGAAGCGGCGGCATGGCCCATCCAGGGTTTCCTGCGCCAGTTCTGGGACGAATTCGAGTACTACATCGTCAACGGTCATTCGATGGTTGACGGCAAGAAGGTGGAGGCAGCCGCTGCATGAGCGCGCAACCCATAAATCCCAGCGTGCCACCGGACCACGTCACCATCGAGATCGATGGCAAGTCGCTGGTCGTGCCCAAGGGTTCGATGATCATCCAGGCCGCCGACAAGGCGGGCATTTCGATTCCGCGCTTCTGCTACCACGAGAAGCTGCCGATCGCTGCCAACTGCCGCATGTGCCTGGTGGATGTGGAAAAGTCGCCGAAGCCGGCACCGGCCTGCGCCACGCCGGTGATGGAAGGCATGAAGGTCGCCACCCGCAGTGAAAAGGCGCTGAAGTTCCAGCGCTCGGTGATGGAGTTCCTGCTGATCAACCACCCGCTGGATTGCCCGATCTGCGATCAGGGCGGCGAGTGCGAGCTGCAGGACGTGTCGCTGGGCTACGGCCGTTCGGTCAGCCGCTTCAACGAGCGCAAGCGCGTGGTGGCCGACGAGGACATGGGCCCGCTGGTCGCCACCGAGATGACCCGCTGCATCCAGTGCACCCGCTGCGTCCGCTTCACCGCCGACGTTGCCGGTACCTATGAACTGGGTGGCATGTACCGCGGTGAAAACCTGCAGATCGGCACCTACGACGGCAAGCCGCTGACCACCGAGCTTTCGGGCAACGTCGTCGACGTGTGCCCGGTCGGCGCGCTGACCAACAAGGTGTTCCAGTTCCGCGCCCGTCCGTGGGAACTGACCGCGCGCGAATCGCTGGGCTACCACGACGCGATGGGCTCGAACCTGTTCCTGCACGTGCGTCGCGGCGAAGTGCTGCGTACCGTGCCGCGCGACAACGAGGCGGTCAACGAGTGCTGGCTGTCCGATCGTGACCGTTATTCGCACCAGGGCCTGTACAGCGAAGACCGTGCGGTCAAGCCGCTGCGCAAGGTCAACGGCGAGTGGAAGGAAGTGAGCTGGGCTGAAGGCCTGGCCGCGGCCGCCGAGATCCTCAAGGCCAACCAGGGCGACAACCTGGGCGTGCTGGTGCACCCGTCGACGTCGAACGAAGAGGGCGCACTGCTGGCCCGCCTGGCCACCGGCCTGGGTTCGGCCAACATCGACCACCGCATCAACAACCGCGACTTCTCCGACGCCGCCACTGCCGAAGTGTTCGGCCTGCCGCTGGCCGAGATCGAAGGCGCGGACCGCATCGTCGTGCTCGGCAGCAACATCCGCCACGAGCTGCCGTTGCTGCACGCCCGCCTGCGCAAGGCGCAGACCCAGAACGGCGCGAAGATCCACGTGGTCAACCCGGTCGACTTCGACTTCGCGTTCAGCGTTGCCGGCAAGCAGATCGTGGCTCCGTCGAAGTTCGCCGATGCGCTGGCCAACGCCGAGCTGCGTTCGGCGGTGCAGGGCGGTACCAATACGGTGCTGATCGTCGGTGGCATCGCCGAGAACCATCCGCAGGCTGCTGCGATCCGCGCCGCTGCGCGTGATTTCGCCGCCGCCACCGGTGCCAAGCTGTGCCGCATCCCGCAGGGCGCCAATGCGATCGGCCTGACCCGCGCCGGCGTACTGCCGGCCGGCAAGGACGTCGCTGCGATGCTGGCCGATCCGCGCAAGGCCTACGTGGTCTACGGCCTGGAACCGGGCCTGGACTTCGCCGATGCTCCGGCCGCGCGCAAGGCGCTGGTCGGCGCACAGGTGGTGGCCTTCAGCCAGTTCGCCTGCGCCTCGACCCGCGACGTTGCCGACGTGATCCTGCCGATCGGTGCGCTGCCGGAAATCGATGCCACCCTGACCAACCTCGATGGTCGCGAGCAGTCGGCGCGTGCCGGCGGCAAGCTGCCGGGCGAGGCCCGCGAGGGCTGGCGCGTGCTGCGTGCACTCGGCGGTGAGCTGGCCGTGGCCGGTTTCGAGTTCATCGACCTGGCCGGCCTGCGCGCCAGCCTGGCACCGGTGAACGTGCAGGTGTCCGCTTCGGCACAGCCGGTGCTGGCGGGCGAGGGCATGGAAGTGGCCTCGACCGCTGCGATCTACCGCACCGATGCGGTGGTCCGTCGCGCCCCGGCGCTGCAGTCGCATCCGCTCAACAACGCCCCGCGCATCGTGCTCAACGCTGACGATGCCGCCCGCCTGCAGCTGCAGGAAGGGCAGATGGCCAAGGTCGGCACCGATGCCGGCAAGGCCACCCTGCCGGTGGTGGTCGACGCCCGCGTCGCTGCGGGTTCGGTCTGGATTGAATCGGGCCACGGCGCAACCGCGCCGCTGGGTGCCGCTCGTGTTTCGGTGGTGGCTGCATGAACGAATTGCTGATTAACGCGGTCGATCCGCTGCACCAGTGGCTGCTTGGCCTGGGTGACATCGGCGCGCTGATCTGGATCATCCTGAAGATCCTGGTGATCACCGTTCCGGTGATCGTCTCGGTGGCCTTCTACGTGGTCTGGGAACGCAAGCTGATCGGCTGGATGCACGTCCGCCACGGCCCGATGTACGTGGGCATGGGCATCTTCCAGGCCTTCGCCGACGTCTTCAAGCTGCTGTTCAAGGAAGTCCTGCAGCCCAGCAGCGCCAACAAGGCGATCTTCCTGCTGGCGCCGCTGATCACCCTGGCCCCAGCCTTCGCCGCGTGGTCGGTGGTGCCGTTCGACCATCAGCTGGTGCTGTCCAACGCCAATGCCGGCCTGCTGTACCTGCTGGCGATGACCTCGCTGGGCATCTACGGCATCATCCTTGCCGGTTGGGCCTCCAACTCGAAGTACGCGTTCCTGGGTGCCATGCGCGCCTCGGCGCAGATGATCAGCTACGAAATCGCGATGGGCTTCGCCCTGGTCGGCGTGATGATCGCTTCGGGCAGCCTCAATCTCAGCAACATCGTGATGGCCCAGGCCGGCAGCTCCGGCTTCTTCGACTGGTTCCTGATCCCGCTGTTCCCGCTGTTCGTCGTGTACTGGGTGTCCGGCGTCGCCGAAACCAACCGCGCGCCGTTCGACGTGGTGGAAGGCGAGTCGGAAATCGTCGCCGGCCACATGGTCGAGTACTCCGGCGGTGCGTTCGCCCTGTTCTTCCTGGCCGAATACGCGAACATGATCCTGATCAGCTTCCTGATCTCGATCTTCTTCCTCGGTGGCTGGCTGAGCCCGATCCAGGGCTGGGTCAACCCGGGCGAGATCTCGCCGTTCATCGACTGGATCTGGAAGGGCGGCTGGCCGTGGCTGTTCGTCAAGGTCTTCTTCTTCGCCAGTGCCTACATCTGGTTCCGAGCAAGCTTCCCGCGCTTCCGCTATGACCAGATCATGCGCCTGGGCTGGAAGGTCTTCATCCCGCTGACCATTTTCTGGATCGCGGTTACCGCCGTCATGGTGTTCTTCGGCGTGATTCAAAAGGGCGTCTAAGTGATGAACAGGATTACCCATTACTTCAAGAGCCTGCTGCTGCTCGAACTGCTGGCCGGTCTCTGGCTGACGCTGAAGTACAGCTTCAAGCCGAAGTACACGATGATGTACCCGATGGAGAAGTTCCCGCAGTCGCCGCGCTTCCGTGGCCTGCATGCCCTGCGCCGTTATCCCAACGGTGAAGAGCGCTGCATCGCCTGCAAGCTGTGCGAAGCGGTGTGCCCGGCATTGGCCATCACCATCGATTCGGCCAAGCGCGAGGACGGCACCCGCCGTACCACGCGCTACGACATCGATCTGTTCAAGTGCATCTTCTGCGGCTTCTGTGAGGAAAGCTGCCCGGTGGACTCGATCGTCGAGACCCACATCCTCGAGTACCACTTCGAGAATCGTGGCGAAAACATCGTTACCAAGCCGCAGCTGCTGGCCCTGGGCGACCGTCTCGAATCCGAGATCGCCGAGCGTCGTGCCGCCGATGCCGCTTACCGCTGAGGTCGAGAGATGGATTGGGTAAATATCGCTTTCTGGGTCTTCGCCATCGCGGCAACGGTTTCGGCCGGTGCGGTGATCAGCGTGCGCAACCCCGTGCACGCTGTCCTGTGCCTGGTGCTGACCTTCTTCTCCATCGCCTGCGTGTGGCTGCTGGTCGGCGCCGAGTTCCTCGGCGTGGCACTGGTGCTGGTCTACGTTGGTGCGGTGATGGTGTTGTTCCTGTTCGTGGTGATGATGCTCGACATCGATCCGGACAAGCTGCGTGAAGGCTGGGTGCGCTACCTGCCGGTCGGCCTGATCGTGGCCGTGGCGATGCTGGTGCAGATGCTGATCCTGATCGGCGTGAAGGGCAGGACGGTCAACCCGTTCCCGGCCGACAACGCCGCCGCGCTCGCCGCCGACAGTTCCAACGTCACCTGGCTGGCACGCAGCCTGTTCACCGAGTACCTGCTGCCGTTCGAGTTCGCCGCCGTCATCCTGACCGTGGCCGTGGTCGCCGCGGTGATGCTGACCCTGCGCCGTCGTGAAGGCCTGAAGACGCAGAACCCGTCGCAGCAGACCATGGTCAAGGCACACGACCGCCTGCGCATGGTCAAGATGGACGCCGAACAGCCGCAGATCCACAGCAACAGCACGCCGGCCGCGGGCGACGAGGAGACCAAGGCATGATCTCGATCACTCTGGGCCACATCCTGGCGCTGGGCGCGGTGCTGTTCTGCATCAGCCTCGCCGGCATCTTCCTCAACCGAAAGAACATCATCGTCCTGCTGATGTCCATCGAGTTGATGCTGCTGTCGGTCAACATCAATTTCGTCGGGTTCTCCCGGGAACTGGGGGACACGGCCGGCCAGCTGTTCGTGTTCTTCATCCTGACCGTGGCTGCTGCCGAGGCCGCCATCGGCCTGGCGATCCTGGTGACCCTGTTCCGTACACGCCGCACGATCAATGTCGGCGAAGTCGATTCGTTGAAGGGCTGATCCACAGATGGAAATCACTCTCTCCAAGAGTCTGTTGATCGCAGTGGTGCTTGCACCGCTGTTCGGCAGCATCATCGCCGGCCTGTTCGGTCGCCAGGTCAAGCGCTTCGGCGCGCAGACCATCACGATCCTCGGTGTCGCGGTTGCCTGCGGCCTGTCGATGCACACGCTCTACCAGCTGCTGTGGGGCGGGGCGCAGCCGTTCAACCAGAACCTGTATACGTTCTTCGAAGTCGGCCAGTACTCGGCCCATGTCGGCTTCATGGTCGACAAGCTGACCGCGATGATGATGGTGGTGGTGACCTTCGTGTCGCTGCTGGTCCACATCTACACGATCGGCTACATGCAGGATGATCCGGGTTACCAGCGGTTCTTCAGCTACATCTCGCTGTTCACCTTCTCGATGCTCACCCTGGTGATGAGCAACAACTTCCTGCAGCTGTTCTTCGGCTGGGAAGCAGTGGGCCTGGTGTCGTACCTGCTGATCGGTTTCTGGTTCAAGCGCCCGACCGCGATCTTCGCCAACATGAAGGCGTTCCTGGTCAACCGCGTCGGTGACTTCGGCTTCCTGCTGGGCATCGCCGGCGTGTTGTGGGTGTTCGGTACCCTGGACTACTCGCAGGTGTTCTCGCAGGCCGGCATGCTCGCCGACCCGCGCGCCCAGCTGCAGATCTGGGACGGCACCATGTTCGGCATGCAGCTGCTGAACGAGCCGGTGATCTGGTCGATCGCCACCGTCATCTGCATCGGCCTGTTCATCGGTGCCATGGGCAAGTCGGCCCAGGTTCCGCTGCACGTCTGGCTGCCTGATTCGATGGAAGGCCCGACCCCGATCTCGGCACTGATCCACGCCGCGACGATGGTGACCGCCGGTATCTTCATGGTCACCCGCATGTCGCCGCTGTTCGAGCTGTCGCAGACCGCGTTGAACTTCATCCTGTTCATCGGTGCCACCACCGCGTTCTTCACCGGCCTGATCGGCATCGTGCAGAACGACATCAAGCGCGTCGTCGCGTACTCCACGCTGTCCCAGCTGGGTTACATGACCGTGGCGCTGGGCGTGTCGGCGTACTCCGCTGCCGTGTTCCACCTGATGACCCACGCCTTCTTCAAGGCGCTGCTGTTCCTGGGTGCCGGCTCGGTCATCATCGCGATGCACCACGAGCAGGACATGCGCAAGATGGGCGGCCTGCGCAAGTACATGCCGATCACCTTCATCACCATGTGGATCGGTACCCTGGCCCTGGTCGGTACGCCGTTCTTCTCCGGCTTCTACTCGAAGGACACCATCATCGAGGCCGCCGAGATCCACGCCCACATGCAGAACAGCTGGGTGGCCACCTATGGCTACTGGGCGGTGCTGGGTGGCGTGCTGGTGACCAGCTTCTACAGCTTCCGCCTGCTGTTCCTGACCTTCCACGGCAAGGAACGCTTCCGCGATGCGCACGACGATCATGGCCATGGTCATGACGACCACCATGCTGCCGATGCACATCATGCCGACGCGCATGACGACCACGGCCATGGCCACGGTCCGCATGAGCCGCATGAAACCCCGTGGGTGGTGACGCTGCCACTGATCCTGCTGGCCATCCCGTCGATCGCCATCGGTTTCTTCAGCATCGGTCCGATGCTGCACGGCACCGACTGGGCCGGTCACCACGCCCATGTGGCGATCAAGGGCCAGGTCAACACGTTCTTCACCGGCATCGTCGATTTCTACGATCCGGCCAAGAACACCGTGGCCTTCCTGGGCGAGGAGTTCCATGGTCCGGTGGCCTTCGCGCTGCACGGCATGATGCTGCCGCCGTTCTGGCTGACCCTGGCAGGCTTCCTGCTGGCTGCGTTGTTCTACCTGTGGAAGCCGGACCTGTCGGGCAAGGCACGCAAGACCTTCGCCCCGGTGGTGTCCGTGCTGGAAAACAAGTACGGCTTCGACAAGCTGTGGATCGATGGCTTTGCCGGTGGCAGCGTCAAGCTGGGCAAGGTCTCGCGCTGGATCGACAGCAACATCGTCGACGGTGTGGTCAATCTCTCGGCACGTGTTGTGGACGTCGCAGCCAGCGTGCTGCGCCGTACCCAATCCGGTTTCCTCTATCACTACGCCTTCGCGATGATCATCGGCCTGATTGCCCTCCTGGGCGTGCTGATGCATTACCTGCGTTGATGACCTGTACGGAATAAGAAGACGTGTCGAACTGGCCTCTACTCAGTGTCCTCATCTGGCTGCCGATCCTCGGCGGTGCCCTGATCCTTGCGATCCGTGATGCGCAGACCGCCCGCTGGGCGTCGCTGGGCGTCGCGGTGCTGACCTTCGTGGCGAGTCTGTCGCTGCTGGGCGGCTACAACCCGGGCATCGACGCGCTGCAGTTCGTCGAGACCCACGCCTGGATCCCGACCTACAACATCGGCTACAACCTGGGCGTGGACGGCATCGCCGTAGCGCTGATCCTGCTCACCACGCTGGTCAGCGTGCTCGCCCTGATCGGCGCCTGGAGCGCGATCGACAAGCGCGTGAACCAGTACGTGGCCGCTTTCCTGATCCTGGAAGGTGTCACCGTCGGCATCTTCGCCGCCACGGACGCGATGCTGTTCTACGTGTTCTTCGAGGCGATGCTGATCCCGATGTTCCTGATCATCGGTGTCTGGGGTGGCCCGCGTCGCATCTACGCCGCACTGAAGTTCTTCCTCTACACCTTCCTCGGCTCGGTGCTGATGCTGGTGGCGCTGATCTACCTGTACATGAAGGGCGGCAGCTTCCAGCTGGCCGACCTCTACGCACTGCAGCTGTCGGGCAAGGAACAGACCTGGATCTTCTTCGCCTTCCTGATCGCGTTCGCGGTCAAGGTGCCGATGTTCCCGGTGCATACCTGGCTGCCGGACGCGCACGTGGAAGCGCCGACCGCCGGTTCGGTGATCCTGGCCGCCATCGCGCTGAAGATCGGTGGCTACGGCTTCCTGCGCTTCAACCTGCCGATCGTTCCCGATGCCTCGCAGGAATGGGCATGGCTGGTCATCGCGCTGTCGCTGATCGCAGTGATCTACGTCGGCCTGGTCGCCCTGGTGCAGGACGACATGAAGAAGCTGATCGCCTATTCGTCGATCGCGCACATGGGCTTTGTCACCCTGGGTACCTTCATCGCCCTGTGGCTGGTGCGTGAAGCCGGCAACGTCGATGCGGCCCGCCTGGGCCTGCAGGGCGCCATGGTGCAGATGATCTCGCACGGCTTCGTGTCCGGCGCGATGTTCTCCTGCGTCGGCGTGCTGTACGACCGCATGCACAGCCGCCGCATCGCCGATTACGGCGGCGTGGTCAACGTGATGCCGTGGTTCGCCACGTTCGCCATGCTGTTCTTCATGGCCAACGCCGGCCTGCCGGGCACCAGCGGTTTCGTCGGTGAATTCATGGTCATCCTGTCGGCGTTCCAGCGGAACCCGTGGATCGCCCTGGGCGCAGCCACCACCCTGATCATCGGTGCGGCCTACACCCTGTGGCTGTACAAGCGCATCTTCTTCGGTGAGGTGGCCAACAGCCACGTCGCCGAACTGAAGGACATCAACGGCCGCGAATGGCTGGTGCTGGGCGTGTTCGCCATTGGCGTACTGGCCCTGGGCATCTACCCCAAGCCGCTGACCGACCTGATGGAGCCCTCGATCGCAAAGCTGGCGATGCAGATCGCATCCAGCAAGTTGCTGTAATTCCAGGATTTGATGATGACCACCTCGCCGCTGCTGCCACTGACCGCTGCTGACCTGCCACCGCTCGCTCCCGAGCTGGTGCTGATCGGCAGTGCCTTCGCCCTGATGATCCTCGACCTGTTCGTCAGCGAACGGAACAAGATCGTCACCCACCTGTTCTCGGTCGCCGCACTGGCCGTGGTGCTGTTCATGCTGGCCACCGGCGTGGGCGGGCAGGGGGAGGTCTTCCATGGCATGTTCGTGCGCGATACCGCCGCGGACGTGATGAAGACCGGGATCGTGCTGCTCAGCGGCCTGACCCTGATCTACGGCTGGGGCTACCTGCGCGAGCGCAAGCTGTTCCAGGGCGAGATTCCGGTGCTGATCCTGTTCGGCACCGCCGGCATGATGATCCTGGTGTCCGCCGGCAGCCTGCTGATGGTGTACCTGGGTCTGGAACTGCTGGCCCTGTGCTCCTACGCACTGGTTGCCAGCAACCGTGACAACGGCCTGGCCTCGGAAGCGGCGATGAAGTACATCGTGCTTGGTTCGCTGGCCTCGGGCCTGCTGCTGTACGGCATGTCGCTGATCTACGGCGCCACCGGCAGCCTGCACCTGGACGCCATCCAGGCCGCCATCCCGCACTCGGAAGAGCGCGTGCTGCTTGTCACCGGCGCGGTGTTCATGATTGCCGGCGTTGCCTTCAAGCTGGGTGCCGCACCGTTCCACATGTGGCTGCCCGACGTGTACCAGGGTGCCCCGGCGCCGGTCGCGCTGTTCATCAGCTCGGCGCCGAAGCTGGCCGCTTTCGGCATGGCCTACCGCCTGCTGGAAATGGGCGTGGGCCCGCTGTCCACCGAACTGCAGCTGCTGATCGCTGGCCTGGCCGCGGTCTCGCTGGTGATCGGCAACCTGATGGCCATTGCGCAGAGCAATCTCAAGCGCATGCTGGCGTTCTCCACGGTCTCGCATATCGGCTTCCTGCTGATGGGCATCGCCGGCGGCGGTTCGCAGGGCTATGCGGCCGCGCTGTTCTACGCCCTGGCCTACGCGATCATGTCGACTGCTGCTTTCGGCGCGATCATCGCGCTGTCGCGCGCCGGCTTCGAGGCCGAGAACATCGAGGACTTCAAGGGCCTGAACGCCCGCAACCCGTGGATGGCCGGCCTGGTGCTGTGCATCATGGCGTCGCTGGCGGGCATTCCGCCGTTCCTCGGTTTCTGGACCAAGCTGGCCGTGCTCGGCGCTGCCATCAATGGCGGCCTGCTGTGGCTGGCGATCCTGGGCGTGCTGTGTGCCGTGGTCGGCTGCTTCTACTACCTGCGTGTCATCAAGGTCATGTACTTCGATGAGCCGGTGGGCGAGGCCATGCCGCGCAGCAAGGATCGCGTGCTGGGTGTCGTGCTGGGCGTGAACGCACTGGCATTGCTGGCGCTCGGCCTGGCCTGGAACCCGATCATGGTCTGGTGCCAGCAGGCATTTGCGCATCTTGCATAAAAGTTGACACAAAGCTGCGCGATTCGTGTAATATACGCAGCTTGAGTTGTCACTGCAGCGGTTCAGCCAGAACATCGTTGCGGAGCGCCTCCCTCGCCAGAGTGAGGCAGCGGTTCAAACACTTCCGGTGCGGGGTGGAGCAGTCTGGCAGCTCGTCGGGCTCATAACCCGAAGGTCGCAGGTTCAAATCCTGCCCCCGCTACCAACACATCGAATCGGCGCCAACCAATTCGATGAATGAGGAAAAGCTTGCAGGTTTTGAAGTTATCCCTCATAATTCCGCTTCTGATGCGGGGTGGAGCAGTCTGGCAGCTCGTCGGGCTCATAACCCGAAGGTCGCAGGTTCAAATCCTGCCCCCGCTACCAAGTAAAGAATGCGCCTTCGAAGCTTTGCTTCGAGGGCGTTTTTCTTTGCGGCTTCCGCCGATCCGCCGGGCATGGCCCGGCGCTACCATCGCGCGGTCACCCGCTAGCGCCGGGCCATGCCCGGCGAGTGCAGCGGAGGGTTTCAGGACGGCCGCAGCCTTGCACCAGAGCGGTGCAGGGGCTATCATCAGCGGCCTAGAAGTACCCCTGACGGCGGCGCTCCCCATCGGAGATCCACCCGGAAGGAGGGCCGCAGCACGCTTGTTCAGCGCGTTGCAACCGGAATCCAGTCACCGGAGTCTTTCCGGAAAAGGGGCCCAGCGGGCCCTTCGTCGTTTTCGGGGCGTCATGTTTCCATGCTGGCCAAGGCCGGCACCCAACCAAGAGATCAAGGCAGGCTGTGAGCGACAAGGCAACCGACATCGCGAATCTGCTCGCCCCGACCGTTGTGTCGCTGGGCCTGGAGCTGCTGGGCGTTGAGTATCTGCCGGCCCCCGGCGGTGCGACCCTTCGCCTTTACATCGACGTGCCGCTGGCGGAACAGCCGGAGCGCATCATCAATGTGGACGACTGTGAGCGGGTAAGCCGCGAAGTGTCCGCACAGATGGACGTCGAAGACCCGATCAGCGGCAATTACACGCTGGAAGTGTCTTCGCCGGGCGTGGATCGCCCGCTGTTCAACCTGGAGCAGTTCGGTCGTCACCTCGGCGAATCGGCCAAGGTCACCCTGAAGCTGCCGCAGGAAAACCGTCGTCGCCTGCAGGGTCGCATCGAAGCGATCGATGAGGCGCAGGGCAGCATCACCTTCATCGTCGACAACGCCGCACTGGTGGTGTCGGCCGACAACATCGACAAGGCGCGGATCATGCCTGACTGGGTGGCGCTGGGGCTGGCCCCGAGCAAGCCGACCGGTCCGGCACCGAAGCGTCCGAAGCCGAACAAGAATTCTTCTTCCAACGAGCCGGCGGCAAAGAAGCCGCGCGCGGAGTGAGCCAATGAGCAAGGAACTGTTGCTGGTAGTGGACGCGGTCGCCAACGAGAAGGGCGTGCCGCGTGAAGTGATCTTCGATGCCATCGAGGCCGCCCTGGCCTCGGCAGCGAAGAAGCGCTATCCCGACGAGGAAGTGCTGACCCGCGTGGTCATCGACCACAAGGATGGCAACTACGAAACCTTCCGCCGCTGGGAAGTGGTGGCCGACGACGTAGTGATGGAATCGCCGGATCGCCAGATCCGCCTGATGGACGCCATCGACGAAGCCGAAGGCGTGGATGTCGGCGATTACATCGAAGAGCAGATCGAGAACCCCGACTTCGGTCGCATCGCCGCCCAGGCCGCCAAGCAGGTGATCGTGCAGCGTGTGCGCGAAGCCGAGCGCCAGCAGGTGGTCGATGCCTGGGCCGATCGCGTCGGTGAGCTGATCACCGGTGTGGTCAAGCGCGCCGAGCGCGGCAACATCTATGTCGACCTGGGGGGCAACGCCGAAGGCTTCATTCCGAAGGACAAGGGCATTCCGCGTGATGTCCTGCGTGCCGGCGACCGCGTCCGCGGCTACCTGGCCGAAGTGCGTTCGGAGCCGCGTGGCCCGCAGCTGTTCATCAGCCGCGCAGCGCCGGAATTCATGATCGAGCTGTTCAAGCTGGAAGTACCGGAAGTCGGCCAGGGCCTGGTGGAAATCAAGGCGTGCGCCCGCGATCCGGGCGACCGCGCCAAGATCGCCGTGCTCGCCCACGATGCCCGCACCGATCCGATCGGCGCCTGCATCGGCATGCGTGGTTCGCGCGTGCAGGCCGTGTCCAACGAGCTCAATGGCGAGCGCGTGGACATCGTCCTGTGGAACGAGAACCCGGCCAACTTCGTCATCAACGCGATGGCGCCGGCCGAAGTGCAGTCGATCATCGTCGATGAAGACAAGCATTCGATGGACCTGGCCGTTGCTGAAGACCGCCTGGCCCAGGCGATCGGCAAGGGCGGCCAGAACGTGCGCCTGGCCAGCCGCCTGACCGGTTGGCAGCTGAACGTGATGACCCAGGACCAGGTGACCGCCAAGTCGGAAGCCGAGCAGGCTTCGGCTCGCCAGCTGTTCATGGACAAGCTGGAAGTGGACGAGGAAATCGCTGGCATCCTGGTCAGCGAAGGCTTCGGCACGGTCGAGGAAATCGCATATGTACCGGTCGGCGAACTGCTGGCCGTGGAAGGTTTCGACGAAGACATCGTCGAAGAGCTGCGCGCACGTGCCCGCGATGCGCTGCTCAATGAGGCCCTGGCAGTCGAGGAAGGCCTGGAGGACGGCCAGCCGGCGCAGGACCTGCTGTCCCTGAAGGGCATGGACGAAGCCACCGCATATGCGTTGGCCGGCCACGGCGTGCGTACCAGCGAGGACTTGTCCGACCTGGCCGCCGACGAGGTCATGGACTTCGGCATCGAAGGGCTGGACCAGGAGCGCGCCGCGGCGCTGATCCTGGCCGCGCGTGCCGAGGAAATCGCCCGACTGGAACGCGGCGAATGAGCCGGCAATGAACAGGGCCCTGAGCCGATCAGGGCGTAGAATCCGCGCCACCTCCAGATGCGGGGGGGCGCCCACAAGATCATAGGATCCGAATGTCGCAGCAAACCACCATCCGCAAGCTTGCTGAACTGGTCAATACACCGGTCGAAAAACTGCTGGAACAGCTGGCTGGTGCCGGCATGAAGTTCAGCGGTCCCGACCAGGTCGTGACCAGCTCCGAGAAAGTGAAGCTCCTGGGCTTCCTTCGTCGCTCGCATGGCAAGCCCGAGCAGGCCCCGGAAGAGACTGATCAGTCTGCCAAGAAGATCACCCTCAACCGTCGCAAGCAGCAGGAAGTGACGGTCAATTCCGGTCGCAGCAAGACAACCGTGAACGTGGAAGTGCGCCAGAAGCGCACCTACGTCAAGGCCGATGGTGGTCGCGCGATGACCCCGGACGAAGAGCGTGCCGACATCCTGCGCAAGCTGGAAGAGTCGCGCGCACGCAACCTCGCCGAGCAGCAGGCACTGGCCGAGAAGGACCGCCTGCGTGACGAGGAAATCGTCCGCAAGCGCGAGGAAGAGGTCGCTGCCAAGGAGCGTGCCGAGGCCGAGAAGAAGGCGGCCGAGGAAGCTGCGGTCGCCGCCAAGGCTGCCGAAGCCCTGGCTGCCAGCCAGCCCAAGGTGCGCGCGCCGATCGACGAAACCGCGCCGCGCCCGCCGCGTGCTCCGGCTGCAGCCCCGGCTGCTCCGCGTAGTGCGCCGCCGCGCAGCGACGACCGCAACAATCGCAACGCGCCGCGCAACGAGCGTGGCCCGGGTGATCGCTTTGCCGGTCAGATGCACTTGTCAGCCGCCGATCGTGCGCGCCGTGGCAACAGCAACAACAGCAACAACCGTGGTCGCCCGGGCAGCCGTCCGACGTCCGGCCGTCGCGACATGTCGCGCGGCGGTGGCAACTCCGGCCCGCACGCCTTCGAACGTCCGACCGCACCGGTCGTGCGTGAAGTGGCGATCGGCGACACCATCACCGTGGCCGACCTGGCGCAGAAGCTCGCGCTGAAGGGCGGCGAGGTGGTGAAGGCGCTGTTCAAGATGGGCGTGATGGCCACCATCACCCAGTCCATCGACCACGACACTGCGGCACTGGTCACCGAAGAGCTGGGTCACAAGGCGATCCGCGCCAGCGACAACGACGCTGAAGACGCGCTGTTGGCATCGGCTGGCGAGAACCAGGGCGAGGCCGTGCAGCGTCCGCCGGTGGTCACCATCATGGGCCACGTCGATCACGGCAAGACCTCGCTGCTGGATTACATCCGTCGCACCAAGGTCGCCACCGGCGAAGCCGGCGGCATCACCCAGCACATCGGTGCGTACCACGTTGAAACGCCGAAGGGCGTCATCAGCTTCCTGGATACCCCGGGCCACGCCGCGTTCACCTCGATGCGTGCCCGCGGTGCCAAGCTGACCGATATCGTGGTGCTGGTCGTGGCTGCCGATGACGGCGTCATGCCGCAGACCAAGGAAGCGATCCAGCACGCCCGTTCGGCGGGCGTGCCGCTGATCGTGGCGATCAACAAGATCGACAAGTCCGGTGCCGACCCGATGCGGGTCAAGAACGAACTGCTCTCCGAGCAGGTCGTGGCCGAAGACTTCGGTGGCGACACCCAGATGGTGGAGATCTCGGCCAAGACCGGCCTGGGCATCGACGATCTGCTGGAAGCTGTTTCGGTCCAGGCTGAACTGCTGGAACTGAAGGCGGTCGACGACGGTCGTGCCAACGGCGTGGTCATCGAATCGTCGCTGGACAAGGGCCGTGGCCCGATCGCGACGGTGCTGGTGCAGCAGGGCCGCCTGAAGAAGGGCGATTACCTGGTGTGCGGCATCCAGTACGGCCGCGTGCGTGCGCTGTTCGACGAAACCGGCAAGCAGCCGGAGTTCGCTGGTCCGTCCATCCCGGTGCAGGTCCTGGGCCTGTCCGGCGTGCCGGAAGCCGGTGATGACTTCGTCGTCGTCGACGACGAGCGTCTGGCCAAGGACGTTGCCCAGCAGCGTGAGACCAAGCGCCGCGAATCGCGCCTGGTCGCCACTGCGGGCAGCCGCATGGAAGACATCATGGCGACCCTGGGCAAGGGCGAGGGCCAGCAGGTCCTCAACCTGGTCATCAAGGCCGACGTGCAGGGTTCGGTGCAGGCGTTGAGCCAGGCCCTGGTGGCGCTGTCCAACGACGACATCCGCATCAACGTGATCCACTCCGGCGTGGGCGGCWTCACCGAGTCGGATGCCAATTCGGCCGCCGCTTCGAAGGCCACCGTCATCGGCTTCAACGTGCGTGCGGATGCTTCGGCCCGTCGCATCATCGAATCCAACGGCGTGGACCTGCGTTACTTCTCGATCATCTATGACGTGATCGATCAGGTGAAGCAGGTGGCCTCCGGTCTGCTGGGCGTGGAGATCCGCGAAGAGATCATCGGTATCGCCGAGGTCCGCGACGTCTTCCGCAGCTCCAAGCTGGGTGCCGTCGCCGGCAGCATGGTCATCGAGGGCGTGGTCAAGCGCAACAAGCCGATCCGCGTCCTGCGCGACAGCGTGGTGATCTTCGAAGGCGAGCTGGAATCGCTGCGCCGCTTCAAGGAAAACGTCGAGGAAGTCCGCAACGGTACCGAATGCGGTATCGCGGTGAAGGCCTACAACGACGTCAAGCCGGGTGACCAGATCGAGTGCTTCGAGCGTATCGAAGTGCCGCGCACCCTGTAATGCTGCAACGGACCGGCCCTCACGGGCCGGTCTCGTTTCATCCCGTAAACTGTAGGGCCTGACCTTGGTCGGGCCACAATCGAATCAAGAGCCTGCCGCGTGCCCAAGACTTTCCATCGAACCGACCGTGTCTCCGCCCAGCTGCGCCGTGAACTCGGCACCCTGGTGCACAACGCCGTGCGTGAGCACGGGTTGCCCTCGGTGAGCGTGTCCGACGTGGAAATCACCCGCGACATGGCCCACGCCAAGGTGTTCGTCACCGCGCTGATGCCGGAACGTTCGGTTGAAGCCGTGAAGGGCCTGAAGGAACTGGCCTGGGGCCTGCGCATGGAACTGGCGCGCGCGATGAAGCTGCGGCATGTGCCGGAGCTGCATTTCCACTACGACGACTCGGTCGATCGTGGCGAGCGCATCGACAACCTGTTGCGCGACCTGCCCGATACCGTGGCCGCCGAAAAGCGTCGCGAAGGCGACGAAGAATAACCGCGCGACGCCGGGCATGCCCGGCGTTGTTGCATTCCGGCTGCGCGATGTCTGATGCAGACCGCGCTGCGCGCTCGCTGGGCATGGCCCGGCGCTACCCGTACCTGTCATGACCCGAATTCAGTTCCGTCGCCTGGATGGCATCCTGCTGCTCGACAAGCCGACCGGCATGAGCTCCAACGCCGCGCTGCAGGTCGCCCGTCGCCTGTTCCGTGCGGAGAAGGGTGGCCACACCGGCAGCCTTGACCCGTTGGCCACCGGCCTGTTGCCGCTGTGCTTCGGCGAGGCCACCAAGATCGCTGGCCTGCTGCTGGGCTCGGCCAAGGCCTACGACGCCGAGATCGTGCTGGGCCAGACCACCGATACCGACGACGCCGAGGGCCAGGTGCTGCTCGAGCGGCCGGTGCCCGTGATCAGCGCCGAGGCCCTGCAGGCGGCGATCGCGCCGCTGCTGGGCGACATCCTGCAGCGTGCGCCGATCTATTCCGCGCTCAAGCAGGGCGGGGAGCCGCTGTATGTGAAGGCCCGCCGTGGCGACGCCATCGAGGCGCCCGAGCGCCAGGTCAAGGTCCACGCCATCGAGATTCTGGAGCAGCACCCCGAGCGGCTGCGGCTGCGGGTCACCTGCGGCTCGGGCACCTATATCCGCAGTCTGGCCCGTGACCTGGGTGAAACGCTGGGCTGTGGCGCGCACATCAGCGCCCTGCGGCGCCTGTGGGTGGAACCGTTCCACGAACCGGCGATGGTCACCCTGGAGCAGCTGAGGGCTCTGGTGGAAGCGCAGGATGAGGCCGCCATGGACGCGCTGCTGCTGCCGCTGGCGGCGGGCCTGTCCGAATACCCCCGGGTTGACCTGGACGCCGAGCAGACCCAGCGCTTCTGCGTGGGCCAGCGCCAGCGCGACCTCTCCTGGCCGCGCGGCCTGGTGGCGGTGTTTGGCCCTGGATCGGTGGCGCAGGGCCTGGGCCAGGTCGACGACAGCGGTCTGCTGGCCCCGCAGCGCCGCTTCAACCTCTGAACGAGGAGGCCCGGTTCAGCCCCGGACCTTGTTCCAAAGCCCCCTGGCCGTTACAATTCCGCGGCCGTTTTACGGCAGCCTGCCGAAGGCGGGTTTCATCCATTGTTGGTTCACGGCGAGCCAGGCGGTGCGCGAAAGCGCGTTCCTGCCGGCCACGCATCACAGAGAAAAAAAGACATGTCGATCGACACCCAGAAGGTCATTGAAGACAACAAGCGCAGCTCGGCTGATACCGGCTCCCCGGAAGTCCAGGTTGCACTGCTGACCGCCCGCATCGAACTGCTGACCGGCCACTTCAAGACCCACAAGAAGGATCACCACAGCCGCCGTGGTCTGCTGCAGATGGTCAACCGCCGCCGCAGCCTGCTCGACTACCTGAAGAAGAAGGACGTCGAGCGTTACAAGGCCCTGATCGAGAAGCTTGGCCTGCGTCGCTAAGCAACGAATCCCCCGCGGCGCAGCGATGCGCCGCGGTTTTGTTTTGTAGCATCGCAATACCTTTTTCAGATCGGAACGACCGGTCATCCGTTGGCGGCAAGGGTCGCCCACGGTCCATTCGCAGACAGCATCCCCAAGGACACCCTCCGTGGCAAAAATCACCAAAACCTTCCAGTACGGCAAGCACACCGTCACGCTTGAGACCGGCGAAATCGCCCGCCAGGCCGGTGGCGCCGTCATCGTCAAGTTCGACGACACCGTGCTGCTGGTCTCCGCCGTTGCCGCCAAGAGCGCGCGTGAGGGCCAGGACTTCTTCCCCCTGACCTGTGACTACCAGGAGAAGTTCTACGCCGGTGGCCGTATCCCGGGTGGCTTCTTCAAGCGCGAAGGCCGCGCGACCGAGAAGGAAACCCTGATCTCGCGTCTGATCGATCGTCCGATCCGTCCGCTGTTCCCGGAAGACTACAAGAACGAAGTCCAGATCATCGCCACCGTGATGTCGCTGAACCCGGACATCGACGGTGACATCCCGGCCCTGATCGGTGCCTCGGCTGCGCTGTCGCTGGCCGGCACCCCGTTCAAGGGTCCGATCGCCGCCGCCAAGGTGGGTTACAAGAACGGTGAGTACATCCTCAACCCGACCGTGACCGAACTGAAGGATTCGGAGCTGGAGCTGGTCGTTGCCGGTACCGCCAACGCCGTGCTGATGGTGGAATCCGAAGCCGCGCTGCTGTCCGAAGACGTGATGCTGGGCGCCGTGACCTTCGGTCACCGCGAAATGCAGAAGGTCATCAACGCGATCAACGAACTGACCGTGGAAGCCGGCACCAAGCCGTCGACCTGGGTGGCCCCGGCCAAGAACGACGTGCTGATCAGCGCCCTGCAGGAAGCCATCGGCCCGCGTCTGGGCGAGGCCTTCCAGGTGCGCGACAAGCTGCAGCGCCGCGACGCCATCTCGGCGATCAAGAAGGACGTGGTCGAGTCGCTGGCCGGCCGCGTTGCCGCTGAAGGCTGGAACCCGGCCGAGCTGTCGAAGGAATTCGGCGAGCTGGAATACAGCACCATGCGCAACTCGGTGCTGGACACCAAGGTCCGCATTGACGGCCGTGCGCTGGACACCGTCCGCCCGATCGCAGTGAAGACCGGCATCCTGCCGCGTACCCACGGTTCCTCGCTGTTCACCCGCGGTGAAACGCAGGCCATCGTGACCATCACCCTGGGCACCGCCCGTGATGGCCAGGTCATCGATGCCGTCTCCGGTGAGTACAAAGAGAACTTCCTGTTCCATTACAACTTCCCCCCCTACTCGGTGGGTGAAACCGGCCGCATGATGGGCCCGAAGCGTCGCGAGATCGGCCACGGCCGTCTGGCCAAGCGCGGCGTGCTGGCAGTGATGCCGTCGCTGGAATCCTTCCCGTACACCATCCGCGTTGTCTCGGAAATCACCGAGTCGAACGGTTCCTCGTCGATGGCGTCGGTCTGCGGCTCGTCGCTGGCCCTGATGGACGCCGGCGTGCCGGTGAAGGCTCCGGTGGCGGGTATTGCCATGGGCCTGGTCAAGGAAGGCGATCGCTTCGTCGTCCTGTCCGACATCCTGGGTGACGAAGATCACCTGGGCGACATGGACTTCAAGGTTGCCGGTACCGCTGAGGGCATCTCCGCCCTGCAGATGGACATCAAGATCGAAGGCATCACCGAAGAGATCATGAAGCAGGCTCTGCAGCAGGCCAAGGCTGGCCGTCTGCACATCCTGGGCGAAATGGCCCACGGCCTGACCGCCCCGCGTGAGGAGCTGTCGGACTACGCGCCGCGCCTGCTGACCATCAAGATCCACCCGGACAAGATCCGCGAAGTGATCGGCAAGGGTGGTTCGACCATCCAGGCCATCACCAAGGAAACCGGCACCCAGATCGACATCCAGGATGACGGCACCATCGTCATCGCTTCGGTCAATGCCATCGCTGCCCAGGCCGCCAAGGCCCGCATCGAGCAGATCACCTCGGACGTCGAGCCGGGCCGCATCTACGAAGGCAAGGTCGCCAAGATCATGGACTTCGGTGCGTTCGTCACCATCCTGCCGGGCAAGGACGGCCTGGTCCACGTGTCGCAGATCTCCAGCGACCGCGTCGAGAAGGTCGGCGACGTGCTGAAGGAAGGCGATGTGGTCAAGGTCAAGGTGCTGGAAGTCGACAAGCAGGGCCGTATCCGCCTGTCGATGAAGGCCGTCGAGGAAGGCGAAGGCGCCACCGCCGAGTAATCGACCGCAGGTCGATGACGGTAGGTGTCAATCTTGGTTGACACGCCAGAATGAAAAAGCGGGCTTCGGCCCGCTTTTTCTTTGCCTGTCGTCCGGCGCTGCCGGCGTCGTACCGCGGCGCTATGCTTCACCCATGGACACCCTGCGCCTGCTTGACCTGCAGATCGACCGCCCCGCGCAGCGGGTCAGCCGCGCCGGCGACGTGCTGCCGATCCAGGGGCTGAGCTGGCGCCTGTTCGACGTGCTGCTGGCACACGGCAACGACGTTGTCGACTTCGACACGCTGGCTGCACAGGTGTGGGCACCTGCAGTGGTTGGGGAGGATGCGATCAGCCAGCGGGTCAAGCTGTTGCGGCAGGCGCTGGGTGATGACAGCCGACGCCCGCGCTACATCCGTTCGGTACGCGGGCGCGGCTATCAGTTGTGTGCAGTGCCGACCATCGCACCGCCGGCAGCGGCGGTGCCCATTACCGCGCACCGGAAGAAATGGCCATGGCTTGCAGGTGCCGGTGTCGTCGTTCTCGCCGCTGCCGCCTCGTTCTGGCCGCGCGCGCCGGCGGCCGGTGGCCCGCTGCCGTTGCTGCAGCGCGCCGACTATTACGCCAGCATCGGCCAGGCCAGCAACAACGAGCGCGCCATCGCCCTGTACCGGCAGGCATTGCAGGTGGACCCTGATTCCAGTCCGGCGCGGCGCGGCCTGTCACGAGCGTTGTCCGCACAGGGCTGTCTGTTCAATGGATCGCCCGAGCAGGTCCGGGAAGGGCTGGCGCTGGCCAACATCGAACGTGATCTCGCGCCGCAGGAGGGTGCTGTGTACGCGCTTCGAGGTTATGCCTACGACTGCCTCGGGCAGATGCCGCAGGCCATTTCCGAATACGAGCGGGCGATCGCGCTGGATCCGGGCGACGAGCGCACCCGTGCCTCGCTCGCCTACCTGCACCAGGAGCGCGGCCACCTTGCCCTGGCCCTGCGTGCCAATCTTGCATTGACGGCGCCCGAGCGCCTGCGCTTCCGTGATGTGCAGGTGGCGCGCGAACTGGAGCTGCTCGGTTTCACTCACGCGGCCGCGCAGCGCCACGCGCGTAATTTCCAGCTGTATCCGGACAACGTCTTCGCCAACATCGCCTGGCCGCGCAGTCTGTTCGCGGCAGGTGACCCGGGCCGGGCGAGGCAGGCGTTGACCGAGGCGCTGGCACGCGGCACGCCACATCCGCAGTTGCTGCGGCTGCAGGGCGAACTGGCGCTGCTGGCGGGCGATCACGCCGGTGCTGCCGATGCCTTCGAGCGCGGGCGGCAGCTGCGTCCACAGCAATCGCTCGGTCAATCGCTGGCGGCCTTGTACGCGCAGCCCGCGGCATCGCCGGAGTGGGTGGCGTCGCGTCTTGCAATGTTGCAGGCGCAGCGCGGCGACGGGTGGTCCGATGCCGCGCTTGAGCGGGCCCTGCTGCTGCAGGCGCAAGGCGACCCGGAGGCTGCCGTCACCGCGCTGCAACAGGCGGTCGATGATGGCTTCCGCGATGCGGCGTGGTTGCGCTCCACGCCGCTGTTTGCGTCCCTGCACGAAGCGCCCGGCTGGGCGCCGCTGCTGGCGCGCATCGATGCCGATATCGGCCGCCAGCGTGCGCAGGTGCTGGCGGCCGACTGGCGTCCCGCCGGGCTGGCCGACCTCAGCGCAGCGCCGGCAGCAGGAATTCGGTGAGAATGCGGCGCGACTGCGGGTGAGCGATGCTGCGGTTGTAGGCCTGGCTGGTCACCACCGCGACGGCGCGCTGTTGCGGCAGCAGGAACACGTAGTTGCCGCCGTTGCCGGACATCGCCCATACGGTCTGTGGCTGGCCACCGACAGTCAGTTTCAGGCCCCACCATTGATAGCCGTAATCGCTGCCGTCGCCGGCCGTTGCCTGCGGTGACAGCATCGCGGCGACGTAGTCGCGTGGAACCAGCTGGCGCCCCTGCCAACGACCGCCATCAAGCACGAGCTGGCCGAGGCGGGCCAGGTCCCGGCTGCGGTAGCGTGTGCCGCCTCCGCCCATGCCGATGCCCTCGGGGGAACGGTTCCACTGGCTGTGGGTGATGCCCAGTGGTCGTTCCAGTGCATGGGCTGCGTAATCGGCCAGCGGTTGTCCGGTCGCACGTTCCAGTACCGCGCCGAGCACGAAGGAGTTGGCGGTGCAGTAGGCAAACGCGCGACCGTGAGGACTGTCCTCCGGGCGCGCCATCCAGGGCGCGAAGCCCTTCACCGGCAGCGCCAGGGCAAAATCGAGCCAGCGCTCGCCGACGTACATGCGCTCCTCGTGGCCGGCCGAGAACGGGTTCTCGTCGTCGCACTCCCACAGCGTGCTCATCGCCAACAGGTCCTCCACCGTCGTGCCACGCAGGCGGGGGTCCACGTCGTGGTGGGCGACGAAGGCCGGGAAGTAGTCGTACACCTTCGCGCGAACGCCCGGCAGCCGGCCGTCGCCGATCGCTGCGCCGACCAGCAGGGCGGTCACGCTTTTGCTGGCCGAGCGCACGTCGTGCAGGGTCTGCGCATCGGCACCGTTGAAATAGCCCTCGTACACGACCTGTCCATCAACCTGCAGCAGCACGCTGCGGATCTGTTTCAGCTCATCGCTGGCAATGGCCTGCTCCAGCGCGCGCATGCGGCCGGGATCTGGGTGGGCAGGGCCTGCGATGCAGGGGAGGGCGTACAGGCACAGCAGCAGGGTGGACACAGGCAGCGGCGAACGCATGATCGGACTCCATCGAAAGGAGTGTCGATTCGGCCAGAGGGCTGGCTGAAGTGCTGGAAGGACGCCTGAAGAATTCTGAAAGCCTTGTACCGTAAGGGCTGCAGCGCCCTGCCGTCATGCGTCCGCTTGTTCGTGACCCAGCCACCACACCTGGCCCGGCTGCGGACCCTGCTGCGGGTGCTCACGGTGTTCGATCGCATCGAGCGTGCGCCCGGTGCCTGCCGCGGCCCAGGCCGACATCAGTTTTTCGACCGCAGCGCGGCCCTGTGCGGCAATACCTAGATTGCGCTCGCGCACCCAGCCGCTGTCATCCTCGTGGCTGTCGTCATCGTGCTGGTGCGGTGTCCCATAGCTGCAGCGCAGGCACAGGTGACGTACCGAATGGGTCCAGTCTTCAACCAGGCTGATGCCGGGCAACGTCATTGCGCGCAGCGCGGCGATGTCGTCCGGCGAACCGCATTGCACGAACACGGCGTAGGTCGCCATGTCCGACTGCTGCAGGCGCTGCATGGCATTGAACACCGGTACTTCGCGATCGCCGTAGGTCCGGCGCCCGGTGGAGGCGCCGTCGTGCAGCACGATGTCGCCGAAGCGGAACCCGCTCTCCGCAAGCGGCACGTTTTCCAGCCGCGCGCGTACCGGATCGAGCCGGCGCATGTACACGGTCTCGCCGCTGGACCACGGATTCAGGCGAACACAGGCAACACCGAAATTGCCGTTGATCGGGCCTTCGCCCTCGGGGAGGGTGATGCCGCAGCGGGTCCATTGCCGGCGCGCCTCGGCCCAGTCGCCGGCGCCGGTGGCGGCAATTCCCGCATTCCACGCGGTCGCCTCATCGACTTCATCGCGCAGCTGCTCGGAGCGGAGATTGTCCTGCAGCGACAACGCCCACTCGCGCAGGTACTTGTGTGCCAGCCCGCGCATGTAGTGCAGGTGGGGGATGTCGGGTGTCCATTCGACGAGCTGGCCGAACAGGATTGCTGCGTCAGCCAGGTCGCCCGCATCAAAGGCTGCATAGGCGCGGGCCTCCAGCGCCTGCAGCTTTTCGAGGGTTTCGTCGTCCAGCAGCTCGCCGTCTGCGTCGTGGTCTGCGGTCATGTCCGTGTGCCAGTGAAGATCCAGCGCCACCTTAGCTCAGGCAGGTCGTGTGTTGTCCTGCAGCGAAGTGCTTTCGACGTTGTGCAGCCACGACCGTGTCAGATTCCAGCGGCACGCCACTGTCCAGCGGACGACATGCACGGACATCCGCACCACGGGCCGATCTGTTTGCTAACGTGGCGGCGCCTTCGACCCGGGAGTTTCCATGTTCCGCCAGACCTTGGCCGTACTTGCAGTGCTGATCGCCGGCACCCTGCCCATTGCCGCGCAGGCGCAACCGGCGCAACCGCCGATCTTCGGTGCGTACTATCCCGGCGGTTCCGCCGAGCGCTATCCGGTATCGAGCATCCCGGCCGAACGACTCACCCATCTGTTCTATGCGTTTTCCACCATCGAGGACGGACGTTGTGCGATCGGTGCCGAGGCACCAGCCAACTTCGCCGCATTGGCCGAGCTCAAGCGCAGGCATCCGCATCTGCGCACGTTGATTTCGATCGGAGGCTGGGGCGCGGGCGGATTCTCCGATGCGGCGCTGACCGAGACCAGCCGCAGGCGCCTGGTCGATTCGTGCATGGCGTTGTTCTTCGAGCGCCATGCCGGCAGTTTCGATGGCGTGGACATCGACTGGGAGTTCCCCGTCAGCGGTGGCCCGAAGGAACTGGCGCACCGCCCGCAGGACCGTGCCAACCTGACCAAGCTTGCGCAGGCCTTCCGGCTGGCGCTGGATGCCCGCGGCAGAAAGGCGGGGCAGCCGATGCTGCTGACCGCCGCGCTGGCCGCTGGCCGACTGCAGACCGATGGACCATACGACCCTGCCGCCAGCTACGATCTGCCCGCGTTGGCCAAGGTGTTCGATTTCATCAACCTGATGAGCTACGACATGGGCACCGGCTTCTCATCGGTATCGACCTTCAATGCCCCCCTGCATGAAGTGCCAGCCGACCCGCTGGCGCCGGAGCTGCGGCGCTGGAACAACGTGGCCGGTGCCGTGCAGTACTACCGCGAGCATGGCGTGCCGGCGGCCAAGCTGGTGCTGGGCGTGCCGTTCTACGGGCGCGGCTTCAAGGTCACCGGCGAGTCGGCGGACGGCCTGTACCAGGCCTACAGCGCGCCGGCCGACGCCGGTGACTGGCGGGTGATCAAGGCGCGCTATCTCGACCAGCCGGGTTGGACGAAGCATTGGCAGCCGCAGGCGCAGAGCCCGTGGCTGTACAACCCGGCGCAGAAGATCTTCATCAGCTACGAGGATCCGCGCTCCATCGGCCTGCGTGCGCAGTTCGCGCGCGAGCAGGGCCTGGCCGGTGTCTTCATGTGGGAACTGACCGGTGACGATGAGCAGGCCAGCCTGCTCAACGCCATGCTTGCTCCGTGGCAGAAGGCCCGCGTCGGCGACTGACCGGTTCGACATCTCCGGACCGGGGCTGGTACGGCGGTGATGGGCAAACGCTGTGGCCTGAAACCGCACATCGGCGCCATGCACGCAGCGCTAAGCTGCGTGCATGATCATCATCGACCGCCTGGACCATCTGGTGCTTACCGTTGCCGACATCGAGCGCAGCTGCGACTTCTACCAGCGCGTGCTGGGCATGGACGTCGTGCGCTTCGGGGCCGGCCGCGTCGCCCTGCAGTTCGGCCAGCAGAAGATCAACCTGCACCCGGCCAGCGCGCCGCTGCAGCCCCACGCGCTGCTGCCGACCCGTGGCAGCGCCGATCTGTGCCTGATCACCCCGCTGGGCGTACAGGCGGTGCTGGCCCACCTGCAGGCCCAGCAGGTGACGATTGAAGAAGGACCGGTGCCGCGTACCGGAGCACTTGGGCCGATCGAGTCGGTGTACTTCCGTGATCCGGATGGGAACCTGATCGAAGTGGCCCGCTACGTGGAAGCCATGTAAACCCGCGTGCTGCGAGCGGGCTTGGTCAGTTCGCCCACACGCTGTTGGGGTCACCGTTGCGGGCGCGCCGCTGGCTCGCATACGCCAAGCGGGCAAAGCCAAACGCCATCGCCAGTGCCATCGCATCGATCCAGAACAACGGCCAGTGGCCGCGTGCGGCGGCCAGCCACAGCCAGTCACCGTTGAGGGCGCCGTGCGCCAGCGGCACCAGCGCGGTGCTGATCGCCGCAGCCCACAGCAGTTCGCGCGCCGCCTGTGCCGGGCGGCGCAGGGCTGCCCACAGCGCACACGCCGCCCAGGTCACGAAGCAGGCCCAGCGGATGCCGTGGTCGACCTGGGCAGGCGCTACCCGCTCCAGCACCAGCGCGGCCACGAAGGCCACCGAGATCGCCACACACAGGCCGATGCAGACGCCCACCGTGGCCCGCGCCATGTTGACGGCCGCGCGCGACTGCTGCGGCTGACGGCGCTTGCGACGCGACTCGATCCACAGCAGGTTGCCCGAATAGAACAGGAAGGCGCCGCCGAGGCCCAGCAGGAAGTACAGCCAGACCACCACGCCGTTGCCGAACTCGCCGAAATGCAGGGCGTAGGCGGCACTGAGCGTGGCGTGATTGGCATCGCGCTGGCCGGGCAGCTGGCTGGCCAGCACGCGGCCGCTTTCGACATCCAGCGCGACAGCGCCGAGCGGGCCAAGCGTACCGCTGGCCTCGCCGGTGATTTCGATGGTCGCGTTGGCATCACCGCCATTGGCCAGTTTCAGGTAGGCCGGTTCGAAGTTGGCCACGCCCTGCGCGCGGGCCACTTCCAGCGCCCGCGCGTGCAGTTCGCGCAGGCTGCCCGGTGCGGCAGGGATGCCACTGGCTTCGCGCAGCGGCGCGGTATCCATTGCCGTCGGTACCGCCTGCAGCGCCTTGCCGTCGTAGATCAGGGGATCGAGTACCGCCATCTGCATGAACACCAGGCAGAGCAGGGCGCCGGTCACCGCGAACATCAGGTGGAACGGCAGGCTGAGCACGCCGATCACGTTGTGCGCGTCCTGCCACTGCTGCTTTAGATTGCGGCCCGGGCGCAGCGCGAACAGATCGCCCAGCAGCTTGGGCAGGTGGATCACCAGCCCGCTGAGCAGGGCCATGCCGTACAGCAGGCTGACGATGCCCATCACGTAGATCCCGGCCACCGGCAGGCCCAAACTGTAATGCAGTTCGTTGACCAGTTCGGCCAGCCCGGTCTGCGGTGGCGTCGGGCTGCCGCCGGTCTGTCCCGGCCATGCATAGCGCCAGCTGCCGTCTTCGGCCTGCCAGTAGGCCAGCGGCTGCGGATGATCGGCGCCCGGGAAGGTCATGCCGACGTGGCGACGCGCTTCCGCATGCGTGGCCAGCACGTCGTCGAGCAGGTACTGGGCGTCATCCAGGCCGGCCGGCAATGCGGTTGCCGCGCCAGGCGTCTGCCACAGCGGCAGGTCGTGGTGGAACAGGGTCAGTGCGCCGGCATAGAACGCCACGAACAGCCCGAAGCCGGCAACCAGGCCGACCCAGGTGTGCAGGGTGGTGAACGTGCGCAGGGTCTGTGAACTGAATTTCATGCGGTCGATCTCATTGCACTGCGCCGGCCAGGCGCAGCAGGCCGAGTACGGCAAAGCCCAGGGCCGCGCCACCTGCCAGGGTCAGCCAGGCGCGCAACGGGCTGCGGAAACTGAAGGCCCACAGCGCGGCCAGCATCCACAACGGGACGAACGCGATCAGGCTCGGCACCAGGGCTTTCTGCCAGGGCCCCGGCGGCAGCCATGCGACCAGGCCGGTCGCCGCAGCGGCAAGGAAGAAGCCGGCGAAGATGCCGGCCAGTGCGCGCGACCACATCAGCGCGGCTCCACATCGGGGCGGTGCCACGCGGCCAGTGCCGGCAGCAGCATGGCGGCCAGCATCCAGGTGCACAGCATGGCCACCAGGCCGGCGGCAAAGCCCAGTTCGGCCATCCACAGCCACAGCGCAGCGACTGCAGCGACCAGGCCGATCTGCCGGCCCAGGCGCCCGGCACGGCGCAGGCGTGGCCAGCGGCAGTGCGGGGAGGCGGCATAGAAGGCCAGCGCGGAGAACATCGCCGACAGCATGCCGAGGCTGCAGAAGCCCAGGGTCGACAGGCCAACGGTGATCATCGGGGGCTCCGGGCCCGGCATACGGCCGGTGAACGCGGGGCACGGGCGGGACCGGCAGGCGCCGGTCGGGGCGGGTGGCGCATTGCAGGATCCTGGGGGGAAGCGGGCAGGCCGGCACGGGGCGGGCTGCGCGGACATGGTAATCATTGCGTTTTCACGCCGCCAGCCAGCGCCATTCAGGCACCGCTTGGGCTTTGTCCGCCGCTGGTTTAAGATCACGGGCAACCACATCCTGGAACCAAGGTGGCCCGCGCACTGCGCCGGCCGAGCGTGCGACATGAGCACTACCACCGCCCACTGTTGACCTGCCCCGAAGGCCCTGCATTCCAGGCGCCCTCGCGGCGCTTTTTTATTGCCCGGACGACAGCCCGGGAGCGCTTTCCAGCCCGCCACGGCGGGCCCCGCATGAAGCCATTGCAATGATCACGATTACCCTTCCCGACGGCAGCCGCCGCGAATTCGAAAACCCCGTCAGCGTCATGGACGTCGCCCAGTCGATCGGCGCCGGCCTGGCCAAGGCCACCATCGCCGGTTCGGTGGATGGCGTGCTGGTCGATGCCAGTGACGTCATCGACCACGATGCGTCCCTGCGCATCATCACCGCCAAGGACGAGGAGGGCGTGGAAATCATCCGCCACTCCAGCGCCCACCTGGTCGGCCACGCGGTCAAGCAGCTCTATCCGGACGTGAAGATGGTGATCGGCCCGGTGATCGCCGAGGGCTTCTACTACGACATCTACTCCGAGCGCCCGTTCACCCCCGAAGACATGGCGGCGATCGAAAAGCGCATGGGCGAGCTGATCGCGCAGGACTACGACGTCATCAAGAAAGTGACGCCGCGCGCGGAAGTCATCGAGATCTTCAAGGCCCGTGGCGAGGACTACAAGCTGCGCCTGATCGAGGACATGTCGCCTGACATCCAGGCGATGGGCATGTACTACCACCAGGAATACGTGGACATGTGCCGCGGCCCGCACGTGCCGAACACGCGCTTCCTGAAGGCCTTCAAGCTGACCCGCATTTCCGGCGCCTATTGGCGCGGCGACGCGCAGAACGAGCAGCTGCAGCGCGTCTACGGCACCGCCTGGGCCGACAAGAAGCAGCTCGATGCGTACATCAAGCGCATCGAAGAAGCGGAGATGCGCGACCACCGTCGCATCGGCAAGCAGCAGGACCTGTTCCACCTGCAGGAAGAGGCCCCGGGCCTGGTGTTCTGGCACCCGAAGGGCTGGGCGCTGTGGCAGGTGGTCGAGCAGTACATGCGCAAGGTGTACCGCAGCACCGGCTACGGCGAAGTGCGCTGCCCGCAGATTCTGGACGTGTCGCTGTGGCAGAAATCGGGCCACTGGGACAACTACCAGGACGCGATGTTCTTCACCGAGTCGGAGAAGCGTACCTACGCGCTCAAGCCGATGAACTGCCCGGGTCACGTGCAGGTGTTCAACCAGGGGCTGCACAGCTACCGCGATCTGCCGATCCGCTACGGTGAGTTTGGCGCCTGCCACCGCAACGAGCCCTCCGGTGCGCTGCACGGCATCCTGCGCGTGCGTGGCTTCACCCAGGACGACGGTCACGTGTTCTGCACCGAAGACCAGGTCGAGGCGGAAGTGACCGCGTTCCACCAGCAGGCGCTGGCGGTGTACCAGCATTTCGGCTTCGAGGAGATCCAGGTCAAGATCGCGCTGCGCCCCGAATCGCGCCTGGGCGATGACGCCACCTGGGACAAGGCAGAGGGCGCGCTGCGCTCGGCGCTGTCCAGCTGCGGGGTGGAATGGCAGGAGCTGCCGGGCGAGGGCGCCTTCTACGGCCCGAAGATCGAGTACCACCTGAAGGACGCCATCGGCCGCACCTGGCAGCTGGGCACCATGCAGGTCGATTTCATGATGCCTGGCCGTCTGGGCGCTGAATACGTGGACGAAAACAGCCAGAAGAAGCATCCGGTGATGCTGCACCGGGCCATCGTCGGTTCGATGGAGCGTTTCCTGGGCATCCTGATCGAGCACCACGCCGGCCAGTTCCCGGCCTGGCTGGCGCCGACCCAGGTGGTGGTGGCCAATATCACCGATGCGCAGGCTGAATACGTCTCTGCGGTGACCAAAAGCCTTGCGGATCAAGGCTTCCGCGTCAGCGCCGATTTGCGTAACGAGAAGATCGGCTATAAGATTCGCGAGCACACGCTGCAGCGCGTGCCGTACCTGCTGGTCATTGGTGACCGCGAGAAGGAAAACGGCGCTGTGGCGGTGCGTACGCGTTCTGGCGAAGATCTCGGCAGCATGAGCCTCCAGGCTTTCACCGAGCGGCTCCAGGCCGAGGGCGCGTAAACAAAGGTCCGGCCCGTGCGCATTGGCGCCCGGGCCGGGTTCGACACCCTTGGGAGATCGCAATATCAGTACCCCTGACAACAAACAGAACCGCAAGAATCAGGAAATCCGTGTGCCGCGCGTCCGCGTGATCGGCAGTGACGGAGAAATGATCGGCGTGTTGACGCGAGACGAAGCGTTGTCCATGGCCGAAGATGAAGGCCTGGACCTGGTCGAGATCCAGCCGCAGGCCGACCCGCCGGTGTGCAAGATCATGGACTTCGGCAAGTTCAAGTTCGAAGCCCAGAAGAAGGCCAGCGAGGCCAAGAAGAAGACCAAGCAGGTCGAGATCAAGGAAGTGAAGTTCCGTCCGGTCACGGACGAGGGCGACTACCAGATCAAGCTGCGCAAGATGCGCGGTTTCCTTGAAGAAGGCGACAAGATCAAGGTCAACATCCGTTTCCGTGGCCGTGAAATGAGCCATCAGGAACTGGGCCGCGAGATGGCTGGCCGGATCGAAGCCGATCTGGGCGAAGACATCGTCATCGAATCCCGTCCGCGCCTGGAAGGGCGTCAGATGGTGATGATGATCGCGCCGAAGAAGAAGACCTGACGCCTGACGGGCTGCCTCGCGGGGCGCCTGGCGGCTGAATGGATGAAGGTGAAGGGACGCCGCTGGCGTCCTTTTGCTTTTCCGGGGCGGGCAGGGCCGGTCTCGGTGTGAAAACGGTGTGGGGGCTGGTTACAGGGCGGATTTGCCTGTATCATGCCCGGCTCGACCCACCCAGGACGGGTCGTACGCCGATCATGGCAGGACGGAAAGAGCGGCCCAGGCCGCCGCCAGATCAGTCAGAAACCAGGGTCATATCCCATCAAGGACATTGCAATGCCCAAGATCAAGACCAACCGGGCAGCGGCCAAGCGTTTCCGCAAGACCGCCTCGGGCAAGTACAAGTGCGGCCACGCCAACCGTAGCCACATCCTCACGAAGAAAGCGACCAAGCGTAAGCGTAACCTGCGTCAGACGAATCACGTCCGCGCAGAAGACGCAGGCCGTCTGGACCGCATGCTTCCCTACCTCTGAGGACTGATACATGGCACGAGTAAAGCGTGGCGTACAGGCGCGTCGCCGCCACAAGAAAATCCTTGATCTGGCGAAGGGCTACTACAATGCCCGTCGCAAGGTCTTCCGCGTCGCCAAGCAGGCGGTCATCAAGGCACAGCAGTACGCCTACATCGGCCGTAAGCAGAAGAAGCGCAACTTCCGTTCGCTGTGGATCACCCGCATCAACGCGGCTGCCCGCATCAACGGCCTGAGCTACAGCCGTTTCATGAACGGCCTGCTGAAGGCTGGCATCACCCTGGACCGCAAGGTTCTGGCTGACATCGCCGTGCACGACGCAGCTGGCTTTGCTGCACTGGCCGAAAAGGCCAAGGGCGCACTGGCGGCATAAGTCCTTCCCGATGCCGTTGCCGTTCACGGAGAACGGTGTCAGGTAGAGGCAATGCATGGGGAAGGGCGCAAGTCCTTCCCCATTCTTTTTTGTGCCGGGCGCAGCCGTGCAGATGGCGGGCGACCGGCAAGCGGTTGCGACGGCGCGGCCCTTCGCGCATCGCGATGGCAGACCGACTGGAGTTCCGGCTACCCATGAGCGACATCCAATCCCTCACTTCCCAGGCGCTGGCCGATGTGGCCGCCGCGCAGAGCCCGGACGCGCTGGAGCAGCTGCGCGTGGCCCTGCTTGGCAAGAGCGGCAGCATCACCTCGCAGCTCAAGCAGCTCGGTGCGCTGCCGGCCGACGAGCGCAAGGCGGCCGGTGAGGCCATCAACCAGGCCCGCGACGCGCTGAGCAGCGCGCTGGGCGAGCGCAAGGCGGTGCTGGAAGATGCTGCGCTCGATGCGCGGCTGGCTGCCGAGGCGATCGACATCACGCTGCCGGGCCGCAGTGGCGAACGCGCCGGCCTGCACCCGATCACCCGCACCCTCGAGCGCATCACCGGCATCTTCGGCCGGCTGGGCTACGAGTTGTCCGAAGGGCCGGAGATCGAGGACGACTGGCACAACTTCGAGGCGCTGAACTTCCCGCCGCACCATCCGGCGCGCGCCATGCATGACACCTTCTACTTCGGTGACGGCCGACTGCTGCGCACGCATACCTCCGGTGTGCAGGTGCGCTACATGGGCGAACACCAGCCGCCGCTGCGCATGATCGCCGCCGGCAAGGTCTACCGCAGCGACAGCGACCAGACCCATTCGCCGATGTTCCACCAGGTCGAAGGCCTGCTGGTTGACGAGCATTCGACCTTCGCCGACCTGAAGGGCACGCTGTCCGAGTTCGTGCGTGCGTTCTTCGAGCGCGATTTCGAGATGCGCTTCCGCCCCAGCTACTTCCCGTTCGTTGAACCCGGCGCGGAAGTGGACATCGCCTGGCAGCAGCCCGATGGCAGCACCCGCTGGCTGGAAGTGCTCGGCTGCGGCATGGTGCACCCGAACGTGCTGCGCAACGTCGGCATCGATCCGGAACGCTACACCGGCTTTGCCTTCGGCATGGGCGTGGAGCGTTTCGCGATGCTGCGCTACGGCGTCAACGACCTGCGCGCGTTCTTCGAAAATGACGTGCGCTTCCTCAAGCAGTTCGCGTAACGCATAAGGTAGCGCCGGGCCATGCCCGGCGGACTCAACAACGCAGGCCCAGGCGCATGCGCCGGGCCCACCAGGGTGAACCCATGAAATTCTCCGAAAACTGGCTGCGCAGCCACGTCCCGACCACTGCCTCGCGCGATGAGCTCAGCGCGGTGCTGACCGCCATCGGCCTGGAAGTGGAAGACGTGACCGCGCTTGGCGATGGCCTGCAGCACGTGGTCGTCGCGCGTATCGTCGAAGCCGAGCGCCATCCCGAAGCCGACCGCCTGCAGGTGTGCAAGGTTGATGCGGGGCAGGCTGAGCTGCTGCAGATCGTCTGTGGTGCGCCGAATGCACGACCGGGCCTGGTCGCGCCGCTGGCGATGGTCGGTGCGCAGATCGGTGAGTTGAAGATCAAGCCGGCCAAGCTGCGCGGCGTCGAATCCAACGGCATGCTGTGCTCGGCCAAGGAGCTGGGCCTGGACAACGATGCCTCTGGTTTGCTGGAACTGCCGGACGACGCGCCGGTCGGCCAGTCCCTGGTGGAGTACCTCGGCCTGCCGGATGCCAGCATCGAGATCAAGCTGACCCCCAACCGCGCCGACTGCTTCAGCATCCGCGGCATCGCCTATGACGTCGCCGCAGCGACGCGCAGCGAAGTACTGGATTTCATCGCAGCACCGATCGCTGCCCAGAGCAGCCGCGAGCTGGCAATCCAGCTCGATGCCGGTGCCGAAGCGCCGCGGTATCTGGGTCGTGTCATCGAAGGAGTCAACGCCGCGGCGAAGACCCCGTTGTGGATGGCCGAGCGCCTGCGCCGCAGCGGCGTGCGCCCGGTATCGCTGCTGGTCGACATCACCCAGTACGTGATGCTTGAGCTGGGCCAGCCGATGCACGCCTACGATCTCGGTACCCTGCAGGGCACGATCAGTGTGCGTCGTTCGCGCGCAGGCGAAAGCCTGAAGCTGCTGGATGGCCGTGATGCTGCGCTGGACGACAGCTTCCTGGTGGTCACCGACGCTGATCGCGCGGTCGGCCTGGCCGGCCTGATGGGCGGCTTCGACACGCGTGTTACCGATGCCACCACCGCCGTGTTCCTGGAAGCGGCGCACTTCGCGCCGGCCGCGATCATGGGCCGCGGCCGCAAGCTGGGCCTGCACACCGATGCCGGCCACCGCTTCGAGCGTGGCGTCGACCCGGCGCTGCCGCGTACTGCCATCGAATACGCCACCCGCCTGGTGCTGGACCTGGCCGGCGGTACCCCCGCACCGGTTACCGAAGCGGTACGAGAGGCCGACCTGCCGCAGCCGGCGACGATCCTGCTGCGCCGCGCGCGCATCACCCGCGTGCTGGGCATCACCATCGAAGACGCCGAAGTCGAGCGCATCCTGCGCGCGCTGGGCATGGACGTGGTCGCCGCTGGCGAAGGCTGGCAGGTCACCGCGCCGAGCCGCCGCTTCGACATCGCCATCGAAGAAGACCTGATCGAGGAGCTGGCCCGGATCCACGGTTATGAGCAGATCCCGACCACGCTGCCGGGTGGCGCATCGCGTGTCGCGATGCCGTCCGAGACCCAGCTGGACGCGCTGAGCGTGCGCCGCCAGCTGATCGCACGCGATCTGCAGGAAACCGTCAATTTCGCCTTCGTCGACGATGGCCTGCTGGGCCAGTGGCAGCTGCGCGAGGATCTGGTGCCGCTGGCCAACCCGCTGTCGGCCGAGCTGGCGGTGATGCGCCCGTCGCTGCTGCCGGGCCTGGTCGCCACGCTGGGCCGCAACGCCGCCCGCCAGCTCGGCCGGGTGCGCCTGTTCGAGCTTGGCCGGGTGTTCGCGCAGCAGGCCGGAGATGGCCAGCCGGCGCCGCTGGAAACCCCGCGCGTGGCCGCTGCGGTCTGCGGTGAAGCGCAGGCGGTGCAGTGGGGCCTGCCGACCCGCAAGATCGATTTCCATGACCTGAAGGGCGACCTGGAATCGCTGGCCGCGGCCAGTGGCGCGGTCCTGGAGTTCCGCCCATCCTCGCGTGCCTACGGCCATCCGGTGCGTTCGGCCGAGGTGTTCCGCGACGGCCTGGCCATCGGCTGGATCGGCCAGATCCATCCGCGCCTGGCCAAGGCGATGGACATCGACGTGGACGTGTACGCCTTCGAGCTGGATCTGGAAGCGCTGTCGGCCCGTGCGCTGCCGCGCGCCGGTGAACTGTCGCGCTACCCGGCAGTGCGCCGCGACCTGGCCTTCCTGGTGCCTGAACAGGTGGCCTGGAGTGACCTGGCCGCGACCATCCGCCAGGCTGCCGGTCCGCTGCTGCGCGAGCTGAACCTGTTCGATCGCTATGTCGGCCAGGGCGTCGAGCCGGGATTCAAGAGTCTCGCTATGGGCTTGATTTTGCAGGACAAGTCGCGCACTCTGACGGACCGCGACGTGGAAGCGGTAGTGGCCGAGGCGGTCACTGCCATCGAGCGTGAACACCACGCCCGGATCCGCGGCTGAGCGGGCAGCACTCGGGGGTAGCAGGCAATGGCATTGACCAAGGCGGAGATGGCGGAAAAGCTGTTCGACGAAGTCGGTCTGAACAAGCGGGAAGCCAAGGAATTCGTCGACGCGTTCTTCGATGTGCTGCGTGAAGCATTGGAACAGGGACGTCAGGTGAAGCTGTCGGGCTTTGGCAATTTCGACCTGCGGCGCAAGAACCAGCGCCCAGGTCGCAACCCCAAGACCGGCGAGGAAATTCCGATTTCCGCCCGTACGGTGGTTACCTTCCGTCCGGGCCAGAAGCTCAAGGAGAGGGTGGAAGCTTATGCTGGATCCGGGCAGTAACCGCGAACTTCCGCCGATTCCGGCCAAGCGCTACTTCACCATTGGTGAAGTCAGCGAACTGTGCGACGTCAAGCCGCACGTGCTGCGCTACTGGGAAACCGAGTTTCCCAGTCTCGAGCCGGCCAAGCGCCGTGGCAACCGTCGTTACTACCAGCGCCACGACGTGCTGATGGTGCGGCAGATCCGCAGCCTGCTGTACGAACAGGGCTACACCATCGGTGGCGCGCGCCTGCGCCTGGATGGTCCGGATGCGCGCGAGGAATCGGCCTTGAGCAACCAGATCATCAAGCAGGTGCGGATGGAACTGGAAGAAGTGCTGCAACTGCTGCGTCGCTGACCCATTTCCGCCGTAATCCGCTATACTTCACGGCCCGCCGCACTGGCGGGCACATCGCAGCATCAGTCGGGGCGTAGCGCAGCCTGGTAGCGCATCTGCCTGGGGGGCAGAGGGTCGTCGGTTCGAATCCGGCCGTCCCGACCACTGTGATGTAACAGACAAGCCTGCGCAGCGATGCGTGGGCTTTTTTGTTGCGGCGTTGTATCCTGCGCGCACTCGTACTACCGCGGCTGCTGAACCCGGTACTCACGAGAACACGATCATGGAAACGCAAAGGAACCGCGCCTGGAGGCGCTCGCAGTCGCGCCACCACGCTGGCGACCACACGGCAGCACCGTCGATCTTCAAGCCGGAAAAGAACTGGAAGCTGATGTATACGCGCGGCGACAAGCTGCTGCGGGCGCGCCAGCTGGGTTTCACCTATCCAGTCCTCAGCCCGCGGCAACTGCTGGACCAGGAATGTTGAACCTGTTGTTTGTCTGCAGTCGCAACCAGCTGCGCAGCCCCACCGCTGAAGCGATGTGGCAGCGCCGGCCAGGTATCAGTGCGCGCTCGGCAGGCACCAGCCCGCATGCGCGCCGGCCCATCAGCCCAGCGGACATCCGCTGGGCTGATGTCATCTTCGTGATGGAGCCCAAGCACCAGCATCGGCTGCAGGCGAATTTTGCCCGCCTGCTTGAACACACGCCGCTGCACTGCCTGGATATCCCCGACGACTATCGCTGCATGGATCCGGCGCTGATGGCGCTGCTGGAAGCGAAGGTCGCGCCCTACCTCACATCGTCAGTAGCGAAGCGGTAGATCAACTCCGGATCGCCTTCGTCGAGGCCGTGCACGATGCCGCACTGCTGGAAACCAGCGGCTGCCAGCAGCCGCTGCATGTTGGCGTTGGATTGGTTGGTGGAGGTGAAAAGCCTGGCACCTGCGCTGCACGACGTGGCATGCAGAAGCAGCGCGCTGCCGACGCCGTGTCCGCGCAGTGGCGCGGCGACCATCAGCATCTCGATGAAGGCTTCACCGAAGAAGTGCCGGTGCTGGACCCGGTAGCCGGCCAGCGTGTCGTCGAGTTCGGCGACGTGCATGTGGCCGTCCGCCAGCCATTGGCCGATCTGCACGGCACGCCGTGGGTCATCGGCCGCAACGCTGTCCAGGGCGATCAGTGCCGGAAGATCCGTGCACACGGCCGCGCGTATCCGAACTGCTGGAGCCCGCACGTTCATCGCCGACGGATGCGCAGCAGCAAACCGCTGCCGCTGACCAGGCAGGCCAGAAGCGTGAGCAGCGACAGGGGCAGGTGGAATTCATCGCGACCGGCCGCAGCGAAGCCTGCATGGATGAGGGCTGTGCCGATAGCCAGCGCGCCGCACAGCAGTGCGTAGCGGCGCGCAGAGCCCAGGCCGAGCACGACCTGACGGTAACCGTGCAGCAGTACGCCGATGGCAAGCAGATTGAAAAGCAGGAATCCCTGGATGCCGCCGGGCACCTGGAACATCCGCCACTCCTGCCAGAACGCGGCATCGATCTGATGCAGCAGCAAGGACATCATCGTTGCCAGGTACCAGCGTTCCATGCGGTGTTTCCTGCTGCGGGAGCTTCATTCTAGCGATGATGGGCCCGCAGCCATCGCACTCAGTAGACGCGGAATTCGGCGCGGCAGCCGTCGCTGACCCATACACCGCGTCGGTCCCAGCCCCAGTTGCGGTCCTCGGTGCAGGGGGTGACCGATTTCTGCTTGACCAGCCGCACGTCATGACGGACGCGGATGCGGCACTGTTTCTCCTTGTTTTCGTAGGATTCGCAGACCAGGCGCTCGCCATCGCGATCACGGTCACGCCCACGCCCGGGCCAGCGGCCACGCCCGCGCTCTTCGGCGACGAATTCGGCGCGGCAGCCGTCGGTAACCCACAGCATGCCGCGGCGCTGTCCCCAGTTGTCATCTTCAACGCATCGCGTCACCGACAGCTGCCGCGCCAGTCGCGCGCGTCCTTCGAACGGGCACTGCTGGGTCTTGTTGAAGTGCGATTCGCAGGTCGTGCGCGGCGACGATTCGCTGTCGTAATCCTGGGCCGAGACAGTCGTTGCGGCCAGCAGCAGGGCAAGTGCAGAGCCGCCCAAGGGCAGTAGCAGGCGAAGGCTCATTGAAACCTCGGTTTGGGGATGGGACGCAAGAATGGCGCACGTATGGCGCTCTGCGACGACTGCGGGTTGCGCTGGCTCAGGACGGATTTATAAGTGTGCGACGGCGCATGCAGGGCGTTACATCCCGTATCATCCCGGGCACATCCGATTGCATCGGTTTACAGTTTTTTACACGTTCCAGCGCTTTCGGACGCGGCCTTCGGGCATCGCCCGTGGCCGCTGGCGCGGGTGCGGACAAGGATGTGCGGACCACGACGACCACAGGGGGTTGCGTTGATCAGCAGTATCGTCATTCATCGGTCGGCCGGCGCAGGCGCGGCCGACGTGCAGGTCCTGGACACGACGTTCAAGGGCAAGCGTGTTTTTGTTGCGTGGGGCCTGCGTGGCCTGGAACTGACCCGCGAAGCCGAGCCGGAAGATACGGTTGCGGCCCGCGATGCCTTGCGGCGGGTTTCCCGCCAGGCCGACGGGCCGCGCAGCAGCGAGATTTTCATTGCCAGCCAATCGGGCGTGGCCATCAGTGTCTACCGGATGCTGACCGAAGCCCGCAGCGGCGACGCCGTGTTCTTCCTGTGCGATTCGCCACCGGTGGTGGAATGGCTGGTTACTTCGCTGGAAGTGCAACCCGAATTGCCTGCGTGACCGGACGCCTGACCGTGCAGTCGAGCCTGCTCGACTGCACCCCGCCGTGGGTTACGCCAACGCTGCGTCCACTGCCGCGCGTGCATGCAGGGTCGTGGTGTCGAACAGCGGCACCGGGCTGTCTTCGGCGCGTACCAGCAGCATGATCTCGGTACAGCCGAGGATGATCGCCTGGGCACCGCGGGCAACGAGGCGTTCAATCACTTCGACGTACACCTGCCGTGATCGCTCGTTGACCACCCCGGCGATCAACTCCTCGTAGATGATCGCGTGCACCTCGCGGCGGTCATCGGCCTCCGGAACCAGTACGTCCAGGCCGAAGCGCTCGCTCAGGCGGCCACGGTAGAAGTCTTCCTCCATGGTGAAGGCGGTGCCGAGCAGGCCGACACGCTGCAGACCGGCCTGCACGATCGCCGTGGCAGTCGGGTCGGCGATATGCAGCAAGGGCAGCGGGCAGGCCGCCTCGATCTCAGCAACGAGCTTGTGCATGGTGTTGGTGCAGATCAGCAGCAGGTCGGCGCCACCGGCCTGCAGCCGCTGTGCGGCATCGACCATCTCGTTGCCCAGGGCATTCCAGTCGCCGTCGTGCTGCAGCTGCTTGATGCGGGCGAAATCCAGCGACCACATCAGCAGCTGCGCAGAATGCGCGCCGCCCAGCCGCGCGCGTACCTCTTCGTTGATGAGGCGGTAGTACTGCGCCGAACTCTCCCAACTCATGCCACCGATCAGGCCAAGCGTCTTCATGCGTGTCTCCGTGCCGGGGAAGCGCCATTGCAGCACAACAGGGGCCAGGACGTGCAATTGTGGGTGGACCCGCCGCAGCAGCTGCCGACGGGCCTGATTGGCGTGATAATGGGGTACGACAGGCAGAGGGCAGGGCGATGGGCGAATGCTGTGGCTGCGGCAAGACGCTGGATGTGGCAGCCATGCAGGCGCGCCACCGGCGCGTGCTGTGGATCGTCCTGCTGATCAACCTGGCGACCTTCCTGATGATGGTCGGCGCGTCCTGGTACAGCCATTCCTCCTCGTTGCTCTCCGGTGCGCTGGACAACCTGGGCGATGCGGCGACCTATCTGCTGAGCCTGCTGGTGGTGGGGGCCGGCGTGGCGGCCAAGGCGCGGGTTGCGTTGTTCAAGGGCGTGCTGATCCTGGCTGCGGCCGTGGCAGTGGCGGCACAGATCGGATGGCGGCTGGCGCATCCGCAGGTTCCCCTGTTCGAAAGCATGGGCCTGGCCGCGCTGTTGAACCTGGCTGCCAACGGTTTCTGCCTGTGGCTGCTGACGCCGTATCGCAATGATGACGTGAACCTGGCATCGGCCTGGGAATGCGCACGCAACGATATCTTCGAGGGCGTTTCGGTGGTGCTGGCGGCGGGGCTGGTGGCGCTGTTCGGTGCCGGTTGGCCGGACCTGCTGGTCGCCATCGCGCTGCTGGTCGTGTTCCTGCGCTCGGCGCTTCGGGTGCTGCGCATCGCGATGACCGAGCTGCGCGCATCGCGCATTGCCACCGGCTGAGCCGCACCGGCTGTAACCGTCGAATCGACCCCGGACTGTACATGGTGGTGACAGCCGCTGCGCACTATCCTTGCAGGGATTATTACGGTGGATGAAGTGATGGCCCTGCATACCTGGTGGTGGTTCCTGGCGACAGTCTTCGTGCTGTGTGGCACGCCGGGCCCGAACATGCTGCACATCCTGGGGCGCAGCGTCGGCCTGGGCTTCCGTCGCAGCGTGCCGGCCATGGCCGGTTGCCTGCTGGCGATGCTGCTGGTGCTTGCGGCGTCCGCGGCCGGCCTGAGCGCGGTGCTGCGATCATCGCCGATGCTGTTCGATGTGCTGCGCTACCTGGGTGTGGCCTACCTGGCCTGGCTGGGCATCAAGGCGTGGCGGGACAGCTACCGGCAGGCGCCGGTGGCGACAGACGTCGATGCAGCAGCGCTGGCGCCGGTGCACGGTGCCTGGGCAGTGTTCCGTGGTGGCCTGCTGGTGGGGTTGAGCAATCCCAAGCTGCTGCTGTTCGCCGCCGCGTTCCTGCCGCAGTTCGTCGACCCCGCGCGTGGCCAGGCCGTGCAGTACACGGTGCTGGTGGCGACCTTCGCCACCTGCGAACTGTTCTGGTACGTGATGTATGCCGCAGGCGGGCATGGGCTGCGCCGTTGGCTGGCAAAGCCATTTGCGCAACGCTGGTTCGAACGCCTGGTCGGCAGCGTGTTCCTCGCTTTCGCAGTGGCGCTGCTGCGCTTCCGGCCGCGCTGAGCGGGTTCGTTTCACGCCGCGCCTGCGACCTGTTCACGCGTGTGGCATCGCGGCGTACCTAACCTGATCCCACCTTCAGTATTCCCGCCAGGGAGAGGATCGACATGATCAAGTGGGCCATCATTTTCGCCATCATCGGCCTGATCGCCGGTGCGCTGGGTTTCGGCGGCATCGCCGGCGCTGCCGTGGGCATCGCGAAGTTCCTGTTCTGGGCCGGCATCATCATTGCCGTTGTGCTGTTCGTGCTTGGCATGACCGTCGCCAAGAAGGTCGCCTAGCCCGGGTGTTCGTGCAGCAGCGCGTTCAATGCGCGCTGCTGTGCGAGAACAGGTTGATGACCAGCACGCCGGCACAGATCAGGCCGATACCGATCAGCGCCGGAGCGTCCAGGCGCTGCTTGAACACCAGCAGTCCGATCAGCGAAATCAGCACGATGCCGACGCCGGACCAGATCGCATAGGCGATGCCGGTGGGGATCGACTTCATCGTCAGCGACAGCAGGTAGAAGCACACGCCGTAACCGGCAAGCGCGCCCAGCGTGGGACCGAGCCGGGTCATGCCTTCGGATGCCTTGAGCAGGGACGTGGCGATCACCTCCAGCACGATCGCACCGGCCAGGTAGAGATATGGGTTCATCGAATCCTCCTGCTCATGCCGGTTCGCACAGCTTCAGTGCCTCCAGGGCCATGGCCTGGGCATTCTGGCGCTCGTTTTCGTCCAGCGGCCGCCCATAGGCGGTGGCCCAGTAACCATCGGCAACGCAACGCGCGGCGTACAGGCGCGGATCGCTGGCTTCATCCGGGAACTCGGCGAGCATGCCGCGCAGCCACGTGCGCCAGTAGACCAGAAGCGCCGGCTCCAGCATGTTGCCCATGGTGAGCCCGATGTCGTTGATCTGCTCCTGCTGCAGCAGATGCTCGAAATTCACCTGCACATAGGCACGGCTGAAGCCGCCATGGCGGCGCGGGGACTGTCGCAGCACCGCACGCACTCTGTCCTCGAAGTCGGCGATGAGCGAGGTCAGCGTCGCCTCGATCAGGTCCTGCTTGCTGCTGAAGTGATGGAACAGCGCGCCCTTGCTGACACCGGCGGCGTCGGCGACGTCCTGCACGGTGAGGGCCGCCAGCCCATTCTGGCCGAGGGTATGGGCGGTCGCGTGCAGCAGTGCCTGGCGCACGCTGTCGGGCGCCTTGCGGCGGGAGCGGGGAGGGGATTCTGTCATGGGGGGAACGAAACCGACTGGACGGTATGATTGTAGCGCGGGGGCGATGCGCCCGGCGCGCACGATCAGGTCTTGAGCTCACTGCATATAGAACGCGATGCCGGTGCCGAGCTGCAGGTCGGGGCTGTTGCGATTGAGGCCCAGGTCGAACGAGGCGTCCAGCTGCACGTTCGGCCGCAGCATCCAGGTCAGCCCTGCGCCGGCGATGGCCTCGTCGGGTTGCTGGTTGGCGTGGGTGAAACCGGCTTCGAGATAGGTGCCAAGCCGCTCGGTCACGCTCAACGAGAGGCTGGGCGACCAGGTGGTGCTGCGCTGGCCGGCGCCACGCTGATGACTGCCATACAGCGCGCCGCTCCAGCGGTCGTTGAAGCTGTGCTCGACGCTGGCGGCCAGCGCGTACTGGCGGCCGTCGCTGAAGGCTGCATCGCCACGCGCGATCACCCCGCTGGCCAGCAGCGCCCACGCCGTGCGTTCGGTACTGCCGGGACCTGCCCATTTCACTCCGACGGTGCTGTCGCCGGCGCCGCGCTGCTGCGTGCGCGGCAGGTCGGGGCCACGTTCTCGCTGACGCTGCCATGGCGTGGACGCCAACTGCAGTTCCCAGCCCGGAGCCAGCCCGGTGCGCAGCAGCAGGTCGCTGGACAGCGTCGTCGTGCGCAGGCCGTCGCGATCACGCTCACGTTGATAGCTGGGCAGGCCCAGTTCGACGGCAAGGCCGCCACGCGGCACCGTGTCGGTGCCGAAGCCGATGCCGGGACGATCGAAGCTGGGAGGTTCCGCGCCCAGCACCGGGGTGCTGGCCAGCGACAGGGCGATCAACAGGGTGTGGCGCATGCGGGTTCCGTCTCGCAGGGGATCTTCAGCATGCCCGGCGATACCGTGCGCGCGGCGTGAGCCGCACCGCTCAGTCGCTGATGCGGGCGAAACGCGCCTGCGGGCCGTGCTCGCCGGGCACCTGCTCAATGAACATCGCATAGGGCCGCACCCACAGGCCGCCCTCGCCATACAGAGTGCGGTAGAGAACCATCGGCTGCAGCGTCTCACTGCTGCGGACGATGTCGATCACTTCGTACTCGCCACCCTTGAAGTGGCGGTAGCGGCCAGGTGCCAGCGCGGGCAGCGGGGTCAGGTCGGTCATTGGTGGGCCCGTTACCTGCGTGCCGGCGACGCCGGGGTGGCGCAGTAGGCATCGATGGCTTCGGCGGTGTTGGCCAGGCCCTGCGCCTGTGCCAGTTCCCACGGGCGCTCGCAGCGCTGGCTGCGTTCGCACCACTGATAGCCGGCCGAACCGATGCAACCGTGCGCATCGCGATCGCCACCGACCACGGGTGTGGCGGCGTCATGGGTGACTGGTTTTTCCGGGCTGGCACACGCGGCCAGAGCCAGCAGCGGGATCAGCATCAGGACTTTCATGGGCGCGGCTCCGTGCCGTAAACCGACAGTCTGTTCGGTCCCGGCAGCAGCGGCAAGCATCGCTGGCCGATCCTCAACTCAGCGATGCGCGGACCAGTTCCTCGATCAATACCACGTAGCTGGCGGCGAAATAGAACTTCAGCAGCGTCGAACGCTGCAGTGGAAGCGAGGTGCGCATGTGGAAGGGGCCCCTGTTGATGACGATAGTGTGAAGCGCGGCTGACTTCGTGACAAGGGTCACGGAACGGGTTTCCTAAATGGCCTCAGGGATGTGATGGGGGGCGCTTTCTGAGGCGATGGTGGGGAGTTTTCGGATAAATCCGATAGGTCTTCTCCGGGGCGCTGGCTAGGCTGGTCGGGCATCGGAGATCGGCCTTGCGCCGGTCCCCGATTTCCCAGAACCGCAGGAGCCCACCATGGTCATCACTGTCCAATGCACCGCCCAGCGCTGGTCCGTCCTGGATCCGCAGACACGCGCGACCGAAGTGTTCAGCACCGGTGCGGCCGCCTTCGATGCCGCTGCCTCGCGGGCCAGCGAGCATCACTGCCGTACCGGCCAGCACAGCACCGTGCGCGTGGAAGCGCTGGGCACAGCGGTCGACGCGCTGCACTTCGGCCGCTGAGCCACCGCAGCCGCAGTCAGTTGCGGTTGGGTTGGTTGAATGGGGGAAAAACCGCCGTCGCGGCTCCCTCTGTGCGCCACGCCGGGAATCCCTGATGCTTGCCTCCACCGTATTCACCTGGAGACAAGGGATGGGCAAGGGACTCACTTGGCGCACCGTGGCGTGCACCGTGTTGCCGATGATGGCTGCCGCTGGCGGCGTGCAGGCGCAGAACTATGGCTACGACGATCGCTACGATGATCGTGGTGGCAATGGCATCGTGCGCTGCGAATCGATCAAGAACCGCAGCAACGAGTGCCGGCTGGAAGGGCGTGCGCGCATGATCCGCCAGTTGTCCGGCTCCCCCTGTGTGGAAGGTGAGACCTGGGGCCAATCCCGTTACGGTGTCTGGGTTACCCAGGGCTGCCGTGCCGAATTCGTCGGTGAATACCGGCGGCCGGGCGGTGGCGGCGGTGGTTGGGGTGGCGGTGGTGGCAACGGCTGGGGCGGAAGCCAGTGGGGTGGTGGTGGCCAGGTGATTGCCTGCCATTCCAATGACCGGCGCCAGCAGTACTGCGATGCGCAGGTTCGTCGCGGCGTGCGTCTGGTACGACAGGAATCGCGCAGTGCCTGCATCGAAGGCCAGACCTGGGGCTGGGACCGCCGTGGCATCTGGGTCAGCAATGGCTGCAGGGCCCAGTTCCAGGTGAATTGAGCGGTTGTCGCAATCGGCTCAAGATCAGAAAAATCTGATAGCGATCACACTTCTTTCCTCGTATTGTCGACTCCCGGGACGCCTTGCGCGTCCCGGTTCGCACTGGCCATTCCTGTCGCGCCTGGTGCGGTCATTCTCTCGTCGTCGATACGCTGTTCAAGGAGTGAGCAACGCATGTTGATCCGACTGCAATGTGAGCAGCGCCAATGGCGCGTGCTGCACCCGGACAAGCCGGAGCCGATTGAGTTCCGCGATGGCGTCCGTGCCTTCGATTTCGCCGAAACCCTGGCCCGCCTGCATTTCACCGATACCGGCCAGCGCGCCTCGGTGCGGGTGGAGTCCAGCGGTGCGTTTGTCGAGGCGATCAGCTACGGCTGAGCACGCCGCTTGTCGGCACGGTCCGCGCCATCCACGCTTGGCGTGGATCTGCTTTTGCGCCACCAGCAATCTGGTAGATCCACGCCAGGCGTGGATGAGGAACCTGGGGAGCCACGCATGGCTTGGCCCCACCAGACCCCTGCAACGCTCTCAGCCCGCCGCGCTCAACGGCGGGTTGCCGGCGGCCAGCTGCGGCCAGCGCTTGAGCAGCGCCGCACGGATGCCGGCCGCATCGATGCCGGCCTCGGCCAGCAGGTCCTCGCGGCTGGCGTGATGCTGGAAGGCATCGGGCAGGCCCAGGTGCAGGATCGGACGCAGCACATCCTCGGCATTGAGCAGTTCGGCCACGGCCGAACCTGCGCCGCCCGCCACCACGTTGTCTTCGATCGTCACCAGGGCGTCGTGCTGGTTGGCCATGGCAAGTACCAGTTCGCGATCGAGTGGCTTGATGAAACGCATGTTGACCACGCTCAAACCCAGTTCGCGACCCACCTGTTCGGCGGCGGCGACGGTGCTGCCGAACGCGAGCAGGGCGACGCGGTTGCCTTGCAGGCGCAGCTCGCCCTTGCCGATCGGCAGGGTCGACAGATCGCTGCCGGCATCCACGCCGGTACCGCTGCCGCGCGGGTAGCGCACCGCAGCCGGGCCGGGGTGCTGCAGGCCGGTGCTGAGCATCTGCCGGCACTCGGCTTCGTTGGAGGGTGCCATCACCACCATGTTCGGCACGCAGCGCAGGAAGCTGAGGTCGAGGTTGCCTGCGTGGGTTGCACCATCCGGGCCGACGACGCCGGCGCGATCGATCGCGAACAGCACATCCAGGTCCTGGATGGCCACGTCATGCACCAACTGGTCGTACGCGCGCTGCAGGAAGGTGGAATAGATCGCCACTACCGGCTTGCCGCCCTGGGTGGCCATGCCTGCGGCCAGGGTCACCGCGTGCTGCTCTGCGATGGCCACATCGAAGTAGCGCTGCGGATATTCCCTGCTGAAGCGCACCAGGCCCGAGCCTTCGCGCATTGCCGGAGTGATGCCATACAGACGCGGCTCGGCTGCGGCGGCGTCACACAACCAGTCGCCAAACACATCGGTATAGGTGGGCTTCTTCGCGCCGGTCTTGGCCACCAGGCCCTTGTCCGGATCGAACGGGCCCACCGCGTGGTAACCGATCTGGTCGCCTTCGGCCGGCTCGTAACCCTTGCCCTTGGTGGTCATCACATGCAGCAGCTTCGGGCCCTTGGAGGCACGCAGCGTCTTCAGCGCGGACAGCAGCGCCGGCAGGTCATGGCCATCGATCGGGCCGGTGTAATGGAAGCCCATTTCCTCGAACATCGTGGACGGCACGAACATGCCCTTCCAGTGTTCTTCCCAGCGCTTCACGAAACGTGCGGGATTGTTCTTCTTGTCGCCGAGGATCTTCTTGCCGCCTTCGCGCAGCGCATTGAGCGTGCGGCTGCCGGTGGCGCGGCCGAGCATCTTGGTCAGCCCGCCCACTGCCTCGGAAATCGACATGTTGTTGTCGTTGAGGATCACCAGCAGGTTCGGTTCCGGTTCCATGCCGCCGGCGTGCATCAGCGCTTCGAAGGCCATGCCGGCGGTCATTGCACCGTCGCCGATCACGGCCACGACCTTGCGATCATCACCTTCGGTCTGGCGCGCGATGGCCATGCCCAGCGCTGCGGAGATCGAGGTCGAGGAGTGGCCGACACCGAAGGTGTCGTACTCGCTTTCCTCGCGCTTGGGGAACGGCGCGACGCCATCCTTCTGCTTGACGGTATGGATCTCGTCGCGGCGACCGGTGAGGATCTTGTGCGGATAGGTCTGGTGGCCGACGTCCCAGACCAGCTGGTCGACCGGGGTCTGGTACAGGTAGTGCAGGGCCACGGTGAGCTCGATCACGCCCAGGCCGGCGGCGAAATGGCCACCGCTTTTGCCGACCGATTCGATCAGGTAGGCACGCAGTTCATCGGCGACCGCCGTCAGTTCGGATTCGTCGAACGTGCGCAGGTCATCCGGTGTCTGGATGCGCGCGAGGCGGGGATAGCGGGCAGAGTCGATCATCATGTTCGCACTTGTTCTGAACGCCCATTTTCGCCCTCAAACGGGGGTGGGGCAAGCAAACGCCGCCGCCCGTGACAGGACGGTGAGGGTTGCATTCCCGGATGTTCAGGTGCAGAGCTTGGAACGCTTGGGCAGCTGGGCCCTCAGGAACGCCATCTGGTCGGCCAGGATGTTGCGGTTGGACAGGATCAGGTGCTCGATCCAGCTCGGCCGGTACGGCACCGCCAGCAGCGGCATGCCGGCCTGTTGCGGGGTGCGGTCGCTCTTGCGCGAATTGCAGTGGAAGCAGGCGGTGACTACGTTTTCCCAGGTATCCAGGCCGCCTTTGGACAAGGGCATGACGTGGTCGCGGGTCAGGGTCGGGCGTCCGAACTGCTGTCCACAGTAAAGACAGAGATGGGCATCGCGGGCGAACAGGGCCGGGTTGGTCAGGTTCGGTGTCGGGTCCAGTGCACGCGAGCGGGCATGGCCGCGCGCGGCGATGATCGGGTGCAGGTCCATTCCGCTCTGCATGCCACTGCGACGATTGGTCCCACCGTGGATGTGCAGGCAGGGATCGCCGAGGGTCCAGGCGACGGCATCGCGGGCGTAGAGGCAGGCGGCGTCCTGCCAGGTGATCCAGTCCAGGACCCGRCCATGACCATCCAGTGAGAGCAACCGGACCGTGCCGGGGCGATGCAGCGTCGTGGCGTTGGGCGATGCTTCGGCGCCCGGAGCAGAAAACGGAGCTCCGGCTTCGATCAGACCCAAGCGTGTAGTGTCTGTCTCCATCGGGAAAACAGCTTATACCTGAATCATTGCGATTTGGGTATCGCCCGGAGGGCGAAACCMAAATCGCAAGATTCAGGTCCGCGCATTCTTCCTATCCCCCGCGCCGTCGGCGCGCCCCCTTTAACAAAAGGGGGCTTTTCTCCAGAGGCATTACGGATGGTTTCCATCCACGCTTGGCGTGGATCTACCGGGAAATTGTCGAAGGCGGGGTGGGGCCGGTTGCGGGGGCGTGAGCGCCATGGATGGCGCGATCGAGGCTACAGGGACGTACTTGCGCCGTCCCCCGCAATTGGACCCACCCCGCCATCCCGCAGGAAACCAGCTGTTGCTGTTGCTCCAGCTGTTGCGGTTGCCGGCCAGCGGCCGGCACTACCGTGGGTGCCGGGTGCCGGGTGCGGCCCGGCTCAGGCGCCGAAGCGTTCGTCGTCCATTGCCATCAGCGGTGCGGCGCCCGCCTGGATGGCGGCGGCGTGGCTGAGGGTGCGCGGCAGCACGCGGGCGAAGTAGAAGCGCGCGGTCTCGCGCTTGCCTTGGGCAAACGCCGCACCGTGTGCGCTGGCATCGGCGGCGGCAACGCTGCGGGCCCACCAGTAGGCCAGCACCACATAACCCGAATAGAACAGGTAGTCGTAGCTCGCTGCGCCCAGTTCGTCCGGATTGGCGGCCGAACGCTGCAGCACGTCCATCGTCAGCTTGCCCCATTCGGCGGCCTTGGCGCGCAGCGGGCCGATGAACTCGGCCAGGCTCTCGTTGCCTTCATTCGCCTTGGCGAACGCTTCGATCTCGGCCAGCATCAGTTTCAGGCCAGCGCCCTGGCTGGACGCGGTCTTGCGGCCGATCAGGTCCAGCGCCTGGATGCCGGTGGTGCCTTCATACAGCGTGGTGATGCGGGCATCGCGGGCCAGCTGTTCCATGCCGTGCTCGCGGATGTAGCCGTGGCCGCCGAAGCACTGCAGGGCGTTGTAGGTGTTCTCGATGCCCCATTCGGTCTGGCAGGCCTTCGAGATCGGGGTCAGGAAGCTCACCAGGGTGTCAGCGCGCTCGCGCTCACCGGCATCGTCTGCATGGTGGGCGACGTCGATCAGGGTGGCCGCATGCAGGGCCAGCAGGCGGCTGCCTTCCACCAGCGACTTGATGGTCAGCAGCATGCGGCGCACGTCCGGATGCACCAGGATCGGGTCGGCCGGCTTGTCCGGGAACTTGGCGCCGCTGAGCGAACGCGACTGCAGGCGCTCGCGGCTGTACTTCAGCGCGTTCTGGTAGGCGCGCTCGGACAGGCCGATGCCCTGCAGGCCGACACCCAGGCGAGCAGTGTTCATCATGGTGAACATCGCCTGCAGGCCCTTGTGCGGCTGGCCGACCAGGTAGCCCTGGGCGCCATCGAAATTCATCACGCAGGTGACCGAGCCCTTGATGCCCATCTTGTGCTCGATCGAGCCACAGCGCAGCGCGTTGCGCTCACCGACGTTGCCGTCGCGGTCGACCTTGAACTTCGGGGTGACGAACAGCGAGATGCCCTTGGCGCCCGGGGGAGCATCGGGCAGCTTGGCCAGCACCAGGTGCACGATGTTGCCGGTCAGGTCGTGCTCGCCGGCGGTGATGAAGATCTTGGTGCCGGTGATCGAATAGCTGCCATCGGCGTTCGGCTCGGCCTTGGTCTTGAGCAGGCCCAGGTCGGTGCCGCAATGCGGCTCGGTCAGGCACATGGTGCCGGTCCAGCGGCCTTCGATCAGCGGCTTCAGGAAGGCCTCGTGCTGCCAGGCTTCGCCGTGCTGCTTCAGCGCTTCGATGGCGCCGTGCGACAGCAGCGGGAAGTTGCCCCAGGCCAGGTTGGCGGCGTTGATCATTTCATTGAGCGGCACGCCCAGCGTGTGCGGCAGGCCCTGGCCGCCCAGTTCCGGCGCCGCAGTCAGGCCGGTCCAGCCGCCGTCGACGAACTGGTCGTAGGCCTGCTTGAAGCCGGGTGGGGTGGTCACTTCGCCGCTGGCCTGGTCGAGCACGCAGCCGATCTCGTCGCCCACGCTGTTGAGCGGGGCCAGCACGCTGGCGCTGAAGCGGCCGGCTTCTTCCAGCACGGCATCGACGACATCGGCGGTGGCGTCGGTGAAGCCAAGACGGGCGAACAGCGGCTCGACCTTCAGCACATCGTGCAGGCCGAAACGAAGGTCGGAAAGCGGGGCGGTGTAGCTGCTCATCGGTGCGTCTCGATTTGATCAGTAACAGGAGGAGCGGCGCGATGCGTCGCGGCGGAAAGCGGAGATCAGCGCAGCACGCCGGGCAGGCCCGGGGCCTGGTTGAGCGTGCTGCGGCTGTTGATATCGAAGGTGCGCTGCTTCTTTTCCTGCGGCGTGGCCGACACCGTGCCCTTCAGGCTGTAGGCGAGGGTGCGGTTGCTGGCCAGTGCGTCGGCGATCACCAGGCGTGCGGCCGGGCTGGGCTTGAAGTTCACGTTGATGACATCGGCGGAGACGCCGCCGATGGAGATGCCCGGCTTGGCCGACAGCGGGCCGGCCTCGGTGTCGCCGATGGTCAGGGCCAGTGCGACGTCGTCGAAACTCATCGGCATCGAACTGTAGTTCTGCAGGCGCAGAGCGACAGTCCAGTCGCCATTGGCCTGCACGGTCAGCTGCTGCAGGCTCGCGGCCGGTTCCGAAACGCGCTTGACGATGCCATCGCCGCAAGCGACCAGGGCCAGGGTGCACAGGACGATCAAGACGGTACGGAAGCGGTGGAACATGGGCGCAGGTCCTCTGAAGGCGGTGCGTGGGATAAGCATACTACGGCGTATGGTGGAAAGGGTCGCCCGTGGCGACCGGCCACAGAGGGTAGCGCGTGAAGATGCACGCGAGGCGTGCGCGATGCTGGATTGCGGACGTTGCGTGCGCCGGTCGGGCGGCGCCTCAGTCGGCGGGCGCGTCGCGCACGGGCGCGTCGTGCACGGGCGCCATCAGACGCAGCGGCGCCAGGTCGTAGCCCATCGCTTGCGCCTTCGCCTTGAGCTGGTCGAACAGGGCGCGGTCCATCTCCGGCAGGCGCGCGAGGATCCACAGATACCTGCGGCCGGGCTCACCGACCATTGCCCACTGGTAGTCCGGGTCCAGCGCGATCACCCAGTAGTCGGCCCAGACCAGAGGCACCCAGCTCAGCCAGTCGGGAACGAAGCGTACCTGCAGCTGGCCGGGCTGCCCCGCAACGGGCCGCGCCACACCCTCGGCGACAATCCGCTCGCCATCGGCCTTGCGGCAGGCGTTGGTGACGCTGATCCGGCCATCGCGGCGCAGCCCGTAGTTGGCAGTGATCTCGCCCACGCACTGCTTCTGGAACGACACCGGCAGATGTGCGATCTCGTGCCACTGGCCGGCATAGCGATCGATGTCCAGTTCGCTGACCGCGCGCACGGGCTCGGCAGCGAGTGCCGGTGCGGCGAAAAGCAGCAGGCAGGCGAGCAGGGCAGGGTGCAAGCGCATTGGTCGGCTCCGGGCAGGAGTCTGGAGCGTAGGTTGCACAGCACGCGGAGGTGTGAATGTTTCGTCAACCCACGTGCCGCATCCGCGCAGGATCGATGCGGCGCGATCCATGTCGTGCGTGGACGGAACGTCACGGACAAAAAAAAGACCTGCATTTCTGCAGGTCTTTGAACATGGTGGCCGAGGACGGAATCGAACCGCCGACACGGGGATTTTCAATCCCCTGCTCTACCAACTGAGCTACTCGGCCATGTAGAAAAAAAAGACCCGCATTTCTGCAGGTCTTCGAAAGTGGTGGCCGAGGACGGAATCGAACCGCCGACACGGGGATTTTCAATCCCCTGCTCTACCAACTGAGCTACTCGGCCACTTGTTTCGTTGCAGCGATGTCGCTGCCGAGGACGCGCATATTACGGACGTAGGACAGGTTCGGCAAGCGTTTTGGAAAAAAACCTTCACATTGGTGTCTGCGGCCAGCGGAAGTACCTGCAAGTGGTTGATCCTGCGTAGAGCCGGCCTGACCGGGAATGCCGGACGCGGAAAACAGCGGCCCGTCGCTGGCGCCAAAGGTGACGGTGCAAGCGATGCAGCGGCGGAGCGGGGAAGGCACCGATGGAACGCTGTTTTCATGGCACCCACGAGGGCAGGGCGCGGCGTACTGTCGCGGTTCCTCTCCCGACGCTGCCCGCAGCAGAGCCATTGGACATGTCCGATTCAACTACCCGCATTGTGCTTGCCTCGCGCCCGCAAGGTGCGCCGGTCGCCGCCAATTTCCGCCTCGAACAGGTGCCGCTGCCGGCATTGGCCCCGGGCCAGGTGCTGCTGCGCAACCGCTACCTGTCGCTGGACCCGTACATGCGCGGACGCATGGACGATGGCCCGTCGTACGCACCGCCGGTGGCAGTGGATGCGGTGATGGAGGGCCAGACCGTGGCCGAGGTGCTGCAGTCGCAGGCGCCTGGCCTGGCGGTGGGCGAGCTGGTGCTGGCCCCCGGTGGCTGGCAGACGCATGCCGTGGTGGCGGGTGATGCGATCAGCCGGCACCTGGATCCGGCCGGGCTGCCGCTGAGCACAGCGTTGGGCGTGTACGGCATGCCGGGGTTCACCGCGTACTCCAGCCTGATCGAAATCGGCAAGCTGCAACCCGGCGAGACCCTGGTGGTGGCCGCTGCCAGTGGACCGGTCGGCGCCACCGTGGCCCAGTTGGCAAAGCTGCAGGGCGCGCGCGTAGTTGCCATCGCCGGCGGTGAGGCCAAGCGTGCGTATCTGGAAACACTGGGCGTGGACGTGGCGCTGGACCATCGCGCCTCTGGTTTTGCCGAACAGCTGCGCGCTGCCGTGCCGGATGGCATCGACGTGTACTTCGAGAACGTGGGTGGCCATGTGCTCGATGCCGTGCTGCCGCTGCTCAATGATTTCGCGCGCATTCCGGTGTGCGGCACCATCGCCACCTACAACGCCCGCGGCGTCGCGCAGCCCGGACCGGATCGGCTGCCAGCGCTGTTCAGCCAGATCCTGCGCCAGCGCCTGACCGTGCGTGGCTTCATCGTGCATGACTTCAAGCATCTGTGGCCGGAATTCGAGCGCGACATGCCGCAGTGGCTGCGCGATGGGCGCATCAAGTACCGCGAAGACGTCGTGCAGGGCCTGGAAAATGCACCCGAAGCCTTCTTCGGCCTGCTGCAGGGGCGCAACTTCGGCAAGCTGGTGGTGAAGCTGGATTGAGCGACCGCGTCAGCGACGGGTCATCTTTTCCCGCCGCAGCAGTTCGCGCTTGCGTTCCACGCCCCAGGCATAGCCGGACAGATCTCCGTCGCGCCGCACCACGCGGTGGCAGGGCACCGCCACTGCGAGAGGATTGCTGGCACAGGCGCGGGCTACCGCGCGACTGGCACGCGGCGCGCCGATGCGCGCTGCGATGTCGGCGTAGGACGCGGTCTGCCCGTGCGGAATGCGCTGCAGTGCCTGCCATACCCGCTGCTGGAAGGCGGTGCCACGGATATCCAGCGGCAGCGCGGTGCCGCGTGCGGGCTCTTCGACCAGGCCGATGACCTGGGCGATGAGATGTTCGTAACCCCGGTCAGCACCCACCAGTTCAGCTTGCCGAAAGCGCTGCTGCAGGGAGTGCAGCAACGCTTCTGGATCATCGCCCAGCAGGATCGCGACCACGCCGGTGCTGCTGCTTGCCACCAGTACGCTGCCCAGCGTGCTCTGTGCAATCGCGAATCGGATGACCTCGCCGCCGCCACCCGCGCGCCAGCGCTTGGGTGTCATCCCCAACAGGCGGGGGGCATTTTCGTAGAAGCGTCCGCTGGAACCGAATCCCGCCTCGTGGAAGGCATCGGTGATCCGGTCCTGGCGTTGCAGCCCTTCGCGCAGGCGGTCGGCGCGCAGGGCAGTGGCGTACTGCTTCGGGGTCACGCCGGTGGCTTGCTTGAACAGGCGATGCAGGCGGGACGGGCTGCAGCCGGCGATGTCGGCCAGTTCCTGCAGCGACGGTTCGTCAACGCTGGTCTGCAGATGACGGCAGACCCGTTCAATACGGGCATCCAGATCGATATCGGCGGTGCTGTCCATGTCGTGATTCTGGCATGCACCAGGGCAGTGGAAACTCCGTTTCCTGCACCCGCCGGCCGGGTCTGGAAACGGAGTGTCCGCGTGGCCGTGCAGGCGCATGGTTGCAGGCATATCCCAACCCGGAGCACATCCATGCGGCTGCACGACAAGATCATCCTCATCACCGGCGCCAGCGCCGGCATTGGCCGCGCCAGCGCGCTGCGTTTCGCTGCTGAGGGCGCGCGACTGGTCCTCAATGCGCGGCGCCCACAGCCGCTTCATGAACTGGCTGCGCAGATCCGCGCAAGCGGCGGCGAAGTGGCCGTGCATGCGGGTGACGTGGCCGATGCTGCCACCGCGCAGGTGCTGGTCGATCTGGCCCAACAGTCATTTGGCGGATTGGATGCCGCCATCAACAACGCCGGCATGCTCGGCCCCAGCCTGCCCACCGCAGAGCTCCCTGCCGATGCTTGGCGCGAGGTGGTGGCCACCAACCTGGATGCCGCTTTCCATGCGGCGCGCGCGCAGTTGCCGGCATTGCTGGCACGCGGCGGTGGCTCGCTGGTGTTCGTCGGCACGTTCGTCGGCCACACCTTGGGATTCCCGGGCATGGCGGCCTATGCAGCGAGCAAGGCCGGGCTGATCGGCCTGAGTCAGGTGATCGCCGCCGAGTACGGTGCGCGCGGCGTACGCAGCAACGTGCTGCTGCCCGGTGGCACCGACACCGAAATGGGCCGGCAGGCCGCGCCCACGGGCGATGCGCGTGATTTCGTGCGCTCGCTGCACGCCCTCAAGCGCATGGCTGAGCCGGAAGAGATCGCCAACGCGGCGTTGTTCCTGGCCAGCGATGAAAGCAGTTTCGTCACTGGCAGCGCGATGCGTGTCGAGGGAGGAGTGTCGATTACCCGCACCTGAGCATGCTCACCGGCGTGGCCGGTAGCGGATGCCGCTGCTGGCCATGAACCCCTTCGGATCGAAACCGGCCCAGGCCTCGCCCCAGTCGAAGCGGGCGTGCCCACCTGCCAGCGTCCGCCCCAGTGCCGCGCCGAGCGTGCGCTTCATGAAGGCGACCTCGGCGTCGATGGTCGCCTGGGTCGGCCAGCCCTCCTGCAGCTCTGCACCAGGCAGTTCGACGCCCATCGTCACCATGTCCAGTTGCTGGCCGCGGAAGCACAGGCTGATGCCTGCGCGGGCGCCGCCCAGGCTCAGCCCCTGCAGGCTCAGCCACAGATAGCCTGTGCCGACGTTGCGTTCGCCTTGGATCCACGCGGCAAACGCGATGCGCGCCCGGTCCAGTGACAGCGCGGGGCCGATCCGGGTCGGCAGATTGCCGATCTGGATGCGTCCATCGGCGGCGTCGATGGTCATTGGCGCTGCTGGCGAAGCGGACTGCGCACGAGAGGGCATGGCATATTCCGATAAACATGATGCTTTCTGATTCTGGGGGTGAGCCGAGTGCGGTCGCAAGGCCGAGGCTGCACACGGTGTTGGCGCCGGACTGACCTGCGGCTCACGCCCCACGCTCTAGCGTAGCCGGGAGCATCGGTCCCCCGCCGATGACGGAGCTTTCGATGAGCGAGCGCGACAAGGACCAGGCTGACGCCAAGCAGGGCGTGCAGGAAAGCCGGCAGGACAAGCAGCAGGATGAAGTGGCCAAGCAGCGTCCCGGCCAGCAGGACCAGAAGGTGCGCGATGCACATTCGCGTGCACCCGCGCGCAAGGACGGCGGGCAGGAGCCGGCCTGAGCGGCTGGCCAGAACAGAAAGCCCCGGCAGTGCCGGGGCTTTCTGTTTTTCATATGGTGGAGCCAAGGAGGATCGAACTCCTGACCTCGTCATTGCGAACGACGCGCTCTCCCAGCTGAGCTATGGCCCCATGGGGGTGTTGCATCCCGTGGGCAGCGGAGCTGGCGCCACGTGACGGCCCTAGCATAGCGCTGGCCGGTGCCGGCTGCAAAGGGGCGGGCCGGACACAGCGGCGCAGGTGCTCTGCGCCGCTGCAGGCCTGGCTCAGGGCAGCAGGGCCGCCGCGCGCTGGATCGCGATGTCGGTCGCCGCCGACACACCACGCAAGTGGATGCAGGCGTGGATCATCCCCGGCAGGCGCTCCAGCGTGCAGTCCACACCCGCTTCCCGCAGGCTTGCGGCGTATTGTTCAGCTTCGTCGCGCAGCGGATCGAACTCACAGCTCAGCACCGTGGCCGCCGGCAGGCCACGCAGATCGCGGGCGAGGAGGGGCGAAGCCAGCGCCTGTCGGCGGTCACCGTCGCCGAGGTAGGCCTGCCAGCAGCGCTGCATCAGGCCGGCGCTGAGGTAGTAGCCGTCGGCGAACTCGCGGTAGGTGTCGCTGGCCATGGTGGCATCCAGTGCCGGGTACAGCAGCAGTTGATGCGATGGCAACGGCAGTCCCTGATCGCGCAGCAGCAGGCAGCACGCGGCGGCGAGATTGCCGCCGGCGCTGTCGCCGCCGATGACCAACCGTGCCGGATCAAGACCCAGCGCGGTGGCATGGGCCTGCAGCCACAGCCAGGCATCGGCGACGTCGTGCAGCGGCGTCGGGAACGGATGCTCCGGCGCCAGGCGATAGCCGACGGCAGCGACGACATGGCCGCTGGCATTGGCCAGGGCCCGGCAGGGGCCGTCATAGACCGCCAGCGAGCACTGGAACCAACCACCGCCGTGGGCGAACAACAGGGCAGGGCGCAGCTCGGTGCCGTTGGCTGCGGGCGTATACAGGCGCACGACGAGCGCATGGCCGTCGCGCGCGCTGATGACGTGCTCCACGACATGCGATACCGCCTCGGTGGCACCCTGCAGCGTGGGCAGCGCCTGCTCGCTCAGTGCGCGCAGTTCCAGCAGATCGTCTGGCAGTGGTTGCGCCGCCACCGCATCCACGAACGATTGCAACGCAGGTTCAAGCGGCATGCTCAGCCTCCTGCAGGAACGGCAGCAGCTGGGCGAGGAAGGCGTCCGGTGCTTCTTCCATGATGAAGTGGCCACAGCCCGGCACGACGCTGCCGCGCAGGTCATCGGCGTGCGGCTGCAGGGTCAGCATCGGGGCATTGCCGGTGGCGTGCTCGGCGCCGATGGCCAGCACCGGCATCGTCAACCGGCGTTGTGCGCGGAGCTGGTTCTGGCGGATGGTTTCCGGAATCGCTCGGTACCAGGCAAACCCTGCACGCAACGCGCCGGGGCGGCTGTAGGCGGCGATGTAGGTTTCGCTGGCCACCGCATCGCGCCGGTACGACCAGCGGTCGAACATGAAGTCCAGGTAGGCACGTTCGCGACCGGTGATGAGGGCCTCGGGAAGATCGGCCACCTGGTTGAACATGAAGTGCCACAGGAAGATGTTGTCGGCCGGCGCGGCGAAGATGCCCGGCTCAGGCGCCAACCCGGGAATCACCGCTTCGGTCACGGCCAGGCGCTGCACCGCCTGCGGCTGGTCGCTGGCCAATGCATAGGCGATCCACATGCCGATGTCATGGCCGACCACCTGATAGCGCTCGTGGCCCAGCGCCTGCATGGTCTGGTGCAGTACTGCGGCGGCGCTGCCGGTGTCGTAGCCGTGCGCGGGACGATCGGATTCGCCGATGCCGGGCGGGTCGACCGCGATCGCTTCGAAGCCGGCCTCGGCCAGGGCATGCAGCACGTGGCGCCAGGCGTACCAGGTCTGCGGCCAGCCAGGAATCAACAGCACCGGTTGACCGCTGCCGGCGGAGACGCAATGCACGCGCTGGCCGTCGATACGCAGGTAGTGGTGGCGCAGGGTGTCGTCGCCGGGGGCACCAGCGGTGGGGAAATTGGTCATGGGGATGTTCCTGTGGGGGCTCAGGCGATGCCGAGCATGTGCTGCATCTGGGCGGCGCTGATCGGCGCGCCGGCGAAGTCGTCGAAGATCTTGTCGGTGACCGGGATGATGTGGTCGCGGATGAAGGCGGCACCTTCGCGCGCACCGGCTTCCTGGTCCTTCAGGCAGCACTCCCATTCCAGCGTTGCCCAGCCGGCGTAGTCGTACTGCGCCAACTTGGAGAAGATCGACTTGAAATCGACCTGGCCATCGCCCAGCGAGCGGAAGCGGCCCGCGCGTTCGGTCCAGTCGGCGTAGCCACCGTAGATGCCCTGGCGGCCGTTGGGACGGAACTCCGCATCCTTGACGTGGAACATGCGGATCAGCGGATGGTAGATGTCCAGGAACTGCAGGTAATCCAGCTGCTGCAGCACGAAGTGGCTGGGATCGAACAGGATGCGGCAGCGCTCGTGCTGGCCCACACGCTCGAAGAAGCGTTCGAAGCTGGTGCCATCGTGCAGGTCTTCGCTGGGATGGATTTCGTAGCAGAGGTTGATGCCGTTGTCCTCGCAGGTATCGAGGATCGGCCGCCAGCGGCGTGCCAGCTCATCGAATGCGGCATCGATCAGGCCCGGCGGACGCTGCGGGAAGGGGAACAGATAGGGCCAGGCGAACGAGCCGGAGAAGGTGCCCATGTCCTGCAGCCCGAGCCGGCGCGAGGCGCGGGCGGCCAGATGCAGCTGCTGCTGTGCCCATTCGCTGCGTGCCTGCGGATTGCCGCGCAGTGCTTCCGGTGCGAAACCATCGCACAGCTCATCGTAGGCCGGATGCACCGCCACCAGCTGGCCCAGGATGTGGGTGGTCAGCTCGCTGACCTGCAGGCCGTGCTCGGCCAGGGTGCCACGCAGGTCATCGCAGTAGTCCTGGCTGTCGGCGGCGGTGGCCAGGTCGAACAGGCGCGCGTCCCATGCCGGAATCTGCAGGGCCTTGAAACCATGACCGGCCGCCCAGGCGGCGATGCCGGACAGGCTGTCGAACGGCGCCTGGTCGCCAGCGAACTGCGCCAGATGCAGGCTGGGGCCTTTGAGGGTTTGCATGTGTTGCTCCAATTGTTTGTCGGTCGACAAAGAATAGGCGCGTGCATCGGGATGGTCAACACCCGCGTTACACTGCGCGCCTCAGAACGGCAGGCAGGCAGATGGCAGGGCGACCGCGCGAATTCGACAGGGAACAGGCATTGCGCAAGGCGATGCTGCTGTTCTGGCAGCACGGCTATGAGGGCACCTCGATGTCGGCCCTGGTCGAAGCGCTTGGCATTGCCTCGGCGCGCATCTACGCCGCGTTCGGGAGCAAGGAGCAGTTGTTCCGCGAAGCAGTGGCGCTGTACGAGGAAGGCGAGGGCGGCTTCGCGCCGCGCGCGCTGGAGCAGGCGTCACTGCGTGATGCGATCGGCAGCATGCTGCGGGATGCCGTGTTGACCTACACCCGTCGCGGTCGTCCGCATGGCTGCCTGGTGGTGTCCTCGGCCAGCAGCGTGTCACCGGATGGCGAGGGCGTGCGCGACTGGCTGGCCGGCCACCGCCGCCAGCGCACGGCAGCGATCATCGCGCGGCTGCAGCAGGCGCAGGCGGCTGGCGAGCTGGCGGCCGATCTATCCGTGCAGGCGCTGGGCGATCATTTCGCCACGGTGCTGCATGGCATCTCGGTGCAGGCGCGAGACGGCATCAGCCGCGAACGCCTGCTGGCGATGGTCGAGGTCGCGCTGGCGCCGTTACCGCAGCACGGCTGAGGCGGGACTGTGCCGAAAACGGCCTGATACCCCTGCTGCCTGACGACGCAACGAAATTGTAACAATTTGGAGGATAATGGCGGCTTGCGCAGTTTTCCTCCTATTTGCCGCCCGGCCAGCGCAGGCCGCACGGACGCCTCCTCAGAGCTTTCGATGCCTTCCCATTCCGATTCCCGCCGTTCGTCGGGCATGTCGTCCTCCTTCGTTTCCTTCCGTCGCCATCCGCTGGCCCTGGCCTGTGCAGGCCTGGCGCTGGCTGCCAGCTTCGGTGCTGCCGCGCAGGACAGTGCACCGACCCCGACCGGGCTGGACACCATCACCGTGACCGCCGAGCACCGCGAGCAGAACCTGCAGGAAGTGCCGGTGTCGGTAGGCGTGGTGCAGGGCGAGCGCATGCGCGACTTCACCGCCGGCGGCGACGACACCCTGCTGGCGCTGTCCGGCCGCGTGCCGAGCCTGTATGCGGAAACCACCACCGGCCGCATCTTCCCGCGCTTCTACATCCGCGGCCTGGGCAACATCGATTTCTACCTCGGTGCCTCGCAGCCGGTGTCGATCATCCAGGACGACGTCGTGCTGGAGCACGTGGTGCTGAAGTCCAACCCGGTCTATGACGTGGACCAGGTGGAAGTGCTGCGCGGTCCGCAGGGCTCGCTGTTCGGTCGCAACACCACCGCCGGCATCGTCAAGTTCGACACCCTCAAGCCGACCCAGGACTACAGCGGTCGCGTCAGCGCCAGCTATGCCTCCTACAACAGCGTGTCGATCGACGGTGGCTTCGGCGGCCCGATCAACGACATCGCATCGTTCCGCGTGTCGGCGCTGTACCAGCACCGCGACGACTACGTCGACAACACCTACACCGGCCCCAGCGCCGATGGCACGGTCAGCCCGAAGAAGAACGCCATGGGCGGCTTCGACGACCGCAACGTGCGCGCGCAGCTGCTGCTGACCCCGAGCGACCAGTTCTCGATCCTTGCTTCGGCCCACGCCCGCGACTACGAAGGCACCTCGACCCTGTTCCTGCGCAACGCACTGACCAAGGGCTCGAACAAGACCGACGTGCCGCGTGACCAGGTCGCCTACGACGAGGCCGACAACAACCCGCAGGCGTACAAGACCTACGGCGGTTCGGTGAAGGCGCGCTATGACTTCGGCGCGATCGACTTCACCTCGATCACCGCTTACGAGACCACTTCCGGCTACAGCCGCGGTGACACCGACGGCGGCGCTGCGGTCAACTTCCCGGTCAATGGCGTGCCGAACGGCTACGGCCAGTCGATGGGCCAGATCCGTGACCTGGACCAGTGGACCCAGGAGTTCCGCCTGGCCAGCCATGACGACAGCGCCCTGCAGTGGCAGGCCGGTGCGTTCTACTTCAACGGCAGCGACACCACCGACTTCTACCAGCGCGCCTGGTTCCTGAAGGGCGCTGCGCGCAACCCGAACAACTGGGTGCGCCTGCGCAACAAGAACACCTCCTGGGCCGGCTTCGGCCAGCTGAGCTACGCCTTCACCGACAAGTTCACCGTCACCGCCGGCCTGCGCCAGACCCGCGATGAGAAGCACACCCGCCTGCTGAAGACGGCCGATACCGCTGCCGGCCTGGTCACCTACAAGGGCCGCACCGACGTCAAGATGACCGACACCACCCCGAGCTGGGATCTGAGCGCGATGTATCAGATCACCCCGGACGTGAGCGTCTATGCGAAGGTCGCCCGCGGCTTCCGTGGCCCGACCATCCAGGGCCGTTCGGCGGTGTTCAATGCCGACTTCACCACCGCCGATTCGGAAACGATCCTGTCGTGGGAAGCGGGCGTGAAGAGCAGCCTGTGGGACAACCGCCTGCGCCTGAACGCCACCGCGTTCACCTACACCGTCAACGACATCCAGCTCAACGGCAACGATTCGGACGGCAACGGCGTGCTGTTCAACGCAGACAAGGCCAAGGCCTACGGCTTCGAAGCGGACATGGAGCTGCGCCCGATCCAGAACCTTACCCTGAGCGCCGGCCTGAGCCTGCTGCACAGCGAGATCAAGGACAAGCGCGTCTACGCGCAGGTCTGCGGCCTGAACGGCCAGGTGGTGTGCACGGTGAACGATCCGACCATCAAGGTCGGTGCCAACACCTTCGCGCAGATCGATGGCAACCCGCTGCCGAACGCACCGAAGTACAACATCAACCTGGCAGCGCGCTACGACTTCCCGGTCAGCGACGCGGCCACGATGTTCGTGTCCACCGACTGGAACAAGCAGGGCTACACCAGCTTCGTGCTGTACGACAGCAAGGAGTTCAACTCCAAGGGTGATTTCGAGGGTGGCCTGAAGATCGGCTATTCGGGCAACTACGGTGCCTACGAAGTGGCGCTGTTCGCGCGCAACATCACCAACGAGAAGAACCTCAAGGGTGTGATCGAGAACTACATGGCCGCGGTCTACAACGAACCGCGCACCGTGGGTGTTTCGCTGAACATGAACTGGTAAGCACTACCGGTTGGAGTATCGAAAACGGCGCTCATCGAGCGCCGTTTTTCGTTGTCCGCCCGGTTCCTCAGACTGCGGGCAACAACGCCTGCAACCGCGGCTCCAGTTCCTGCTGGCGCCAGCCAGCCAGTGCAGCCGGCCACTGCTGATGCTCCAGATAGCTTTCCAGATGCTTGCGTGAGGCCAGCACGCCGTCGGCCAGGCCGAGCTCGCGGCTGCGTTCGGCCACCGCATCCTGCAGCTTCTTCAGCAGCTGCTTGCTGGCATCGCTGGCCTGCATCGCCAACGGCGCATCGGCTTCGTCGGCCAGCGGCGTGTCCAGCGCCTGCCATACCGCAGCGGCCAGCTTGCGCGGCGCCTTCGGGAACTGTTCGAACAGCTTGCTCACTGCAGCAGCATCGGCTGGCGGGGTGCGTGCCAGGGTGGCGGCCAGTTCGTTGTCCAGGATCCAGCTGCGCGGGCGGTCGCTGGCGCGCGCCTGCACGTCGCGCCAACGCAGCAGGCGCAGCAGGCGGCGCTGCGCGGGCGCGTCCAGGAACTGCGCCGAGCGCATGCCCAGGTGGGGCCAGCGGTCTTCGTCATTTGCCACGCTGGCCAGCAGGCGCTCGCCATCGTCGTGCAGCCACTGCTGGCGCCCCAGCGTTTCCAGCTTGGCGGAGATGGCGTCGTGCATCGCGAACAGATGCTCGACGTCGTCGGCGGCGTAACTCAGCTGGGAGTCCGACAACGGCCTGCGCATCCAGTCAGAGCGGGTTTCGCCCTTTTCCAGTGCCACGCCGGTGATCTCCTGCACCAGCTTCTGGTAGCCCATGCCAGCACCGATGCCAGCCAGCGCGGCGCCGATCTGGGTGTCGAACAACGGACGCGGCAGCACGCCACAGGTCCACTTGAACGCCACCAGGTCTTCGCTGGCACTGTGCATGACCTTGGTGATGGATTCATCGGCCAGCCACGGCGCCAAGGCCTCGGGCATGCCGGGAATCAACGGGTCGATCAGCAGGATGTCCTCGCCGACGGCCATCTGCACCAGCGCCAGCTGTGGCCAGAAGGTGCGTTCACGGATGAATTCGGTATCCAGGCCGATGCGGGTCGGCCGCTGCTGGCGGTATGTGTCCAGCTCGGCGGGGGTGGTGATCCAGGTTGCCACGTGTCAGGGCCTACTACTCGGGTTTGCTCAGGCAGGGGAGAATAGCCTAACGTCGGTCCGCATCCGTGCCGAAGGAGGCCCTGCTTGCGTTTTCTGCTGTCGCCCGCGCTGTTTACCGCCTTGGCCGTGAGCCTGGCCGGTTGCACGCCGTCGCCCCCTGCGCAGACCGCCGGTGCCACCGCAGCCCAGCCGGCCGATCCCGCACCAGAGGCCGGTCCGGCGCGTGGTACCGGGCGGGGCACGGTGACCATTGCCGGTGACGACGCGGCCGAGGACATCCAGCAGTGGACGCCGCCGCGGGTCGATCGCCAGGGACGTACGCTGGCACAGCTGCGCCGGGCTGCCGACCAGGCATTCGCGCGGGGGCATCTGTATGAAGATGGCGATGCGGCCGTGCCCCTGTGGCTGGCAGTGCAGGAGGAGGAACCCGACGATCGGCAGGCGCGCCTGGGCCTGCAACGCGCGAAACAGAAGCTGCAGCAGCAGGCCGATGCGTTGCTGCAGCGGCCATTGCAGCAGCGTGAGGCGCTGGCCGAAGCCGGGCGCCAGGCGCTGGTGCTGCTGACCCTGGCGCCGAAGGACGAGAAGGTGCGCGCGCTGCAGGGGCGGGTCGAGACCGCGCAGCGTGTGGTCGCCTACAACCGCGCGGGCGAAGACGATCTGCGTGCCGACCGTATCGGCGAAGCGGGGGATGGTGCGATTGGCAACTTCCGTGAGGCACTTGCGCTGGACCCGGCGAATCGTCGCGCGCGGCAGGGCCTGGCAGCTGCTGAAAGTGGGCTGATCCGGCGTGCCGAGGATGCCGCGCGTATCCGCGATTTCGCCAGTGCCGGCGCGTGGTTGGCAGAAGCCAGCAAGGTGCGGGACTCGTCACCGACCATCGCCGATGCGTTCGAGCGCATCGAGCAGATCCGTGCAGCGGCACTGGTCCAGCTGCGCGATGGCGGCCTGCATGATCTGACTACCCCGCAGGGGCTGAAGCCCGCGCGCGAGAAGCTGGCCGAAGCGCTGCGCATTGCCTTGCCGGGGGACGCGGTGGTGGCGCAGCTGCGCGAACGCATCGAACTGGCCACCCATTACGGCAGCTTCCGGCCGGGGCAGGTGTTCAGCGATGCGCTGCGTGATGGCGGCCGTGGACCGCAGATGATCGTGGTGCCGCATGGCGGATTCCAGATGGGCGCCAGTGATACCGAACCGGGCGCAACCGACGCAGAGCGGCCATCGCACTATGTGCGTTTCGAGCGTGGGTACGCGATGGCGATCACCGAGATCACCGTGGGTGACTTCGAGCGCTATGTGAAGGCGACCAATGCCCGCCCACGTGCGACCCGGCGTGGACATTCGGTGGTCTATGACGAGCGCAGCGGCAATTTCATCCGTCGCAGCGGCGTGGACTGGCGGTCCGACTATGACGGCGGGCGGGCACTGGGCAATTCGCCGGTGATGCACGTGAGCGTTCGTGATGCCGAGAACTACGCGAACTGGCTGTCCGAACAGACCGGCCGCAGCTACCGCCTGCCCAGCGAGGCCGAGTTCGAGTACGCGATGCGTGCCGGCAGCAGTGGCCGCTACCCGTGGGGCGATGCCGGTCTGCCACCGGAAGGCAGTGGCAATTACACCGGCAGCAAGGATGTTTCGCCTTCGGGCAGGCATTGGCACAACGCCTTCGTCGGCTATGGCGATGGTTGGTGGGGACCGGCCCCGGTCGCCAGTTTCCAGGCCAACGCCTTCGGGCTGCATGACATGGGCGGCAATCTGAGCGAGTGGGTGGCCGATTGCTGGCATGCCAGCTATCGGCGCGCGCCGGCTGATGGTGTGGCGTGGTTCAACCCGGGCTGCCGTTCACGGGTGATCCGGGGTGGCAACTGGGCCAACGCGCCGGAGCAGACCCGGGCGGCGTGGCGGCAATCGCAGGATTCGGATACCACCAACGCGCGCATCGGCTTCCGGCTGGTGCGAGGGATCTGACGGGCACGACTGGATCGGCGCCGGTTTCACCCGCCGCAGGCAGCGCCGCACTAAGATTGCGCCGTACCCGCCGGCCGGCGGGGTCAGCCGGAAGACCAGCCGATGCGCAACGATCCTTTTTCCCGCTCGCCGCAGCAGCGGCGTGGCCTGTTCGGCAACATCCGCTGGTGGGTGCTGCTGCTGGCCGCCGGCTACGCGGCGTTCTACTGGTTCTCCAACCGTGCGGTCGACCCCTATACCGGCGAGAAGGTGCTGATCGACAGCAGCCTGGACGCCAGCCAGGAGAAGGCGCTGGGCCTGCAGGCCTACCAGCAGATCCTGTCGCAGGAGCGCCCTTTGGGCCCGAATGAACAGGTCTCGCGGGATGTCCGGGCGATTGCCGAGCGACTGATCGCCAAGGTGGACGTGGTCGAAACCGCGCTGGCGCAGGAACACGGGCTGCAGCCGGCACACTTCGCACGCGACTTCGAGTGGGAAGTGAACGTGATTCCGTCCGAGCAGGCCAATGCCTTCTGCCTGCCCGGTGGCAAGATGGCGGTCTACACGGGGCTGATCCCGGTGGCGCGTACCCGTGATGCGATGGCGGTGGTGATGGGCCATGAGATCGCCCACGCATTGCTGCGCCATGGTGCACAGCGCATGGCCCAGCAGAAGCTGACCCAGATCGGCCAGGTAGCCGGCGCCGCCAGTGGCATGGATGCGCAGCAGCAGCAGATGATGATGTCGGCGATGGGCTATGGGTATCTGTTGCCGTATGCACGCAGCCACGAGACGCAGGCCGATGAAGTGGGCCTGATGCTGGCGGCCGCAGCGTGCTTCGACCCGCGCGAGGCGGTGCCGCTGTGGCAGCGCATGGGCCAGGCCGGTGGTGGCCAGTCGCCGCCGGAGTTCGCCTCGACCCACCCCAATCCGGGTACCCGTATCCAGAACCTGCAGGCGTTGATGCCGAAGGCACTGGAGTATCGGCAGAAGTTCTGCGAGCAGGCCAGGTAAAGGGTGGTTCGGCAGGGCTGCGCCCTGCACCTGCCGAAGCGGTAGTGCCGGCCGCTGGTCGGCAACCTCAACAGCAAAAGCTGGCTTCCTGTGGGATGGCGGGGTGGGTCCGGTTGCGGGGGACGCCGTGAACCCGTCCATGGGGGCTTGGCAGCCGCATCCATGCGGCTGACACCCCCGCAACCGGRCCCACCCCGCCTTCGACAGATTTCGCGATCTGTCGGAACGGCATGGCCTGCCCTTGGTGGGTGTCGACCTTGGTCGACACGGTAGATCCACGCCATGCGTGGATGCATTTCGATCAATTGTCGAAATATTCGATCTCGATGGAGATTCATTCACGCATGGAATGGATGTACCAACCGCCACCGGGAAACTCTCGAAGGCGGGGTGGGTCCGGTTGCGGGGGCGTGAGCGTCATGGATGGCGCGACCGAGCTTACATGGACGTACTTGCAGCGTCCCCCGCAACCGGGCCCGCCCCGCCATCCCTCAGGAAACCCGCTTCTGCCGTTGCTTCGGCTGTTGCCGTTGCTTCTGCGGGTGCAGGGCGCAGCCCTGCCGAACACCCCTTACTTGACCGCAGTCACCTGTACGTCGATCACGCCGTCGCCGACCCGGGCCTGCAGTGCGTCACCCGGTTGCACCTGCTCGATCCGGCGCACCAACGCGCCATCCTCTGCACGGGTCACGATGCTGTAGCCACGCGCGACGGTCGCCAGCGGACTGACCGCTTCCAGCGAACGTGCAAGGCCACGCAGGCGCAGCGCATCACGCTGCAGCAGGCGCTGCAGCGCGGCCTGCGGGCGACCGCCCAACGCGGCAAGGCGACGTCGCAGCGCCTCCATCTGCCGCTGCGGATGATGGCCCCTTAACACTGCAGCAGCGTGGCGCAAACGGGCTGCGCGACGCTCCTGCTGCTGGTTGTGCGCCGCATGCAAGCGACGTCCGAGGTCCAGCTGACGACGGCGCAGCAGATCCAGTCGTGCCTGCGGACTCTGTGCGTTCAAGCGCAGCAGGGCGCGATCAGCGCGCTGCATGGCCTGCTGCATGGCGTGGCGTTGCAGCTGCACCATGCGAGCCGCGTTGCGGCGCAGGCGCAGGGCCAGATCGCGCTGATCGGGTACCAGCAGTTCCGCGGCCACCGATGGCGTAGGCGCGCGCAGGTCAGCAGCGAAATCGCTGAGACTGAAGTCGGTTTCGTGACCCACCGCCGAGACCACCGGCGTGCCGCTGGCGGCGATTGCGCGGGCCAGCGCTTCATCGTTGAAGGCCCACAGGTCTTCCAGCGAGCCACCACCACGGGTCAGCAGGATCACGTCGTAGCGACCGCTGGCATCGGCGGCCTGCACCAGGCGGGTGATCTGCGCGGCAGCGGTTGCGCCCTGCACCAGGGTCGGCAGCAGATCCACTTCCAGCAACGGGAAGCGGCGGCCGAGCACGCTCAGCACATCGCGCACGGCGGCACCGGTGGGCGAGGTGATCACCGCCAGGCGCTGCACGTGGGCCGGCATCTGCCGCTTGCGGGCCGGGTCGAACAGTCCCTCGGCTTCCAGCCGCGCCTTCAGTTCCTCGAACGCGCGACGCAGTGCGCCTTCGCCGGCTTCCTCCATGTGGTCCAGCACCATCTGGTACTCGCCACGGGCGTCGTACAGGGTCACCTTGCCGCGCACCAGCACGCGCATGCCCTCGCGCGGAACGAACTTCAGGTACTGCGCCTTCATTCTGAACATCGCAGCGCGCAACTGTGCACGCGCGTCCTTCAGAGTGAAATACAGATGGCCGGACGCCGGCCGCGCCACGCTGCCCAGTTCGGCTTCCACCCAGATCGCCGGGAAGCTGCCTTCCAGCAGGTCGCGCGCCAGGGTGTTGAGCTGGCTGGGGGTGAAGACGTCGTTGTTGCGTGGCTGCATGGTGACGGCGTGGGGCAGATGGAGCAGGGGGCTCAGGATCGCACGTCAGCGCTGGCCGTGCTGGGCCAGTGCCCATTGCACGTGTTCGCGGACTACGGGCGAAGCAGCCTCGGCGCGCGTCTGCAGCGCCGACAGCGTCTCTGCCGTGGTTGGCGCATTGCCCAGCGCCACGGCGATGTTGCGCAGCCAGCGCTCGTGACCACTGCGGCGGATCGGGCTGCCTTCGGTACGGCGCAGGAATTCAGCTTCGTCCCAGCCGAACAACTGGTCCAAGCGTGCGGTGTCCAGGTTGTTGCGGGCGCGGAAGTCAGCTTCGTCGGTGCGCTTGGCGAACTTGTTCCAGGGGCAGACCAGCTGGCAGTCGTCGCAGCCATAGATGCGGTTGCCGATCAGCGGTCGCATCTCCACTGGAATCGCACCGTCATGCTCGATGGTCAGGTAGGAGATGCAGCGGCGCGCATCCAGCCGCTGCGGGGCGGTGATGGCCTGGGTCGGGCAGACGTCGATGCAGCGCGTACAGGTGCCGCAGTGCGCGCTGGCCGGCGTGTCGATCGGCAGCGGCAGGTCGATGTAGATCTCGCCGATGAAGAACCACGAGCCGCCGTGGCGGTCGATCAGGCAGGTGTGCTTGCCGATCCAGCCCAGCCCCGCGTTGCGTGCCAGCGCGCGTTCCAGCACTGGCGCCGAATCGACGAAGACGCGGTAGCCCAGCGGCGCCACTTCATCGTTGATCTGCGTGGCCAGCTTCTGCAGGCGGTTGCGCATCAGCTTGTGGTAATCGCGGCCGAGCGCGTAGCGGGCGACGTAGGCGCGCCCCGGATCGGCCAGGGTCGCCCACGCTTCGGTGTCGTCCCTGTGGCTGTAGTCCATGCCCACCGAGATCACCCGCACGGTGCCGGGAAGCAGCTCTGCCGGGCGCGCGCGCAGGGTGCCGTGGCGTGCCATCCAGTCCATCGTGCCGTACAGGCCCTGGCCCAGCCAGTCGGCCAGGTGCGCCTCGTCCTCGCCCAGTTCGATGCCGGCGATACCGCAGCGCTGGAAGCCATGCGCGCGCGCCAGATCGCGGATGCGCTGTACGGCCAGGGCCGGATCGAGGGGGGCAGGGACGGGGGACATGTGCACCAGTATAAAATCCCCGCATGGCCAACCTCGCCGATCTGTTCGATTCCCGTGCCGCACGCACACTCGATGCCCAGGCCTCCGCGCTGGCGGGCGATGGTGGCTGGGGCCTGATGGCCCAGGCGGGCCAGGTGGCTTGGCAGAGCCTGCTGCAGCACTGGCCGCAGGCGCGGCGGATCGGCGTGGTGGTTGGCAGCGGCAACAATGGCGGCGATGGCTATGTGCTGGCCTGTCATGCGCTGGAGGCCGGGCGGCAGGTGCAGCTGATCGCGCTGCCGGGCAGCCCACCTTCCACGGCGTTGGCGCAGCGCGCCGCAGCGGATTTCAGGTCCGCCGGCGGCACCGTCACTGATTTCAACGGCGAACTGGCCCAGGCCGATCTATGGGTCGATGCCCTGTTCGGCCTTGGCTTCTCCCGGGCACCAGAGGGCGCGGCACTGGCCTTGATCGAGGCGCTGAACGCGCAGCAGGCGCCGGTGTTGGCGTTGGACGTACCCAGCGGTGTCGACGCCGACCATGGCTGCGTGCCGGGCGCAGCCGTACGCGCGGCCCTGACAGTGCAGTTCATCGTCGCCCACCGCGGCCTGTACACCGGCGACGCACTGGAATACACCGGGCGCAGGCACCTGGCACCACTGACGCTGGCCGATGCGGCCTGGCAGGGTGTCGTCGCTGCTGCAGAGTGCTGGACGCAGTCGCGCCTGCCGGATCTGCTGCCGCCGCGCCGTGCCAACAGCCACAAGGGCGAATCCGGCCATGTGCTGTGCGTGGGCGGCAACCATGGCAGCGGCGGTGCCATCGCGATGGCCGCCGAAGCTGCGCTGCGCGCTGGCGCGGGCCTGCTGAGCATCGGCACCCGCCGCGACCATGTCGGCCCGCTGCTGGCGAGGTTGCCTGAAGCGATGACGCACGCGCTGGAAAATGGCTCAGCGCTGCCGGCGTTGCTGGCAAAAGCCAGGGTGGTGGCGATCGGCCCGGGCCTGGGCCAGGACGAATGGGCGCGCGCGCTGTATGCGCGTGTGCTGCAGTCAGGCCTGCCGCTGGTGATCGACGCCGATGCGTTGAACCTGCTGGCGCAGGATGCACATGCGCTGCCCGATGCGATCCTGACCCCGCACCCCGGGGAAGCCGCGCGCCTGCTGGAAACCACCACGGCGGCAGTCCAGGCCGATCGCTATGCCAGCGCGCAGGCGCTGGCCGAGCGCTATCACGCAGCGGTGGTGCTGAAGGGGGCGGGCAGCATCGTCGCCGCGCCCGGCCACACACCGCGACTGATTGCGGCCGGCAACCCGGGAATGGCGGTGGGTGGCATGGGCGACCTGTTGACCGGCATCATCGCCAGCCTGCGCGCGCAGGGCCTGCCTGCGTTCGATGCGGCGGCAGGCGGTGCGCTGCTGCATGCCCTGGCCGGCGATGTCGCCGCCGCCGACGGTGCCCGCGGCCTGCTTCCCACTGATCTGCTGGCGCCCCTGCGGCGGCTGGCCAACCCGGAACGTTCCCGATGACCGAATTCTTCCTTGCTGACAGCAACGCCACCGAACTGCTGGGGCAATGGCTGGCAGCCACCCGTCCGCCGCAGGCGCTGGTCGAGCTGCGCGGTGATCTTGGCGCCGGCAAATCGACCACGGCGCGCGCGCTGTTGCGGGCGCTGGGCGTGCAGGGGGCGATCCGCAGCCCCACCTATACCCTGGTCGAGCGCTATCCGTTGTCCAGTGGCGGCGAGGCCTGGCACATGGACCTGTATCGCATCGGCCAGGCCGGCGAGCTGGATTTCCTCGGGCTGGACGAGGGCAGTGCCGTGCTGTGGCTGGTCGAATGGCCAGAGCGCGGTGCCGGTGCGCTGCCGCCAACCGATCTGGTGGTCGCACTGCAGATTGAAGGTCAGGGGCGTCGCGTGCGTCTCACTGGCATCAGCGACACGGGACGTGAATGGCTGCAGCGGCTTCCCGAAGGTGGCGACTTGCAGGCCCTTTCTGTCGGCTGACGAGAACAAACGCCGGCAGGTTACGGATTATTAAGGAAAAAGGTGTTGCATTCCGTTCAGTGCGGTGATTGAATCCTGAGTCATGCGCCCGGGGAATCGACTCATTGCCATCTGTGCCGCCGTCGGACTTGGTCTGGCGAGCGTCAGTGCGTGGGCCGGTGAGGTCCGCCAGGTGCTGCTCAATACCGGTGCGACCGGAACCCGCGCGGAAATCGCGCTGGTCGGCAGTGGTGGCTACAAGACCCTGTCGCTGGCCGGTCCGAACCGGCTGGTGGTCGATTTCCCTGATTCCAGCGCGGTGCGCAACCTGAAGATGCCGTCGCCGCAGGGCGTGGTGACTGCGGTGCGCACCGGGCAGCCGGTGCCGGGCACTTTCCGTGTCGTATTCGACCTGGCCGAGACGGTCGCCCCCTTCCGCCCGCAGATGCAGCGCGAAGGCAATGAATCCAAGCTGGTGATCGAGTGGCCCGGCGATGGCCCGGCCGTGGCCGCCAGTCGCCCCGCGCCGACGCCTGCGCAGCCGCCAGCGGCATCTTCGGTTAGTCCGGCTCCGGTCCCGGGCCCGACCCCGGCACAAACCGCACAGTCCCGTGGTGATGCCGCGCGAGCCACTGCGCTGTTGACCGCGCAGGTCCAGCAGCAGGCCAGTGCCAGCGCTGCGGCACCCGCCGCGCCGACGCCGGCACCCAGCACCACCCCGGTGCAGATGGCGGCAGCAGGCACCACCGCCAGCAGCACCCCGACGTCGTCGCCGGCAGCCATCCTGGCTGGACAGGCCACCACTGCGGTTGTGGCCACCCAGCCGAAGCCGGTGCCGACACCTGTTGCGCCGACCGAGTCGCCGCGTCCGACCATGCCCAGCGATGCCTCGCGCATACGCATGCAGCCTGGCATGCGTCACCTGGTGGTGGCGATCGATCCGGGCCATGGCGGCCAGGATCCGGGCGCCATCGGCCCGACCGGCAAGCGCGAGAAGGATGTAACCCTGGCGGTGGCGCGTGAACTGGCCCGCCAGGTCAACGCCACGCCTGGCCTGAAAGCCTTCCTCACCCGCGACAGCGATGTGTTCATCCCGCTGCCGATGCGTGCGCAGAAGGCGCGTGCGAACAAGGCCGACATCTTCATTTCGATCCATGCCGACGCCGCCGAAAACCGCTCGGCCACCGGTTCGTCGGTGTATGTGCTGTCGACCAAGGGCGCGTCTTCGCAGCGTGCACGCTGGCTGGCGGACAAGGAAAACGCCGCCGATCTGGTCGGTGGCGTGCGCCTGCAGCAGACCGAAGGCACGCTGGCCAACGTCCTGCTGGACCTGGCCCAGAGCGGTTACATGAAATCCTCCGAAGACGCAGCCGGGCACGTGCTGGGCGGCCTGAAGCGTATCGGCAACAACCACAAGCCGAACATCGAGCGCGCCAACTTCGCCGTGCTGCGCACTTCGGACATGCCTGCGATGCTGGTGGAAACCGCGTTCATCTCCAACCCGGATGAAGAGCGCCGCCTGATCGACCCGGCCTACCAGCGCAAGGTCGCCGGTGCGGTGCTGGATGGCGTGCACACCTTCTTCAGTCGCCAACCGCCGCCGGGCACGTTGTACGCCGCGCGCGCGCAGGCCGAGATCGACGCTGCAAGCACCGTGGCGGGCGGCAGCAAGTAACCCGCTGGATCGCTCGCGTCCGCTGGAGCCAGGCCACGCTTGGCTGGCTGGCGCCGCGTACGGTGGATCTCGACTCTCCTTGGCGCCGCTCCGCTATCATCGTGGCATGACGTCTGCCTGCCTTGCCTGCCCATGAACGCGCCCGATCCGCGTCCGATCCGGCCGCTGCCGGAAATCCTGATCAACCAGATTGCCGCCGGTGAAGTGGTCGAACGACCCGCATCGGTGGTCAAGGAACTGGTTGAGAACGCGATCGATGCCGGCGCCAGCCGCGTCGATATCGAGTTGGAAGAAGGCGGTGTGCGCCTGATCCGCATCCGCGACAACGGCAGCGGCATTGCCGCAGAACAGTTGCCGCTGGCGGTTTCGCGGCACGCCACCAGCAAGATCGCCAACCTGGATGAGCTGGAAGCAGTGGCCACGCTGGGTTTCCGTGGCGAAGCGCTGCCGTCGATCGCCTCGGTCAGTCGTTTCACCCTGGCCTCGCGCCGTGCCCATGATGAGCACGGTTCGGCACTGCAGATCGAAGGCGGCAAGATCGGCGAGGTGACCCCGCGCGCGCATGCGCCCGGCACCACGGTGGAAGTGCGCGAGCTGTTCTACAACGTGCCGGCGCGGCGCAAGTTCCTGCGCGCCGAGCGCACCGAACTGGGGCATATCGAAGAGTGGCTGCGTTCGTTGGCGCTGGCCCGTCCCGATGTCGAGCTGCGCGTCTCGCACAACGGCAAGGCCTCGCGTCGCTACAAGCCAGGCGACCTGTATTCGGACGTGCGCCTGGCCGAGACCCTGGGCGAGGACTTCGCCAACCAGGCTGTGCGCGTGGACCACAGCAGTGCCGGCCTGCGCCTGCATGGCTGGATCGCGCAGCCGCATTATTCGCGCGCCAGCACCGACCAGCAGTACCTGTACGTCAACGGACGTTCGGTACGTGACCGCAGTGTCGCCCATGCAGTGAAGATGGCCTACGGCGACGTGCTGTACCACGGCCGCCAGCCAGCGTATGTGCTGTTCCTGGAGCTGGACCCGACGCGCGTTGATGTGAACGTGCATCCGGCCAAGCATGAGGTGCGCTTCCGCGATTCGCGGCTGGTGCATGACTTCGTCTACCGCACCCTGAAGGATGCACTGGCCGACACCCGTGCCGGCATGACCGCGCAGGAGATCGGTGCCGGCGCGGCGCATCCGGCCGAAGGCGACCCTGCGGCGGCGATGCCGGGCGCGACGGCGTCCAGCTTCGGCTACGTACGCGGCCCGGCGCCCGGTGCCGGGCAGGGCGGCGGTGGTGGTGGCGGCTTCTCTGGCTGGCGCCCGCAGCAGCCGCTGGGCCTGCAGGTGGCCGACGCACCCGCCGCCTATGCTGCGTTGTATGCGTCGCCAGCGGGTGCCGAGCGCGGTGCGGCACTGCCGCCGATGCCGATGGAGAACGGATTGCCGGTCACCAGTGCCGACGCCGGCGTACCTCCGCTGGGTTACGCCGTTGCCCAGCTGCATGGCATCTACATCCTGGCCGAGAACGCCGAAGGCCTGATCGTGGTCGACATGCATGCGGCGCACGAACGCATCGGCTACGAGCGGTTGAAGAATGCGCACGATGGCATCGGCCTGCAGTCGCAGCCGTTGCTGGTGCCGATCACCCTGGCGGTGGGCGAGCGCGAGGCCGATACCGCCGAGGCGGAGGCCGATACGCTGGCTGCGCTCGGATTCGAGATCACCCGCGCGGGACCGGGCGCACTGCACGTGCGCAGCATCCCGGCGCTGCTGGCCCATGCCGAGCCCGAAGGCCTGCTGCGCGATGTGCTGACCGACCTGCGCGAGCACGGCCAGAGCCGTCGCATCGCCACTGCGCGCGATGAGCTGCTGTCGACCATGGCCTGCCATGGCGCGGTGCGTGCGAACCGGCGCCTGACCGTGCCGGAAATGAACGCGCTGCTGCGCGACATGGAAATCACCGAGCGGTCCGGACAGTGCAACCACGGCCGACCGACCTGGGCCCGTTTTTCGCTGGCGGAGATCGACCGCTGGTTCCTGCGCGGACGTTGAGGGGAGCACCGATGCGATTTTGCCGAATGGGCAGCCTGCTGGCGGCCCTGTTGTTGGTGGCCTGCAGCCCGGCACCCACGCCGGCACCGGCCGCCGTTGAGGATCCGGCCTTCGCCGCACAGCAACAGCAATGGCGGGTGCTGCGCTACCAGGACCTGACCCGGCCCGATGGCTGGACCGCGCTGGTCGGCCTGCACTGGTTGCAGAACCGATCGCACTTCGTCGGCAGCGGCGACACCAGCGGCATCCGCCTGGCGGTGGGGCCGGCCAAGCTGGGCCTGCTGCGCCGTGAAGGCGACCAGTGGTGGTTCACGCCGGAGTCCGGCACGGATGTCACCCTTGATGGACAGCCCGTGCGCGGGCGTGTGCGCATGGATACCGACAAGGATCCGCAGCCGACCCTGCTGGCCTTCGATGGTGGCAAGGGCCAGCTCAGCCTGATCCGTCGCGGCCCGCGTGACGCACTGCGGGTCAAGCATGCCGATGCACCGGCGCGCCGCGATTTCGCCGGCCTGCAGTACTGGCCCGGTGGCCCGCAATGGCAGGTGCAGGCGCGCTTCATCGCGCATCCGCCAGGCAAGACCCTGCCGATCGTGGACATCACCGGCCTGACCACCGAGATGCCCAACGCCGGTGCCGTGGAATTCGATCGCGACGGCCGCAGCTGGCGGCTGGAAGCGATCGGCGAACCCGGGCAGCCGCTGTTCCTGATCTTTGCCGACCGTACCAGTGGCCACGGCAGCTACCCTGCCGGCCGCTATCTGGATACCGATGCGCCCACGGCCGACGGCCACGTGACGATCGACTTCAACCACGCCCACAACCCACCGTGCGCGTTCACCGCCTATGCGACCTGTCCGTTGGCGCCGCCGGAAAACCGCCTGGACCTGCGCGTGGAAGCGGGTGAGAAAACGTATCACCTGCCTGAAGGAGAGGGTTGAACATGTTGATGAAACTGTTGCTGCGCAGTGCCGTTTTTCTCGCTGCCTGCGCCGTCGGTCCGTTGGCCGTCGCGCGCGATGCGCCGGCCGAAGCCACGGCCGGCAAGCCGCCGGTGCCGCTGCTGTGGAAGGTCACCGGGCAGGGAGACGCACGCCTGTACCTGCTGGGTTCCTTCCATCTGTTGAAGCCGCAGGACTATCCACTGTCGACCGAGGTCGAGCAGGCATTCGAAGCCTCGCAGCGTGTGCTGTTCGAAGTGACCCCTGAGGAACTGCAGTCGCCACAGATGGCCAGCCAGATGGTGCAGGTGGCTACCCGCAAGGACGGCAGTGAACTCAAGCGTGACCTGGATGCGCCGACCTGGCAGAAGCTGCAGGCCTATGCGACGCAGAACCAATTGCCATTGGCGCAGTTGCAGGGCATGAAAGCGTGGTTCGTCGGCCTGACCATCACCGTCGGGCAGATGCAGAAACTGGGCCTGGACCCCGAACTGGGGCTGGACCGGCACTTCATGCAGCGGGCGCAGAAGGCCGGCAAGAAGACCGCAGGCCTGGAAGACATGTCCAGCCAGATCAACCTGCTTGATGGCATGAGCGTGCAGGAGCAGCGGCAGATGCTGTCCGAGGCGCTGGACGAAGCGGGCAAGGGGGACGCCCAGGCGCAGATGCTGCATGAGGCCTGGCGCCGCGGCGACGATCGCCTGCTGTGGAGCCGGATGGGCGTGGAGATGCGCCAGAAGTATCCGCAGCTGTACCAGCGCATCAATACCGACCGCAACGATGCATGGGTGCCCAAGCTGCTGCCGTACCTGCAGGCCGGGCAGGGCGGCACGCTGGTGGTGGTGGGCGGCCTGCACCTGCTGGGCAACGACGGCGTTGTCGAGAAGCTGCGGGCGAAGGGGTACAAGGTCGAGCGGGTCTGCAAGGGCTGCAGGAAGTAGAACCACGCCCCGCGTAGAGGCGTTCAAAACAGAACGGCGCGCTCATGGCGCGCCGTTTTCGTATCCGCCGGGGCGGGGGCTCAGCGGCGGGTCTTGCCGCCGGTGCCGGTGCCGCCGGTCGGATCGTTCGGCTTGCCGGCCGTACCGGCGCCGGTGCCCGTTCCGGTGCCACCCGGACGCGGGCCACCGAAACCGCTGCCCATGTTGCGCTGGAATTCCTGCCACAACTCCAGGTTGCGCTCGGTCAGCTGGTTCATCATCGCCCACGGCGTCTGCCCCAGCAGGTTGCCCATCTGCTGGCGGAACTGCTGCTGCTGGTCGAGGAAGACCTGCATGCTGCGCTCCAGGTAGTTGCCCATGAAGCCCTGCAGGGAATCGCCGTAGAAGCGGATCAGCTGGCTCAGCAGCTGGGTGGAGAGCATCGGTTCACCGTCCTGCTCCTGGTCGGCGATGATCTGCAGCAGGACCGATCGGGTCAGGTCGTCGCCGCTCTTGGCGTCGCGGACTTCGAAGTCTTCGCCGTCGAGGATCAGCTGGCGCACGTCCTCGATGGTGATGTAGCTGGAGATCTCGGTGTCGTACAGACGGCGGTTCGGATACTTCTTGATGATGCGGGTCGCAGCCATGAAGCGGTACTCGTCACAGTAGACGCGCAGCATGGCGCAGTGCAGCAGCGGTTGCAACCGCCCCAGCCCCCGCCAGGCTTGGCTTTCCGTCGCCGGAATGTTGCGCAGCAAGGCTTTGCGTGCTGCGCAGCATGACCAACGGCAGGGTGCAGCACGGGCTTTCAGGCCCTGGCGCCGTTTACCAGCCCATGTGATGGCCGCCGTTGATGTCCAGGTTGCTGCCGGTGATCCACGAGGCCTCTTCGGCCACCAGGAAGGACACGCCGTAGGCGATTTCTTCCGGCTTGCCCAGACGCCCGGTCGGGATGTCGGCAATGATCTTGGCGCGCACTTCCTCGGGCACCGCCATCACCATGTCGGTGGCCACGTAACCGGGCGAGATCGTGTTCACGGTGATGCCGAAGCCTGCGTTCTCGCGCGCCAGCGAGATGGTGAAGCCATGCATGCCGGCCTTGGCGGCGGCGTAGTTGGCCTGCCCGTACTGGCCCTTCAGGCCGTTGATCGAGCTGATCTGGATGACCCGGCCCCAGCCGCGTCGACGCATGCCCTCGATGACCGGACGGGTGACGTTGAACACCGAGTTGAGGTTGGTGTTGATCACATCGTGCCACTGCTCCGCGCGCATGCGGTGGAAGGTGGTGTCGCGGGTGATGCCGGCGTTGTTGACCAGGATCTCGACCGGGCCCAGTTCGGCCTCGACCGCGCGGATCAGGCCTTCGGCGCTGGCAGAGTCGGAGACATCGCCCGGGAAGATCGCCACGTGGTAGCCGCGTTCGGTCATCGCCTGCTGCCAGGCGCGGGCCTTGGTCTCATCGCGGTAGTTGGTGGCGACCCGGTGGCCCTGGTCGGCCAGGCGTTGGCAGATGGCGGTACCGATGCCGCCGGTTCCGCCGGTGACCAGTGCGACGCGAGATGTCATGGAAAGCTGTCCGGATGTCAGGTGGGGGAAGGGGGATTCTGCAACATCGGCGCGGAAAGTGCGCCGGCCGGCAGCAGAATGTCCGCGCGCGGCAGCAGGCGGGGGTTGAAGCTGCGCTGCGCGGCGGCCAACAGCGCGTCGCGGTCGTCGATGCCGTCCAGTGCGGTGCCCGGCTGGCCCAGCAGTTCCCACAACCGGCGCAGCACCGGTACCGGCGCGCCGGCATCCACCGGCAGCGCGGCCAGTGACTTGGACAGTTTGTGGCCCGGTGCATCCAGCAGCAGCGGCAGGTGCCAGTAGCGCGGCGTCGGCAGGTCCAGCGCCTGCTGCAGCAGGATCTGCCTGGCGGTGGAATCGAGCAGGTCGGCGCCGCGCACGACTTCGTTCACGCCCTGCGCGGCATCGTCGACGACCACCGCCAACTGGTAGGCCCAGCAGCCGTCGGCGCGGCGCAGTACGAAATCACCGACCTCGGCATGGACATCCTGTTGCTGCGGGCCGCGCAGGCCATCCTCGAACCGCACGATGCTGCCGGGCGGCACGCGGAAGCGGACGGCTGGGTCCGGTCTTGCCTGCCGCGCGACGCAGCGATGGTGGATGCCGCCATTGGCGGCCAGATCGCTCCGACTGCAGTGGCAGACAAATGCGTCGCCATCGGCCAGCAGGCGGTCCAGCGCCGTCTGGTAGGCGTCGCCACGCGCGCTCTGCCAGATCACCGGCCCGTCATGAAGCAGGCCGAAGGCGGCCAGCGCCTGCAGTTGCGCCTGTGCGGCGCCGGCCACCGTGCGGGGTGGATCGACGTCTTCGATGCGCAACCGCCACAGGCCGCCATGGTGGCGCGCAAGCAGCCAGCTGCCGAAGGCGGCAAGCAGCGAGCCGGGATGCAGCAGGCCGGTGGGCGAGGGCGCGAAGCGGCCGCAGGAGAGGGAGGAGGTCATGCAGCTGAATCGTCGGTCAGGTTGGCGCTTGAATTCAAGCTGACTGCACCGCAGATTGACGGATATCGACCCCTTCCGAGCCGGAATTTCCCATGTTCACCCGTATTGCCCTCTTTCTAGCGACCAACCTCGCGGTGCTGATCCTCGCGAGCATCGTGATGTCAATCCTGGGCGTGGACTCCCGTTCGATGAGCGGCCTGCTGGTCATGGCTGCCATCTTCGGTTTTGGTGGTTCGCTCATCTCGCTGCTGCTGTCCAAGTGGATGGCCAAGCGCTCCACCGGTGCGGTGGTGATCACCGAGCCGCGCAACCAGACCGAGCGCTGGCTGCTGGCCACCGTCGAGCGCCAGGCCAAGGCCGCCGGTATCGGCATGCCGGAAGTGGCGGTGTATGACGGCCCGGAGATCAACGCGTTCGCCACCGGTGCCAACCGCAACAATGCGCTGGTGGCGGTGTCCACCGGCCTGCTGCACAACATGAGCGAGGATGAAGCCGAAGCCGTGCTCGGCCACGAGATCGCCCACGTCGCCAACGGAGACATGATCACCATGGCGCTGCTGCAGGGTGTGCTGAACACCTTCGTGATCGTGCTGGCCCGCGTAGTCGGCGGGGTGATCGACAGCGCGCTGTCGGGCAACCGCGAAGGTGGTGGCCGTGGCTTTGCGTATTACATCATCGTGTTCGTGCTGGAGATGGTGTTCGGCCTGTTCGCCACGATGATCTCGATGTGGTTCTCGCGCCACCGCGAATTCCGTGCCGATGCCGGCGGTGCATCGCTGGCCGGCCGTCAGAAGATGATCTCGGCGCTGGAGCGGCTGCAGCTCAACCACGGCCAGAGCACCCTGCCGACGCAGATCGCCGCGTTCGGTATTGCCGGGTCGACGGCGAAGAAGCTGTTCATGAGCCATCCGCCGCTGGAAGAGCGCATCGCCGCGCTGCGGGCGTCGACCATGGCATAAGCCTCCGCTTGTAGAGCAGTGCAGGAACGCCTGGCCTCGCGCCGGGCGTTTTTGTTTGCGCGCCCACGCGTCGGTAGCGCCGGGCCATGCCCGGCGGATCGTTTCCGCGACCGCGGAGGGGCGTCACTTTTCTTTTCGCGCGAAAAGAAAAGTAACCAAAAGAAACGCGCCGCCGGCCGCGAGCCGTCGCTACGCGCCGGTACCCTGCGCTTCTCGGTCCGCCGAGGGACGGTGCGGGAACTCGCTGCGCTCAGACACCCGCACCTCTTCGCCCTCGCCGGACCTGCGGTGCTCGGCTCGCTGTAAGGCGGGCCGGAAGATCAAGATCAACGGCAAGAGCATCCACGCATGGCGTGGATCTACTGGGTGCAGCTGTGGCGTTTGATCTTGGGTCCGCCTTGCAGCGAGCCGAGCATCGCAGGGGAATCAGGGGCGCAGAGGCGCCGATGCCTGAGCGCAGCGAGTTCGGCGCCGTTCCCTGGTTCGCCGAGAAGCGCAGGGGACCGGTGCGTAGCACCGGCTTGCGTACTGGCGGCGTGTTTCTTTGGTTACTTTCTTTATGGCGCACATCCCTGTGCGCCACCCTACGGGCCGGCTCCGCCGTTCCGCGCTGCTCCTGCAGCACGGTGCACGAGCAAAGAAAGTAACACCCCTCCGCGGTCGCGGAAATGATCCGCCGGGCATGGCCCGGCGCTATCGACGCGTGGGCGCACAAACGAAAACGGCACCTTCGCAGGTGCCGTCTCCATGAACCGCTTTACGCGCGAAATCAGAACTTCGCGTCGAACTCGGCAGCGTAACCCGTGTTGACCAGTACCTTCTGCAGCGACTCGGCCACCTTCAGGTTGCCGGCCACGATCTGCTGGGTGTCCGGGCCGCGGTTGTCCATGCGGGCCGGGGTCGCGCCCTTGAAGTCGCAGACTTTGCCACCGGCTTCGCGCACCAGCAGCACGCCGGCAGCGATGTCCCAGGCCTTCACGCCGGCCTCGAAGTAGGCGTCGGCGCGGCCACAGGCCACGTAGGCCAGGTCCAGCGCGGCCGAACCCGAGCGGCGGATGTCCTCGGCGTGCACCAGCAGGGCGTCCAGCGACTTCAGCTGCGCACTGGCGCGGGCACGCTCGCGCGGGGCAAAACCGGTGTGGATCATGGTGCCTTCCAGATCCTTGCGGTCGGCCACGCGGATGCGGCGGTCGTTGAGCACGGCGCCGGCACCACGGCTGGCAGTGAACAGTTCATTGCGCAGCGGGTCGAAGATCACCGCGTCGGTCGGCTCGCCGTTCTCGACCAGAGCGATCGACACGCAGTAGTGCGGCACGCCGCGCAGGTAGTTGCTGGTGCCGTCCAGCGGGTCGATGACCCACATGTGGCGACGCTCGCTCTGCACGCCACCTTCTTCACCGAAGATGCCGTACTCGGGGTAAGCGCGCTTGAGTTCCTTGACGATCACCTTTTCCGCGTCCGCATCGACTTCGCTGGCGTAGTCCATGCGGCCCTTCTGGACTACATTCAGTGCCTCGAGCTTGTTGATGTTGCGCAAGAGGACGTTGCCGGCGAGGCGGGCGGCCTTGACCATGACGGTGACGGCGGGTTTCTGCATGGCATGGGCTCCCGGAAGGGCAGAAGAGAAGGGCTGGCGGGGGAAAAGAGCGGGTCCGGCGCAGTGGCCGGCCGCACAGTTTACCATTGGTCTTCGTCCAGCTCGACATTTTCCCTGTTCATGTCCCAGTTTCCTGTCGCCACCCGTCTCCGATTCGTCCTTGTCGGCACCCAACACCCCGGCAACATGGGGGCCGCCGCCCGTGCCCTGAAGACCATGGGCCTGGCCCGCCTGGTCCTGGTGGCGCCGGAGAAGCCGCTTGATGAAGAGGCCTTCCGGCGCTCGGCCGGTGCCGAGGACGTGCTCGGCGACGCACCGGTGGTGGCCACGCTGGCCGAGGCCGTGGCCGACTGCCGCTTCGTGCTGGGGTGCACCGCACGTGCGCGCCGGGTCCAGCTGGAGGAGTTCCTGCCGGCAGATGCCGCCGCCCGCGCAGTGGCCAAGGCCAGCGAGGGTGCCGAGGTGGCGCTGGTGTTCGGTCGCGAGCGTACCGGCCTGACCAACGAGGAGCTGCAGCTGTGCCATGCCGCCGTGCACATTCCGTCCGACCCGGAGTTCAGCTCGCTCAACCTGGCCGCCGCAGTGCAGGTGCTTGCCTATGAAGTGCGCATGCAGTTGCTGGGCGCACAGCCGGTGGCCCCGACCGAGCCGGACAACCGCGAGCAGGCTGCCAGCCACGATCAGATGGAGAGCTTCTTCGCCCAACTTGGCGAGACTCTGGACGAGATCGATTTCCACAAGGGACGCGCGCCCGAGTCGGCGATGCGCAAGCTGCGCCGCCTGTTCCTGCGCAGCGAGCCCAGCGAGCAGGAAGTGCGCCTGCTGCGCGGCATCCTGGCCGATACCCAGCGCATGGCGCGGCTGGCGCAGAAGAACGGCAAGGACAGCTGACGACGGTCTCACTTTTTCGGGTAGTCTGTCCGGATACCCCGGGGGGATGATGCTTGTGTCGGGTCTGCGTAGGGCAATGCAGGGGGAACTGCTGCGCCTGGCCTTGGCCCTGCTGGCCGGGACGGCGCATGCTGCGCCCGGTTCACAGAAGGGGCGTTGGGCAGCGATGAGGGGCAACTCGCGATGACGCAGGATCATGCGCTTGGCAGTGTGGACCGGGAGGGTGCCGGACCGGCGCCGACGGTGCCCGGCCGCGCGTCCGGCGCGCTGCCGCGTGTCGTCTGTCTTCGGCGGGTGCAGCGTGCGTTGCAGAAGGTGTTGGGGGCTTCCGGTTTCCGCCGCGTCGATGCGCATGCGCAGCCGTGGCGGGATGATTTGAAACAAGGGTCGACGCGCGTGCGGATGGAAGTGGAATGAAGTTGCTCGGCTCGGGGATGCAGGCCCGGTTCCTGCTTGCGATGGGCGGGGCGATGCTGGTGGTGGTGGCGATCCTGGCCGTGCTGCTGGGGCGGCAGGCTGCGATGCAGGGCGAGGTGAGGTCGCTCAGCAACGGCGTCATCCACGAACTGTTCGACCGCAGCGTGCGCAGCCGTGGCGAGGCCATGGTGCGCGAGCTGTCCGATGCGCTTGCCGGTCCGCTCCACAACAACGACCTGGACCAGGTCGGGGCGCTTGTGCGCAGCATTTCGCGGCAGCCGGTGGTGCGCTACGTACTGGTGTTCGACGACCGCGGGCGGCTGGTCCACGACGGCTCGGCCGGAGTGCCCGGATCCGGGCGGCCGATGACCGATCCGTTGGCGGCCGGGGCGGTTGCCGCGCAGTCGCTGGTGGTGCAGCAGTCGCCCACGGTGCTCGACAACGCGATGCCGATCAGGGTGGGCAAACAACGCATCGGTGGTGTCCGCGTCGGCATGGCGCTGGATGAAGTGCTGCAGCGTGAGCAGGCGGCCAACGCGACCCTCGGTGAGAGGCTGCAGCAGATGGGAAGCCGGCATCTGGGCTGGCTGCTGCTGATGCTTGGCCTGCTGGTGGTGATCGGCGTGGTGGTGATCCTGTACGTACAGCGCACGCTGGTGGCGCCGATCCGCGAGCTGGCCGCGGCCGCCCGGCGCATCGAAGCGGGCGACTACCAGGCGCCGCTGCGCGAAAACACCCGCGACGACGAGGTCGGGGAACTGGTGCGTGGTTTTGCCCGCATGCGTGATGCGATCGCCCGCCACGACCGCGAAGTGCGGCGCATGGCCTACACCGACGCCTTGACCGGGCTCACCAACCGCCTGGCGTTCCGCGAGGCGCTGGACCATCGATTGATGGCCGCACGTGCGTCCAATCACCGGTTGGGTCTGCTGTTTGCCGATATCGATGATTTCAAGCGGGTCAATGACACGCTGGGCCATGAGGCCGGCGACGAGGCGTTGCTGCAGTTCGCCCAGCGCATCGGCCGCGCAGTGACCGAGGCCGGCGGCGACGATGCCGTGCTGGCGCGGTTCGGCGGCGACGAATTCGTGATCCTCGTTGGTGATGGCGATGTTGCGGCCAATGCGCGGTTGCTGGCCGAAGTGCTGGTGCGCGAGCTGGGCAAGCCGCTGGTGGTGCAGGGCAGGGAACTGTTCCTGGGCACCTCGATCGGCGTGACCCTGTTCCCCGACGATGCCGCAGATGCGACGACGCTGCTGAAGAACGGCGACATCGCGATGTACCAGGCAAAGATGGCCGGCAAGAACTGCTATCGCTATTACAGCCGGGCCATGGATCACGCGGTCGAGCGGCGCGTGCACATGGAACAGGAACTGCGCGGGGCCTGGGAGCGCGGCGAGCTGCGGCTGGCCTATCAGCCGATCTACCGCATGCGTGACCGCCGCATGGTCGGTGTCGAAGTGCTGCTGCGCTGGCAGCACCCGACGCTGGGCACGATTCCGCCATCGGTGTTCATCGAGGTGGCCGAGCAGAGTGGCCTGATTGAGATCATCGGTCCGAAGGTGCTGCGTGCCGCCTGCATGGAAGCGGTGCAGTGGCCGCGGGGCGTGGCCGGTGACGAGTTGTTCGTCTCGGTCAATGTGTCGCCACGGCAGTTGCGCGGCGGGGAGCTGCCGGCGTTGGTTGCACAGTGCCTGCAGGAGTCGGGCCTGCCGGCCTCGCGCCTGCACCTGGAGCTGACCGAGACGGCGGTGATCGGCGATGAGATGCTGGCCGCGCAGCTGTTGGACCGCCTGCACCGGGCCGGGGTGAAGGTGTGGCTGGACGACTTCGGTACCGGTTTCTCCGGTCTCAGCCACCTGCGGCAGGTGCCGGTGGACGGCGTCAAGATCGACAAAAGCTTCGTCGCCGACATGCAGCGCGACCCGGACGACCTGGCCCTGACCACGGCGATCATCGCCATGGCTCACGCACTGGGCATCACGGTGGTGGCCGAGGGTATCGAACAGGAGGCCCAGTTCGAGCTGCTGGCCCAGCGTGGCTGCGACCTGGGTCAAGGCTACCGGCTGAGCCACCCGGTCACCGCCACCGAAGTGGTGCGGATGATCGAATCGGGCGCGTGAGGCGCTACAGCGGGCGCTTGCTCGGGTCGCCGGGCAGTTCGCGGACCAGCTTGGGGACCAGGTAGCCGGACAGCCGGGCAGTGAGGCCGGCAATCAGGGCCTTGGCCTGGATGTCGTCCACTTCGAAGTGGGCCACGCCCTCGACGCGATCCAACTGGTGCAGGTAATACGGCAGCACGCCGGCGGCGAAGCTGCGTTCGCTCAGGTCCTGCAGCGCCTGCACGCTGTCGTTGACCCCGCGCAGCAGCACCGCCTGGTTCAGCAGCTGGGCGCCGATGCCACGCAGACGGGCCATCGCGGTATCGACGCTGGCGTCGAATTCATTGGCGTGGTTGGCATGGACCACGATCGCCAATGGCCACGACAGGCTGCCCAGCCAGGCCAGCAGTTCCTCGTCCACGCGCTCGGGCAGCACGATCGGCAGGCGCGTGTGGATGCGCAACCGGCGGATGTGCGGGATCTGGCGCAGCGCATCGGTCAGCTCGGCCAGCTTGTGCGTGGCCAGCGACAGCGGGTCGCCGCCGGACAGGATCACCTCATCGATGTCCGGGTCTGCGGCGATGGCCTCCACGGCCTCCTGCCAGCCCCCCTTGGCGGCGTTCTCGGCGCCATAGTCGAAATGCCGGCGGAAGCAGTAGCGGCAGTTGATGGCACAGCTGCCGGTGGCCACCAGCAGGGCCCGGCCACGGTATTTCTGGATGACCCCGGTGGCCTTTTTGGCCGCGCCGTCGCCCACCGCGTCAAAGCTGAACCCGGGCGCCGGGCGCATCTCCGCGTCGATCGGCAGTACCTGCCGCAGCAGCGGATCGTGGGCGTCGCCACGGCGCATGCGGGCGACGAAACCCTCCGGCACGCGCAGCGCGAACTGGGCGATGGCCGCCTCCGATACGCCCAGCGCCGCGGCATCCAGATCCAGGCGGGCCAGCAGCGTCTGCGGGTCGCGCAGGGCCTGCCGCCACAGCTGCTGCCAGCGCGCGGGCGCGCTTGGCGACTGGGTCCGGGGGAAGGCGGAAAGCTGCATGGAGAGGGGGCCTGCGGTTATCATGGACACATAAACAGTTGCCCGCCGGGGTTCCGGTGGGCTTTCCATTCTATCCGGCTCGCCGCACGCGCGGCGGTTTCGCCATTTGAGGAGCTTGAGCATGGCCACTGCGGGCATGAACGATGTCAAGAACGGGATGAAGATCCTGGTCAACAATGAACCGGCCGTCATCTCCGAGACCGAGTTCATCAAGCCGGGCAAGGGCCAGGCCTTCACCCGCGTGCGCTATCGCTTCATCAAGTCGGGCCGCACGGTCGAAATGACCATGAAGGCGACCGACGACGTGGAAGTGGCCGATGTGGTCGATACCAACATGGACTACATGTACAGCGACGGCGAGTACTGGCATTTCATGGACCCGGAGACCTTCGAGCAGGTGCAGGCCGACAAGGCCGGCATGGGCGGCGCCGAGAAGTGGCTGAAGGGCGAGGAGTCCTGCATCGTGACCCTGTTCAACGGTTCGCCGATCTTCGTGCAGCCGCCGAATTTCGTTGAACTGAAGATCACCGAGACCGATCCGGGCGTCCGCGGTGACACCTCGGGCGGCGGCGGCAAGCCGGCCACCCTGGAAACCGGCGCCGTGGTGCGCGTTCCGCTGTTCGTCAACCAGGATGAAATCATCAAGGTCGACACCCGTTCGGGCGAGTACTCCTCGCGCGTCAAGTAATCCGGCGCAGCCGGATTACGGTAGTGCCGGCCGCTGGCCGGGTACGCGCCATCGCATTCGCGCTGGCGCTCCCACGATCCGCCATGGCGGATCGTGGGCCCCCACTCACCAGCATCCACACCCCGCCGCTTCGCGGCCGCCCCTGACTCAGGGGCTTGCCTTCCAGAAGCCCAGCGGTAGCCGTTTGACCGGTGATCAGTCGCCAGGTCGGAGCCAAGGCTACGTATGGTCCTTCCCCCAGCCAGTGAGCCCGCATGAGCGATAGCCCGCACCTCCCCGAAGCCTGCGACCTGCTCATCGAAGCCGGTTATGTCGTTCCGATCGAGCCGCATGCGGTGGTGCTGGAAGATCATGCCGTGGCCATCCGTGGCAGCGAGATCGTGGCCATCCTGCCGCGCGCCGAAGCGCGTGCGCGGTTCCGCGCCACCCAGGTTGTCAGCCGCCCAGAGGCGGCGCTGATGCCGGGCCTGGTCAACGCACATACGCACAACCCGATGACCCTGCTGCGCGGCGTCGCCGACGACCTGCCGCTGATGACCTGGCTGCAGCAGCACATCTGGCCGGTGGAAGCGGCGGTGATCGGTCCCGAATTCGTGGCCGACGGCACCACCCTTGCCATCGCCGAGATGCTGCGTGGCGGCACCACCTGCGCCAACGAGAACTATTTCTTCGGTGACGTGCAGGCCGCCGTCTACAAGAAGCATGGTTTCCGCGCGCTGGTCGGCGCGGTCATCATCGATTTCCCCACCGCCTGGGCCAAGACCGACGACGAGTATTTCGCCAAGGCCGGTGAACTGCATGACCAGTGGCGCACCGACCCGCTGATCGGCACCGCATTCGCGCCGCATGCGCCGTACACGGTCAACGATGCCAATTTCGAGCGGGTGCGGATGCTGTCCGACCAGCTGGACATGCAGGTGCATCTGCATACCCATGAAACCGCGCAGGAAATCACCGATTCGATCAAGCTGCACGGCCAGCGTCCGCTGGCGCGGCTGGATCGCCTCGGTCTGGTCAACGACCGCCTGATCGCGGTGCACATGACCCAGCTGACCGAGGCCGAGATCCACCTGTGCGCCGAGCGCGGCGTCAGCGTGGTGCATTGCCCGGAATCGAACCTGAAGCTGGCTTCTGGTTTCTGCCCGGCCTGCGCCCTGCAGCGCGCCGGCGTGAACCTGGCCATCGGCACCGACGGCTGCGCCAGCAACAACGACCTGGACATGTTCAGCGAGAACCGCACGGCGGCGATCCTGGCCAAGGCCGTGGCCGACGATGCCACCGCGCTGGATGCGGCGACCACGTTGCGCGCCTCCACCCTCGGCGGCGCCCGCGCCCTGGGCTTCGGCGAGCGCATCGGTTCGATCGAGGTCGGCAAGCAGGCCGACCTGGTCTGCGTTGATCTGTCCGCGCTGGAGACCCAGCCGCTGCACAACGTGCTGTCGCAGCTGGTGTACGCCACCGGCCGCCAGCAGGTCAGCGACGTCTGGATCGCCGGCAAGCCCAAGCTGGTGCAGCGCGAGCTGGTCGGCATGGACCTGCCGGGCATCATCGCCAACGCGCGCCAGTGGCGCGAGCGCATCCGTCATATCCGCGCCTGAGTGCAGGCGCCGCAAGGACAACCGTCATGACTGCCCCCCACGCTTCTTCCAATTTCGATCAGGCCGAGCTGGACAAGTTCGCCGCGCTGGCCAACCGCTGGTGGGACGCCGACGGCCCGCAGAAGCCGCTGCACGCACTGAATCCGGTGCGCCTGCAGTACGTTGCCGACCGCGCGTCGCTGCGTGGCGCACGCGTGCTCGACATCGGCTGCGGTGGCGGGCTGCTGAGTGAAGCGCTGGCCCAGGCCGGTGCCGAAGTGACCGCCATCGACCTGGCGCCGGAGCTGGTCAAGGTTGCGCGCCTGCATGCCCTGGAAAGTGGCGTCAGCGTCGACTACCGCGTGCAGGCCGCCGAGGACCTGGCCGCCGAACAACCGGGCAGCTTCGATGTGGTGACCTGCATGGAAATGCTCGAGCACGTGCCCGATCCGGGCGCGATCATCGAGGCCTGCAAGCGCCTGCTGAAGCCGGGTGGCCATCTGTTCCTGTCCACCATCAACCGCACTGCCGCCGCATTCGCCGTGGCCATCGTCGGTGCCGAGTACGTGGCACGGCTGCTGCCCAAGGGCACCCACCACTACCAGGAATTCATCAAGCCGGCCGAGCTGGCGCGTTGGCTGCGCGAGGCCGACCTGCAGCTGGCCGATGTCAGCGGCATGGCCTATGAGCCGTGGCGCAACCGCGCCCGCCTGAGCAGCCGCACCGACATCAACTACCTGGCCCACGCGGTCAAAGCGCCGTGACCGCCGCCGTGTTCCCGCGTGCGGTGCTGTTCGACCTGGACGGTACGTTGCTGGACAGCGCCCCGGATTTCGTCGCCACCCTTGATGCGATGCTGGCCGAGCGCGGCCGCGCACCGATCGATCCGGCGCAGTTGCGGCCAGTGGTGTCCAAGGGTTCACGGGCGATGGTGTCGGCCGCGTTTCCAGAGCTGGAAGCGGCCGAGCGCGATGCACTGATTCCCGAGTTCCTGCAGCGCTACGAAGCCTCGATCGGCCAGCACGCCGTGCTGTTCGACGGCGTGGCCGGCATGCTCGGTGCGCTGGACGAAGCCGGCACCGTGTGGGGCATCGTCACCAACAAGCCCGAATACCTGGCGCGGCTGATCGTGCCGCAGTACGGCTGGCAGCAGCGCTGCGCCGTGCTTGTCGGGGGGGACACCCTGGCCGAGCGCAAGCCGCATCCGTTGCCGCTGCTGCACGCCGCGCAGCTGATCGGCATCGCAGCGGAAGACTGCGTGTACGTCGGCGACGATGAGCGCGACATCATCGCCGCGCGTGCTGCCGGCATGCCGTCGGTGGCGGCGCTGTGGGGCTACCGCCTGCACAGCGATGACCCGTTGGCCTGGCAGGCCGATGTGCTGGTCGAGAACGCCGGACTTCTGCAACTGGCCAGTCTCTGGCCGAACCGGCCGGCGACCCCGGCCCAGCCGTAAGGAACAACGTAGTGAGCAGTACCGCGCTGGATAGTTTCCTCGACAAGTGGCGCAGCCGCTGGCCGGAATGGTCGGTGGCCGAGCCGTTCGTGGCCGAACCGCAGCGCCATGTGGCGCTGGCGTGGTTCGCGCTGCTGCAGGAATTCGACGACATGCTCAACACCGCTGGCGACCCGCTGCCGGCGGACGCCAAGCTGGCGTGGTGGGGCGAGGAACTGCGGAGCTGGGCCGCGCAGCGTTCGCGGCATCCGCTGGGCCGCGTGCTGGAGCCGGTGCGGGCACCGTGGGTGCAGCTGGCCGAGGCGCTGCCGGATCTGGTCGAGGCGCGCACCGTAGCGCTGGACGCTGCCGGCGCCGAACGTGCACTGGGCAACTATGCCGACGCGGTGGCTGCGGTCGAGGCCGTGGTGTTTGCCGACAAGCCGCGCAAGGGTGCTGGCCATGCCGTGCTGCTGCAGACCCTGGCCCAGCGCCTGCAGGACGCTGGCGTGGCCGGGGTTCCGCGCAGCCTGCTGGACGAAGATGCCGGCAACGCTGCACAGCGTTGGGCGCAGCAGTTGCTGAAAGGGTGGGGCACCCGCGTGCCCGGTCCACGTGCACGCCGGGTGTGGTCGAGCCTGGCGCGTGCACGTCTGGCGGCGCAGGCCGCCGGCAAACCGATTGAGGTCGCTGAACACCATGAGGTTGCCGGCCAGCGGCCGGCACTACCGTTACTTGCGCTCCAGCACCAGCAGCGGATCGATGCGGGTGTCGAACCAGTTCATGCCCCAGTGCAGGTGCGGCCCGGTGGCACGGCCGGTGGCGCCGACGGCGGCGATCACCTGGCCCTGTTCGACGCGATCACCGACCTTCACGTCGATGCGCGACAGGTGCAGGAAGTTCGAACTGACACCGAAGCCGTGGTCGAGCAGCAGGGTGCCACCGGTCAGGTACAGGTCCGGACCAGCGAACGTCACCACACCGGCCGCCGGTGCCTTCACCGGGGTGCCGGTCGGCACTGCGATGTCCATGCCGGAGTGGCCGGCACCGGGCTGGCCGTTGTACACGCGGGCGTTGCCGAAGCGGCCGCTGATGCGGCCCTGCACCGGCCAGATGAAGGTCTGGGTGAAATCGGTGCGGTTGTCGTCGCGCGCACGGGCAGCGGTGACCTGCGCCTGTTCGCGCTTGATCCGCTCGGCGATGGCCGGCGGCGGATTGACCGTCTTCGGCGGTACGCCGTTCACCCGCTCGGTCGGCCAGTCGCGTGGGGTCACGGCGATGGCGGCCGTCTCGCCGCTGCCATCCGGTCGGCGGATCTGCACCTGCAGCGGGCCCTTCTCATCGCGACCGATGCCGAACACCACGCTGCCGTAGCTGCTCACGCGCAGGTCGCGGCCTGCATAGCGCACGCTGCTGCCGGCGGGAACCTTGCCGATCACCAGCGCGCCCTGCGACGCGCTGGCCGGGAACACCACGCGGCTGTCGATCAGGTCGCCGATGCCGTCCTGTGCCTGGGCTGCGGAGAGCAGGGGCGCTGCCAGCAGCAGCGCCGCGAACATGAGTGCCGGACGCATCAGCGGTCGTAGGTCATGCGCTGGCCGGCGGGCTTGCCCACCAGCGTGCTGCCGTCCCACACCAGCTGGCCGTTGACCCAGGTGGAGGCCACGCGCGAACGGAACGTGGTGCCCTCGAACGGCGACCAGCCGCACTTGGACAGCACGTCCTCGCGCTTGACCGTGAACGGCACATCTTCCACCAGCACCAGGTCGGCGAAGTAGCCTTCGCGCAGGAAGCCACGCTCTTCCACATCGAACAACTGGGCCGGGGCATGGGCGAATTTTTGCACGACCTGCTCGCGGGTCAGCTTGCCTTCGTGCACGCGTTCCAGTGCGGCAACCAGCGCGTACTGCACCAGCGGCAGGCCCGACGGCGCCTGCGCATAGGGCTTCTGCTTCTCTTCCCAGGTATGCGGGGCGTGGTCGGTGGCCAGCACGTCCAGCACGTCGTCAGCCAACGCGGCGGTGATCGCCTCGCGATCGGCCACGTCCTTGATCGCCGGATTGCACTTGATCAGGTTGCCCTTGGTCGCGTAATCCGGGCGGGCGAAGTGCAGGAAGTGCACGCAGGTCTCGGCGGTGATCTGCTTGCGGCTGCCGTCGGCGCGGATCAGCGGGCCCTTCTCGAACAGCGCCAGTTCGTCGGCGGTGGAGATGTGCAGCACGTGCAGGCGGGTGCCATGCTTGCGCGCCAGCGACATGGCCAGCCGCGTCGACTTGATGCAGGCCTCACGCGAACGGATGTCCGGGTGCATCTCCGGGGTCAGTGCGTCGCCGTACTTCTCCTGGAACGCTTTCAGGTTGGCATCGATCATCGGCGTGTCTTCGCAGTGCGTGATGATCGGGGTGGGGCACTCGCGGAAGATCGCGTCCAGGGTTTCGGGGTTGTCGACCAGCATGTTGCCGGTGGACGCGCCCATGAACACCTTCACGCCCGGCGCCTTCTTCGGATCGAGCGCACGGATGGCGTCGAGGTTGTCGTTGCTGGCACCGTGGTAGAAACCGTAGTTGGCCCAGGCACGGCCGCGCGCCAGCTCGTACTTGGCTTCCAGGATGGTCGAATCCAGGGTCGGCGGGTTGGTGTTGGGCATGTCCATGAAGCTGGTCAGGCCACCGGCCACGGCCGCGGCCGATTCGCTGGCGATGTCACCCTTGTGGGTCAGGCCGGGTTCGCGGAAATGCACCTGGTCGTCGATCATCCCGGGCAGCAGCCAGCGCCCGGCCGCATCCACCACCTGTTCGCCATCACGCGGAGTCAAACCCTTGCCGATCTGCGCGATGCGGTCGTTCTCGATACGCAGGTCGCCTTCGAAGGTGCGGCCTTCGTTGACCAGGCGGGCATTGGTGATGAGCGTGGAGGACATGTCAGTGTTTTCCTGTGCAACGGCAAGAGGGGGCGTTGGGAGATTCGGGCACTGGATCGAAGCCGCCGGGATGGAACGGATGGCAGCGGCCCAGCCGTCGCGCCGCCAGCCAGCTGCCGCGCAGCGGGCCGTGCCGGGAGATGGCATCCATGGCGTATTCAGAGCAGCTCGGCACGAAACGGCAGCGAGGCCCCAGCAGCGGGCTGATGAAGCGCTTGTAGAAGCGCAGCAGGGCGATGAGCAGGCGCGAGATCACGCAGTCATCTTAAGCCAGTTGGCATGAAGGCCGCATTTGTGCAGGATGGGCCGTTGGTCGCATGTCGTAGATGGCCTGCGACCGCTAGCGGCACCCCTCCAGGTGCCGGACAGGTTCCGTACCGCGCAAGGCGGTCCGTGTTCGTCGGACCGCACCTTGGACCCGTTGACTCCTGGACTGAATGGAGCGGGCCCCCAAGGTTGCTGCTGCGGGTCGGGTAGGCTATAAAGGCCCGCTTTCCCGGGCCCCGGGGAATCCAAGGAAGAGCGTTTCGTGGCTGCTAAAAAAACTGCAAAGAAGGCCGTCAAGGCCGCCAAGAAAACCGCCAAGCCTGTTGTGAAGAAGTTGGCGGCCAAGCCCGTTGCCAAGAAGCCGGCCAGCAAGCCGGCGACCAAGGCGGCATCCTCACAGCCGGCGGCCAGGAAGGCCACCGCAAAGAAAGCGCCGGTGAAATCCGGCAAGCCGGCAGTGGCGAAGAAGCCCGCTGCGCCGGTCAAGGCCAAACCTGCCGCTGCCAGCAAGAAGGCGCCGGTGGTGAAGAAGGTTGCCAGCAAGGCTGCGCCGGTGAAGAAGGCCGCTGCCAAGCCGGCACCGAAGAAGGCAGCAGCCAAGCCAACGCCGAAGGCGGTGGTGAAGAAGGTTGCCGCCGCGCCTGCTGCCAAACCGGCAGCAAAGAAGGTGGCGCCTGCCAAGCCGGCACCGGCCAAGAAGGTTGCCAAGAATGTCGCCCCGCCGGCCGCCAAGCCGACGCCGGCCCCTGTAGTGAAGTCCGCACCGAAGCCAGCTGCGAAGCCGGCCCCGGCCAAGTCTGTCCCGGCCAAGACCGCGGCAGTGGCGGCAGCCAAACCGGCCCCCAAGCCGGCCCCGGCCGCCGCTTCTGCAGCATCGACCGCCCCGCAATCCAAGAATCCCGTGCCCGTTTCGAAATCGCCTGCCAAAACCGCCGTGAAATCCGATTCCGCTCCGAAGACCGTGACCCGCCCCGTGGGCAAGGTCGCCGTGGCCGTTGCCGCCCGTTCGACGGCACCTGCGCCGCGCAGCAAGTACAAGGTCGTCGAATACAAGACCGACGAGGCCACTGGCCGCCCGATCCTGCCGGCAGGCTACAAGCCGGCCTCGGACGAGGAGTACATGAGCCCGCTGCAGCAGGAGTACTTCCGTCAGCGCCTGCAGAACTGGCGCGCCGACCTGGTGGAAGAGTCCAAGCAGACCATCGAGAACCTGCGTGAGGAAGTGCGTGACATCGGCGATGAAGCCGAGCGCGCGACCCGCGAAACCGAGAACTCGCTGGAGCTGCGCACCCGTGACCGTTACCGCAAGCTGATCGGCAAGATCGACAGCACCCTCAAGCGCCTGGAAGCAGGTGATTACGGGTACTGCGTGGACACCGGTGAAGAGATCGGCCTGGAGCGCCTTGAAGCGCGCTTGACCGCCGAGCGCACCATCGACGCCCAGGAGCGTTGGGAGCACCTGCAGAAGCAGCAGGGCGACTGATTCCGGTTCGTTGTGATGTCATGCAGAAAGCCCGGCTTCGGCCGGGTTTTTTGTTGGGTTCGAGTTGGCTGCGTAGAGCGGCGCCTTGCGGGTATCGGGGTGAGCCTGCGGGTGGGGCCAGGCAGGACACGCTGCAAGTACATCCCTGTACGCTCGGCCGCGGCATCCATGCCGCGGACGGTCCTGCCCGGCCCACCCGCAGGCTCTCGACGCCTCCCTGCGCGCGGTCGCTGGAGAGCCGAACCACGCTCGGCTCAGGCCGGAGCCGGAGATTGGATGGAAGGGCAAGAGCAGCCAAGCATGGCTTGGCTCTACCAGCGGCGAAGAGGCGCCGCTGTTCTGTAGAGCCGACTGTTGGTCGGCTGGCTTTCCGCGCCGTCCCTTGATTCACCGAGGAGCGCAGGGCACCGGTGCGTAGCACCGGCTCGCGGATGGCGGCGCGTTTCCGCCGCGGTCGCGGAAAGAGCCCGCCGCTACCGGCGCGTGTGCGCACGGAAATCCGCTCTACTGCAGATCGCGCAGATTCAATTTCCGCAGCGTCGGGTTCTTCCATGCAGTGACCCCGGCCACGCTCAGCACCGCGAATCCGCCCAGTACCACCGCCGGTACCAGCCCCAGCACTTTGGCCATGGTGCCGGCATAGAACGCGCCCAGTTCGTTGGACGAACTGATGAAGATGCCGTTGATAGACGATACCCGGCCGCGCATCTCTTCCGGCGTGGCCAGCTGCAGGATGGTGGAGCGGATCACCACCGACACGCCGTCGAAGGCGCCGTAGAACAGCAGGATCAACGCCGACAGCCAGAAGTGCTGGGACAGGCCGAAGCCGATCACGCACAGGCCGAAGCCGGCGACCGCGAACAGCAGCACCCGACCGGCATTACGGTGCAGGGGGTGGCGCGCCAGCCACAGGCCAACGCACACCGAGCCCAGTGCCGGCGCCGCGCGCAGGATGCCCAGGCCCTCCGGGCCGTGATGCAGGATCTCGTGCAGGAACGCCGGCAGCATCGCCACCACACCGCCCAGCAGTACCGAGAACATGTCCAGCGCCATGGCGCCGACCATGATCCGGTTGCCGACCACGAAGCGCGCGCCTTCGGCAATGCTCTTGAAGATCGGGGCGGCTGGGCCGGCATGCACCGGCTCTTCCACCTTCAGCGTGGCCAGGCAGCCCATCGCCACCAGCGCGAAGGCCGTGGCCACCGCATAGGACAGGCCCTTGCCACCGAAGCCGACCAGTACGCCACCCAGTGCCGGGCCGGCGATCATGCCAGCCTGGAACACCACGGCGCCAAGGCCGGCGCCACGGGCGAAGTGCTCGCGTGCCAACACCCGGGCGAACAGTGCGTTGTAGATCGGCGACAGGAAGGCGCGGACCATGCCGGTCAGTGCGATCGCCGCATAGATCGGCCACACGCCCTCAACCGGCAGCCAGCCCTTGGCCACGCTGGTCAGCACCAGCGCGGTGGCGACCAGGCCGGAACAGGCGACCATGCCCAGCTTGCGGCGCGGCAGATGATCCACCAGATAACCGGCGAACGGGGCCACGCAGAAGAACGGCAGCACCTCGGCCAGGCCGATCAGGCCCAGCGAGAACGGATTGCGGGTGACTTCGTAGATGTGCCAACCGACGGTGACCGCGACCACCTGGTAGGACAGCATCGCGAAGATGCGATACGCCAGCAGCCTGGCGAAACCGGGCCGGGACAGCAGGCCCAGCGCGGTGTCTTCGGCCGTGGCGGGCTCGCTCACGACGGATCGCGCTGCAGCTGGGCCTGCGCGGTCTCGCGGATGAACGCCAGCATCGCCGCCACGCCGTTGCTGCGGGTCGGCGACAGGTGGCGGGCCAGACCGATGTCCTGGATATAGCTGGGTTCGGTGGCCAGGATCTCCTGCGCGGTGCGCCCGGAGTACACGCGCAGCGCCAGGAAGATCAGGCCGGAGACGATGGCCGAATCGCTGATGGCGTGGAAGCGCAGCGACTGCGCGTTGCCTTCCGGCACGATCCAGACCATCGACTGGCAACCGAGCAGGCGGTGCTCTTCGGTCTTCCACGCGTCCGGGAAGGCGGGCAGCTTGCGGCCGAGGTCGATCAGGTACTGGTAGCGCTCGGACCAGTCGCCGAAGAAACCGAATTCCTCGGCGATGGCCGTCTGTGCCTCGGCGGCGGTGGGTTCAAGCGGGAACGGGGAGTCGATCACAACAGTCTCTACAGTAGGGAGCGTGGCCGGCTGACCGGCCACGGGGCAGGGCAGGTCAGCCGCGCTTGCGCGACCAGCGCACGCCCTGCGGGGTGTCTTCCAGCACGATGCCTTCGGCGGCCAGCTGGTCGCGGATGGCGTCGGAACGAGCGAAGTCACGTGCCTGCTTGGCTGCCGCGCGTTCGTCGATCAGGCCCTGGATACGCGCATCGTCGTCGCTGTCGCCGGCGGCGTTGCCGAACCATTGCGCCGGATCGGCCTGCAGCAGGCCCAGGGCGAGGCCGGCGCCAAGCAGTTCACTCTTCAACCGTGCGCGTTCGCCAGGATCGGTGGCGCGGCGCGCTTCACCGGCGATACGGGCCACTTCGGCCAGCGCCTGCGGCGTATTGAGATCGTCATCCAATGCCGCTTCGATCTCTGCCGGGATCACCGCGGTGGCGGCAACGTCGGCCAGCTCGCGCAGGGTGCCGTACAGGCGGTCGAGGGTGCGGCCGGACTGTTCGATCAGCGCATCGGACCAGTCCAGCGGCTGCCGGTAGTGGGCCGACAGCAACGCCAGGCGCAGCGCCTCGGGGGCATGCCTGCGGACCAGGTCGTGGACGCGCTCGATGTTGCCGATCGACTTGCTCATCTTGGCGCCGCCGAAGTTGAGCATGCCGTTGTGCAGCCAGAAGCGCGCGAACACCTTGCCGCCGTGCGCGCACTCGCTCTGTGCGATCTCGTTTTCGTGGTGCGGGAACTGCAGGTCGACGCCGCCGGCATGGATGTCGATGGTCTCGCCCAGGTGCGCGGCGGCCATCGCCGAGCATTCGATGTGCCAGCCCGGACGGCCGCGGCCCCAGGGCGATTCCCAGCCCGGCAGGTCGTCGCTGGACGGCTTCCACAGCACGAAGTCGCCGGGGGCGCGCTTGTAGGGAGCGACCTCGACCCGGGCGCCGGCCAGCATCTCGTCCGGATCGCGGCGCGACAGCTTGCCGTAGCCCTCGAAACTGCCGACGGCGAACAGCACGTGGCCCTCGGCGGCGTAGGCATGCCCGCTGCTGACCAGCTGCTCGATCATGGTGATGATCTGCGCCATGTGCGCGGTCACTTCCGGCTCGATGTCCGGCGGCACCACGCCCAGCGCGGCCATGTCTTCACGGTAGGCAGCAGCGAAACGGTCGGTGATGGTGCTGATCGGCACGCCCTGCTCGCGCGCGGCGGTGTTGATCTTGTCGTCCACGTCGGTGATGTTGCGGGCGTAGCGCAGGGCACCGAAGCGCCGCCGCAGCAGGTCGGCCAGCACCCCGAACACCACCGGCCCACGGGCGTTGCCGATGTGCACGTAGTTGTAGACCGTCGGGCCGCACACATACAGGGTCGGACAGGCCGGATCGAGCGGAGTGAACGGTTCGAGCTGGCGAGTCAGGTTGTTGTGCAGGCGCAGGGTCATGGGTCTGTGACTGGGGGACAAGCCTGTGATTTTAGAACGTGTCGGGGCCCTTTGGGGGGACCGTTGCCACCGGTGGACGTCACCGGCGGCCGGGGTGGGGTGGGCAGGAACGGCGCGGACGGGTAATGTTCAGCCCCTTGCGGTCACCACTGCCTACACTATTGCCGTGTCCCTGCTCCCTTCGCCAATGAAAACCACCGCGTTGCTGACCCTGGCCTGCCTGTCGGCGCTGCCCGCCGTGGTCCGGGCCCAGGAGGCCGAGCCCCGCAACCGGGTGGTGATCGTGGAGAACGTGAAGTTCGACTACGCCCAGGTGCTCAACGTGGAGCCGGTGTTCCAGACCCTGCGTGCCACCCGCACCGAGGAGCACTGCGAGCCGGTCTCGACCCGTACCCTGGCCCCGGTCAACGTCACTGGCGAGGAGCCGGTTGAGGACAAGGGCCGCATCGGCCGCCTCTGGGATTCGGTTCGCTCGATGTTCAAGCGCAGCGACGAGGAAGTGCTGGAGGAACTGCCGGCCGAAGCCCCCGCCCCGGCGCCGGCCAACACGGGCCCGATGCTGACGCGGGACTGTCGTATCGTGCCCGTCGGACGCGAGTTCCGCCGCCCCATCGCCTATGACGTGGACTATGTCTACAAGGGCACCAAGTACCGTTCACGGCTGCCCGAAGACCCGGGCAACCGGCTGAAGATCCGGGTTTCGATCACCCCCTGGGTGGGCCCGGAGCAGGCTGCCGCCGGCACCCCCTGATTCTGCGACGCCGGCCTCTTGCGCCGGCCCCGGCCGCATGTAAAGATTGCCGACCAATGAAGCTCACCGACTTCCAGCACGACAGCAGCGCCGCCCGCCAGGCCACTGGCATGACGTCGCGTGCCCGTCGACCGGAACCCCACATTCTCGCTGGGTAATCCGGAGCTTTCTGCTGTTCGTCCGAAAAAAACCCAGCCCGCCGGCTGGGTTTTTTCGTTTCCGCGTTCTGAAAGCTTCATCTGCAACCTTTTCGCACCACCCTGGTTTCCGGTTTTCCCTTCCACCTTCCACCGCGTCGACCCTCGGCGCCGCTCATGCAAGGAATGATGATGTCCCCCAAGCACTTCCTGAACACCCAGGACTGGAGCCGCAGCGAACTTGACGCGCTGCTGACCCAGGCTGCGCTGTTCAAGCGCAACAAGCTCGGCGACCAGCTCAAGGGCAAGTCGATCGCGCTGGTGTTCTTCAATCCGTCCATGCGCACCCGCACCAGTTTCGAGCTGGGTGCGTTCCAGCTCGGTGCCCACGCAGTGGTGCTGCAGCCGGGCAAGGATGCATGGCCGATCGAGTTCAACCTCGGCACGGTGATGGACGGCGATACCGAAGAGCACATCGCTGAAGTAGCCAAGGTGCTCGGCCGCTACTGCGACATCATTGCCGTGCGCGCGTTCCCGAAGTTCGTCGACTGGGCCTACGACCGCCAGGACGTCGTGCTCGAGAGTTTCGCCAGATACTCGCCGGTGCCGGTGATCAACATGGAGACCATCACCCATCCGTGCCAGGAACTGGCGCACGTGATGGCCCTGCAGGAGCATTTCGGTACCCAGGACCTGCGCGGCAAGAAGTACGTGCTGACCTGGACCTACCACCCCAAGCCGCTGAACACCGCAGTGGCCAACTCGGCGCTGACCATCGCCACCCGCATGGGCATGAACGTGACGCTGCTGTGCCCGACCGCCGACTACATCCTCGACGAGCGCTACATGGGCTGGGCCGAGCAGAACGTGGCCGAGAGCGGCGGTTCGCTGAAGATCAGCCATGACATCGACAGTGCCTATGCCGGTGCCGACGTGGTCTACGCCAAGAGCTGGGGCGCGCTGCCGTTCTTCGGCAACTGGGAGCCGGAGAAGCCGATCCGCGACCAGTTCAAGCACTTCATCGTCGACGAGCGGAAGATGGCCCTGACCAACAACGGTGTGTTCAGCCACTGCCTGCCGCTGCGCCGCAACGTCAAGGCGACCGACGGCGTGATGGATTCGCCGCAGTGCATCGCCATCAACGAAGCCGAGAATCGCCTGCATGTGCAGAAGGCGATCATGGCTGCTGTTGCCGGCCGCTGATTTTCGTACGTCGTTCAAGCACTCCAGACAATCCGCCGGGCATGGCCCGGCGCTACCAGGACATACCCCCCATGAGCAACAAAGACGTCGTTCTCGCCTTCTCCGGCGGCCTTGATACCAGCTTCTGCGTGCCGTACCTGCAGGAGCGCGGCTACAACGTGCATACCGTGTTCGCCGATACCGGCGGCGTGGATGACGAAGAGCGCGATTTCATCGAGAAGCGTGCCGCCGAGCTGGGTGTCACCAGCCACCAGACCGTCGATGGCGGTCCGGCCATCTGGTCCGGCTTCGTCAAGCCGTTCGTGTGGGCCGGCGAGGGCTATCAGGGCCAGTACCCGCTGCTGGTGTCGGACCGTTACCTGATCGTCGATGCCGCGCTCAAGCGCGCTGCCGAACTGGGCACCAACATCATCGCCCACGGCTGCACCGGCATGGGCAACGACCAGGTGCGCTTCGACCTGGCAGTGAAGGCCCTGGGTGACTACCAGATCATCGCGCCGATCCGCGAGATCCAGAAGGAACACACCCAGACCCGCGCCTACGAGCAGAAGTACCTGGAAGAGCGTGGCTTCGGCGTGCGCGCCAAGCAGCAGGCCTACACCATCAACGAGAACCTGCTGGGCCTGACCATGTCCGGCGGCGAGATCGATCGTTGGGAAGCACCGGGCGAGGGCGCCCGTGGCTGGTGCGCACCGCGCGCCGAGTGGCCGGAACAGGCGCTGACCGTCACCCTGAAGTTCGTCGAAGGCGAAGCTGTCGAGCTCGACGGCAAGGCACTGCCGGGCGAGCAGATCCTGGCCCAGCTCAACAAGCTGTTTGCCCCCTACGGCGTCGGCCGTGGCGTGTACACCGGCGACACCGTGATCGGCCTGAAGGGCCGCATCGTGTTCGAGGCACCGGGCCTGGTCTCGCTGCTGGCCGCGCACCGCGCGCTGGAAGATGCGGTGCTGACCAAGCAGCAGAACCGCTTCAAGCCGGACGTGGCGCGCAAGTGGGTGGAGCTGGTGTACGAAGGCTTCTACCACGACCCGCTGAAGACCGACATCGAAGCCTTCCTGAAGTCTTCGCAGGCCAAGGTCAACGGCGAAGTGGTGCTGGAAACCCGTGGCGGCCGCGTCGACGCCGTTGCGGTGAAGTCGCCGCACCTGCTCAACACCAAGGGCGCCACCTATGCGCAGTCGGCCGACTGGGGCGTGGAAGAAGCCGAGGGCTTCATCAAGCTGTTCGGCATGAGCTCCACCCTCTACGCGCAGGTCAACCGCTGAGCGGTTGACCACGCTTTCCACCTCAACCCCGCGCCGTTGGCGCGCCCCCTTCAACAAGAAGGGGGCTCTCCACCAGACGCGTTCCGGTAGCGCCGGGCCATGCCCGGCGGAATTCCACAGGAACTGTTGATTCATGCTTGAACAGACGCTCGATCACCTGCAGGCACTGGTGTCCTTCGACACCCGCAACCCGCCGCGTGCGATCACCACCGGTGGCATCTTCGATTACCTGCGCGACAACCTGCCCGGGTTCAATGTGGAGGTGATCGACCATGGCGCCGGCGCGGTCAGCCTGTATGCCGTGCGCGGCACGCCGAAGTACCTGTTCAACGTGCATCTGGACACCGTGCCAGACTCGCCGCACTGGAGTGCCGACCCGCACGTGATGCGCCGCCTGGACGACCGCGTGGTCGGCCTTGGCGTGTGTGACATCAAGGGCGCGGCTGCGGCGCTGGTGGCGGCCGCCAATGCCAGTGATGGCGACGCGGCCTTCCTGTTCTCCAGCGATGAAGAAGCCAACGATCCGCGCTGCATCGCGGCGTTCCTGGCCCGGGGCATTGCGTACGAAGCGGTGCTGGTGGCCGAACCGACCATGAGCGAGGCGGTGCTCGCGCATCGTGGCATCAGCTCGGTACTGATGCAGTTCGCCGGCCGTGCCGGCCATGCGTCGGGCAAGCAGGATGCAGCCGCCAGTGCGCTGCACCAGGCGATGCGCTGGGGCAACCGCGCGCTGGACCATGTCCAATCGCTGGCCTCGGCACGCTTCGGTGGATTGACCGGCCTGCGCTTCAACATCGGGCGCGTGGAAGGTGGCATCAAGGCCAACATGATCGCACCGGCGGCGGAAGTGCGTTTTGGTTTCCGGCCGCTGCCGTCGATGGATATCGATGCGCTGCTGGCGACCTTCGCCGGCTTCGCCGAACCGGAAGCGGCGCTGTTCACCGAAACCTTCCGTGGCCCCAGCCTGCCGGCAGGAGATATCGCCGAAGCCGAGCACCGCCGCCTGCTGGCGCGCGACGTGGCCGACGCGCTGGACCTGCCGATCGGCAACGCGGTGGACTTCTGGACCGAGGCGTCGCTGTTCTCGGCCGGTGGCTACACCACGATGGTGTTCGGTCCGGGCGACATCGCCCAGGCCCACACCGCCGATGAGTTCGTGACGCTGGAGCAGCTGCAGCGCTACACCGATGCCGTACACCTGATCATCGCCGCCGGCGCCTGATCGACCCACAACGCCGCTGCGCTTCTGCGCGGCGGAACTGCAACGCGGCGACCGCCGCCTGTGACGAAACCGAAATGTCTCCTGCCCTCCAGCCCCACCGCCAGACCCGCCAGACCATCGTGCGCCTGCTTTCGAGCATGGCCAGCGCGAAGGAGATCAGCCAGTACCTCAAGCGCTTTTCGCAGCTGGACGCCAAGCGCTTCGCCGTGGTCAAGGTCGGCGGCGCGGTGCTGCGCGACGATCTCGACGCGCTGACCTCCTCGCTGTCGTTCCTGCAGGAAGTCGGCCTGACCCCGATCGTGCTGCACGGCGCCGGCCCGCAGCTGGATGCGGAACTGTCGGCCGCCGGCATTGAAAAGCAGACGGTCAACGGCCTGCGGGTGACCTCGCCGGAAGCGCTGGCGATCGTGCGCCGGGTGTTCCAGCAATCCAACCTGCGCCTGGTCGAAGCGCTGCAGCAGAATGGCGCGCGCGCCACCTCCATCACCGGCGGCGTGTTCGAGGCGGAGTACCTGGGCCTGGACACCTACGGCCTGGTCGGCGAGGTGAAGAAGGTCAACCTGGCGCCGATCGAGGCCAGCCTGCGTGCCGGCTCGATCCCGGTCATCACCAGCCTGGGCGAGACCGCCGGTGGGCAGATCCTCAACGTCAATGCCGACTTCGCCGCCAACGAACTGGTGCAGGAGCTGCAGCCGTACAAGATCATCTTCCTGACCGGTACCGGCGGCCTGCTGGACGAGCAGGGCAGCGTGATTGATTCGATCAACCTGTCCACCGAGTACGACCACCTGATCGCACAACCGTGGATCCACGGTGGCATGAAGGTGAAGATCGAACAGATCAAGTCCCTGCTGGACCGGTTGCCGCTGGAATCGTCGGTGTCGATCACCCGGCCGGCCGACCTGGCCAAGGAACTGTTCACCCACAAGGGCTCGGGAACGCTGGTGCGCAAGGGCGAGAAGGTGCTGCGTGCAACCGCCTGGAGCGAGCTGGACCTGCCGCGCCTGAAGGGCCTGATCGAATCCAGTTTCGGCCGCACCCTGGTGCCGGACTATTTCGAGAGGACCACGCTGCTGCGCGCGTATGTCAGCGAGAACTACCGCACGGCGGTGATCCTCACCGATGAGGCCGAGGGCGTGTACCTGGACAAGTTCGCCGTGCTCGATGATGCCCAGGGCGAAGGCCTTGGCCGCGCGGTCTGGAACGTGATGCGCGAGGAAACCCCGCAGCTGTTCTGGCGCTCGCGCAACGGCAACCCGATCAACCACTTCTACTACGCCGAGTCCGATGGCTGCTACAAGCAGGGTCATTGGAAGGTGTTCTGGTACGGTGCCGATGGCATCGACCGGATCAGGACCTATGTCGACCACTGCGCGGTGCGTGCGCCGAGCCTGGAGGGCTGAGCGCGATGAACCATGCAGACTGGACCCGGGTACCCACGTTGACCGGCACGCATGCGCGGCTGGAACCGCTGCAGATGAGCCACATCGACGGCCTGCGCGGCGCGTTGGGCGAAGGCGCGCTGTCCAGGCTCTGGTACACCCAGGTGCCCGATGCGAAGGCCATGACCGGCTATGTGCAGGCGGCGCTGCAGGCACAGGCCGAAGGCAAGGTGCTGCCGTTCGTGGTGTTCGATGCCAACGACCAGATCGTCGGCACCACCCGTTACTACGATCTGCAGCCGGACGTACCGCGGCTGAGCATCGGCTACACCTGGTATGGCGAATCGGTGCAGCGCACCGGGGTCAACTCCGAAACCAAGCTGATGCTGCTCAGCCATGCCTTCGAGCGGCTGGAATGCCTGAGCGTGGTGTTTGAAACCAGCTGGTTCAACTTCACCTCGCGCACCGCGATCGCACGCCTGGGCGCCAAGCAGGATGGCGTGCTGCGCAATCACCGCCGGCATCCCGACGGCACGCCGCGCGACACCGTCATCTTCTCCATCATCGATGCGGAATGGCAGGGCGTGAAACGCCACCTGCAGCACCGCCTCGATTCGCACGCATGAGCACGCACGCATGAGCACTTCCTCCTCGTTCACCGTCGGCATCGTCGGCGCCCGCGGCCATACCGGCGCCGAGCTGATCCGCCTGGTGGCAGCGCATCCGAACCTGCAGCTGGGCTTCGTGTCCTCGCGCGAACTGGCCGGGCAGCGCGTGTCCGACCACTACCCGCAATGGCAGGGCGAACTGCAGTTCGAGAATCTCGACGCCGACGCCGTTGCCGCCAAGGGCGTGGACGCGGTGGTCCTGGCCCTGCCCAACGGCCTGGCCGCGCCGTTCGTGGCGGCGCTGGAAACGGCGAAGCCGGACACGGTGATCGTCGACCTGTCGGCCGACTACCGTTTCGACAACACCTGGTACTACGGCCTGCCAGAGCTTACCCGCAGCCGTTACCGCGGACAGAAGCACATCAGCAATCCCGGCTGCTATGCCACCGCGATGCAGCTGGCGATCCATCCGCTGCTGGATCTGCTGGCTGGCCCGCCGCAGTGCTTCGGCGTGTCCGGCTACTCGGGTGCGGGCACCTCGCCGTCGGACAAGAACAACGTTGAACTGCTGGCCGACAACCTGATGCCGTACGCGCTGACCAACCACGTGCATGAGCGCGAGGTTTCCGTGCAGCTGGGCGTGGCGGTCGAATTCATGCCGCACGTCGCGCCGCATTTCCGTGGCATCACCCTCACCGCCAACCTGTGGTTGAACCGCGTGCAGACCCGCGAGCAGATCGTCGAGCGCTTCCAGCAGGCCTACGCCGGTGAAGCACTCATCGAGGTCGTGGACGAGGCGCCGTGGGTGAGCCGCATCGCTGGCCGCCACGGTGCCCAGGTCGGCGGCTTCACGCTCGCCCCGGGCGGCAAGCGGGTGGTGGTGGTGGCGACCCTGGACAACCTGCTCAAGGGCGCGGCCACCCAGGCCATGCAGAACCTCAATCTTGCGCTGGGCATCGACGAACTGACGTCGATCCCGCACTGAAACCGTACAGGAGCTCCCCATGGCAGACCTTCTTTGGCAGAAGCCAGGCGTCGCTGTCGATGCCCAGATCCAGACCTTCCTCGCCGGCGACGACGTGATCCTCGATCGCGAGTTCTTCCTGCATGACATTGCTGCCAGCGCCGCGCATGCGCAGGGCCTGCAGCACATCGGCATCCTCAGCGCCGACGAACTGGCCGGGTTGCTGCGTGAACTTGAGGTGCTGGCGCAGGACTTCCGCGAAGGCCGCTTCGTGCTGGATACGCAGTATGAGGATGGCCATTCGGCGATCGAGGCACGGTTGACCGAACGCCTGGGTGATGCCGGCCGCAAGATCCACACCGGCCGCAGCCGCAACGACCAGATCCTGGTCGCCACCCGGTTGTGGTTGAAGGAAAAGCTGCAGCGCGTGGCGCAGGTCAGCGCCGAAGTGGCAAAGGTGGCACTTGACCGTGCGCAGGCCGAGCAGCATCTGCCGATTCCCGGTTACACCCACATCCAGCGTGCCGTGGTGTCCTCGGCCGGCATGTGGTGGGCCGGTTGGGCCGAAGCCTTCATCGACAACGCCGTGCGTGCCCGCGATACCAATGCACTGGTCGATGCCAATCCGCTTGGCACCGCCGCCGGTTACGGCGTGAACCTGCCGCTGGATCGCGAGCACACCACCGCCGCGCTCGGCTTTGCGCGCATGCAGATTTCGCCGATCTACGCGCAGCTGTCGCGTGGAAAGTTCGAACTGGCCGCGCTGGAAGCGCTGGGCGGTGCCACCCTGGACCTGCGCCGCATTGCCTGGGACCTGTCGCTGTTCACCAGCGCCGAATTCGGTTTCGTCGCGTTGCCGGCGCAGTACACCACCGGCAGTTCGATCATGCCCAACAAGCGCAATCCGGACGTGATCGAGCTGATGCGCGCGACCCATGCCAGCGTCGCCGCTGCACGCACCGAAATCGAGCAGCTGCTGTCGCTGCCGTCGGGCTACCACCGCGACCTGCAGTCGTCCAAGGGCGCCATCTTCCACGGCTTCGGGCGCGGCCTGGCCGCGCTTGAACTGCTGCCGGCGCTGCTGGCCAACCTGGAATGGCGCGATGACAAGCTGCGTGCAGCGATCGATTCGGGCATGTATGCCACCGATGTCGCGGTGGAAGCTGCGGTAGCGGGCGTACCGTTCCGCGAGGCCTACAAGGCTGCTGCTGCCGGTGCCGACAGTGCAGGGCAGGGGCGCACGCCGGAAGGCAGCCTGGCGGCGCGCGTATCACCGGGTTCGGCGTCGGACCTGCGCCTGGATGAACTGCGCGCGCGCTGGCAGGCGCTGTCCTGATGGCCGGCACCGTCTACCTGGTGCTGGCGATGCGCCTGCCGGGCTTCACCGACGCCGTGGTGCAGCCGCACCGCGACTTCCTCGATGCGTTGCAGGCCGAGGGCCGGCTGCAGCTGACCGGCGGCTTTGCCGACGGCAGTGGTGGCGCCTATGTGCTGTGCAACCTCGACAGCCTCGCGCAGGCGCAGGCCATCGTCGCCACCGATCCGCTGGTGACGATGCAGGCATCGGCGCTGAGCGTCCATGAATGGAATACCCGCTGAGGCGCCCCTGATGACTGTCCACGCCGCCCACGTTGCATCGCCGTTCCCCGAACAAGCGCTGCCGTCGTGGCGGCGCGCCGTGCTCAAGGTCGGCAGCAGCCTGCTGGCCGCCGACGGTGGTGGCCTGTCGCCGCGCCACGCGCTGGGCCTGGCCCAGTTCGTTTCGGCCAACGTGCTGGCCGGGCGCGAGGTCGTCATCGTCTCCTCCGGCGCGGTCGCTGCCGGCCGCGCGATCCTGCCCCGGGCCGATGAACCCGGTGCGGCGATGGCGGCGCGGCAGGCGTTGGCGGCACTGGGCCAGGCGCAGCTGATCGGTCTGTGGCAGCGCTTCTTCGAGCGCCCGGTGGCGCAGGTGCTGCTGACCCATGACGATCTGCGCAACCGCCGCCGCTATCTCAATGCGCGGGCAACCCTCAACGAGCTGCTGCGGCTGGGCGCGCTGCCGGTGGTCAACGAGAACGACACCGTTTCGGTGGATGAGCTCAAGCTCGGTGACAACGACAACCTGGCCGCGACGGTGGCAGCGCTGGTCGATGCTGATGCACTGTTCATCGCCACCGACATCGACGGTCTCTACAGTGCAGATCCGCGCACGCATGCCGATGCCCGGCCACTGCATGAAGTGGCCGAGTTGAACGATGCCGTGCTGGCGATGGCTGGCGGCGCCGGTTCGGTCGCCGGTACCGGCGGCATGCGCACCAAGCTGGAGGCCGCAGCCAAGGCCGGCCGTGTCGGCATTGAAACCTATCTGTTCAATGGCCGCAGCGGCGAGGTGGTGCGCGCGCTGGCGCAGGATCGCCTGTTCGGCACCCGTATCCATGCAGCACGCAGCCGTGAGGCGGCCCGCAAGCACTGGCTGCGCCACGCTCCGCTCGCCGAAGGCGCGATCCTGGTCGATGCCGGCGCCGCCCAGGCGATGCGCGAGAAGGGGGCATCGCTGTTGCCCGGTGGCATCACCGGTGCCGACGGCGCGTTCCGGCGCGGTGACATGGTGCAGGTATGCTGGAACACCGACGCCGGCCGGGTGTGCGTGGCCCGTGGAGTGAGCCAGTACGCCGCCGATGACGTGCGCCGCATTGCCGGCCGCCACACCCGCGACATCCAGACCGTGCTCGGCTACAACTACGGCGGTACCGTCGTCCATCGCGACGATCTGGTGCTGCCATGAACCTACTGCAGGATATGCCGATGAGTGAGATCGAATCGCAGGCCCGTGCCTGCCGCGACGCGGCCCAGGTGGTTGCCGGCCTGGACAGCGATGCGCGCAGGGCACTGCTGCAGGCGATGGCGCAGGCGCTGGAGGTCAATGCCGGACAGATTCTTGCAGGCAATGCACGCGACCTGGCCGCCGCCCGCGAAAAAGGTGTGGGCAGCGCGATGCTCGACCGCCTGGCACTTGACCCGGCGCGCCTGCTGGCGATGGCCGACGCCGTGCGCGAGGTGGCCGGCCTGCCGGACCCGGTCGGGCAGGTGACCCGCGACGACGTGCGTCCGAACGGCATCCGCGTACAGAAGGTGCGCGTGCCGCTGGGAGTGATCGCGATGATCTACGAAGCTCGCCCGAACGTGACCGCCGAAGCCGCCGCGCTGTGCCTGAAGGCGGGCAACGGCGTGATCCTGCGTGGCGGCTCGGAGGCGATCCATTCCAATACCGCCATCGCCCAGGCGTTGGCGGGGGCATTGAAGGCCAACGGCGTGCCCCCTGCCGCTGTGACGGTGCTGACCGACCTGCGTCGCGAAGCAATGCTGGAACTGCTGCAGCTGCACGAACTGATCGACCTGGCCATCCCGCGCGGTGGCGAAGGCCTGATCCGCTTCGTCGCCGAGCACGCACGGGTGCCGGTGATCAAGCACTACAAGGGCGTCTGCCACCTGTTCGTCGATGCCAGTGCCGATCTCGACAAGTCAGTCGATCTGCTGGTGGACGGCAAGTGCAGTCGCCCGTCCGCGTGCAATTCACTGGAAACCCTGCTGGTGCACCGGGGCATTGCCGCAGCGTTCCTGCCGCGTGCTGCACAGGCGCTGGCCGAACGTGGCGTGCAGCTGCGCGCAGACGAGCGCGCGCAGCCATTGCTGCCGGGGAGCACCGCGGCCAGCGAAGACGACTATGCCGCCGAATTCCTTGATCTGGTACTGGCGGTCCGCGTGGTCGACGATCTTGATGCAGCGATCGCGCACATCCGTACCTATACCTCCGACCACACCGAAGTGATCGCCACTGAAGACGTAGCCAGTGCCGAGCGTTTCGTCAGCGCATTGCGCTCGGCGGTGGTGATGGTCAACGCGTCTTCGCGTTTTTCCGATGGTGGCCAGCTTGGCCTCGGCAGCGAGATCGGCATCTCCACCACGCGCCTGCACGCCTATGGCCCGATGGGGCTGGAAGCGCTGACAGTCGAACGGTTCGTGGTGCGCGGCGAAGGCCAGGTCCGAAGGTAGGGTCACAGCCGGGCTGCGCCCGGCACCCGCAGAGGCCGCGGCAACAGCCGAAGCAACCGCAAATGCAACGGCAACGGCAACAGCGGGGTTCCTGCGGGAAGGCGGGGTGGGTCCGGTTGCGGGGGACGCTGCAAGTACGTCCCTGTAAGCTCGGTCGCGCCATCCATGGCGCTCACGCCCCCGCAACCGGACCCACCCCGCCTTCGACAGATCTCCGCAATCTGTCGGGATGGGTGTCGGATTGCGGGGTGTCAGCCGCATGGATGCGGCTGCCAAGCCTACAAGGACGTACTTGCGGCGTCCCCGCAATCCGACACCGCCCCGCCTCCCACGGAATGCCAGCTGTTGCTGTTGCCTTGGCCGCTGCCTCTGCGGGTGCCGGGCGCCGCCCGGCCGAACCCCCGTTACCTCAACAGCTGCGCGGTCATGCCCAGCGGCCGTGCATGCTCATCCATGTGCAGGGTGATGGCCTTGGCACCGAACATCTGTTCGGCAAGCTGATCGCTGGCACCCAGCGAATGGGCGATCTCCGCACGACTTGCGTCCTCGTGCGGGCCGCGCCGTTCCTTGCCGGAGAAGCGGTAGCGGTTGTACTCGGCCCAGGCGATCAGCAGCAGCGCACAGCACGCCAGGATCACCGGCAGGGCGATGATCACGAACGGGTCCAGATGCTGCTTGCGCTCGTACAGCTGCAGCCACGCCAGCTGCCCACCGAGCAACCAGGACACCAGCGTGACCAGCGGTGCCCACAGGTAGAAGTAGAACCCCCAGAATGCCAGGGTCACAAAGCCCCAGGCGGTGCGCTGCAGGCGGGGCTGCTTGAGCGGCTTCTGGATCAGGCGCGAGTCGAAGCGGTTGGACGGCGTCCTGGCAGTCCTCTGGCGATGTGCGTTCATCGGATACCTCTGTCTGGGCTGACCCAGGTGGCTCGCTTGCCACGCCGCCGGAGAAGGGTCTTCGGCAGCGCCACCAGCGTGGTGAACAGGCTGATCAACCAGTACGCCATCGGGTACCAGATGACCCAGAAATAGTTGCGGCCGATATGCGTTTCGTAACGCCTGTCGATGATCAGGCTGCTGGCGAACTGCAGCAGGCAGACCAGGGCCAGGATCACGCCATGCCATTGCGGCAGCAACGTGTCGATGTACAGCGACGGCGGCATCGGGATGAACTTGCCCACTGCCCACAGCAGGATGATCACCAGCATGGTGTAGGCCCACAGCACGCTGAGGATGTATTCCAGCAGCACGCCCCACATCCGCCGCTTGCGCCAGCTGAACAACGAGGAGCCGTGGCGCAACAGGACTTCCACGCCGCCCTGTGCCCAGCGCAGTCGCTGCCGCCACAGGCCCTTCAGCGTTTCCGGCATCAGGATGAAGCACAGCGCATTGGGCTCGTAACGGATGTCCCAATGATCCAGCTGCAGCCGCCAGCTGATGTCGATGTCCTCGGTGACCATGTCATCGGCCCAGTAGCCGATGCGATGCAGGGCGGTGCGACGGAACGCGGCAATGACGCCGGACACGGTGAAGATGCGGCCGTACACGCGTTGGGCGCGCTTGATCATGCCGATGATCGAGGAGAACTCCGCCACCTGCAGGCGGCCGAGCAGGGTGGAGCGGTTGCGGATGCGCGGGTTGCCGGTCACCGCACCCACGCGTGGGCCGCTGGTCAGGTGCCAGACCATCCAGTGCATGGCGAACTCTTCCAGCATGGCATCACCATCGATGCACACCAGGTACTCCGATCTCGCGGCCAGCGCGCCCATGCGCAACGCGTTGGCCTTGCCCAGGTTGCGGTCCAGGTGGACCACGCGCAGGCGCGGATGAAGCTCTGCAAGCGCGTCCAGGCGGGTGCCGGTGTCGTCGGTGCTGCCATCGTTGATGGCGATCACCTCAAAGTCCGGATAGCGCTGGGCCAATGCCGCGCCGAGGGTGTCGTCCAGGTTCGCCGATTCGTTGTGGCACGGGATCAGCAGGCTGGCGAACGGATACTCCGCCATCGGTGGTGGATCGTTGCGCGGCCGCGACTTCCGCTCACGGCGGAAGAAGTAGTACAGGCCCCCGGACATCCAGAAGAACGCCATCACCATGGGGTAGAAGAAGGCGAACTGGAACATGGCGTTGAGCCACGGATTCATGTCCACGTCACTTCTCCGGATACGGGAAGTTGCGCGCGGACATCGCCGCGCGTGCATCCTGGGTCGACGGCTTGTCGGCGATGAAATCGTCCGGGTACCACGCGAAATGGCGCACGCCCTGTGCCTGCAGGCGGCGGATCTGCGCGCGCAGCTGTTCGCCGCTGATCGGCCGCTGCGTGCGCCAGTCCACGGTCTGCAGCTCGAACATCGTGTGCTTCAGCTCGGGGTCGTGCGCACGCACGGCCACCACCAGCTTGTCCAGCCAACGCTGCGGGCGGCGGCTGCCTTCCATCCACGGCATCGCCATCAGCGCGGTACGGTCGTAAGCCTTGTTAAACAGGTCCAGGCGCTGGGCGAACCACGCCGCGCTCTGCGGCTCCAGCACCGGCTGCGCGTACAGGTTGCGCACGGTGCCCAGCTTGGGGCGCCAGCGTTGTGCGCTGTCACGCAGTTCCAGGGTGAAATCAATCAGCGCCTGGGTGCGGCCGCCGTCGCTGCCTTCCTGCGGCAGCTGGGCAAGTTCGGTATCGCGCACGTAGCCGTCATCGTGGAACAGCAGGCCTTCGAAATACGAATTGATCGCCAGGTCTTCGTAGATGTCCTTGATGATCTGTCGTGCCTGCGGCTTGGTGAAATCCAGGCGGTACATGCCATCGCGTTCCGGGCTCTGGATGCCCAGCGCCGCACGCTGCGCAGCGTCGGGCAGTTCATAGCCCAGCACCGGCAACCACGCATACACCTTCACCCCGGCACGGGTTTTCAGCTGCCAGGCGACGCGGTTGAACAGGTCCGCGCGCATCGGCAGGTGGCGGTTCGGGAAGTACAGGGCATCGGCGGTGTTGTTGCCGTCCGGATCGGCGAAGGCCTGCAGGTAGACATGGGTCGGGCCGATCCGCTTCACCCGCTCGATCAGCGCATCCAGGTTGCGCGCCTGCTGTGCAGGGTCGCTGTCGTAGACCGAGTCCATATCGATCTGCAGTGCACGGGTGCCGTCCAGATTGACGTTGCGGCGCAGCTCGAAGGCCAGCGAGGTGATGTTCGGATTGCTGGTCACCAGCAGGCGTGCCAGGCCATGCAGGTCGGCCGTCACCGGCGTGCTGCGACCTTCCAGGTCGAAGGACACCGGCATGCCCAGCTGCTCGGCGATGTCGTTGCTCAACTGGTTGTAGGCGGCATACGGCCAGACGATCGCTTTCGGGCGTACACCCAGCTCCTTCTCGATGCGCTGTACGCTGCGGCCGAGATCGTCGCGCAGGCGCTTCTCGTACTCCTGCGCGCTTTCATAGCGCTGCGCCTTGGGGTCGTAGATGCGGGTGATCACCGCCGGGGTCTGGTTGCCCTGCGGGTTGGACTGCACGCCGTGGTGCAGGTTGTCGGTATGGCTGGCCAGTTCGATCAGGCCGCTGGCCTGCATCTCGCGCAGCTGGTCCCAGGTCAGGAAGTCGTCATGGCCGAAGGGACGGTAGCCGTAGTCGATGGTGCGGCCCGGTGCCATGTCCACGTAGTCGGTGATCACCGCCACCAGCGCCGGATAGTTGTACGCGCGCAGCAGCGGATAGACGCGGCTGTACACGCTGCGCAGGCCGTCGTCGAAGGTCAGCAGCACCGGTCGCGGCGGCAGCGTTGCTTCGCCGCGCGAGGCCTTGATCAGCTGTGACAGCGAGACCGGGTGATAGCCATGCGCGGACAGCCAGTCCAGGTGTGCGGCGAAGTTCTGCGTGCTGACCGCGTAGGCGTCGCCGTCGGATTTTTCCAGCACATCATCGCGCACGTCGTGGTAGCTGAGGACCAGCAGGCCGTTGTCGGCCGCGTCCAGTTCCGCGGCCGAGCTGGCGCGCTGGGCTGCGGCAGGCAGGGCGAGGGCCAGCAGCGCCAGCAGCAGTACGGTCGTCAGGTTGCGAAGCATCCGTTCCATCTCATTCTCCCCAGCGCAGCGCGGCATCGAAGCCGATATGTCGTTCACGTTGGCCGTCGTAGACCGGCCGCGACCAACTCACGCCGTACTCGAGGATCCGCCCTTGATCGAACTGCCATTCGTGGCGATAGGCCACGGTCGGAATGATTGAACTGCCAAAACCTTCCTGCCAGTAGTTGCCCACCGAGACCGTCAGGCGATGGCGGAAGTGGCGCTCGTAATGGCGCCACAGCTGTTGATCGATGCGCAGGCCCACTTCCACCGAGCGATCCCGCGAGGGGTTGAAGTAGGGTGCATCGTCGCGGCTGCCACGGCTGGTGTAGACGCTGCCCACGCCATCGATCAACAGGCGCGGGCGGGTCAACAGCCGTTGTTCGATCGCACTGTTCAGCGTATCGCGGCGGTTGCCATCGTCGTAACGGAACTGGCTGCCACCGAAGCTCCAGTGGGTGCGCTCGTTGCGCGTGTAGTCCACTGCAACCGCAACGCTGTCAGCGGTGATGCCGGCCACGCGTGCCTGCATCGAGGCTTCCGGATCATTGCGGGCAGCGGTCACGCCGGCGTGCCAGCGATCATTGAACTGCCAGCCGAAGCCGCCGCGCAGGCCGGTGTCGCCGATGCTGTCGTTGGGGCGCATCACCGCTGCCTCGGCATCAAGGCGGTCGAACCGGTAGCGCACGCCGGCACCGATCCACAGCGGGTCGATGTCCTGGTCCTGGAAGCTGACCGAACGGCGGTCGGCGAAGGCAAACAGGCGCCAGCGGTCGTTGAGAACCGGCGAGGCCACTTCCACGCCGTAGTGCAGGTCGTCGTTGCCCAGCGGTGAGGTGCCGCCACCGCCGGAACTGCGGCCACCCTCGACCTTGGCCAGCAGCTGCCAGCCGCGATGGGCGCGCCAGTCACGGTCCATGCGTTGCACCGCCGGCTGGCTTGGATAGCGTGCCAGCAGGTCGTCATGCAGCGGCCGCGCCAGGTCGTCGCGTTGCAGCTGCACGTAGGATTCGTACATGCCCAGGCGCGGCGCGATGTCACGCGGGTCCAGCGTATAGGCCATCTGGTGGCGCTCAAGTGCCCGCCGTGGCCAGCCGCGCATCTGGTAGACGCTGCCCAGTGAAGTCTGCAGGCTGCCATTGCCCGGGCCGACCTCGACCAGGGCTTCCAGTTCGCGCTGGGCCGTGGGCAGGTCGCCGCTGTAGGCCCGCACCATCCCCAGGTTCAGGTCGGCCTCGTAACGCGCCCAGTTCTGGAAGGGGGTCTTGCCGCCGCCCCAGCGCCAGGCCGGTTCGTCCTTCTGCCAGGCCTGCAGGTAGCCCACCGCCTTCTCCGCCTGCTCTGTTTCCAGATAGGCATAGGCCAGCTCCGAGCGTGTCTCGAAGCGTGAGGGATCGTTCTTTGCGGCGGCCTCCAGCAAGGGAATGGCCTCCTCCGGGTTCTGGGTGGCCATCAGCGAGTCGCCTACGGCTGGCAGCACGTAATCGGGCAGGGCATGGCCTTCGCGCTGCAGCGCCCGCGCCTCGTCGCGCACCTGCGCGTGACGGGCCAGGCGGTTGAGCAGGATCAGCCGGTCCATGCGGATACGCAGCGGCGCCTGCGCCTGCGTTGTGCCATCGCGCTCGACGTACTGCTCCATTTCCGCCAGCGAAGCCTCGGCCTCGTCCAGCCGGGTGTCTTCGCTTTCCCCGTAGGCCAGGCTCCAGTTGACCAGCTTGGCCACGTAGTTGGCCTCCAGCCGCGCTTTCTGGTCCTGGTCGAACAGGTTGGGCCGGGCCTGGTAAAGCCGCCAGGCGCGATGGGCGTTGCCGATGTCGCCCAGGGTCAGGACCTGCAGCTTGTACAGCAGGTCGTCGTTGGGCTCGCGCAGCTGCGCCCGCTCGATCGCTGCCAGTGCATCGACCCAGCGTGCCTGGTCACGGTAGTGCCCGATCTCGGCGAGCCGGTCGGCGCGCGTGATGACGGTGGGCGGCGAGGCCGCGTGGGCCCAGCACGCCAAAGTGGCGCAGGCCAGGCCGACGCACAGCGCCAGCGGACGATGAACAACCATGAGACCCCCCTAAGCATCCATTGCTGAACGATGTGCTCAAAAGTGTGACGCACATCACATGCCAACTATAGCTGACGCTCTGCCAAAGCGCCTACTTCCTATCCGTACCTTGTTGACGGAGAGTCCTTGGATGACCGGCCAGCCCTGTCGCAACGCGTTGTCGCGCATACACTTTTCTGCCGTCCACTGGAACGGCACGGGACAGCCAGGGGCCGCCCTGTGGGGCGATCCTGCTGGCAAGGCCAGTTCTGGACGCATAACGGGTCAGCTTCGGACACGCTACGTCACCTGCTGCGGCGGCGGTGTGTAGATCGCGGTAGTGGGGTGTGTGGGTCCAGCTTCACGGCGGCGGGCGTCAGCCCGCCGGTCCGGTCACCACAGGTCTTCCAGCTTGCGCGGCTTGCAGGCCACCCACGAGGCGCACAGCATCAGCAGTGCGCAGCCGAACAGGAAGGCGAAGGGCAGGGTCCAGCCCTCGCTGACGGTATGCAGCCAGCCGACCAGGAACGGGCCCAGGCAGCTGAAGCTGTAGCCCACGCCCTGCATGAAGCCGGACAGGGCCGCCGAACCGGTGGGGGTGCGCGTGCGCAGATTGATCAGGGTCAGCGCCAGCGGGAACGTGGACGGCCCGACGCCCAGCAGGCAGGCCCACAGCAACGGCGCCTTCATCGGGGCGAACAGCAGGCCGGCGAAGGCGATGACGAAGGCGGAGAAGCCGATCAGCACCAGCGGGAAGGGATTCTGCAGGCGCACCGCCAGCGATGGGATCACCAGCGATGGCAGCAGGCCCAGTGCCGAAAACACCGCGACCATCACCCCGCCGAAGGCGGGCGTGGCGCCGGCTTCGACCACGATGCGCGGCAGCCAGGTGAACATCGAATAGGTCATCAGCGAGGTCATGCCGAACATCAGCGTCATGCTCCAGCCCAACGAGGTACGCCAGACCTTGCCGTGCGGCTGCGCGGTGGGATCGCTGCTGTCCAGCACCGGCCTGGGCGCACTGCGTGCCAGCAGCATCCATGGCAGGGTCGCAGCCAGCGCCAGCAGCGCCCACATGCCCAGCGACACCCGCCAGCCTGCGGCGTTGGCCACCGGCACCGCCAACAGCGCCGGCATCATCGTGCCCAGCTGCAGCACGCTGATGTACAGCGTGCTCATGGTGCCGACCTTGTTGGCGAAGTAGCGCTTCACCAACGGCGGCACCACCACGTTGCCGATGCCCATGCCCGCCAGTGCGATCACCGAGCCCAGCAGCAGGGTGCCGACATTGCCGGCGCTGGAGCGCAGCAGCAGGCCGGCGGCAGCCATCAGCATCGCCAGCAGGGTGGTGCGCTCAAGGCCCAGGCGTCGTGCCAGCGCCGGGGTGGCGACGCCGAACAGAGCGAACGACGCGGTCGGCAGCATGCCCAGTACGCCGGTCATGGTGGTGCCGAAGCCGAACTGCTGGCCCAGCACGTCCAGCAACGGGGTGATGGAGGTGACGGCGGTACGCAGGTTGACCGCCGCCAGCAGGATCGCGACGAACGCCAGCACGCGCCCGTGCAGCAGTGATGGCGAAGGGGAGGTGGGCGAGGTCATGCGGTGTTCCTTGCAGGTGGCGCACGCCATGCAGAATGGCGTGCAGCGCCCGCACCGGGCGCGGCCGGTGTGGCAGGTGGGGGAGTGGCGGCCATTGTACGTGGCCGGGCCGGGTCGGGTCCCCGGCGGCATGTGCTGATGGCGGCGTAGCCGGGTGTCCCGGATTCCAGGTACAAAAAAACCCGGAGGACACTGATGTCTTCCAGGCTTCTTGGTGACCACCGGAGTGGTCGGGGAGACAGGATTCGAACCTGCGACCTCTACGTCCCGAACGTAGCGCTCTACCAGACTGAGCTACACCCCGAAGGGAGCCGCCTATTCTAGCCATTTCCCCCGATGGCGGCAAGGGGGAAGACCGTTCTGCTTCGCTGCCGTGGCAGCGACTCCTGCGGGAACAAAAAAGCCTGGAAGACTTCACCAGGCTTCAATGCGACCACCGAAGTGGTCGGGGAGACAGGATTCGAACCTGCGACCTCTACGTCCCGAACGTAGCGCTCTACCAGACTGAGCTACACCCCGAAGGAGCCGCCAAGAATACGGTGTGAAGGCCGTATCGGCAACCCTTTTTTACAGTTTCAACGCACTTCCTTGTCGGCGCGGGCGCTTTCGCGCGCTTCGAACCACATCCCGTTGAGGATGGCCACGACCGAAGCCAGGCCGGCGCCGAGAATCCAAGCGAAATACCACATGGTCAATCTCCTGTGTGCGAGGGGTGTGCCGACCCTGGGCCGGCACACGGGCAATCAGTACGCGTTGGGGTTGTCGTCCATGTCCTCGACCGTCGTCTTGCCCTTCAGCACGCGGTACACCCAGGTGGTGTAGGCGAGGATGATCGGCAGGAAGATGGCCGTGGCCAGCAGCATGACCCACAGCGTGAGGTGGCTGGACGAACTGTCCCAGACGGTCAGGCTGGAGGTGGGCTGGCTGGAGGACGGCAGCAGGAACGGGAAGATCGCAAAGCCGACGGTGAGGATGATGCCGGCAATGGACGCGCCCGAGGCGATGAAGGCCAGGCCGCCACGACGCGCGCGCAGCAGCACCGCGCTGGCAAGCGCACCCAGCAGGCCCAGCACCGGGAACACCAGCGTTGCCGGCATGCTGCTGTAGTTGCGCAGCCAGCCACCTGCGGCGGACCCCAGTTCGGCGGTCTTCAGCAGCGGATTGGTCGGCCCGTCGGTCACCACCTGCGAAGTGATCTGGTAGCCCGGCAGGCCGAAGGCCACCCAGGCGCCGGCAGCGGCGAACAGCACGAAGCTGATGATGGCGGCGATGCTGCCATAGCGCGCTGCACGTTCGGCCACCGGGCCGTCGGTCTTCAGCACCAGCATGGCCGCACCGTGCGACACCAGCATGGCCACGCTGATCAGGCCGGCGATGAGCGCGAACGGTGTGAGCAGGCCGAAGAACGAACCGGTGTAGGTCACGCGCAGGGTGTCATCGAAGTGGAACGGCACACCCAGCAGTACGTTGCCCACCGCGACGCCGGCAATCAGGCCCGGCAGCAGGCCACCGACGAACAGCACGCGGTCCCAGTTGTCGCGCCAGCGCTTGGACGGCAGCTTGCTGCGGTACTTGAAGCCGACCGGGCGCAGGATCAACCCGAACAGCATCGCAAACACCGCCAGGTAGAAGCCGGAGAAGCTGACCGCGTACAGCGGCGGCCATGCGGCGAAGATCGCGCCGCCACCCAGCACCAACCAGACCTGGTTGCCTTCCCAGACCGGGCCGACGGTGTTGATCACCAGCCGGCGTTCTTCATCGGTCTTTGCCACGAACGGCAGCAGCGTGCCGACGCCGAGGTCGAAACCATCCATGACGGCCCAGCCGACCAGCAGGATGCCGAGCAGCAGCCACCAGATCACGCGGAGCGTGGTGTAATCAAGTGCAATGAATTCCATCTGGATTCTCCTGCCTCAGGCCTGGCCGGGGGCAACGGCATTGGGGGAAACAGGGCGGATGTCGGCCTGCAGCGTCGGCAGGATGTCGTCCGGGCCCTTGCGGACCGCCTTCAGCATCAGCTTGATTTCGATGATCAGCAGCACCGTGTACAGGCTGGTGAACACCGCCAGCGTGGTCAGGATTTCATGCAGTGCCAGGCCCGATGCCGCGTAGAACGTGGGCAGCACGCCATCCACCGCCCACGGCTGGCGGCCGTACTCGGCCACGAACCAACCGCATTCGATCGCGATCCACGGCGCCGGCAGGCTCCACACGGCCAGCTTCAGGAACCAGCGCTTGTCCTGGAAGTTGTTGCGGCACGAGAAGTAGAAGGCCAGCGCGAAGAAGGCGATCAGGTAGAAGCCCAACCCGGCCATGATGCGGARGGTCCAGAACAGCGGCGCCACGCGCGGTACGGTATCCATCGCGGCCTTGGAGATTTCCTCCGGCGTCGCGTTGAGGATGTCCTCGCGGTAACGCTTCAGCAGCAGGCCATGGCCGAGGTCCTGCCAATGGCGATCGAACATTTCACGCGCTGCAAGATCGGTCTTGTCCTTCTTCACCCGTTCCAGTGCGCCATAGGCGATCTGGCCACCGCGGATGCGGTGCTCCGCACGCTCCACCAGCTCCAGGATGCCCGGAATCGGCTGGTCCAGCGAACGGGTGGCGATCAGGCCCATCAGGTATGGGATCTTGATCGCGTAGTCGTTGGTGTGGGTGTCCTGGTTGGGAATGCCGAAGGCGGTGAAGTCGGCCGGCGCACGCTCGGTCTCCCACATCGCTTCGATCGCCGCCAGCTTCATCTTCTGGTGCTCGCTGGCGGCATAGCCGCTCTCGTCACCCAGCACCACCACCGACAGCGAGGACAGCAGGCCGAAGGCCGCGGCGACCGCGAACGAACGGCGGGCCATGTCCCTGTGCTTGTTGCGCAGCAGGTACAGGGCGCTGATGGACATCACGAAGATCGCACCGGTCACGTAACCGGCACTGACGGTGTGCACGAACTTGGCCTGCGCCACCGGGTTCAGCAGCACCGCGGCGAAGTCGACCACTTCCATGCGCATGGTTTCCGGGTTGAACACCGCACCGGTCGGGTTCTGCATCCAGCCGTTGGCGATCAGGATCCACACCGCCGACAGGTTGGTGCCCAGCGCCATCAGCCAGGTTACGGTGAGGTGCTTGACCGGGCTCAGGCGCTTCCAGCCGAAGAAGAACAGGCCGATGAAGGTCGCTTCCAGGAAGAACGCCATCAGGCCTTCGATGGCCAGCGGCGCACCGAAGATGTCACCCACGTAATGGCTGTAGTACGACCAGTTCATGCCGAACTGGAACTCCATCACCAGGCCGGTGGCCACGCCGATGGCGAAGTTGATGCCGAACAGGGTGCCCCAGAACAGGGTCATCTGCCGCCAGACCTGCTTGCGGGTCATGACGTACACGCTTTCCATGATGGCCACCATGAAGGACAGGCCAAGCGTGAGCGGTACGAATAGGAAGTGGTACATCGCGGTCAGAGCGAATTGCAGCCGCGACAGTTCTACGACTGTCTGATCAATCATGGCCTGGCTACCTCGTTGGATAGTGCCGTTGCAGGTGGCGGGAAGGGTGGTCTACGGGGTGAATGATGTGACCGACTACTTCAAACAGCCTTGATCCAGATCAATGTATGAACAGGTATTCAGGAGGATCGTATGCCAACCCGATGAAGACTGCGACCGCCGGCCGCAGGGGAAGGCTGTTGCCTGCGCCTACAATGCCGTCCATCCCCCTGCTGCCTGTGAAGAGCCTTGAGCGCTGCCGAACCGACCGCTGACGCCCCTGATCGGGATGAAGAATCGACCCGCCTGCGGCGTGTGCGTACCGCCTGGCTGGCCGATCTGGCCCGTGCCGCGAAGGGGCGGCAGCGGCTGGCGTCGCTGTGCATCAGCGTGTCCGGTGCGCTGTTGATCGCTCAAGCTGCCGCCATCGCCTGGCTGGTGCAGCAGGTGCTGGTCGAGCGCGTGCCGCTGGCCCAGGGCCTGCCGGTGCTGGCCGCGTTGGCGGTGATCCTTGTCGTGCGCACCCTGCTGGGCAGTGCCACCCAGGCTGCGGCCGGTGACGTTGCCGATGCCGCACGCCTGTCCCTGCGCGAGCGTGTCTTCGCGCGTCTGCTCGGGCACGGCCCATTGTGGCTTCGGCAGCGCCGTACCGGTGAACTGGGCGAGTTGATGCTGCATCACGGCGATGCGATCGAGAACTACTACAGTGGTTTCCTGCCGGTGCGTACCGAAGTGGTGGTGGTGCCGTTGTTGATCCTGGCTGCTGTGGCCTGGGTCGATTGGGTGGTTGCACTGATCCTGCTGTTCACTGCACCGCTGGTGCCGTTTTTCATGATGCTGGTGGGCTGGGGCGCCGAAGCCGCCGGGCGCGCGCAGCTGGGCGAGCTGGCGCGGATGAGCGGGCACTTCGCCGATCGCATCAAGGGCCTGGGCCTGCTGCGCCTGTATGGCCGTGGGGAAGCCGAACTGGCCGGCATCGAGGCCGCGGCAGAAGGTGTGCGCGTGCGCACGATGAAGGTGCTGCGCATCGCCTTCCTGTCGTCCACCGTGCTGGAATTCTTTGCCTCGGTCAGCGTGGCGATGGTCGCGTTGTATCTGGGCCTGAGCTATCTGGGCCTGATGTCGCTGCATGCGACCGTGCCGACGCTGGGGGCGGGCCTGTTCTGCCTGCTGCTGGCACCGGAGTTCTACGCACCGTTGCGGCGCCTGGCCGCGCACTATCACGACCGCGCCAATGCACTGGCCGCCGCCGCCGAGGTGGAGCGCCTGCTGCAGGCGCTGCCGGAAGAGGAGGCCAGCACAATCGACGGCACTGTGCCGCTGACGCCGGAGCCTGCCGAGGCCGCGTTGCCGCCACTGCAGGCGCACGGTCTGGTATTGCGTCCGTTGGGCGCTGCGCACGATGTGCTGCAGAACCTGGACCTGCAGCTGGAACCGGGCCAGCGTCTGGCCCTGGTCGGCCCCAGTGGCAGCGGCAAGAGCACGTTGCTGGAAGCGCTGGCCGGTTGGCTGCCGCCGCGTGCTGGCCGGGTGCAGTTGCGGCCGGGGCTGCAGGTGGCCTATGCCAGCCAGCGCCCCTATCTGTTCCACGGCACCATCGCCGAGAACCTGCGCCTGGCCGATCCCGGTGCCAGCGACGCGCGCCTGCGCGCCGTTGCCGAAGCCGCCCAGGTGCTGCAGTTCGCACAGCGCCTGCCGCAGGGGCTGGATACGCTGATCGGCGAGCGCGGCTTTGGCCTGTCCGGTGGCGAAGCACGTCGCATCGGCCTGGCGCGCCTGCTGCTGCGCGATCCGCAGGTGCTGCTGCTGGACGAGCCGACCGCGTTTCTCGATGCCGAAACCGAAGCAGCGCTGCTGCGCAGCCTGGCCGCCTATGCGCGCGGACGCAGCGTGGTGGTGGCCACCCACAGCCCGGCGGTGATCGCCTGGGCCGACCGCTGCCTGCTGTTGCCCGAAGGACGCCTGGTTGAGCCGGCGCAGGCGGTACGCGCATGAGCCGCTCTGCCGATTCGCTGCGCACGGTATTCCTGCGTCATCGCCCGCGCCTGCTGCTGGCAGTGCTGCTGCTGTGGACCACGATGCTGGCCGGCACCGCCCTGCTGGGCCTGTCTGGTGGCTTCCTCACTGCTGCAGCGCTGGCCGGTGCAGCGGGCCTTGGCCAGGGCTTCAATTTCTTCACTCCGTCGGCCGGCATCCGCGGCCTGACCATGGCGCGCATCGCATCGCGCTACTTCGAAAAGCTGGTGGGGCATGACGCCACCCTGCGCATCGCCCGCGACCTGCGCGTATGGTTCTTCCGCCGCGCGCTGCCACTGGCTCCGGCACGGTTGGGCGCAACCCGCACCGGCGATCTGCTGGCGCGGCTGCTGGGTGACATCGGCGAAATCGATGGCCTGCTGGTGCGTGCCATCGGCCCGTTGCTGGCGCTGGGCGCGTTGACGTTGGTGGGCGTGGGCTCGGCAGCGTTGATCCTGCCATCGGCAGCGGTGCTGCTGGCGGTACTGGCGTTGCTGATCGGCATTGGCGTGCCGTGGCTGGGCGTGAGGGGCCATGACAGCGAAGAGGCCGACCGCGCCGCACATCGCGCAGCGTTGCGCACGGCGGCATTCGAGGGGCTGGAAGGGGCGGCTGATCTGGCCGCGCTCAACGCTGGCAATGCCTGGCAGTTGAAGGTGCGGGTGGCGGCCAAGCAGGTGGCCTCGCGCGATCGTCGTCGACGCCTGCGGCTGATCGCTGCATCAACGCTGCATGGTGTGCTGGCCGGGCTCGGCCTGGTAGCGATGCTGGCACTGGCGCTGCATGCGGCCGAACAACAGCGCATCGCGCCGGAAATGGCCGCCGGGCTGGTGTTCCTGACCGTGGCGATGATCGAACTGTGGGCGGGCATGGGCCTGGCCTGGCAGTCGCTGCAATCGGGCCGCATTGCGGCCGCGCGCCTGCAGGGCATCGTCGAGCAGGCACCTTCGGTGCAGGAGCCGGTGTCGTCGCAGCCGCTGGCGCCGGCGGCGACCGTGCATTGGGACGATGTGCACTTCCAGTGGCCGGGCGCCGCACGGCCGGTGCTGCGTGGCCTGCAGCTGACGCTGGCACCGGGCGAGCGCATCGCCATCCGTGGCGACAGCGGCAGCGGCAAGACCACCTTGTCGAGCCTGCTGCTGCGGCTGTGGGATCCGCAGCAGGGGCGGCTGACCTACGGTGGCCAGGACCTGCGCGATGTCGCCCAGGCCGACTGGCACCGGCACCTGGCGTGGCTGCCGCAGAACGCGCCGGTGTTTGCCGGCAGCGTGGCCGCGAACCTGCGGCTGGGCGATCCCGAGGCCAGCGACGAAGCGTTGTGGGCGGTGCTGCAACGGGTACGGCTGGGTGAATGGGCCGAGCGCAACGGCGGCCTGCAGGCGTGGGTGGGCGAGAACGGCGCAACGATGTCGGCCGGCCAGGCGCGTCGCCTGGCGCTGGCCCGCGCGCTGCTGCGCAATGCGCCGATCCTGCTGGTGGATGAGCCCACCGAAGGCCTGGACGTGGATACCGCGCGCGCGCTGCTGCAGGACCTGCCAGCACTGCTGGAAGGGCGCAGCCTGCTGATGATCACCCACGATGACCTGCCCGCGGGTGTGGTGGATGTGCAGTACCGGTTGGTGGACGGGGTGCTGGTCCGCGAACCGCTTCGGTAGATGCCGACCTTGGTCGGCATATCCACGCGTGGCGTGGATCTACAGGGCAGCTACCGCGAAAACGCGCGCAGCATCACCGCGATCGAGGCCACGTTGGCCAGCACGCATAACCAGAACACCCACTGGAACGGCGCCTTGCGATGTTTATGGCGGAACAGCGCCTGGCCGAGCAGCGCGCCGGGCCAGCCGCCGGCAAAGGCCAGCAGCTGCAGCGTGCGTTCGGGCGTCCTCTGCTGTTTTCGCTGCGCTGCGCGCTTGTCGTGCCCATACAGGCCGAACGACACCGCACTGGCCAGCACGCACCATGCGCCCAGCCAGAGCGGAAACACGCCGGTTGCGGTCAAGCCGATCAACGCACCGAACGCGGCCAGTGCGAGATTGCGCCGCCACGCCACTACAGTTCGTCGAGGAAGCCGCGCACGGCCGGGCCGAAACGTTCGAAGTCGACCAGGAACGCGTCATGACCCTGGGGCGATTCCAGGCCGATGAAACGCGCGTCCGCGCCACCAGCGCGCAGGCCATCGGCGACCTGTTGCTGCTGCTGTACAGGGAACAGGATGTCGGTGTTGGCGCCGATCGCCAGTGCCTTGCCGACGCGGATGCTGGCCAGTCCGGCCAGCACATCGCCATCGCCATACTCGGCCAGATCGAACCAGTCCATCGAGCGGCTCAGGTACAGATAGCAGTTGGGGTCGAAGAAACGCACGAACCGGCGCGCATGGCCTTCCAGATAGCTCTCGACCTGGAATTCCAGGCCGAATGGATCATCGTCGGTCTGGTCTGAATCCAGCCGCACGCGACCGAAGCGGCCATCCCATTCCAGCGCCGAGCGGTAGGTGATCACGCCCAGCTTGCGTGCCATGCGCATGCCCGATTCCGGGTATGCCTCATTGTCGTAGTGGCCACCGTTCCAGCGCGGGTCCAGGCGGATCGCTTCGCGCTGCAGCGAACGGATGGCGATCGAGAACGGCAGGGCCTGCGCGCTGCCGGAAATGTTGATATGGCTGCGGGCGATGCCCGGGTGCAGCAGCAACACCGCCAGCGCCGTCATCCCGCCCATCGAATTGCCGATCACGCAGGCGAGTTGTCCGATGCCCAGTGCGCGCACCACGTCGATCGCCGCGCGTGCGCCGTCTTCGATGGACAGTTCCGGGAAATCCAGGCGATACAGCTCGCCGTTGGCCGGATTGATCGAGGCAGGGCCGGTGGAGCCCTTGCAGCTGCCCAGCGAGTTGACGCACACCACGAACCAGCGGTCGGTATCGATCGGTTTGCCGGGGCCGAGCATGGCCTCCCACCAGCCTGGCGCAGGGTTGGCTTCGTTGGCCGCGGCATGCGCATCCGGCGACAGGCCGGTGACGATCAGGATCGCGTTGCTGGCCTCTTCGTCCAGCGCGCCCCAGGTCTCGTAGGCCACGTGCGCGCCGTGCAGGACACCGCCGCGTTTGCACGGAAAGGGCGAGGGCAGGGCATGGAAGCGGGTGCCCGGAGGAATGAATTCGGTCATGCGGCCATTCTAGCGGGGCGGCGTGTACAGCTGGCGACACGCTGGTTTCCATCAACGGGCTGAGCGTGAATCCGCCGGGCATGGCCCGGCGAGCGCAGCGGCGCGTGTACGTTACGGGAACTGCAGCTCAACCACACCGTCATGCGGCAGGCTGACCTTGACCGGGGCGGTCTGCAGGTCGTCTTCGCTGCGGTTGGCGCTGCCGCTGCGCGAAATGCGCGCCAGTACTTCCACTTCGCGATGTGCCGACAACGGTGCGGTAGGCATCGGGCTGTCGCCGTCGCCGAGGCCGACCGTTGCAGGGAAGCCGGCCAGGGGCAGCTTGCGTGCAGCCACCGGCATCGGCGGGCCGCCCACAGCGCGCGCCAGCACGAAGACCTGGGTGCTGGCCGGCCAGTTACCCGCCTTCAACGATGCGGGCAGCTGCACCCGTACCTGCAGCAGCGCGGGGGCGGCGGCCGGTGCGTGCGACGGCTGGCCGGCCGCCTCGCGGGCGATGGCGATCTGTGCCTGCAGCGCCTGCGCGGCACCCGGCTCCAGGCGTGGCAGCAGCGTGCTCCAGAGTTCGGCGGCCTCGGCATTGCGGCCCCGCTGGCGCAGGGCAATGCCAAGCAGCCAGCTTGCGCGTTCGGCGTCGGGCGACAAGGTACGTGCGCGCTGCAGCCATGCCAGCGCGGTGTCATCGAACTGCTTGCCAGGATCGGCCTGGGCGCGTGCCTGCGCGGCCTCGACCAGCACGCCCGGTTCGTCCGGTGCCAGTGCTGCGGCGCGGTTGAAGGCGTCGGCCGCGGCGGCGGCATTGCCAAGCTCGGCCTGCGAACGACCCAGCAGCGCCCAGCCATCGGCGCGTTGCGGGTCACGCTGCAGCGCCTGCTGCAGCGCCTCTACACCGTCACGCAACGTGGCGACCGAAGGCGCAGGCTGCACCTGTGCGGCGCGGGGATTGCCGACCAGCAGATACAGGCAGGCACCGGCCACGCCCAGTGCCACCACCCCCAGCACGAAGCTGCGACGGCCATGCTGGCGCAGCGGCCACAGCACCACGGCCGCCAACAGCGCAGCGGCCACTGCGGCGACCATCGGCAACCAGTGCGTCACCAGTCCTCTCCCTCGGTTGGGTCCGCTGCAGCGGATGCATCCATCTGCCGACTACGGCGACGGACGATGCCCATCACCACCAGCGCGCCGCCACCCAGTACCAGCAGCGGGCCGCCCCACAGCAGCCAGGTGCCCGGTTGCAGTGGCGGTTGATAGAGCACGAACTCGCCATAGCGGGCGACCAGGAACTGCTTGATGGCCGCATCGTCGAGGCCCTGCTGCATCAACTGCAGCACTTCGCGGCGCAGGTCCTGCGCGATCTGCGCGTTGGAATCGGCCAGTGACTGGTTCTGGCACTGCACGCAGCGCAACTGCGCAGCCAGGTCGTGGAAGCGCGTCTCCTCGGCTGCATCGCGGAACATCAGCGGCCGCGCATCATGCACCGGTTGTTGGGCGAGGCCGGAGTCTGGCAGCGCCAGGGTCATCGCCAGCAGCAGCGGCAGCAGCCAGCGCATGCGCTTACGGCGAGGCGTGCAGGGTATTGCCAGCATCGCCCTGGGCCTTTTCAAGCTTTTCCAGCGCCGGAATCAACTTCTCATCGACCACCTGCTGGGTCATCGCGCCGCTGTACTTCCAGCGCACGATGCCACTGCCATCGACCAGGAAGGTCTCCGGTGCTGCCGTCACACCCCAGTCGATGGCGGTGCGGCCTTCGATGTCGCTCAACACGACCATGAACGGGTTGCCCAGCTGTTCCAGCCAGTGCAGCGCGTCGGTCGGTTCATCCTTCCAGTTGTAGCCGATCACGCGTACGCGCTTGCTCTCGGCGAAGCGGGTCAGTACCGGATGTTCTTCACGGCAGGCCGCGCACCAGCTGCCCCAGACGTTGAGCAGGTACGGCGCGCCACGCAGCTCCTCGCTGCGCACGATCATCTGCGGGTCATGCAGCACCGGCAGCGCGAACGCCGGCGCCGGCTTGTCGATCAGTGCCGAAGGCAGCACGTCGCGCTGCGGATCGCCCGATTTCATCACCCCGTAGATCATCAGGCCAAGCAGGCCGAAGAAGAACAGGACGCCGATCACGATGGCTACCGGCGGCAGCGGGCGGGAAGGGCGTGGGGCGGGTGACTCGGACATGGGGGACTCCTACGGACGACGAAAGCGGCGATCGGCAGCGGTGATGAATCCGCCCAGGGCCATCAACAGCGCGCCCAGCCAGATCCAGCGCACGAAGGGCTTGATGTGCACCCGTACCGCCCATGCATTGTTGCCCAGCGGCTCGCCCAATGCCACGTAGACATCACCGCTGAGTCGTGCATCGATGCCTGCTTCGGTCATCACCTGGCCGCCGCTGGCGTACTGGCGCTTCTCTGGATGCAGCAGGGCCAGCTCGCGACCGTCGCGCAGCACCCGCAGATGGCCGCGATCAGCGATGAAATTGGGGCCTTCGCGGTGGTCCACGCCCTCGAAGCGCACTTCGTGGCCGGCGACCACTACCTGCTGGCCCGGCGACAGCGCCACTTCGCGCTGCACGTTCAATGCTTCCACCAGCAGCGCGCCGGCCAGGAACACCGCGACACCGGCATGGGCGACGATCATGCCAAGCATTTCGGCAGTGAAGCGGCCATTGCCACGCAGGCGCTGCCAGACGAACCGGGCGGTGCCCAGCCCAACCCAGGCCGCAGCCGCAACGCCGATGCCGGCCTTCCAGCCATTCTGCGGCGCCTGCCACCAGGCCCAGGCGCCAAGCAGTACAGCCAGCCCCGCCCATGGCAACAGCAATGCCAGTGCGCGCGAGGGTTGGTCGCGCTGCCACTTCACCAGCGGACCGAACGGCAGCAGCATCACCATCGGTGCCATCAGCAGCAGGAACAGGCTGCCGAAGTACGGTGGGCCCACCGAGATCTTGCCCAGCGACAGCGCATCGGCCAGCAGTGGGTAGAGGGTGCCCAGCAGGACCATCGCGCAGGCGCTGGCCAGCAGCAGGTTGTTGGCAAGCAGCAGGGTTTCCCGCGAGGTCGCGGTGAAGCCACGGCGCGGATCACCGGCATCCACGGCCAGCCGCGGCGCACGCAGCGCATACAGCAGCAGGCTGCCCCCCACCAGCACCGACAGGAAGATCAGGATGAACAGCCCACGCGAGGGATCGGCCGCGAACGAATGCACGCTGGTCAGCACGCCGGAGCGGACCAGGAAGGTGCCCAGCAGCGACAGCGCGAACGCCGCGATGGCCAGCAGCAGCGTCCAGCTGCCGAAGGTGCCACGCTTTTCGGTGACCGCCTGCGAATGGATCAGCGCCGCGCCGACCAGCCAGGGCATGAAGCTGGCGTTCTCGACCGGGTCCCAGAACCACCAGCCGCCCCAGCCCAGCTCGTAATACGCCCACCAGCTGCCCAGTGCGATGCCCAGCGTGAGGAAGCCCCAGGCGACATTGGTCCAGGGCCGGGTCCAGCGTTGCCAGCGTGCATCGACACGGCCTTCCAGCAGTGCCGCCACGGCGAAGGCGAACGGCACCGCAAAGCCGACGTAGCCCAGGTACAGCATCGGCGGATGGATGATCAGCCCCGGATCCTGCAGCAACGGGTTGAGGTCACGGCCTTCCAGTGGCACCGGGTTCAAGCGCAGGAACGGATTGGAGGTGAAGATCAGGAAGGCGAGGAAGCCGACGCTGACCACGCCCATCACCGCCAGCACGCGCGCCTGTACCGGTGCCGGCAGGTGGCGCGAAAACAGCGCCACTGCACCGGTCCACAGCGCCAGCACCAGCGCCCACATCAGCAGCGAGCCTTCGTGCGCCCCCCACACCGCCGAATAGCGGTAGATCAACGGCAGCAGCGAATTGGAGTTCTCGGCGACGTAGCGCACCGAGAAATCCTGTTGCACGAAAGCCGCCGTCAGTACGGCGAAGGCGCCGGCCAGCAGCACCAGCTGGGCAAAGGCCGCCGGGCGGGCAACGGCCATCCATGCGTCATTGCCACGCTGCGCGCCCACCAGCGGCAGCACCCCCTGCAGCAGCGAGGCCAGCAGCGCGCACAGCAGGAGGATCTGACCGAATTCGGGAAGCACTCAGCGCGCCTCGGGCGCCGTGACCGGCACATCGTGCTTGCGATGCGCATCGCCCATCTTGTCGGCCACTTCCTTGGGCACGTAGTTCTCATCGTGCTTGGCCAGCACCTCGTCGGCGACGAAGGTACCGTCCTGCAGGCGACCGCTGGCGACCACGGCGGTCCCCTCGCGGAACATGTCCGGCAGGATGCGGTCGGTACTGACCGGGAGCGTTGCATCGCCGTCGGTGACCACGAAGTGGGCCTGCAGCGAGCCGCTGGGTCGATCGAAGGACCCCTTCACCACCATGCCACCCAGGCGGAAGCGGGACTGCGCATCCACGTCGCCGCGCAGCACTTCCGAAGGCGTGTACAGGTAGGCGATGTTGCGCTGCAGGGCGAAGGCCACCAGCGTGGTGGCCAGCCCGGAGGCCAGCAACAGCAGGAGCACCCAGATCATGCGGCGTCGCTGTACCGGCGTCATCGGCTGAGCTCGGTGGCAAGCGGCGCCGGTGCCGACGCGTTGCCACGCGCCTGCAGCCGCTGCTGGCGGCGTTGCGCCAGCTGTCGGGCGCTGCGCAGGCGCAGCCACGAGCCCAGCGCATCGCAGGCCAGCACCAGCAGGAACACCGCGAAGGCGGCGATGAGGTAGGGCAGGTGGGTCATCGCCGTGCCTCCCCATCCGCGGTGCCGAAGCGCTCGCCGATCCAGGCCTTGCCGGCCTCGCGCGCGATGTTGTCGGCGCGCGCCTTGGCCAGCAGCGAGCCGACGAACCACAGTTTGGTGGCCACCACCATCCACCACAGCGGGGCGATCAGTTCCGGCCGCACGGCGTTCTCGCCGAACACGTTGATCGACTGGCGCTGGTGCAGCGCGCCCCACCAGTCCACCGAATAGCGGATGATCGGCAGCAGGCCCACGCCGACGATGGCCAGCAGGCCGGCCGCGCGTGCGGCACTGCGGCGGTCTTCGATGGCGTGGTACAGGCCGATCACGCCCAGGTACAGGAACAGCAGGATCAGCTCGCTGGTCATGCGCGGGTCCCAGTCCCACCAGGTGCCCCAGGTGCCCTTGCCCCAGATGCTGCCGGTCAGCAGGGTGATCAGGGTGAAGCCGGCGCCCATCGGCGCACAGGCCATCGCCAGGATCTCGCAGATCTTGATGCGCCAGATCAGCGCGATGGCGGCGTAGGCGGCCATCAGCGCGAACACGAACAGGCTCATCCAGGCGCTGGGTACATGGATGTAGATGATGCGGAAGGCGTCGTGCTGGTTCTGTTCCGGCGGTGCCACGAACAGGCCCTGCCACAGGCCGATCAGCAGCACCGGAACCGCCGCAGCGTAGAACACGCGGGACCAGCGTGCGGCGAAACGATCGAAGGTCGGGGGCGAACCGAGTTGATGGAACCAGCGGACGATCGGATTCATGCGTGGCGGCTATCCAGCAGGGGTGGATTGGCTCTCAGCTCGGTCAACTCAGAGAAATACGGATCGCAGCAGCGGTGGCCAGCGGTGCCAGCACCAGGGCGATCACCAGTCCAGCGCCCAGCATCAGCAGCGCACCGACCGGGTCCTGCCCGCGGCTGGCTGCCGCCAGGCTGCCGGCACCGAAGACAAGCACCGGTACGTACAACGGCAACGACAGCAACGCCACGAGAATACCAGAGCGCCGGATGCCGACGGTCAGTGCAGCGACCACGCCACCGATCAGGCTCAACAACGGTGTTCCCAGCAGCAACGATGCCAGCAACATCGGCAGCTGGTCATGCGGCAGATGCAGCATTTCCGCCAGCAACGGGCTCAGCAGGATCAGTGGCAGGGCGGTGGTCGCCCAATGCAGCAGCACCCGCACCAGCACCAGCCACGCCAGTGGCACCGGCGCCAGCAGCCATTGTTCGAGCGAACCGTCTTCGGCGTCGGAGCGGAACAGCGAATCCAGCGCCAGCTGCCCGGCCAGCAGTACCGCCAACCACAGCACCGCACCGGCGGTGGCGGCCAGCGGCTGCGGGTCCCGGCCCTGGGCCAGGGCGAACAGCACCACCACCAGCAGGGCGAACAGCACCGGCTGCAGGGCATCGCCGCGACGCCGCCAGAGCAGGCGCAGGTCGCGCGCAATCAGCGCGCGGGCGGTCTGCCACAGGCCTGGTTCGGTGCCTGGCGCGATCATGCTTCACCCCCCAGATCGAGCTGGCGGGTGCGTACCGGCGGGGCGGCATAGGCGCCATGCGTGGTGACCAGGGCGGCGCCGCCACTGCGCAGGTGTGCGGAAATCATCCGATTGACCAGGTTGATGCCTTCCAGGTCGAGGTTGGCATAGGGTTCGTCGAGCAGCCACAGCGGTGCCGGCGACAGCCAGATGCGGGCCAGCGCAAGCCGCCGCTTCTGTCCGGCCGACAGGTGCCGCACAAGGGTGTCCTCGTAGCCGGCCAGGCCGACGATGGCCAGCGCATTGCCCGGCATCTGCCGTGCGCGGCGGCCGTGCAGGCCGCAGAGGAAATGCAGGTTCTCCAGCGTGTCCAGGTCCGGCTTCAGCGCCGGCAGGTGGCTGAGGTAGGCGACATAGCGCGCACGCTCGGCGTTGCTGGCCGGCCTGCCGTCGATCAGCACCTGGCCCGCGCCCGGGCGCGCCAGGCCTGACAGCACGCGCAGCAGGGTGGTCTTGCCGGCACCGTTGCCGCCCTGCACCAGCAGCGCCTCGCCGGCATCCACGTGGAAGTCCAGCGGGCCGAACACCGGCTCGTCATTGCGGGAGAAGCTCAGGCCGCTGGCGGCCAGCAATGCAGGGGTGTTCAAGGCGCAGGGGTCTTCATGCGGGAGTGCGGCAGCAATTGTAGCGGTGAATGTGACCCGGTAGCGCCGGGCCGTGCCCGGCGAGCACGCAGCGCGGCTTGCCATCGGTGCGGCATGTGCAAAGAGCCGCCGGGTATGACCCGGCGCTACCGTCGGCGCCGCAGGCCGGGTCGGGATTTCGTACACTTCCAGCCCTTGTTTCCCCACAGCCCAGGCCGATGCAACCGAACACCAAGCTGCCCAAGGTCGGTACCACGATCTTCACCGTGATGTCCCAGCTCGCCGCCGAACACGGCGCGGTCAACCTCGGCCAGGGGTTCCCGGATTTCTCCGCGCCGCAGCGCCTGATCGACGAGACCAGCAAGGCGATGGCCGCCGGCCTGAACCAGTACCCGCCGATGACCGGCGTGGCACCGCTGCGCCAGGCCATCGCGCAGAAGTCGCTGGACCTGTACGGCGCGACGATCGATCCGGACACCGAGATCACCGTCACCAGCGGCGCCACCGAGGCGATCTTCAACGCCATCCACGCCGTGGTGCGTGCCGGCGAGGAAGTGATCGTGCTCGACCCGGCCTACGACTGCTATGAACCGGCGATCGAACTGGCCGGCGCCACCGCCGTGCACGTGCCGCTGGACCCGCAGACCTTCGCGGTGGACTGGGACCGCGTGCGCGCGGCGATCACCCCGCGCACCCGCCTGCTGATGGTCAACACCCCGCACAACCCGTCCGGCGCGATGCTGGACGAGGCCGACATGCAGGCGCTGGCCGATGTACTGCGCGGCACGCAGATCTACCTGATATCCGATGAAGTGTACGAGCACATCATCTACGACGGCCGTCGCCACGAATCGGCGCTGCGCTACCCGGAACTGCGCGAGCGCACCTTCGTCATCTCCAGCTTCGGCAAGACCTATCACTGCACTGGCTGGAAGATCGGTTATGCGGTGGCGCCGGCGGCGATGACCGCCGAGTTCCGCAAGGTGCACCAGTACAACACCTTCACCAGCTTCGGCCCGGCGCAGTACGGTTTCGCTGCGATGATCCGCGACGAGCCGCAGCATCATCTGCAACTGGGCGCGTTCTATGAAGCCAAGCGCGACCGCTTCCGCGAGCAGCTGGCCGGTACCCGCCTGAAGGCGCTGCCGGTGCCGGGCGGCTACTTCCAGCTGGTCGACTATTCGGCCATCAGTGACCTGCCGGACCATGAGTTCGTGAAGTGGCTGACCATCGAGAAGGGCGTCACCGCCATTCCGCTGTCGCCGTTCTACGAAACCGCGCCGGTCGGCCAGCGCCTGGTGCGCCTGTGCTTCGCCAAGAACGAGGCCACCCTGGACGCGGCGATCGAACGCCTGCGCCTGCTGTGAGCGGAGGAGACAGCATGCAGGACCTGCGCATTTCCCTCGTCCAGGGCGACACCCGCTGGCACGACCCGGCCGGCAACCGCGAATACTACGGCGCGCTGCTGGCGCCGCTGGCCGGCACCACCGATCTGGTGATCCTGCCGGAAACCTTCACCAGTGGCTTTTCAAACGAAGCCATCGCCCAGGCCGAAGGCATGGACGGCCCGACCGTGGCGTGGGTGCGCGCGCAGGCCAAAGCCTTGAATGCGGCAGTGATCGGCAGCGTGCAGCTGCGCGATGGTGAGGGCGTCTACAACCGCCTGCTGTTCGCCACCCCCGATGGTGGCCTGCAGTACTACGACAAGCGTCACCTGTTCCGTTACGGCGGCGAGCACGAGCGCTACGCCGCCGGCCGCGACCGGTTGTGCGTGGAATGGAAGGGCTGGCGGATCAATCCGCAGGTCTGCTACGACCTGCGTTTCCCGGTGTTCTGCCGCAACCGCTACAACGTCGAGCGAGCCGAACAGCTGGACTTCGACCTGCAGATCTTYGTCGCCAACTGGCCTTCCGCGCGCGCCTACGCGTGGAAGACCCTGCTGCGCGCGCGGGCGATCGAGAACCTGTGTTTCGTCGCCGCAGTCAACCGCGTGGGCGTGGACGGCAACCAGCTGCATTACGCTGGCGACAGCGCGGTCATCGACTTCCTCGGCCAGCCGCAGGTGGAGATCCGCGAGCGCGAGCAGGTGGTGACCACCACCATCTCCGCCGAAGCACTGGCCTCGCATCGTGCACGCTTCCCGGCCATGCTCGATGCCGATGCCTTCCATCTGGATGTGCAGGCCTGATACGGCGGCTGAACGCTTCCCGCCCCACCGCGCGCGCCTGCATCCAACGTGCACGCGCGCGCTGCTAGATTCGCCCACATTCCGACCGATGTGGATGTTCTGCCGATGAATACCAAGCCGTTTGCCCTGCTGCTGGCGCTGGCCGCAGCGTCCCTGGCCCCGACCGCGCAGGCCGGTGGCAACCTTGACTGCCAGCTGCGCTACAACCTGTCCGGCTGGTCACTGATCTACAAGACCGCCTCGGGCAACGGCACCATCCACTGCACCAACGGTTCCAGCATGCCGGTGCGGATCCAGCTGAAGGGCGGCGGCCTGACCGTTGGCAAGTCGAAGATCACCGATGGCCGTGGCAGCTTCACCGGCGCCAGCAGCGTCGGCGAGCTGTTGGGCACCTACGCCTCGGTCGGCGCGCATGCCGGTGCGGTGAAGTCCAGCAACGCGCAGGTGATGACCAAGGGCGATATCTCGCTGGCCCTGTCCGGTACCGGCAAGGGCTGGGACCTGGGTGTGGACGGCGCGGCGTTCACCATCAGCCGGCGTTGAGGCGGGAGGGCTCCCCGGCTTCCCAGCTGATGCGGATGTAGTGCTGCTCGGCGTCGCTGGGCAGCCGTTCGACACTGAAGCGGTTCTGCAGCAGTTGCTCGACGACGCCGTCGACGAGGCGCTCGCTGGCCAGCGCCTTGTTGAAGCCGAACACGATGTAACGGCGGCCGTTTTCCGAGCCGACCTGGATCGATTTGTCCAGATCCCTGTAGTACTGCTCGATCGGTCGAATGGCGGCGTCAGCGTTTGCGCGGGCCTGTTCTGCGGTGATGGTGATCATCGACATCTGCGTGGTTGCGGAGAACACGCACCATAGCCAGCGCTGCCGCGCGGTTTCCGGCAGTGGCGCACAGTGCAGAGCGTTTGCAGCAATTCCTAGGCCAGCGCGCTCCGCGGACGCAGCAACCACAGCGCCAACAGTGCACAGGCGATGATGGATGGCGCCAGCATCTGCAGTGCGCCGACAACGGCCATCGCCGCGCCGATCAGCAGGTAGTAGAGCAGGCCGAACAGGGCGCCGGCACTGCCCAGGCAGTGTGCATAGCCGCGTAGTGCCTGCCCGAGCACATTGGGGATGGCCAGGCCGAATCCCGCCACGACTGGCAGCATCGCCATCACGATGACCGGTTGCCCGCGCAGCAGCGCGGCCAGGACACCACCAGCCAGTACCAGCGATGCCGCAATGCGGACGCGCGTCAACGCAGGGACGCCGACACGCAACAGGCGGCCATTGGCCCACGCGCCCAACGCCGAACCCAGCGCCAGCACCGCACCGCTGGCGCCGAACCAGCTGGCCGGCCAGTGCAGGCGTGCGAACACGAACGGCCCCAGCGCGTACCAGCTGTACATGGCCACGTTGAAGGCCATGACCAGCAGCGCGTGCGACCAGATCCAACGGTCGCCCAGCAGTTGCCGCAGCAGGGGCCGCAGCGGTACGGGCGCGATCTGCGCGGGCCGGCTTTCACGCAGCCCGGTTACGCAGCCCAGCATCAGCAATGCAGCGATCAGCAGCAGGCCGGCCTGTACGCCGGCATAGCCATCGGCAGCGACCAGCAGCGAGCCCAGTGCCAGCCCGATCGCCGGGCTCAGCGCCAGCGCCATGCCAATCCAGGAGAACGCCTGCGCCAGCGCGGGCCCTTCAAGGTGGTCGCGCAGCACGGTCTGGGTCACCACCGAGGCGGCGGCGGCGCCCAGGGCGGCCAGCATCTGCGCAGCCAGCACCTGGCCGAACGTGCCGGCCGCCAATCCGCCCAGTGCCGCCAGCACGAAAACGGACAGGCCACCCAGCAGGGCGGGGCGACGGCCAACGCGGTCGGCCAGCCTTCCCCACAGCAGGACGCCCAGCGCGAACCCCAGCAGGTACAGGCTCATCGCCTGGCTGGCAGCGCTGGCCGGCAGGGTGAAGCGGTGCGCCAGATCGGCCAGCGCCGGGCTGTACAGGGTCTGCGCCAGCTGCGGAAACATCAGCAGCGCAATGGTGAGGGACAGCAGGCGAGGTGACATCGGCGCGCTCCGGAAACAGGGGCGCGCATTGTCGTGGCCGTGCTGATGGCGCACTCTAGTGATTGCGACAGTAGATGGATGAAATCGGACATGGCATGGCTGCAGCCCGACGCTCGCTTCGATGCCGATGCCTGGAGCGCCCCGGTGATCGGTATCGCTGCCACGCTGGCCGAGCATGACTCCGGTTGGCACCAGCACGCACGTTCGCAACTGCTGTACACGCGCGCCGGTTGCACGCGGCTGACGTTCGGCGATCGCATCAGCCTGTTGCCGCCATCGCGCGCGGCGTGGATTCCGGGTGGTCTGCTGCACCGCGCGCAGATGCGACAGGCGGTGGACTATCGGTCGCTGTACTTCGATGCCACGCTGTCGGCGCAGTTGCCGCAGCAGCCAGCAATCATTGGTGTCGGTCCCCTGCTGCAGGCGCTGCTGGAGCCGATCGCGCAGGCGCCGTTCGCACATGACTGGCAAGCGCCGCGAGCGGGGCATCAACTGGCGCTGTGCGTGCTTGAGATTGCCGCTGCGCCGGTGGAGCCGATGGAGCTGCCATTACCGCGCGACCCGCGCATCGCCCGCTGCCTGCCGGTGGCCGAGCAGCTGCCGCCCGAACTGGGCGAGCTGGCCCAGCGCAGCGGACTGAGCGTGCGTACGATCGGGCGCCTGATGCAACGCGATACCGGCATGGGCTACCAGGCGTGGCGTCAGCAATGGCGGTTGATGCGGGCCATGGAACTGCTGCTGCTCGGCCATCGTGTCGCGCACGTGGCGCTGGAACTTGGATTCTCGGCAGAGAGTCCGTTCATCGCCTTCTTCCGCAGCATGGTCGCGACCACGCCTGCGGCGTTCCAGCGCGCCGAAAGCGCTCGAGCGGCAGGGTGAGAGTGGAGTGGTCGCGGCCGAACGCGGGGAAGCGGGCGCACGGGCCCGGCTTCCGTCGCCGTGTCTACTGCTGGGCCATCAGCCAGGCCAATGTGCCGCGATGTGGTTCGGGCACGGTGCTGGACGCGGCATCGAGCAGCATCAGCGATGCCCAGCAGACGTCGGCAGCCGGTGCGGTGTCCATCCGCGGCAGTACCGCCATGGCCCGCGCGCGCGTGCTTTCGTCAGCCATCGAGGCGAGCAGGGCCTCGGTCGCCTCGGCAATCTGCTGTTCAGTGGCAGGGGTTGCGGGTCGCTGTTCGAGCTCGGCGAGGCTGGCCTGGTAGCTCATCTCGAACCAGAAATCGATGTCCTGCGACGGACGCTTCTCCAGTTCGTTGAACAAGGTCCTGCCTACCTGCGCAATGTCCGACGCCGTAGTGGCGCGGGCGATCAGTGCGCATTTCTCTACCGGCATTCCGCGCAGCATTGCGGCCAGCAGCTGCGCACGCCGCTCCAGCATGGGGCGGGGCAGGCGGCCGATGCCATCCAGTGCAAGCTGTGCACCGGCGACAGCAGCCTTGTCCTTGCTGCCGGCCTGCTTGATGCGGGTGAGATAGCGCTCATCGACAATCAGCCGACGCAGCATGCGGTCGGCCGGATCGTGCAGGGCCGAAGATTTCGGCCAGGGATTCTGCGTGGCGGCGATTTCCTGCTTGAGCCGGTCGGCAGCGCGTTCGCAGCCGCCGACCAGCAACAGAGCCACCAGCACGGCGCCGATGCGGGCGCCGAGGGACAACATCCGTGTCATCGCTGTGTCCTTCATTGAAGGTGGAGATCAGCCGCCGCGCGGGCCGCTGCGACGCGGGCCACCCGGGCCACGGTTGCCGCCGGGGCCACCCGGGCCGCGGTTGCCACCCGGACCGCCGGGACCACGGTTGCCGCCGGGGCCACCCGGGCCGCGATTGCCGCCCGGACCACCCGGACCACGGTTGCCGCCCGGACGTGCATTCGCATTGCCGCCCGGACGACCGTTGCCGGCCGGACGCGAGCTGCCGTACGGGCTGAAGCCCGGATTGGCGTGGTCGGACGGGAAGCTGGGGGCATTGCCCGGATGGCCGTACGGGTGCTTGTTGCCCTGGCCCTGCGAGCGGTTGCCCGCACCGGCCGGACGACCCTGGCCGCCTGCGCCACCGGCGCCACCGCGACCTTCACCACCGTAGCCACCACGACCTTCACCGCCGTAGCCGCCACGACCCTGGCTGCCACCGGCGCCTGCGCCCGGACCCTTCGGCTTGCCGTACGGACGGCCCTGGCCGCCTGCACCTGCGCCCGGACCACGGGCACCCGGGCCACGAGCGCCCGGACCGGCATTGCGGTGGCCGCTCGGGCCGGTGCTCACGCCATCCGGCACGTACCAGGTACGGAATGCGGCCGGGTTGCCTTCCGGCAGCGAGCGGTCGTTCTTCGGCGCGCGCTGCTTGAACGGGCGCTGCGACTGCTTGGCAGCAGCTTCACCGCTGACGGTCAGGCCGCCCTTGAAACCACCACCACCCTTGCCGCCGCGACCGCGGCCGCGGTCTTCGCGCACGTTGTCGAAGCGACGCAGTTCGCGACCTTCATCGGCGGTGTTGTGACCATTGACGTAAGCGTTGCCGCGGCCACCTTCGCGTACGCGCACGGTGGTCTTGGCAGCACGACGCTGGCCGATCACCGGCTGCAGGGTCAGGGCCGACGGCGCGCCTTCTTCCAGCTTCAGTTCGGCGCGCAGCGCTTCGACCTGGCTGCCCGGCAGTTCGACGGACTGGCCGCGGGCCAGTTCGCGCGGCAGGCTGACCTTGCCGTAGCGGGTGCGCTTGAGGCGGCTGACCTGGCAGCCCTGCGATTCCCACAGGCGGCGCACTTCGCGGTTGCGGCCTTCCTTCACCACGACGCGGAACCAGTCGTGCGAATCGGTGCCGCCGATACGTTCGATCTCATCGAACTTGGCCGGGCCATCTTCCAGTGCGACACCACGGGTGAGGCGGTCGACGACGGCATCGGGCACCTTGTCCTCGCCTTCCGGGGCACGCACGCGCACCACGTACTCGCGCTCGACCTCGAAGGAGGGGTGCATCATGGCGTTGGCCAGCTCACCGTCGGTGGTGGCCAGCAGCAGGCCGGTGGTGTTGATGTCCAGGCGGCCGACGGCGATCCAGCGGGCACCCTTCAGCGCCGGCAGGGATTCGAACACGGTCGGGCGACCTTCAGGGTCTTCACGCGTGGTCACTTCGCCTTCCGGCTTGTTGTAGACCAGCACGCGCGACGGCTCGGCCAGCGCAGTGGCGACGAAGCCGCGGCCGTCGAGTTCGATCCTGTCGCCGCTCTTGACCGACATGCCGGTCTGGGCGACTTCACCGTTGACCTTGACCAGGCCTTCGGCAATGCGCTGTTCCAGCGCACGACGCGAGCCGAGGCCGGCCTGGGCCAGGACCTTGTGCAGGCGTTCTTCCAGCTTGAACTGTTCGGACGTGGCTTCGCGCTTGAGCGAAAGCTTGTTCAACGAGGGCTTGCGGGGGGTGTCACTCATCAGTTTTGCTCCGGCCGACGGTTTCGAGGTCGGCCTCTGGTTCGGAATCGGCTTGGTCAACAGCCACGGTCGTCTTCGCGACGGCGTTGTCTTCGCGTTCGTTCACTGTCACCGCGCGCTCGCCCGGCGCGGAATCGGGGTGCCCATCATCGGAGGGCGAAGGTGCTTGCTCATCGTCGGCCGCCGCAGGAAGTGCGTCGGCAGAATCGGGGGTGTCGCCGGCGGTCGTGCCAGGGTCGTCATTTGCAGCGGCGTCCGGGTCGGCGCTCACGTCCGGGCCGTTGGCACTGGCGGCGAGGGGTGCGTCGCGATCCAGCGCCAGCTGCGGTTCCAGGTCGCCCAGGTCCTTCAGTTCGGAAAGGGGCGGCAGTTCGTCCAGGCGTTTCAGCCCGAAGTAGTCCAAGAAGCCCTTGGTGGTGCCGAACAGGGCAGGCTTGCCAGGCACGTCGCGGTGGCCGACCACGCGGATCCACTCGCGCTCCTCCAGGGCCTGGATGATGTTACTGCTGACCGCCACGCCGCGCACCTGCTCGATCTCGCCACGGGTGATCGGCTGCCGGTAGGCGATCAGGGCCAGTGTTTCCAGGGTGGCGCGGGTATAGCGGGTCTTGCGTTCGGTCCACAGCCGGCTGATCCAGCCATGTACTTCGGCGGTCACCTGGTAGCGGAAGCCCGAAGCCACCTCCACCAGTTCCACGCCACGGTCCTGGCAGCCCTCGCGCAGCCGTTCCAGCGCACGTTCGATGCTGCCCGGTGGTGCCGGCTCATCTTCCGGGAACAGGTCCTTCAGCTGGGCCAGGGTGAGCGGCTGGCTGGAGGCCAGCAGCGCACCTTCGACAATGCGGTTGATCAGCGTTTGATCCATCGGCAGTCAGCGCTCACTCGTTTTCATTGGCGGCGTCGTTGTCGTCGAACTCGCTGCTGAACTGCAGCGGGGCATTGGTATTGCCGGCGGCCAGGGACTTCACGTAGATCGGCGCCAGCGGTTCTTCCTGCACGAGGTCCAGCAGCTGCTCCTTGGCCAGTTCCAGCACTGCCAGGAACGTGACCAGCACGCCCAGCTTGCCTTCTTCGGCGGTGAACAGGTTTTCAAAACGATAGAACCTGCCGTCTTCAAGCCGCCCCAGCACTTCACCCATGCGCTGCCGGACACTCAGCGCCTCGCGCTTGATGGCGTGGCCGGTGAACAGCTCGGCGCGCTTGAGTACGTCGTGCAGCGCCATCAGCATTTCCTTCAGGTCTACCGGCGGCGGCAGCTTCACTGCGGCGCGCTCGGGCATGAAGGCATGTGCCACGGTGGTGTCACGGTCCTGCCGGGGCAGGGCGTCGATATCCTCGGCGGCCTGCTTGAAGCGTTCGTACTCCTGCAGCCGTCGCACCAGCTCCGCACGCGGATCGGCTTCCTCGCCCTCCACGCTGGGGGGGCGGGGCAGCAGCATGCGCGACTTCACTTCCGCCAGGATCGCCGCCATCACCAGGTACTCGGCGGCAAGCTCGAAGCGCAGCTCGCGCATCACGGTGATGTATTCCACGTACTGCCGGGTGATCTCGGCCACGGGAATGTCCAGTACGTCCAGGTTCTGCCGGCGGATCAGGTACAGCAGCAGGTCCAGCGGTCCTTCAAAGGCATCCAGGATGACTTCCAGCGCATCCGGCGGGATGTACAGGTCCTGCGGAATCTGCAGGACCGGTTGCCCATGCACCACGGCCAGCGGCATTTCCTGCTGCTGGGGGGCGGGCGGCCGGGTTGGCGTGTTCGCGTCGAGCGCGAGTTCGGAAGTCATCTAATGGAGATCAGGATTGCAACGGACCAGTCGCGGTAGCTGACACACCGGGCAACTGCCACGGACCGCCAGGACACCAGGCGCGCCTGTCTCGGCGCGGTTCCACACATCAAACAACAGGGCGCTCCGCAGGACACGGCAGCGACAGGACTACGGGGAGGTCGTCTACGTGGCCCGGTCGGGTGGACCGGTTCGAAGCAGCGGGTCGGTCGTCGGGGGCTGCGTTGGCCGCAAAAACCGACGGGCTGCTGCATCCAGCCACGTGCAATGGTCCCTAGGGTAAGCCTTTGCCGCGCCAGTGTCCAGCCGAGGCCGGGCAGGCGGCGGGATTGGCTAGAATTGCTTCACCAGCAACGCAAGCGAGGAAATGCCGGTGTGGTATGTGATTGAAGGATATGACGGCCAGGATGTGCTGGCCCAGCGGCTGCAGGCGCGGCCCGAGCACCTGGCGCGGCTGACCGCGTTGCGCGATGAAGGCCGCCTGCTTCTGGCCGGGCCGTGTCCGGCGATCGACAGCGAAGACCCGGGCCCGGCAGGGTTCAGTGGCTCGGTGGTGATTGCCGGCTTCGACTCGTTGCAGCAGGCCCAGGCCTGGGCCGATGCCGACCCGTACGTCGCGGCGGGCGTCTATGTGCGGGTGCAGGTGCGTCCGTTCCGCAAGGTGCTGCCGTGAACGCGAAACGGATCGAGCAGATTCGTGACGCGCTGCAGCACGCGCTGGCCCCCAGCGTGCTTGAGATCGAAGACGACAGCCATCGCCATGCAGGCCATGCCGGAGCGCGCGATGGTCGCGGCCATTTCAACGTGCACGTGGTCAGCGAGCGCTTCGCGGGAATGGCCCCGCTGGCGCGCCATCGCGCAGTCTACGCCGCCTTGGGCACGTTGATGGAAACCGACATCCACGCGTTGTCCATCCGCGCACACACCCCGTCAGAGCAGGGCTGAAACCCTGTCCCGGGCTGTCCTGGCAGGTCCGTCGAGGGGCCTGCCACGGACAGATTTCTGTGTCCGTTTAGGGACATTCGCCTAACGGACTGTTTACAAGCGCAGATGGAAACGCTTACATTCCGCGCCAATGCTGGTAGGTCCAAGCCGTGGAGGGCGGCTTCGTGAACAAGGCAGCCATAACAATCAAAGACGTCGCCCGTGAAGCCAAGGTCTCTGTGGCCACCGTTTCGCGCGCGCTCAACGGGCATGAAAATGTCGCCGAACCGGTCCGCCAGCTTGTGCTGGAGGTGGCCGCACGGCTGCGTTACACCCCGCATGCCGCCGCTCGCAGCCTGAGCAGCCGCCGCACCAATACGGTGGGCGTGGTGCTTCCGGACCTGTACGGCGAATTCTTCTCCGAACTGATGCGTGGCATCGACAACGTCGCCCGCAGCCGGCGCCAGCACCTGCTGGTGTCGAGCTATCACGGCGACCAGGAGCAGCAAGGCGCAGCCCTGCGTGCCATGCGCGGCCGGGTCGACGGTCTGCTGGTGCTCTCGCCCTATGCCGAGAGCCCCGGGTTCCTGACCGACAACCTGCCGCAGGCATTGCCGACGGTACTCATCAACACCTACCTGCCTGGGCAGGACCATCCGGTGTTGAGCATCGATGACCATGCAGGGGCGATGGCGATGACCCGCCACCTGCTCGATGCCGGCCATCGGCGCATTGCATTCATTTCTGGCCCGGACCTCAACTTCGACGCGCGCGAGCGCCTGCGCGGCTTCCGTGACGCGCTGGCGGCGTTTGGCAGTGGCGCCGAAGGCATCGAGTTGCCCGGTGATTTCGACGAAGCTTCCGGCCATCGCGCCGGTCAGGAGTTGCTGGCAGCCGGCACGCTGCCCGATGCCGTATTCGCCGCCAACGACATGATGGCCCTGGGTTGCCTGTATGCCTTCGCGCAGGCAGGTGTCCATGTGCCATCCGACGTCGCCCTGGCCGGTTTCGATGACATTCCGCTTGCGCGTTTCGTCCACCCGTCGCTGACCACCATGCAGGTCAGCATCGCTGAACTGGGCGATCGGGCGATGTCGCGCTTGTTGCAGTTGATGGACGGCACCTCCACGGATGGGACAGGGGACAAGCAGACCCTGGTCCCGCGCCTGATTGTTCGCGATTCCACCACTCCGCCATCCGGCCATTGAAGCCAGAGGCGTTCCTTCTTTTTTGATTGATCGCAGGTGCCGCGCAAGCGGTCACCGCCACCCGGAGATTGAGTTGATGATGCATTCCACTATCCGCACGCCGGCGCGCCGGCTGCTGAGCACCGCACTGGTCAGCTGCCTGATGCTGGCCGCCGCCCCGAACGTCATGGCGCAGTCGGCCAACGCCAGCCTGCGAGGCCAGGTCTCCGGCGCGCAGGCCGGTGCCGAAGTCACCGCCACCAACGTCGCCACCGGTACCGTGCGTCGCGGCACCGTGCGCGCCGACGGCAGCTATTCGCTGATGGGCCTGGACCCGGGCACCTACAATGTCGTTGCCAACGGCCAGACCCAGAAGATCACCGTTACCGTCGCTTCGACCGCGACGCTGAACTTCAGCGAGGCGGCTGCTGGTGGCACCGGCACGACCGCCGCCACCAACCTGGACACCGTCAACGTCGTCGCGCCGACCCTGCTGCAGGAAGTGCGCACCTCCGAAGTCGGCAAGACTGTCAGCCTGCAGCAGATCCAGACCACCCCGCAGGTGTCGCGCAACTTCCTGGAGTTCGCCGACGCCGTGCCGGGCATGATCTTCACCCGCGATGCCAAGGGCAACACCTCGCTGCGCGGCGGTGCCACCAACTCCGACGGCACCAACGTCTACATCGACGGCGTGGGCCAGAAGAGCTACGTCAAGGGCGGTGGTATCTCCGGCCAGTCCGGCAGCGCCGGCAATCCGTTCCCGCAGCTGGCCATCGGCGAGTACAAAGTCATCACCGGCAACTACAAGGCCGAGTACGGCCAGGTTTCCAGTGCCGCGATCACTGCAGCGACCAAGTCCGGTACCAACGAGTTCAAGGGTGAAACCTTCTACCGTTACACCAACGACAGCATGCGTGCGATGACCCCGGCCGAGCGCCAGCCGGGCAAGAGCAAGGAAGAGTCGGCAGAGAAGGAATACGGTTTCGCCCTGGGCGGCCCGATCATCCAGGACAAGGCCCACTTCTTCGTGACCTATGAAGCCAAGCGCTTCGACCTGCCGGTGACCATCGCCCCGGACGGCGCAGTGACCCCCTCGGCCGCCAACCTGCCGGCTGACGGCGCCGCCGGCCTCGGCCCGGCCAGCCAGCCGTTCCAGCAGGACCTGATCTTCGCCAAGATCGACTTCGAGCCGACCGACAACGATCGCATCGAACTGACCTTCCAGGACCGCGACGAAACCCAGCAGCAGTTCAGTGGCCAGACCGCCAAGGTGCACGGCAAGGTCGTGGACAACACCGACCGCCGTTACGCCCTGCGCTGGAACCACAGCGGTGAGCGCTTCTACAACGAGTTGATGGTGACCCACGAGGAAGCCTTCAACAACCCGCTGCCGTTGAACTACGGCAACGGCATCATCTACACCGCGCCGGATTTCGGTGACTCCGACGCCAACCGTCCGCAGGAGAAGACCCTCGTCCAGGTCGGCGCGGCCGATGCCTTCGCCTCGCAGGTGAAGGGCCAGAAGGGCTGGGCGATCGAGGACAACCTGACCCTCGATGGTCTGCAGTGGGCCGGTGACCACACCATCAAGATGGGTGCCAAGTACAAGCAGATCGATCTGTACGCCTCCGACGCGGCGCAGATCAATCCGCAGTTCTCCTACACCATCGACAACCCCGCCTTCCCGTCCAGCACCCCGTACAAGGCGCAGTTCACCAAGGCCAGCACCGGTGTCACCGGCGTGCAGTCTGAAGTGCGCGCCAAGGTCAAGCAGATCGGTCTGTTCATCCAGGATGACTGGCAGGTCAACGACCACCTGCAGCTGAACATCGGCCTGCGCTGGGATTACGAGAAGAATCCGATCTATACCGATTTCGTGACCCCGCCGGAGGTTGTGAAAGCACTGTTCTCGCAGGATCCGAACGCGCCGGCAGGCGTCTCCCAGACCTACGCCGAAACCCTCGCGCGCAGCGGTCTGGACGTCAACGACTACATCAGCACCGGCCGCAACCGCAAGAACTTCAAGAATGCCTGGCAGCCGCGCCTGGGCTTCTCGTATGACGTCAACGCCGACGAGCAGCACGTGTTCCACGGTGGCGCCGGCCGTTCCTATGATCGCGATCTGTTCGACAACCTGGCACTGGAAACCACAAAGCTGGCGCTGCCGCAGCCGACCGTGTATTTCCGTAACCCGGCCACCGGCAACTGCATGTATGGCCAGACCCCTTGCTTCGACTGGAATCCGAACCTGCTGAACGGCATTGAGAACGTGCAGGCGCTGCTGGGTTCCACCAGCAACGAAGGCATGGAAGTCGATCTGCTGAACAACAACATGAAGGTGCCCTACGCTGACCAGTTCAGCCTGGGCATGAGCAACCAGTTCGGCGAGTGGCTGACCGATGCCACGATCTCGCGCACGCTGACCTATGACGGCTTCGCCTTCACCCTGGGCAACCGCTTCAACAACGGCAATTTCTTTGACAACCAGATGCTGTGTGGTGCCAAGGAGCCGACCTACGGCCAGCCGTGGAACTGCAACATCCCGGGCTTCGGCAGCCTGATCATCGGCCAGCAGGGCATCAAGACCCGCTCCACCCAGCTTCTGTTGTCGGCGCAGAAGCCGTACAGCAAGGAAAGCGGTTGGGGCACCTCGATCGCCTACACCTGGACCAATGCGCGCCACAACCGCAACATCAACGAGCACTACTCGTTCGATCGCGGCACCATCGGCGAGTACCCGACCATCAAGTCCAATGGCGCGCCGCGTCATCGCCTGGTGGTCACCGGTTCGTATGACGGTTTCTGGGGCATCACCTTTGGCGGCAAGCTGACCCTGGCTACGCCGACCCCGGGCAACGATTGGTCCTGCATCGCCCAGGCCGGCAATTCGAACTGCATRCCGACCCCGGCTGCCGGCACCCCGTCGGGCAATGGTCACTTCCTGCTCGGCGGCAAGATCTTCGGCTACCGCTCGCTGGATCTGCAGGCGACCAAGACCTTCAAGCTGGCCGGCGATACCGAGCTGTATGCCCGTATCGACATCATCAACGTGCTCAACTTCGACAACTTCTCGAACCTGAACTACGTGAAGCAGGACGGCACGCTGCTGGTGAGCTACAACGAGACCGGTGACGTCATCGGTACCCCGCGCCAGGTCAAGGCGGAAGTGGGCTTCCGCTTCTAAGCGGAGCGCTGATGCAGCATCACGGAGCCATCGGTTCGCCGATGGCTCCGGTTTCAACGGCAATGGCCGGCCTCCGGGCCGGTCCATTGCCCACGCCATTGCCGGGCAGGGGGCAATGGCGTGGGCAATGACCGCGGTGTCATCAACCACGTTTCCGTGGTTTTTTAAGACCGCACTTTGTAAACGATTTCAGGTCATTGGACGTTATGCTCTTTCATCGATCAGCCCACCGGAGGAACCGCGCCATGCAGGCACGCCACCTGATGACCGCCGCTGCGATGACCCTGGCCATCGCCGCCTGCAAACCGGCCCAGCAGGAGCCTGCCAAGCCGCGCCCGCCGGTGATCCTGATCGAGGCCGACGCACCGCCGCGGCCGATGAAGCCGGAGCTGCCGCCGCTTTTCGATGACATCGAGCGCCGCACCTTCCAGTTCTTCTGGGATACCACCAACGAGATCAACGGCCTGACCCCGGACCGCTATCCGTCGCGGCCGTTCGCCAGCATCGCCTCGGTCGGCTTCGCCCTGACCGCTTATCCGATCGGCATCGAGAACGGCTGGGTCAGCCGCAACCAGGCGATCGACCGCACCCTGACCACCCTGAAGTTCTTCCGCGACGTGCCGATGGGCCCGCAGCGCACCGGCAAGGCCGGCTACAAGGGCTTCTATTACCACTTCCTGGACATGCAGGAAGGGCGCCGCTACGACAGCTGGGTGGAACTGTCCTCGGTGGATACCGCGCTGTTGATGATGGGCGTGCTGTTCGCCCAGTCGTACTACGACGGCGACGATCCGCGCGAGAAGGAAATCCGGCAGATCGCCGACACCCTGTACAAGCAGGTCGACTGGCCGTGGCTGCAGCAGCGTGCGCCGCTGATCTCGATGGGCTGGTTCCCCGAGAACGGCTTCATCGACCATGACTGGATGGGCTACAACGAGGCGATGATGGTCTACATCCTCGCCCTGGGCTCGCCCAGCCACCCGGTCAGCCCGGATGCGTGGACGGTGTGGACGCGCACTTACGACAACGACTGGGGCGTCTACCAGGGCCAGGAATACCTGTCCTTCGGTCCGCTGTTCGGCCACCAGTACAGCCACGTCTGGATCGACTTCCGCGATATCCAGGATGCGTACATGCGCGAGCGTGGCAGCACCTACTTCCTCAACAGCCGTTCGGCGGCGCTGGCCCAGCGCGAGTACGCCATCGCCAATCCGATGAACTGGAAGGAATATGGCGAGAACGTCTGGGGCCTGACCGCCAGCGATGGTCCGCAGAACACCACCCAGGAATACCGGGGCGAGCAGCGCCAGTTCCGCCATTACTCATCGCGCGGCGCAGGCCTGCGCGAGAATTTCGATGACGGTACGATCGCGCCGACCGCCGCGATCTCGTCGGTCGTGTTCGCGCCCGAGGAAGTGATTCCGGCCACGCTGGAGATGCACAAGCGCTACGGCGACTACATCTACTCCAGCTATGGCTTCCTGGATTCGTTCAATCCCAGCTTCAGCTACGACATCCCGATCAAGACCGGGCGGGTGGTACCCGATCGTGGCTGGGTCGCCAGCGACTACATCGCCATCGACCAAGGCCCGATCCTGACCATGATCGCCAACTACCGCAACGACTTCGTCTGGGACGTGATGAAGAAGAACCCGTACATCCGCAAGGGCCTGGAACGGGCGGGCTTCAGTGGAGGCTGGCTGGCGCCGGAAGGCTCCTTCCAGCCGCTGGAGCTGCAGAAGGATGAGAAGGCCGCCGCAGCGCGTGCGGTCGGTATCGCCGAATCACGTGCGGCCGCCGCGCAGGAACAGAAAAACAATGCCAACCGCAACACCGGCCAGGGGAAGTAACAAGGTGCACGACTGGAAACACCGCCTGCGACGCTGGGCATTGCCTGCACTGGCCGCGCTGTTCATGGCCGGCTGTGCCCGCCAGGAGCAGGGCACCACCACCGTGCGCTTCTGGGCGATGGGGCGCGAGGCTGAAGTGGTCAGCGAGCTGATCCACGAATTCGAAGCGGAGAACCCCGGCATCAAGGTCGATGTGCAGAACATCCCGTGGACGGCCGCGCACGAAAAGCTGCTGACCGCATTTGCCGCCGACGGCCTGCCCGATGTGTGCCAGCTGGGCAACACCTGGGTACCCGAGTTCGCCGAACTCAACGCGCTCACGCCGCTGCAGCCGTTCGTGCAGCATTCCACCGTTGTCGATCCGAAGGACTACTTCCAGGGCATCTGGGATACCAACGTGATCCACAACGAGCTGGTCGGGGTGCCGTGGTACGTCGATACCCGCCTGATCTATTACCGCAAGGACCTGCTGGCCAAGGCCGGCTTCGACCATCCGCCGCGCACCTGGGCCGAATGGGACGAGCAGATGGCCGCGATCAAGCGCATGCAGGGCCCGAACCGCTATGCGGTGCTGATGCCGATCAACGAGTTCGAGCAGCAGCTGTCGCTGGCCCTGCAGCAGCCCGATCCGCTGCTGCGCGACGACGACACCCGTGGCAATTTCTCCAGCCCCGGCTTCCGCCGCACGCTGGGGTTCTACGCCAACATGTTCGAGCAGGGCTGGGCGCCGAAGATGTCCGAGACGCAGATCTCCAACGTCTGGGATGAATTCTTCCGCGGCTTCAACGTGTTCTACATTTCCGGCCCCTGGAACATCCGCGAGTTCAAGAAGCTGCAGCCGAAGGAACTGGAAGGGCAGTGGGGCACGGCCGCGCTGCCGGGTCCGGACGGTCCGGGCGCGGGCATCGCCGGTGGAACCAGCCTGGTGATCTTCCGCAAGTCGCAGCAGAAGGAAGCGTCCTGGAAGCTGATCGAATTCCTGTCGCGGCCGGCAATCCAGGCGCGCTTCCACGCGATCATCGGCGACCTGCCGCCGCGTCGAAGCACCTGGAATGCGCCTTCGCTGGCCAACGATCCACTTGCCGCCGCCTTCCGAGACCAGCTGGAGCGGGTCAAGCCGACCCCGAAGGTGCTCGAATGGGAGCGCATCGTGCAGGAAATGCGCATCGTCACCGAACAGGTGGTGCGTGGCGGCCTGCCGCAGGACAAGGCCGTGGCCGAACTGGACCAGCGCGTGGACAAGGTGCTGGCCAAGCGTCGCTGGATGCATGAACAACAACGCCTGCAGCGCAGCGCACCCCCCTCGGGTTCGACCAGTGCAGTCGCGGCCGGGAGCCCGCAATGAAACGTACTTCGCTTGCCGGCTGGATCTTCGCCGGCCCCTCGCTGATCGTGCTTGGTGTGTTCTTCGGCCTGCCGGTGGCTTCGGCGCTGGCGCTGAGCGTGACCGACTTCGACCTGTATGCGCTGGCCGACAGCAGCAACCTGCGCTTCGTGGGTCTTGGCAACTACATCGACCTGCTGCAGACCCCGATGTTCTGGAAGTCGCTGTGGAACACCACCTATTTCGTGGTGATCGGCGTGCCGTTGTCGATCGGCGTATCGCTGGGCGCGGCGATGCTGCTCAATGCCCCGGCCGCGCGCTTCAAGGCGCTGTTCCGCACCGCGCTGTTCGCCCCGGTGGTAACCACGCTGGTGGCGGTGGCGGTGATCTGGCGCTACCTGTTCCACACCAGCTATGGCCTGGTGAACTACGGTCTGGGCCATCTTGGCATCAGCCCGATCGACTGGCTGGGCGATCCCAACTGGGCGATGCCGACCATCATGCTGTTCGCGGTGTGGAAGAACTTCGGCTACAACATGGTGATCTTCCTGGCCGGCCTGCAGGCGATCCCGCATGACCTGTACGAGGCCGCGCGCATCGACGGCGCCTCGCGCTGGAAGCAGTTCCTGCACATCACCCTGCCGATGCTCGGCCCGGTGCTGCTGGTGGTCGGGGTGATCACCGTATCCGGTTACTTCCAGCTGTTCGCCGAACCCTATGTGATGACCCGCGGCGACCCACTGCAGAGCACCGTCAGCGTGCTGTATTTCATGTTCGAGGAAGGCTTCAAGTGGTGGAACCTGGGACGCGCCTCGGCTGTGGCGTTCCTGCTGTTCCTGATCATCCTGGCGGTGACCACCGTGATGCTGCGCTTTGGCCGCAAGAGGCAGTTGGTATGAGTCGTGAAATCGGCCAGTCACGCTGGCACCCGTGGATGATCAATGGCGCGCTGCTGGTGCTGGCCCTGGTCAGCCTGGCACCGTTGCTGTGGATGCTGTCGGTGTCGTTCATGCCGCAGGGCGAGGCCACCCATTTCCCACCGCCGCTGCTGCCGTCCAGCATCACCACGCACAATTACACCGAGCTGTTCGCGCGCACCGGCATGGGCGGCAACTTCGCCAACAGCCTGCTGGTGTCGCTGGCGATCACCCTCGGTTCGCTGCTGCTCAACACGATGGCCGGCTACGCTTTCGCCAAGCTGCAGTTCGCCGGCCGTGAGCGGCTGTTCCAGGTACTGATGGCGGCGTTGGTGATCCCGGCACAGGTGGCGATGCTGCCGCTGTTCCTGTTGATGAAGCAGCTGGGCCTGGTCAACAGTTTCGGCGGCGTGATCGTGCCGGCGCTGGCCAGCGTGTTCGGCATCTTCCTGGTGCGCCAGTACGCCCGCTCCATTCCCGATGAGCTGCTGGAAGCGGCACGCATCGACGGGGCAGGGGAGCTGCGGATCTTCTTCCAGATCGTGCTGCCGATGCTGAAGCCGGTGCTGGTGACGCTGGCGATCTTCACCTTCATGGGCGCCTGGAACGATTTCATGTGGCCCTTGATCGTGTTGACCGACCAGGAGCACTACACTTTGCCGGTGGCCCTGGCCACCCTCTCGCGCGAACACATCATGGACGTGGAAATGATGATGGCCGGCGCAGTGGTCACCGTGGTTCCGGTGCTGGCGCTGTTCCTGGTGCTGCAGCGGTACTACATCCAAGGATTGTTGCTGGGGAGTGTGAAGGGATGATGCGTGCGATCGCCGTTGGACTGGGCCTGTTGTGGTCTTCCCTGGCGATCGCCGCACCACCGGCGCTGCCCGCGCCGAAGGTGCTGGATGATTTCGACGACATCAGCGCCTGGAAGCTGGTGTTGTCCGACCAGGTCAGCGGCTCGCTGCGGCCGGTCAGTGGCGCTGGCGGTGGCCGCGCGCTGTGCCTGGATTACGACTTCCATGAGGTCTCCGGTTACGTCGGCATCCGTCGTCCACTGAACATCGAGTACCCGGCCAACTATCGTTTCGGCTTCCAGCTGCGCGGTGATTCGCCGTCCAATGACCTGCAGTTCAAGTTGATCGACGCCAGCGGCGACAACGTGTGGTGGGTCAACCGCCCCGGTTATGCCTTCCCCAAGGCGTGGACGCCGGTGGAGTACCGCCGCCGGCAGATCGACAAGGCCTGGGGGCCATCGCCAGAGAAGGACATGGCGCGCAGCGCGTCGATGGAATTCACGGTCTACAGCAAGGTCGGCGGTCGCGGTACCGTGTGCTTCGACAAGCTGACCCTGCAGGGGCTGCCCGCGCAGGATGATTCGGCGCTGCGGCCCTCGGTGATCGCCGATACCGCAACCGCGCTGCAGGACCGGATGATCGACGGCAAGTCCGATACCTTCTGGATCAGCGGTGGGGTCAAGCAGCAGACCATCAGCCTGGACCTGCACAAGAGCCGCGAGATCGGCGGTGCGGTGATCGACTGGCTGCCCAGCCTGGAAGCGAACCGCTACACCGTGCGTATCTCCGAGGATGGCCGTGACTGGCGTACCGTGCGCGAAGTGACCGCAGGTGCCGGAGGCCGGGACTGGCTGGCACTGCCCGACACCGATGCGCGCTACGTGCGTTTCGACCTGCAGGGCGGGCCGAACTGGCGCTACGGCATCCGTGACATCACCCTGAAGCCGCTGGCGTTCGCCGCGACTCCCAATGCCTTCCTGTCCTCGGTGGCGGCCGACCTGCCGCGTGGCGCATTGCCGCGCGCTTACGTTGGCGAGCAACCGTACTGGACGCTGCTTGGCCTGGACGGTGGCCAGGAACAGGCGTTGATCAGCGAGGACGGTGCGCTGGAGCCGGCCAAGGGCAGCTTCAGCATCGAGCCGTTCATCCGCCTCGACGGCAAGCTGCTTGACTGGTCGAACGTTGCCATCAGCCAGTCGCTGCAGGATCGTTACCTGCCGATCGCCACGGTCGACTGGGTGCACGAGAAGGCCGGCCTGTCGGTGACCAGCTTCGTGCAGGGCACGCCCGAACGCGCCCAGCTGATCGGGCGCTACCGCTTGAGCAATCCGGACAAGGTCGCGCACGAATACACCCTGGCCCTGGCGATCCGCCCGTGGCAGGTCAATCCACCCACCCAGTTCCTCAACACCGTGGGCGGCTTCAGCCGCATCGACAGCCTGGACGTGGGCGAGCAGCTGGTGCGCATCAATGGCGAACCGCGGCTGTATCCCCTGCAGGTACCGGATGCGCGCTTTGCCAGCAGCTTCGACGGCAAACTGGATGCGATGCACCTGGCCAGCGGCAAGCTGCCCGGCACTACTGCGGTGAAGGACCCGACCGGCATGGCGTCCGGCGCACTGTTGTACACGATCAAGCTCGAACCCGGGCAGAGCCGCGAGGTGGCGATCGTGCTGCCGCAGACCGGCAGCTGGGCGCCGCAGGCGCTGGACGTGGCCAAGGCACAGCAGCAGGTGGCGACGATGTGGCGCGACAAGCTGGGCGTGGTGACCCTGCAGGTGCCCGCCGCCGGCCAACCGCTGGTGGAAACCCTGCGCACCGCGGTGGCGCACATGCTGATCTCGCGGGTCGGCCCGCGCCTGCAGCCCGGTACGCGCTCCTATGCACGCAGCTGGATCCGCGATGGCGCGATGATCTCCGAAGGCCTGCTGCGGATGGGGCGCAGCGATGCCGTGCGTGACTACGTGACCTGGTATGCGCCCTATCAGTTTGAAAACGGCAAGGTGCCGTGCTGCGTCGATGCGCGTGGCAGCGACCCGGTGCCGGAGAACGACAGCCACGGCGAACTGATCTACAACATCGCCGAGTACGGCCGCTATACCGGCGACACGGCCTTCCTCGAGCAGATGTGGCCGCATGTGCTGGGCGCCTACAGCTACATGGAGCAACTGCGCGGCAGCGAGCGCACCGAGGAGAACCGCGCGCGCAATCCTGCCTTCTACGGGATGATGCCGGCCTCGATCAGCCACGAGGGCTATTCGGCCAAGCCGATGCATTCGTACTGGGACAACTTCTGGGCGCTGCGTGGTTACAAGGACGCCGCGCAACTGGCGGCGCAGCTGGGCAAGGTCGAGGCGATGCAGATCAGCGAGTCGCGCGATCAGTTCCGTGATGACCTGCAGGCCTCGCTGCTGGCGGCCATGCAGCAGCACCGCATTGATTACCTGCCGGGCTCGGCCGAGCTGGGTGACTTCGACGCCACCTCCACCACGATCGCGTTGGCGCCGGGCGGCGAGCAGGGGCGGTTGCCGCAGGAGGCGCTGGACGCGACCTTCCAGCGTTACTGGAACGAATTCGTCGCGCGCCGCGATGGCAAGCGCGAATGGAAGGACTACACGCCGTACGAATGGCGCAACGTCGCCGCGTTCGTGCGCCTGGGATGGCGTGATCGTGCCTGGCAGGCCACCGAGTTCTTCTTCAAGGATCGTGCGCCGCAGGCCTGGAACCAGTGGGCCGAGGTCGTCTCGCGCACGCCGCGCAAGCCGTTCTTCGTGGGTGACCTGCCGCATGCCTGGGTGGCCTCGGACTTCGTCCGTTCGGCGCTGGACATGTTCGGCTACAACCGCGATGCGGATGAGGCGCTGGTGCTGGCCGCCGGTATCCCGGTGGCGTGGCTGCAGGGCGAGGGCATTGCCGTGCAGGGCCTGCGCACGCCGCAGGGGCAGCTCAACTATCGCCTGCAGCGCAGCGACAAGCAGCTGGTGCTGGAAGTGCAGCCCGGGTTGGTGTCGCCGGCCGGTGGCGTGGTGCTGCCATGGCCGTATGCAGGCGAGCCGGGCCAGGCGACGGTCAACGGCGAGGCGGCGGAATGGGTCAACAACGAGCTGCATGTGCACCAGTTGCCGGCACGCGTCGAGATCGATGTGCCCAGCGCGGTGCGCCGCGCCGAACGCAAGGAAAAGTAAGCATGCGAGGTCCGCTCGGAATCGGTCGCGGTTTCTGCGCGCTGGGGCTGGCGATCGCGCTGGCCCTGCCCGGGCTGGCGCCAGCCGCTGAGCCGGCCAGCGCGGCTGGCGCGGCCACAGCGGTCGGCGAACCCGGCATGAGCATGGTCACATTCAACCTGCACCACGACCGCGAGGACTGGCCCAGCCGTCGTCGCACGATCGTGGCCGAGCTCAAGCGCCTGCAGCCCGATGCCGTCGCGCTGCAGGAGGTGATCCAGAAGCGCAACGTCCGCAACCAGGCGCAGTGGCTGGCCAGCCAGCTCGGCTACCGGTACGTATTCGTGTCCACCGATCCGGTGGGTGCACCCAAGCGTTATGGCAATGCGCTGCTGACCCGGCGCCCGATCCTGGCGCATGGCGAGCACCTGCTGCTGCCGCTGGATGACTACCGCACCGTGGCCCACCTGCGCATCGACGTGGAGGGCAGGCCGGTCAATGTCTATGCCACCCATCTCAACGAGCGCAGTGACGACGCCGGCCAGCGCATCCGCCGCAGCCAAGTCGAGGATCTGCTGCGTTTCATCGCCGGCAGTTCTGCGGGGGCACCGGTGGTGATTGCCGGCGACTTCAACGCCCTGGTCGATGCCGGCGATCTGAGCGAACTGCGCAGCCACTACGGCGACAGCTACGGCAGCGTGCACGTCAACACCGACCTGGCGGGTGTGAGCACGCTCAACCGCCATTACTACCAGGCGCCGTCGCGGATCGACCACATCTTCTTCCAGCAGGACGAGATGGTCGCGCGCGAAGCGAAGATCCTGTTCGACCAGCCTGATGACGGCGGCCGCTGGGCCTCCGATCACTACGGGGTGTGGACCCGGCTGCAGTTCGCGCCGAAGCCCTGATAGCGGCCTCGCGTGGCGACGCGGCAGGCGTTCGCTACGGCATCTGATACGTCACAAACAGAAACGGCGGGGATCATCGATCCCCGCCGTTTCGTTGTTGCCGATCAAGGATCGATCAGGCGACCGGTGGCGTGCGCTTGCCGGCGTCTTCGTCTTCTTCCGACGCCTGCGCGTCAGCGGCCTGTGCGGCAGCGTCGGCATGGCCATCGGCGATCGGGTCGACCTGCGCCGGCACGACCGCATCGGCGACCGGCGCAGCGGCGTCCACCGGTGCGGCTTCGACAGCCACTGGGGCTGCCGGCTGCTCGGCGACCGGGGCGACTTCAACCTCGGCCTTCGGTTCGACTGCCGGAGCAGCTTCAACCACCGGCGCAACATCGGCCACCACCGGCTTCGGCTCGGCCACCGGTGCAGCTTCGACCACCGCGGTAGGTTCAGCGACCGGAGCGGCTTCGATCGCAGCAGCGGTCTCGACCACCGGCGGCTTCGCCTCGATCACCGGAGCCGCTTCAGGCGCCGGCTGCACCGGCGTCGCTGCATCGATGGCATCCAGCATGCTGGTCTGCACCGGCGACGGGGCCGGTTCGACCTTGGCGACTGCTTCCACCGGAGCCGGAGTCTGCACTGCGGCGGCCACTGGAGCGGCTGCCTCGACCACGGCACTGCTTACGGCAGCAACCGGGGCAACCGCGGCAGCCACTGCAACCGGCGCACGTGCCGGCTTGCTGGCATCAGCGGCGGCCGGCTCGACTTCGTCATCGAAATCGAATTCCGGCTGCGAACGCGACGGCTGCACGGCGGCTGCCGGTGCGCCGACCGAAGCCGGGGCGGTCTGCTCGACCGAATCGCCGTCGTTGTCCTCGCCTTCGGCATCATCGCCGTCGTCCAGGTCATCACCCAGTACGTCACTACCTGCAGCGTTCTCGGCGCCACCACGACGACGACGACGACCACCGCGACGGCCACGGCGGCGGCGGGTTGCGCCTTCGCCGGTCTGATCGCCTGCGGCATCGGCCGCAGCATCCTCGGCAGCCCCGGTCGCAACCACGACCTCGGCATCGGTCGTTGCGGCGGTGTCCACGGCCGCGACGGTGTCGACCACGTTTTCAGTGGCGACGGCCGGTGCCAGTGCCTTTTCTTCCTGCACCGCAACCGTGGCCGCAACCGCAGTCGTGGTAGCCACGGCAGCAGCAGCGGTCACGACATCGGTCGGGGCTTCGGCAGCGGCACGCTGCGGCTTCTCGGCCGGCTTGTCACCGTCCTGCGGGCGCGGCTGCCTCGGCTGCTTCAGCTTCGGCTGCTGCTGCCCCTGGCCCTGTTCGTTGCGCGGCTTGTTCTGCTGCTGCGGCTGCTGGGCATCCTTCGGCTTGCCCTGCTGCTGCGGCTGCTGCTGGCCATTGCCATTGCCATTGGCCTGGCTGCTGCCGTTGCCGCCGTTGCCGCCGTTGCGGCCATCCTTGCGCTGCTCACCACGGTCCTTGCGGTTGCCGCCGTCCTTCTGCTGCTGCGCATTGCCATTGCCGCCGTTGCCACGGCTGTCCTCGCGACGGTCCTTGCGGTCCTTGTTGCGATCCTTGTTGCGGTCACGGCGACCGCCATCCTGCTGCGGCTGGCGTGCGGCCGGTGCCGGCGCAGGAGCGGGAGCGGGCTCGCCGCCAAAGATGCGCTTGAGCCAGCCGACGACGCCGCCACTGGCGGCGGCTGCCGGGGCCGCTGCGGCCACCGGTGCCGGTGCCGGGGCGGCGACCGGTTCCACTTCCTCGCGCACCGGGGCGGGCGAGTTGTGCTTGACCTGGGTCACCATCGGCGGCGGGATGTTCAGCTGGCCCTTGGTCAGCGCGTGCACCGGGAGCTTGCGCGGGGTACCACGCTGGTAGCTCGGCTTGCCGCTTTCCTCGCCCAGCTCGTTGTCGCGCAGGCGGGTGACGGTGTAATGCGGGGTGTGCAGCTGTTCGTCGGCAACGATCACGATCGGCGCCTCGTGGCGCTTCTCGATTTCGCCCAGCGCGCCGCGCTTTTCATTCAGCAGGTAGTTGGCGATCTCCACCGGGGCCTGTACCAGCACCTGCCCGGTGTTCTCCTTCATCGCATGCTCTTCGGCGACGCGGATGATCGACAGCGACAGCGACTCGACGCTGCGCATGCGGCCATGGCCGTCGCAACGCGGGCAGACGATCTGGCTGGATTCGCCCAGGCTCGGGCGCAGGCGCTGGCGGCTCATTTCCAGCAGGCCGAAGCGCGAGATGCGGCCGACCTGCACGCGTGCACGGTCGTATTTCAGCGCGTTGGCCAGGCGGTTCTCGACCTCGCGCTGGTGCTTGTTGGAGGCCATGTCGATGAAGTCGATCACCACCAGGCCACCGAGGTCACGCAGGCGCAGCTGGCGGGCCACTTCCTCGGCTGCTTCCAGGTTGGTCTGGAACGCGGTGTCCTCGATGTCGCTGCCCTTGGTGGCGCGCGAGGAGTTGACGTCGACGGCAGTCAGCGCCTCGGTCTGGTCGACCACGATCGAGCCACCCGACGGCAGGCGCACGTTGCGCTCGTAGGCGCCTTCGATCTGCGATTCGATCTGGAAGCGGTTGAACAGCGGGATGTCGTCCTTGTAATGCTTGAGCTTGCGCAGGGTCTGCGGCATCACCTGCTGCATGAACTCCTTGGCGTGCTCGTACATTTCCTCGGTGTCCACCAGGATCTCGCCGATGTCGGCGCGCAGGTAGTCACGCAGGGCGCGCACGATCAGGCGCGATTCCTGGTAGATCAGGAACGGGGCCGGCTTGCTCAGGGCTGCTTCGGCGATGGCGCGCCAGACGTTCAGCAGGTAATCCAGATCCCACTGCAGCTCTTCCGCATCGCGGCCAACGCCGGCGGTACGGATGATGACGCCCATTTCGTCGGGGATGTTCAGCTTGTCCAGAGCGTCCTTCAGGGCCGCCCGGTCTTCACCCTCGATGCGACGGGAAACACCGCCGGCACTGGGGGAGTTGGGCATCAGCACCATGTAACGGCCGGCCAGGGAGATGAACGTGGTCAGGGCGGCGCCCTTGTTGCCACGTTCTTCCTTGTCCACCTGGACGACGATTTCCTGGCCTTCCCTCAGCAGCTCGCGGATGCCGGCCTTGTTGTGGTCGACACCGGCCTGGAAGTAATCGCGGGAAATTTCCTTCAGCGGCAGGAAGCCATGGCGGCCACCACCGTATTCAACGAAGGCCGCTTCCAGCGAGGGCTCGATGCGGAAGATCCGGCCCTTGTAGATGTTGGACTTCTTCTGTTCCTTGGACGGCTGCTCGATGTCGATGTCATACAACGACTGGCCATCCACGATGGCAACACGCAGCTCTTCAGCCTGCGTGGCGTTGATCAGCATTCGCTTCATTGTTGCGTTCCTCGCAAGCGGCTACCGCGCGGAACGCCATGGAGTTTCGCCTCTGGACACGGCTCGCCGCCCATTCGCGCAAGCGCGGGGAGGGCGGCTTGGGTTTCCAGCGCTACGACACCACGGCAGGCCGCGGGAGCGCTTCAATTTTCTGGTTTTGGGTGTTGCAGGGCCGGAGGCAGCTGTCAGCCAGGCTGGAGCGCCGCACGGGACATGTTCAGCGCGACTGCGTGTCAGGCAATCGGCGATGGCCGGGAACGCCGGTGAGCCGCTAACATGGCCGCCCCGCGGGCGGTGGTCGCGCACTGTGCCGGATTCGTCGGAAGCGGGGCTTCTGGCCCTGAGTAACTTCCAACGAAATCAATCCCTTATCTCGCCCCCCGAGTGTAACAGAATAAACAGGCTGATGACTGCACAAGACCCCACCAAGCCGGCCGGCGACAAGCCTTCCGTGCGCATGATCACCGTTCCGGCCGACCGCGCCGGCCAGCGCCTGGACAATTTCCTGCTCGGCCAGCTCAAGGGTGCCCCGCGCAGCCTGGTCTACAAGCTGGTCCGCAGCGGCCAGGTGCGCGTCAATGGCGGCCGCGCCAAGGCCGAGCGCAAGCTGGAGGCCGGCGACGAAGTGCGGATACCGCCGGTTCGTCTCAGCGAAGAGGGAGACAAGGCGGGTCCGCCCGAGGCGTTCATGCGTCGGCTGGAGCAGGCCATCGTCTTCGAAGATGCCCGGCTGCTGGCGCTGAACAAGCCGACGGGCGTCGCCAGCCATGGTGGCAGCGGCATCAGCTTCGGCGCCATTGAGACCCTGCGCGCTCTGCGCCCCGGGCAGACCCTCGAACTGGTCCACCGGCTGGACCGTGACACGTCGGGCCTGTTGATCGTGGCCAAGAAGCGTTCGGCACTGAGCGAGCTGCAGGCACTGCTGCGTGAAGACCACGGCGCCGGTATCCGCAAGCGCTACCTGACCCTGTTGGCCGGGCGCATGCCGGACGGGGTGATGACGGTCGACGCGCCGTTGCACGTGGGCCTGCGCCAGGGCGGCGAGCGTCATGTGCAGGTCAACGCGATCGGCAAGGAATCCATCAGCCATTTCCGGGTGCTGGAGCGCAAGGGCGGCCATTCCTATTGCGAGGTGCGCATCGAAACCGGCCGCACCCACCAGATCCGCGTGCACGCCCAGCATCTGGGGCATCCGGTAGCCGGTGACGACAAATACGGCGATCCTGCGGTCAACAAGCGGCTTCGTGAGCAGATCGGGCTGAAGCGCCTGTTCCTGCATGCCGCGTCGCTGGAGTTCGCGCTGGACGACGGCAAGAGCCCGTATGTGCTGAACGCGCCGCTGGCCGATGAGCTGGTCGAGGCGCTGGATCGACTTCGCTAAGGGCGGTTCGGCGGCGCCGGGCGTTTGGCTGGAGCCGTCGTTTCCCTGCGATAAGTGGGCTTGTCACTTTCTTTGCTCGTGCAAAGAAAGTAACCAAAGAAACACGCCGCCATCCGCGAGCCAGCGCTGCGCGCCGGTGCCCTGTGCTCCTCGGTCCGCCGAGGGGCGGCGCGGAACTCGCTGCGCTCAAACACCCGCGCCTCTTCGCCCTCGCCGGACCTGCGGTGCTCGGCTCGCTACAAGGCGGACCCGACAGCCGCAGCGTAGACCCCAGGCTGCACGCAGCCTTTGCAGAGTCGAGCCACGCTCGACTCACGCGCGCAGCGCGGGCTTCGTTTTTAATCCTTTCATCGCGCGGCTGGCACGCACGTAGCCTGTCAGGGGCCGGGCGAGGTGGGTTTGCGGGGGTGTAAGCGCCATGGATGGCGCGCCCAAGCCCCCATGGATGGGTTTACGGCGTCCCCCGCATACCCACCTCGCCCGGCCCAACCGCAGCATCTCGCTCCGCCAGCCGCGAGGGGGGCTCAGCCCGTTGGCCGGAAATCCCTCACCACTTGAACAGCACCAGGCTGATCGCCAGCGTACCCATGCCGGCCACCAGGCCATACACGGTTTCGTGGCCCTTGGCGTAGCGCTTGGCCGCCGGCAGCAGCTCGTCCAGCGCCAGGAACACCATCACACCGGCAATCAGGCCGAACACCCAGCCGAACGTGGCGTGGGACAGCGAGCCGGAAAGCAGTACATAGCCGATCGCCGCGCCCACAGGCTCGGCCAGGCCTGACAGCAGGCTGGCGGCGAACGCGTAGAACTTGTTCTGCGTGGCGAAGTACACCGGCACCGCAATGGCGATGCCCTCGGGAATGTTGTGGATGGCGATGGCGAAGGCCAGCGGCATGCCCACCGACGGGCTCTCCAGCGTCGCGAAGAACGTCGCCAGCCCCTCCGGGAAGTTGTGCGCGGTGATCGCCACCGACGTCAGCAGGGCGACCCGCTTCAGGTATTCGCGGCTGTTCTCGCGGAAGGCCGGGTCCTGCTTGTCCAGGCTGTCATGCGGGTTGGGAATGAAGTGGTCGATCAGCACGATCACCACCACGCCCAGCAGGAAGGCGAGGGTGCCGTAGGTGAAGCCGGTGCGTTCACCATAGGCCAGCGCGAACGAGGCGATGGATTTGTTGAGGATCTCCGACAGCGAGACGTACACCATCGCGCCGCCGGCAAAGGCCAGGCCGAAGGCCAGCAGGCGCGGATTGGGGCGACGCGAGAACAGCACCAGCAGGCTGCCGATGGCGGTGGCAAGGCCCGCAGCGAGGGTGACCGCCAGGGCGATCCAGATGTTTTCGGGGGGAATCTGCAGCATGTACCGACGCGTTCCTTGTCATCAAGCAATCGCCCCGGCACGGGCCGGGGCGGCAAAGGCGAGGCGGGCGTCGGCTGGCCTCGTCACCGGCAGGCGATCAGCCGCCGCGGCGCAGGCTTTCTTCGATGGCGAAGCACTGGTCCGGCTTGGGTTGCGGCGGGTTGAAGCTGACCGGCACCTGGATCGTAGCCGGTACGGCCTCGCCATTGCGGGTGGCTGCCTTGAACTGCCAGCCCTGCACGGCGGTCTTTGCCAGATCGTCCAGCTGCGGGTTGCCCGCGCCGGTCAGCAGGGTGACCTCGCTGGGTTTGCCGTCGGTGCCGATCACCACCTTGAAGGTGCTGGTGCCGCCCACGCCGGTGCAGGCCAGTTCCAGCGGGTATTGCGGCGGCGGGGTTTTCACCGCAGCCACTTCGGTGGGTGCGGCAGCCGGTGCTGCCGGCGGTTCGGAGGTGCCGCAGCCGGCCAGGCCGGTCACGGCAAGCAGGGACAGGCTCAGCAATCGCACGTTCATTTCAGTTGCTCCGTCAGGGCCGAAGTCTTCGCTGCGCAGATGAAGTCGTTCTCGCTCAGGCCGCCCACGTCGTGGGTGGAGTAGCGGACGACGGCACGGTCGTAGTGGACGCCGAGGTCCGGGTGATGGTCCTCGCCGTGGGCGATCCAGGCCAGCGCGTTCACGAAGGCCATGGTGGCGTAGTAATCCTTGAAGCGGAACGTGCGCACCAGCGCCTGGCCGGCCTCGGCCAGCTCCCAGCCGGGAACCTGCGGCAGCAGTTCGGCCAGGCGGGCCTCGCCCAGCTTGTGGTCGCTGCCCTTGCGCGGCACGCAACGGGCCTGTGCCAGCGGAATCAGGTCGGCCATGGGTTCCTCCACCTCGTGTTGACTGAACAATGCGCCGGCCGGTGTATAAATCGAATGAGCGGCTGACGCTTACTTGGCTAGAATAGCCTGATGATCCAGATCTCCGACACTGCCCAGACCCATTTCCGCAAGCTGATCGAACGCGAGGGCGTGCCCGGCATGGGCGTGCGCTTGAGTGCGGTCGATCCTGGCACCCCGCGTGCCGATGCCCGGCTTGAGTTCGCCGAGCCGACCGACCTGCTCGGCGACGAGTGGGCGGTGGACTGTGATGGCTTCACCCTCTATGTCGACGCAAGCAGCGTTGGCTGGCTCGATGGCGCGGAGATCGACATCGTGCCCGGTACCGCTGGTACCCAGCAGCTGACGATCAAGGCGCCGCGGATCAAGGGCGAAGCGCCCGGCGATGCCGCCTCGCTGGTCGAGCGCGTGCATTGGGTGGTGGAAAACGAAGTCAATCCGCAGCTCGCGTCGCACGGTGGCAAGGTCGCCGTGCAGGAAGTCTCGGCCGACGGCGTGGTGCTGCTGCGCTTCGGCGGTGGCTGCCAGGGCTGCGGCATGGCCGACGTCACCCTCAAGCAGGGCATCGAGAAGACCTTGATGGGCCGTGTGCCGGGGGTGACTGCGGTGCGTGACGCTACCGATCACGACAGCGGCCACGCTCCGTATATTCCGCGCGGCAACGCCGCCTGATCGCCAACGCGTGCCTCTGCCCAGAGCCGAGCAACTCATCGACCTGCTGCTGGCGCGCCAGCAGCGACCGCCCATCCTCGAGAAGAGCACTGGCCTGCCGTACGGCTGGGCGATCTGGCTGCGGACGCTGACGCCGCTGCCGCGTCCGTTCCACGCGCGCGAGGTGATCGCAGTGCTGCTGCCGCGGCCGCTGCCCGGGCCTCCGGGGCGCTTGCCGGCGCTGGGGCCATGGGCGTCCCTGCGCCGCCTGTTCTGGCAGGACTGGGATCCGGCGCCGCGTGACCAGCGCTGGATGCGCTGGACCTCGGCATTGCTCAGCGCGTTGCTGCATCTGTTGTTCTTCCTGCTGCTGCTGTGGGTGGCGGTGATCCGCACGTCTTCGCCGGACGAGCAGGGCAGCGAGGGTGAGCGCGTGCAGATTGAATTCGTCGGCCGTGCTGCACAGGAAGGCGGCGGCGACCAGCCCGGTGCCGAGGCGGCTGCCGCCGCGGAGGCCGGTGCTATGGCCGCAGGCCAGGATGCCGGAGCGGCGACAGCGCCCCGGCCGCAACCGTCTGCACCTGCGCCGTCTTCTACTGCCGCTGCCACGGCACCGACCGCAAGCGTGCCGCCGCCGCCCGAGGTGGAGCCGGCGCCGGTGGCCGCACCGCCGCCCTCGCCGGTACAGGCCACCGAAGTTGCAGAGGCGACCGCCGAATTCGTGGTGCCGCCGGTCGCACTGCCGCGCACCGAGGTCAGCATCGTGCCTCGCGACACCATTCCGACGGTGCGCGAGCGCAGCGTGCAGCCGGTACAGGCTGCGCCGATAGCAACGCCGGTACGCACGCCCGAGGTGGCAGTGCAGGCTCCCCGCGTGCGCGATGTACAGGTGCAGGAGCGCGAAATCAGCACGGTCGAAGCGCCGGTGGCGCCGCAGCCGATGCGCACCACCGACATCCAGGTACGCGTGCCGCAGCGCGACGTGCAGGTGCGCGAGCGCGAAGTGCAGGCGATGACCGATCCGCAGGTGCGCATGGCCACCGTCGCAGGGCGCGAGCCCACGGTGCGTGCGCCTGCCGGGCGCGAGGTGCAGGTGCGCGAACGGGAGGTTGCTGCCGCTCCGCAACCTGCCGCGTCGACTGCGGCAGGCAGTGCGACCACGCCGACGCCGGCACCCGCCGGCAGTTCGGCCCAGAACAGCGCCAGCGTGGCGCGCCCTGCGACGACCAGTACCGCCGCCGCACAGGCGGGCGCCCGTCCGGCACCGGCCCCGGGCAACTGGGCAACGCCCGCCCGCGGTGACGACTGGGGCGCCTCCAGCCGCAATCGCGACGGTGCCAACCAGGGCGCCGCGCAAACCAGTGCGGGCAAGGGCGATGGTCTGTTCAACGCTGACGGCAGCGTACGCGTGGCCGGCCAGGGCGGGGCCGGCAAGGCCGAGCGTGGCGCACCCGGTGGGGCCAACGACGGGTGGAGCAAGGAGCGCATCGCCGAGTCCGGCAAATGGCTGAAGCGGCCGCCGTACGACTACACGCCTACCTCGTTCGACAAGTATTGGGTGCCGCAGGAATCGCTGCTCGCCGAGTGGGTGCGCAAGGGCGTCAAGGCAATGGAGATTCCGTTGCCGGGTACCAGCACGAAGATTTCCTGCGTGATCTCGATCCTGCAGGCCGGTGGCGGCTGTGGCCTCACCGATCCGAACATGCAGGACCAGCCGGCAGTGGCGCGTCCGCCGCCGGATATCCCGTTCAAGAAAGAGCTGCAGGAAGATAACGGCAGCCGGTAGGGTGCCGCATCCACGCATGGCGTGGATCTACTGTGCATCCAGCTGCGCCGGGTAGATCCACGCCATGCGTGGATGATCCATGCGCTTCACGTGCATGCCGACCAAGGTCGGCCTCTACCAGGTCATTCGCTCTGCGACAGGAACACCCAGAAAGGGACGTCGCGACCTACCCAGTCACGGCTGGCTTCATCCAGGATGTCCAGCAGCGTGTCGAACTCCTTGCCTGCACCGGCGCGCAGGGCATCGACGTCGGCCAGGAACAGCGCATAGCCATGGGCAGGCAACCACTGCAGGTCGCGCAGGTTGTCGGCCAGTGCATCCCAGTTGCCGCCGAAGCCGGCAGGGAAATCAAGCTGGGCGGCCAGCCGCGCCAGCAGGGTGCGCTTGTCGCCCACGCCCTCCAGGTCGATCCGGATCACCTTCAGGTCGGCATCGCGCATCGCTGCCGACAGCGCGCTGATATCGGAGCTGTCGATCGCGTAGACGCCGGCATTGTTGATGTCATGCAGGCCGAGGCCGAAATCATCGTGGCTCATGGGCGTTCTCCGGAGGGCGGTACGGTGAAGCTGCGGAACGATTCGTAGTGATCATCGGTGTAGTACCAGGCATCGGGCGGGTTGCCACCGGTGACGATGCGCCGCGCGCCGCGGTTGCCTGCACCGGGCGTGTCGACGGTGTACTCGCGGTAGTAGCCACGCGGGCGCTGTGGCAGCTGTTGTTCGCGGTTGCCGAAGGTGCTGCCGTCCTGCCGATGCGGGAACGGGCCGCCGCGCTGGATCAGCGCGATGGTCTGGCGGGCCTCGGCCGGAAGGAAGCCGGGCAGGCCGCTGTCGCTGTCGCTGTTGCTGCGCAGCGCCGGTGCGTTGGCCGCCGGAGTGCCCTGCAGGTCGGGCGCGAACTGCGGCAGCGGCGGCCGCTGCAGGAAATGATTGACGACCAGGCCGAGCAGCAGCAGGACGATGGCAGTGATCAACAGCCGGGGGTTGCGCATGGGCAGGAGCAGGCGAGGGTGGTGCGCCCACTGTAGCGCCTGCGCGCTGCACCCTGCATGAGGGCGCGCGCCGCGTCACCGCTGCGTAACAATTGCCGGCATGCTCACCTGCAGGACGCAATTTCCTTTACATCCCCCTTGGTAATCTGGCGGCCTGTCCCCATCATTCACCGCGCAACGCCCGACACCGTCGGGTGCCCTCGCAATCAGGAGATGCATCATGGCCTACACCCTGCCCAAGCTGTCCTACGCCTACGACGCGCTGGAACCGCATATCGATGCGGCGACGATGGAAATCCATCACACCAAGCATCACCAGACCTACATCAACAACGTCAACGCGGCGCTGGAAGGCACCGAGTACGCTGACCTGCCGGTCGAAGAACTGGTGAAGAAGCTGAAGTCGCTGCCCGAGAACCTGCAGGGTCCGGTGCGCAACAACGGTGGCGGCCATGCCAACCACTCGCTGTTCTGGACCGTGATGGCTCCGAATGCTGGCGGCAACCCGGTGGGCGACGTGGCCAAGGCCATCGACAAGGACCTGGGCGGCTTCGACAAGTTCAAGGACGCCTTCACCAAGGCTGCGCTGACCCGTTTCGGCAGCGGCTGGGCATGGCTGAGCGTGACCCCGGACAAGAAGGTCGTGGTCGAGAGCACCGGCAACCAGGACAGCCCGCTGATGGAAGGCAACACCCCCATCCTCGGCCTGGACGTGTGGGAACACGCGTACTACCTGAAGTACCAGAACCGTCGTCCGGAATACATCGGCGCGTTCTTCAACGTCATCGACTGGAACGAAGTCGAGCGTCGTTACCAGGAAGCGATCGCCTGAGAACGGTAGCGCCGGGCCATGCCCGGCGGCTTCAACAGAAGGCCGGGGGAGACCCCGGCCTTTTTTGTTTGCGCATCAGTAGTGCCGGCCGCTGGCCGGCAACCTCATGGTTCTCATTCGGTGGTGGCAGCCACGTCCTGCAGCCGCAGCGTCGCCATCACGCCCAGGCGCAGGCCGGGCAGGTCGCCATCGGCGGGCAGCATGATCGCCTGCTGGCGGATGCCGCCGAAATGCTTGACCTGGAACAGCACGTCCAGCCCATGGCCACTGGCGCCACCGCCGCTGGCCGCCGGTGCGCCGGGATTGCGCCGGGCCGGCTGGAAGCCGGGCGTGCTGCGCACCAGCTCGACGGTGCTTGCGGAAAAATCCCCGGCGATCAGGCTCGGCATGCCCTCGGCCGTGGCGCCGATCCATGTCATCAGGTCGCTGGTCTGATGCTGCCGGGCCGTGGCCTCATCCGGCTCCGGCCGCAGGCGCGCGACGTAGACGTTGACGTCGTTGTCGCCCAGCCGCAGGCGCATCATGCCGGCGGCACTGAAGGTGCCCGGCGGATGCAGCAGGGTGACGCCGTCCTCGCTGACCGGCAGCCGGCTGAGCATCGCGTTGCCATGCCGGACCGGCTGGCTCGGCGGGTCTGCGGTGACGAAATCGCAGCTGTAGCGCAGCCGGCTGGCCAACCAGCAGGCCGGGTTGCGCCCTTGCTGCTGCAGGACCTGCTGCACCGAGATCACATCCGGCTGCAGATCGGTCAGCAGCTGCAGCACCTGTTCGCGGCGCTGCTTCCATTGCCCTTCATCACGGCTGGGCAGTTCCAGCGCGGCGACGGTCAATTGCCGCACCTCCGTGGCAAGGCCGGCGGCCGGCGGCGCCTGCGGTCGTGCCAATGCAGGCACGGCCAGCATGAGGGCAAGGCAGCTGGACAGAATGCGGGCAAAGGGGAGGGGGCGCATAACGATAAGTTTACGCTTTTGCCGTGCAGGTTCCGTGACTTCCGGCAGGGCCGCACATGCCTGCCATGCTTTGGCGCGCCTGTCATGCAGCCCTGCAGCGTGCTTCGCACGCACAGGTTCCGGTACTCTTGCGCCTTTCGTTTTGCAGGAATGCCTTACAGGATGAGCCACGACGCAGTCGCCCCCATCGCCGGCCAGGGAAAGATGCCGCGCCAGATCCCGTACATCATCGGCAATGAGGCCTGCGAGCGGTTCAGTTTCTACGGGATGCGCAACATCCTGGTGCAGTTCCTGATCACCTCCCTGCTGCTGCAGGAAATCACGGCCGAAGGCCGTGCCGGTGAAGCCAAGGACATCATGCACAGCTTCATGATCGGCGTGTATTTCTTCCCGCTGCTCGGTGGCTGGCTGGCCGACAAGTTCTTCGGCAAGTACCACACCATCCTGTGGTTCAGCCTGGTCTACTGCATGGGCCATCTGTGCCTTGCGCTGTTCGAGGGCAGCCGTGGCGGCTTCTTCCTCGGCCTGGGCCTGATCGCGCTGGGTGCCGGTGGCATCAAGCCGCTGGTGGCCTCGTTCATGGGCGACCAGTTCGACCAGAGCAACAAGCACCTGGCCAAAATCGTCTTCGACGCCTTCTACTGGATCATCAATTTCGGTTCGTTGTTCGCCTCGCTGCTGATCCCGCTGGTGCTGAAGAACTGGGGCCCGCAGTGGGCGTTTGGTATTCCGGGCATCCTGATGTTCATCGCCACCTTCGTGTTCTGGCTGGGCCGCAAGCGCTACGTGCTGGTGCCGTTGCCGCCGAAGGACCCGCATTCGTTCGCCAATGTGGTGCGCACCGCGCTGACCACGCGGGTGGCCGGCCAGGGCCGTCCGGGCCTTGTGATCGCCGTGCTCGGCCTGGTGCTGGCGGTGGCCTCGTTCGGCCTGATCGGCTCGCTCGGCATCGTGATCTGCCTGTGCCTGGCGCTGGTCTCGATCCTCGCGGGCATCGGTGGTGGCACCTGGCTGCAGCTGGACCGCGCGCGCGGCCAGCATCCGGCCGAAGCCGTGGAAGGCGTGCGCTCGGTGCTGCGCGTGCTGGTGATCTTCGCCCTGACCACGCCGTTCTTCTCGCTGTTCGACCAGAAAGCTTCGACCTGGGTGCTGCAGGGCCAGCAGATGCAGATGCCGAGCTGGTTTACCGCCTCGCAGATGCAGGCGCTGAACCCGCTGCTGGTGATGATCCTGATTCCGTTCAACAACCTGGTGCTGTACCCAGCCCTGCGCCGCTTCGGTTTCGAGCCCACCGCGCTGCGCCGGATGACCGCCGGCATCGCTTTCAGCGGCCTGGCCTGGATCGTGGTGGGTGGCATCCAGGTGGTGATGGATGGCGGCAATGCGATGTCGATCTTCTGGCAGATGCTGCCGTACGCGCTGCTGACCTTCGGTGAGGTGCTGGTCTCGGCCACCGGCCTGGAGTTCGCCTACAGCCAGGCCCCGCAGGCGATGAAGGGCGTGGTGATGAGCTTCTGGAACCTGACCACCACCATCGGCAACCTGTGGGTGCTGCTGTCCAATGCGGCCGTACGCAACGAGACGGTGACCCACCAGATCGCGGGGACCGGGTTGAGCGAGGCGGCATTCCTGATGTTCTTCTTCGCCGGCTTCGCCTTCATCGCGGCGTTGGCCTTTGGTTGGTATGCACGACGCTATCGTATGGTCGACAACTACCGCACCGCCTGAGCCTGACATGACCCCCGTCAATCTGCTGTTGATCGCCATCACCGCCATCCTGTCGTGGATGGCGTTCAACAACCGCAAGCTGGCCGACCGCCTGATCCTGTGGCCGCCGGCGGTGGATCGCCACCGCCAGTACGACCGCCTGATCACCTACGGCTTCATCCATGCCGACTGGTCGCACCTGATCTTCAACATGATCACCCTGTTCTTCTTCGGGGGGTTCATCGAGAGCGTGATGGTGCAGCTGACCGGCAGCTATCTGGTCTATCCGGCGTTCTACGTCGGTGCGTTGCTGGTCTCGATCCTGCCCAGCTACCTGAAGAACCAGAAGAACCCGAACTACCTCAGCCTCGGTGCGTCCGGGGCGGTGTCGGCGGTGCTGTTCGCCTTCATCCTGATCAAGCCGTGGTCGATCATCCTGGTGTTCTTCATCCCGGCGCCGGCGATCGTCTATGCCGCGTTCTACGTCGGCTACAGCATCTGGATGGACAAGCGCGGTGGCGATCGCATCAACCACAGCGCGCACCTGGCCGGTGCGGCGTTCGGCGTGATCTTCATGCTGGCCATGCAGCCGAGCATCTTCAGTCACTTCCTGCGCGAACTGTCCAACCCGACCTTCCGCCTCGGCGGCGGCTGAGGGTGGCCGGGGTCGGATCCACTGGATCCGACCCCCGGGGCCGCGGCCCCGCTCCGGGTCAGGCCCGGGTCTGCTGACCGTAGGTATCGAGCAGGCGGGAGAACACTTCCTCGCCGATGCTCTGGAACGCCTGGTCTTCGGTCTGTCCCTCCACGGCCAGTTGCAGCAGGCCCTCCAGCAGGGCGTGATCGGTATCGGATTGGGAATCGCTGGGGTGCATCACGGGCCTCCACGGCAGATCGCTTGGTCAACTGTCGCAAGGGGCATGCCAGGCTGGCGCACCCCTGCAGAGGGGTTAGCGGCCGGTTGGCCTGAAGCTTGAGGGCAACAACTGACGCAACGGGCGCAGACTTGTCCCTGTTCAGGCTTCACGCGATCATGGCGCCCGCGTGCGCACCATCCACGCAGTCGCCGCAGGAGACAGTCCCATGGCTTCGGTCACGCCCCCCGGTCTGGCTTACGAGGTCGAACACGATCAGGTCAATCACCGTTTCACCGCCCGTGTGCGTGGGCAGGTGGCACTGTTGGAGTACCAGATCAAGCGCAGGCGGATGGTCATCACCCATACCGAAGTGCCCGAGCCGATCGCCGGCCGCGGCATTGCCGGTGAGCTGACCCGGGTCGCACTGCGTTTCGCCCGTGAGCAGAAGTACAAGGTGGTGCCGGCATGTGCCTATGCCGAGGCCTTCCTGCAGCGGCACGAGGAGTACCACGATCTGCTTGTGGGCTGAATCCAGCGGGCCACCCTTCAGCCAAGGCAGGCGATGATGCATGAACATGAACAGGGGATCCCGATGAAGATTGGAAACAACCGGCCACTGCACGCCAGCGTGCTGGCCGGCGCTATGGGCGTGCTGTTGCTGGCCGGTTGCCAGCGCGAGAACGAGGCGGCTCCGGCCACCGATGCCGCACCTGCGGCCGAAACCACCGGCACCGCCGAGGCACCCGCGGCGGAAGCGCCGTTGGATCTGCGCGATGTGATCGAGAACAACGAACGTGAAGTGGTTGGCATCAGCTACCCGGCGGGCATCGATCGTTATCCGGGCCTGGCACGCGCGCTGCAGGCCTATGCCACCTCCGCCCGCAGCGATCTGCAGCAGGCGCTGGACGGGCTGGGCAACGACAAGCCGACCATGCCCTATGAGCTGTCGCTGAGCTTCGAGAAGCTGCTGGAGACGCCGCAGCTGGTGGTGGTCAGTGCCGACGGCAGCCGCTACACCGGCGGCGCCCATGGCGAACCGCTGGTGGCTCGTTTCGTGTGGCTGCCGGCGCAGCAGCAGATGCTGAGCGCCGACAAGCTGGTGGCCGATGCCAAGGGCTGGAAAGCGATCAGCGATTTCGTCGCCGACCAGCTGCGCGAGCGTGTGGCCACCCGCCTCAGCGGCGAGGACATGGACCCGTCGCAGCTGCAGGAATCGCTGCGCAACGCCTCGCGGATGATCGCCGACGGCACCGGTCCGCAGGCCGACAACTTCAGCCAGTTCCAGCCGCTGACCGACGACAAGGGACAGATCACCGCGCTGCGCTTCGTGTTCCCGCCCTACCAGGTGGGTCCATACTCGGACGGCACCCAGACCGCCGATGTGCCGGCTTCGGTGTTGTTGCCACACGTGGCCAAGGACTACGTGGAGCTGTTCGCACGCGGGTAACCGTAGACGAGGAGGTGACGTGGATACAGGGTTGCAGGAGCGGGTCACCGGCCTGCTCCACGAGGCCGGGGTCCAGATCGATGGAACCCGGCCGCAGGATATCCAGGTGCATGACCCGCGCTTCTTCGCGCGGGTCATCGCGCACGGCTCACTCGGCCTGGGCGAGAGCTACATGGACGGCTGGTGGGATGCCAACGTCCTCGACGAGTTCCTGTACCACCTGATGCAGGCGCACCTGGACGAACGGGTGCACGGCTGGCGCGAGGTGGCCGACGCCTTGAAGGCGCGCCTGTTCAACCTGCAGTCCGGGGCGGGCAGCTATGAAGTCGGCCGCCGCCACTATGACCTTGGCAATGACCTGTACCAGGCGATGCTCGGCCAGCGCCTGGTCTACAGCTGTGGTTACTGGCGCAATGCCGACGATCTGGATGGCGCGCAGGAAGCCAAGCTGGACCTGGTGTGCCGCAAGCTGGGGCTGCGTCCCGGGCAACGCGTGCTGGACATCGGCTGCGGTTGGGGCGAGGCGCTGAAGTTCGCCGCCGAACGATACGGTGTCAGTGGCGTGGGCATCACCATCTCGCAGGAGCAGGCCGACTTCGCCCGCACGCTGTGCGCTGGCCTGCCGATCGAGATCCGGTTGCAGGACTATCGCGAACTTGATGAACCTTTCGATGCGATCTTCTCGATCGGCATGTTCGAACACGTGGGCGACAAGAACTACCACAGCTTTTTCGACGTGGCCCGGCGCTGTCTTTCGCCGCGGGGACTGCTGCTGTTGCATACCATCGGCAGCAACATTTCGCGTCACCGCACCGATCCGTGGATCGCCCGCTACATCTTTCCCAATTCGATGCTGCCGTCGGCGGTGCAGATCAGCCGGGCGTTCGAAGGGCGCTTCGTGCTGGAGGACTGGCACAACTTCGGTACCGACTACGACCTGACGCTGCAGGCTTGGCGGCGCAACGTGGAAGCGGCGTGGCCACGGCTGGACGCACGTTATGACGAGCATTTCCGGCGCATGTGGCGCTTCTATCTGGCCGGATCGATGGCCAGCTTCCGCTGCCGGCATGCGCAGCTGTGGCAGCTGGTGCTGTCGCCGGAGGGCGTGCCCGGGGGATACGTGGCGCCGCGATGATCTGGAAGAGCATCCACGCATGGCGTGGATCTACTGGGATCACGCAACCCTGCGGTAGATCCACGCAATGCGTGGATGGCGTACAAAAAAACCGCCCGGTCTCCCGGGCGGTTTTCGTTTCACGCTATGCGGTGCCGGCGATCAGTTGCCGGTGCCGGTCAGGCCACGCTTTTCCAGCAGCGGTTCGATCTGCGGCTCGTGCCCGGCGAAATCGCGGAACAGCTGCATCGCATCCACGCTGCCACCCTTGGACAGCAGGGTGGCGCGGAAGTGGTCGCCGTTCTTGCGGCTCAGGCCGCCGTTGTCGCGGAACCACTTCTGGGTGTTGGCGTCGAGCACTTCCGACCAGATGTAGGCGTAGTAGCCGGCCGAGTAGCCGCCCATGATGTGGCTGAAATACGGGGTCCTGTAGCGCGGCGGAACCGGCGCATAGTAGATGCCGTCCTTCTCCAGCGCGGCGCGCTCGAAGGCCATCACGTCCTTGGCGGCCGGGACCTGGTCCGGGCCGATCTGGTGCCAGCGCTGGTCGAGCATGGCGGCGCCCAGGTACTCGGTGGTGGCAAAGCCCTGGTTGAACTTGGCCGCGGCCAGCACCTTGTCCAGCAGTGCCTGCGGCATTGCCGAGCCGTTCTGGTAGTGCTTGGCGTAGTTCTTCAGGATGGCCGGATTGTCGGCCCACATCTCGTTGACCTGCGAGGGGAACTCGACGAAGTCGCGCGGCACCGCGGTGCCCGAGAAGTACGGATACTTCACGTTCGAGAACATGCCGTGCAGGGCATGGCCGAACTCGTGGAAGGTGGTGCTCACTTCATCCCAGGTCAGCAGGGTCGGCTGGCCGGCCGGCGGCTTGGGAATGTTCAGGTGATTGGCCACCACCGGCTTGAAACCGGTCAGCTTGGACTGCGAGACGTACGAGTTCATCCACGCACCGCCGCGCTTGGAGGCGCGTGCGTACGGGTCGAAGATGAAGATCGCCAGCTGGCTGCCGTCGGCATCGAACACGTCATAGACGGTGACGTCATCGTGGTAGACCGGCAGGTCGGTGCGCTGCTTGAAGGTCAGGCCGAATTCCTGGTTGGCGGCGAAGAACACGCCGTTCTCCAGCACGTTCTTCATCTCGAAGTACGGCTTCAGCTGCGATTCGTCGAAGTTGTACTTGGCCTGGCGCACCTTCTCGCTGTAGAAGGCCCAGTCCCACGGCTCCAGCTTGAAGGTCGGCTTGCCGGCGGCCTTCTGTTCCTGGTCGATCATTGCCTGCAGGTCGGCGGCTTCGCGCTTGGCGTTGGCCACCGCTGCCGGGGCCAGCTTGCCGAGCATCGCATTGACCGCTTCAGGGGTCTTGGCGGTCTGGTTGGTCAGGTTGTAGGCGGCGAAGTTGGCAAAGCCCATCAGCTTGGCCTTGTCGGCGCGCAGCTGCATGATGCGCGCGACCAGCGCGGTGTTGTCGAACTCACCGCCGCGGCTGCCGCGGGTGGTGGACGCTTCGTAGATCTTCTGGCGCAGGGCACGGTTGGCCAGGTTGGTCAGCGGCGGCTGGCCGGTGGTGTTGAGCAGGGTGATCACGTACTTGCCGTCCAGGCCACGGGCCTTGGCGGCTTCGGCGGCAGCGGCGATCTGCTCCTTGGACAGGCCGTCCAGTTCCTTGACGTCGTTGACGGTGATCGCCGAAGCGTTCACTTCCGACTGCACGTTCTGGCTGAACTTGGTGCCGAGGTTGGCCAGCTCGGCGTTCATTTCCTTCAGCTTGGTCTTGTCGGCCTCGGACAGCTTGGCGCCGGCGCGCACGTAGTTGTCGTAGTACTTCTCGACCAGGCGCACGCCTTCAGCGTCCAGGCCCAGGGTGGTGCGGCTGTCATACAGCGCCTGGATGCGTGCGAACAGCTTGCCGTTCAGCGCGATCGCATCGCTGTGCGCGGCGAACTTCGCCGAATAGTCGGCCTGCAGCTTCTTGCGGGTGTCGTTGGTGTCGGCGCCGACCAGGCTGAAGAACACGGTGGTCGCGCGGTCCAGGGTGTCACCGCTCTTTTCCAGGGCGATGATGGTGTTGTCGAAGGTCGGCTTGGCCTTGGTGTTGGCGATCGCCTCCACTTCCTTCAGCTGCTGCGCCATGCCGGCGTCGAAGGCCGGGGCGAAGTCGCTGTCCTTGATCTTGTCGAACTGCGGGAAATGCAGCGGCAGCGGGCTGTCGGCGAAGAACGGATTGGCCTGCTGGGCATTGGCAGCGGCGGCCGGGGCGGCGGCGCTGGCCGAATAGGCGGGCAGGGCAAGGCCGAGGGTCATGGCCACGGCAAGGGCAAGGCGGGTGGTCAAGGTCGATACTCCGGTAAGGCAAACAAGGGCCCGAGGGTAACCCGGCCCGGCGCGCCCGCACTTGTGTCAAAAGGCATGTTGGCAAAGCCGCTCCGCAGCAGGGCCACCCCCTGGGCGGCTGCCCGGGTACCATGCAATCACCGCCCACGGCCATCCGCCATGACCACTGCCTACGATTTCAGCTTCCGCGACCTTGAAGGCCAGCCGCAGGCGTTGGCGCAGTACCAGGGCCGTCCGCTGCTGCTGGTCAACGTGGCCAGCCGCTGTGGCTTTACCCCGCAGTACACCGGGTTGGAACAGCTGTGGCAGGACTATCGTGATCGCGGCCTGGTGGTGATCGGATTTCCCTGCAACCAGTTCGGCGCGCAGGAGCCGGGCGATGCCGCGCAGATCCGCCAGTTCTGTTCGATCGATTACCCGGTCAGCTTCCCGCTGTCGCAGAAGATCGAGGTCAATGGCGAGGGTGCCGACCCGCTGTGGGCATGGCTGTCGCAGCAGAAGCGCGGGCTGCTGGGTATCGCCCGCATCAAGTGGAACTTCAGCAAGTTCCTGGTCGATCGCCAAGGCCAGGTGGTGGATCGCTATGCTCCGACCACCAAGCCGGAGCAGCTGCGCGGCGGCATCGAGGCGATGTTGTGACCGGTAGCGCCGGGCCATGCCCGGCAACCGATATCCGCCGGGCATGGCCCGGCGCTACCGAGGCGGCTTATTTCTCGACGAACGCGCGCTCGAACACGTAGTGCCCGGGCGTACCGATGCGCGGCGAAGTCTGGAAGCCACGGCTGTCCAGCACGGTGCGCAGGTCGGCCAGCATCTGCGGGCTGCCGCAGATCATCGCGCGGTCGTTTTCCGGGTTCAGCTCGGGCAGGCCGAGCGTGCGCTGCATCTCGCCGCTTTCCATCAGCGAGGTCAGGCGGCCCTGGTTCGGGAACGGCTCGCGGGTCACCGCCGGGTAGTACAGCAGCTTGTCGCCGACCATTTCGCCCAGGAACTCATGCTCGCGCAGTTCCTTCTCGAAATAATCGCGATAGGCCAGGTCCTTCTCGTAGCGCACACCGTGGCACAGGATCACCTTGTCGAAGCGCTCGTAGGTCTCCGGGTCCTTGATCACCGACAGCCACGGTGCCAGGCCGGTGCCGGTGCCCAGCAGGTACAGGTGCTTGCCCGGGTGCAGGTCGCTGATCAGCAGGGTGCCGGTGGGCTTCCTGCCGACCAGTACCTTGTCGCCTGGCTTGATGTGCTGCAGGCGCGAGGTCAACGGACCGTCCTGCACCTTGATGCTGAAAAATTCCAGCTGTTCTTCCCAGTTGGCGCTGGCGATGGAGTACGCGCGCAGCAGCGGCCGCGCATCGGTCTCCAGGCCGATCATCACGAACTGGCCGTTCTCGAAGCGGAAACCGCTGTCACGGGTGAGGGTGAAGCTGAAGTAGGCGTCGGTCCAGTGGCGGACCTCAAGCACCGTTTCGGCGCCGAAAGCGGAGGACATGGGCGTATCTATCGGAAGTCGTCGGGACAATTCTATCTCAAATGAGACAGGTTCTCATTAGGCGGAACGAGAGGCGTTCTCAGCGATAACCGGCCGCCTGCAGTTCGAACAGTTCGGCATAGCGGCCGCCCTGTGCCATCAGCTGCTCGTGCGTGCCGCTGGCTTCGATCCGGCCATCGGCCAGCACCAGGATGCGGTCGGCCATGCGTACTGAAGAGAAGCGGTGGGAAATCAGCACTGCCGTACGATTATCCGCCAATTCCCTGAACCGCTGGAACACCTCGAACTCGGCGCGGGCGTCCAGTGCCGCGGTGGGCTCGTCCAGGATCATCACCTGTGCATCGCGCATCCACGCACGGGCAATGGCGATCTTCTGCCACTGCCCACCAGACAGGTCCACGCCCTGCTGGAAGCGGCGGCCGATCTGCTGGTCATAGCCGCCGGGCAGGGCAGCGATCACTTCCTCGGCCATGCCGCGGCGGGCGGCATCGGAGATCCGCGCGCGGTCGTCCATCGCTTCGACCTGGCCGACACCGATGTTCTCGCCGGCACTGAGGTTGTAGCGCACGAAATCCTGGAAGATCACGCCCAGATTGGCGCGCAGGTCGTCCAGGTCGTAGTCGCGCAGGTCGCGCCCATCCAGCAGGATGCGGCCTTCGTCCGGTTCGTACAGGCGTGCCAGCAGCTTGACCAGGGTGGTCTTGCCCGCGCCGTTCTCGCCGACCAGCGCCAGTACTTCGCCCGCGTGCAGGTGGAAATCCAGGTGGCGCACGGCCCATTGCTCGGCATCGGGGTAGCGGAAGCCCACGTCCTCGAACACGAAGCCCTCGCGGATCGGCTGCGGCACGCGCACCGCGTCCTGGCGCGAGTGGATTTCCGGTTCAATCTGGAAGAACGAATACAGGTCGTCCAGGTACAGCGCCTGGCTGGCCACCTGCGAGAACCCGATCAGCAGGCCTTCCAGCAACTGGCGCAGGCGCAGGAAGCTGCCGGCGAGAAAGGTCAGGTCACCGATCGAGAAATCGCCACGCACCGTGCGCCAGGCGATATACGCATACGCGGTGTAGTAGCCCAGCGTGCCCAGCGCGGCCAGTAGCGTGCCCCAGAACGCCCGCCGCCGGGCAAGCGCGCGGTTGGCCAGGAACAGTGCCGCCGACAGGCTGCGGTAGCGGTCGACCAGGAACCGGTGCAGGTTGAAGATCTTTACTTCCTTGGCCGTCTCCACGCTGGCACCGAGCTGGCGCAGGTAGTCCAGCTGGCGGCGCTCCGGCGTCCACAGGAAGTTGAGGCTGTAGCCGGCCGCATTGAAGTGCGACTCGCCGATGAAGGCCGGCACCAGCGCCAGCGCCAGCAGCAGGATCAGCCACGGTGCGTAGACCAGCAGGCCGACGGCCAGGCTGGCAACGGTGATCGCATCCTGCACCTGGCCGAACAGCTGGCTCATCAGGTTCATCCGGCCCATGGTCTGGCGCCGTGCGCGGTCCAGCTTGTCCTGCAGGTCCGGGTCCTCGAAATCCTCCAGGTCCAGGGTCGCCGCATGTTCCATCAGGCGCACGCTGGTGGCGTTGGCGAACAGCTCCGACAACAGCGCATCGGCGTAGCTGACCAGCCGACCGAGCAGGTCCGAGGCGATCGCCAGGCCGAATTCCAGTGCCAGCAGGCCGAGCAGTGGATTGAGCAGGCCGCTGGACAGTGCCTCGCCCATCGGCGGAAAACCGGCTCCGTGCTGGCTCAGGTGCAGGGCGGTATCGATGATCAGCTTGCCGACGTACAACATCGCCACCGGCAGCAGCGCACGGATCAGGCGCAGGCCGAGGCTGGCCAGGGTCAGTGCGCGGCTGGTCTGCCACACCTGGCGCAGGAACGGCGGCAGGTTGCGCATCGCCTTGAAGCGTTGGCGCAGGCTGGGTTTCTTGGCGGCAGCGGCAGGCATGGCACCATTGTGCGCTGTGGGGGCGTGAACGTCGCGATGCAGGGCATGCAGCGCTGAATGCAAGCGCAACAGGGATGCGGACGCTGGGGGTACCGCGTGAATTTGCAAGTTTTCCTATTAATCGCGTGAAGCGTGGCTTCTAGGGTCGAGAGCTTGTTCTTCGATCCTCACACCATGCAGAACCGTACCGTGTTTGCGCCCCCGTCCGCCCGTGGATGGGTGCCGTTGTACGTCGTAGTGCTTACCGTGGCCACGTTGCTGCCCACGCTGTGCAGTCTGCAGTGGCCGGCAACGTGGGATGGCCGCGTTTTCGTGTCACTTATGGCGATCTCGCACCTTGGGCTGGCGGCGCTGATGTGCTGTCTTCCGGGCTGGGCATGCCTGCAGCGGCGCACCCTGCGCCCAGTGGCGGTGCCACTCACGATGGCGTTGTCCAGCGCTTGGTTGTTGCTGGTATTGGTTGATTCGCGTGTGTACCAGCTGTTCGGGTTCCACTTGAACGGGTTGGTGCTGGTGCTGCTGGTGCAGGGTGGATTGTTGCAACAGCTCGGTCTGCCGGTGTCTGCCTGGCTTGCCATGGCAGTGGCCGTGACGGCCATCGTGGTGTCCCAGTGGGGAGCGGTGCGCCTGCTGCAATCATCATGGGTCCGGCGCTGGGCGTTACGCCCACGCTGGTTGCTGGGAATCTTGCCCATGCTCATTGTCAGTCAGGGCATGGCGATCTGGTACGACGCCAACCAGGGGGGGGCTGTGCTGGCTGCGGTGCAGGGGGTGCCATGGGTGCAAACCGCCACCGCGCGCCGGACGATGACGCAATGGGGGCTGGCCGGCCCGGCTTCGGCCGACGACCGCCTGCAGGCAGGTGCCGCAACCGCCTCGGCGCTGAACTACCCGCGCAAAACGTTGCACTGCCAGGCGCCGTCAGCGCCGAATGTAATGCTGCTGGTGGTCGACTCGCTACGCTTTGACATGCTTTCGCCGCAACAGATGCCCCACCTGTCGAGGTTTGCCGAGCAGGCCTGGCGTGCCGACCGGCACTACAGCACCGGAAACAACACCATGCATGGCATGTTCGGTCTGTTCTACGGCCTGCCAGCGCTTCACACCGATACGATGATTCACCATCGTCGCGGGCCCGTGCTGCTGGAGCAGCTTGCCCGCGCCAACTACCAGTTCCATCTGTATGGCGGTGCGTCGCTGCAGGGCGCGCGGCTGGATCGTGCGGTGTTCGTGCAGACGGATGCGCCGCTGCGCACGGCTCCGGACAATGCCCCGCAGGACCGCCGTGATCGACACGTCATCGAACAGCTGCGCGATGACCTGCGGGCGCACGATCCATCCCGCCCCTTCTTTGCCTTTGCGCTGCTGGACAGTGCTCACACGCCTTATGCCGTGCCGGATGCCGCTGAACGGCGATTCCTGCCGCAAGCGCGATCAGGCGACCATCTCAGGGTCGGGCGGCGCACCGCCCCCGGCCCTCTGTTCAACCGTTACCGCAATGCCGTGCTGAAAGCCGACGCTTTGCTGGGCGATGTACTGCTGACACTGGAACACACCGGTCTGGCGGACAACACGGTCGTCATCATCACCAGCGACCATGGTGAATCGTTCCACGATCTCGGCCAGAACGACTGGGGGCACAACAGCAATTTCAGTGATTACCAGACTCGGGTTCCGCTACTGATCCGCTGGCCCGGCCGGGCGCCGATGGTCGAACCTGCTGTGACCAGTCACATGGATCTGGCGCCCACGCTGATGCGGCATCTGCTGGGTTGCCCGGCGCCCTTCAGCGACTATTCGGCCGGCCTGGATCTTTTCGGGCCGCTGCCCGCGCAGCGGCCGTTGCTGGTGGAATCATGGACGTCGCGCAGCGTACGGCTTGGATCGATGGCGATACTGCTGCGCCCTTATGGCATCGAAGTGCGTGATGGCCAGTATCGACCTGTGCACGACGCTTCCCCCCTGCGCGGCGAGGTGAATGCCGCGATCATCGGCCAGATGCAGTTGCTGCAGTAGAGGCCAGCGCGGCCGGATCAAGGCCCTTCGCAGCGGAAGGGCCCGTTTGGGCGGGAAATCAGGGCAGCGGCGGCAACAGCCCGGCCCCCAGCCGGTTCCAGGCATTGATCACTGCAATGCCCATGCTCAGGTCACTGATGCCTTTCTCATCAAAGTGCGGTGCCAGCGCATCGAACGCCGCCTGCGACGGTGCGCCATCAGTCAACCGGGTCAGCGCCTCGGCCCAGCCCAGCGCCGCGCGCTCGCGGTCGTCGAAGAAGCGGCTTTCGTGCCAGGCGGGCAGCGTATCCAGCTTGCGCGGTTCGATGCCGCCCTTGCGCAGCGCGGTGCCGTGCATGTCCATGCAGTAGCCGCAGCCATTGAGCTGCGAAACGCGCAGGAATACCAGTTCCATCAACGTCGGATCGATCGAACTGTCATGCACTGCCTTGCTGGTGGCCAGCAGGCCCTTGAAGGCCTCGGCGGCCAGGCGGGTGTAGGGAACGCGGGGAGAGGCGTGGTCGGACATTTTCGGCTCCACGGCGGCCACGGTGGCCGCCTTTCACTACAAGGACGCCGGGGTATCGCGGCGCGTGACAACCGCAGGCAGTTTTTCTGGATTGAGCACGCTGTAGAGATTGGCGATGCGGCCATCGACCACCTCGATGGTGGTGATCGAGTGCAGGTGGTCGCCTTCGAAACGCAGGATCGCCGGTTCGCCATTGACGTAGCCGAGCTGTGCCGGATGCGCCGCGCCGCGACGGGCGATGGCCCAGTACAGGCGGCCGATACGCTCGGCACCCCGCAGTGGTCGCACCGCTGCGGTGACCACGCCACCGCCATCGGAAACCAGCAGTGCGTTGGCATGCAGCAGCGCCTGGATGGCCTCGCTGTCGCCACGCTGGGAAGCGTCCATGAAACGCGCCAGCAGCTGCCGGTGCTGGCTGGCATCGGCATTGAAGCGCGGCCGCCCAGACTGCAGGCGCTGCCGCGCCCGGTGCACCAGCTGGCGGCAATTGGCCTCGCTGTGGCCGATCAGCTCGGCAATCTCGCGGTAGTCGTGGTCGAAGGCTTCCTTCAGCAGGAAGGCGGCGCGCTCCTCCGGTCCGAGCTGTTCGAGCAGGGTCAGGAAGGCCACGGAGACGTCGTCGGCCAGCGCGTGCAGCTGCGCGGGGCCGGGCGCCGGGTCGGGTTCGAGGGTGATCGCCAGCGGTTCGGCCAGCCACGGCCCGACATAGTGGGTGCGTTCACGCTTGGCTGCCCGCAGCCGGTCCAGCCCCAGCCGGGTGGTGGTGGTCACCAGCCAGGCCTCGGGGTCGACGATGGCGGCCGAATCGCTGCCGGCCCAGCGCAGCCAGGCGTCCTGGACCACGTCCTCGGCGTCGCYGCGGCTGCCAAGAAGGCGGTAGGCCAGCGCCATCAGGCGTGGGCGGTGGGTCTGGAAGGCGGTTTCGGCGTTCATGTGGGCAAGGACGCGCCAGCGGGGCGCAGCGTGACAGAGGGCAGGGTCGGATCTTGCCGGCCAGCGGCCGGCACCACCACCCCACGGTCGAGGGAGGGGGTAAAATGGGCGGATTACCCCCGCCAGCCTTCAGCAAGCGAGCAATCCGTGACATCGATCAAGCAGGAAGACCTCATCCAGTCCGTCGCCGACGCGCTGCAGTACATCTCGTACTACCACCCGGTCGACTACATCAAGAACCTTGCCGCCGCCTATGAGCGCGAGGAGTCGCCGGCAGCGAAGGAGGCGATCGCGCAGATCCTGATCAACTCGCGGATGTGCGCCGAAGGCCATCGGCCGATCTGCCAGGACACCGGCATCGTCACCGTGTTCCTGGAAATCGGCATGGACGTGCGCTGGGATGACGCCACCATGGGCGTGGAGGACATGGCCAACGAAGGCATCCGCCGCGCCTACCTGTACCCGGACAACAAGCTGCGCGCTTCGGTGCTGGCCGATCCGGCCGGCAAGCGCATCAATACCAAGGACAACACCCCGGGCGTGGTCAACGTCAAGGTGGTGCCGGGCAACACCGTGGAGGTGATCGTTGCCGCCAAGGGCGGTGGCTCGGAAGCCAAGACCAAGTTCGCCATGCTCAACCCGTCCGACTCGATCGTCGACTGGGTGCTGAAGACCGTGCCGACCATGGGCGCGGGCTGGTGCCCGCCGGGCATGCTCGGCATCGGCATCGGCGGCACTGCCGAGAAGGCGATGCTGCTGGCCAAGGAAGCGCTGATGGAGCCGATCGACATCACCGAGCTGCAGGCCCGTGGTGCGTCCAACCGCATCGAGGAACTGCGTCTGGAGCTGTACGAGAAGGTCAACGCACTGGGTATCGGTGCGCAGGGCCTGGGTGGCCTGACCACCGTGCTCGACATCAAGATCAACGACTACCCGACCCACGCGGCCAACCTGCCGGTGGCGATGATCCCGAACTGCGCCGCCACCCGCCATGCGCACTTCACCCTGGATGGCAGCGGCCCGGTGATGCTGGACCCGCCGTCGCTGGAAGACTGGCCGAAGCTGACCTACGACGCGTCCAAGGGCACCCGCGTGGACCTGGACACGATCACCCCGGAAGACGTGGCCAGCTGGAAGCCGGGCCAGACCCTGCTGCTCAACGGCAAGCTGCTGACCGGCCGTGACGCCGCGCACAAGCGCATGGTCGACATGCTCAACAAGGGCGAGGAACTGCCGGTCGATCTGAAGGGGCGCTTCATCTACTACGTCGGCCCGGTCGATCCGGTGCGCGACGAAGTGGTAGGCCCGGCCGGTCCGACCACCGCCACCCGCATGGACAAGTTCACCGAGCAGGTGCTGGCACAGACCGGCCTGCTGGGCATGGTCGGCAAGGCCGAGCGCGGTCCGGCCGCGATCGAGGCCATCAAGAAGCACAAGTCGGCCTACCTGATGGCCGTCGGTGGTTCGGCCTATCTGGTGTCCAAGGCGATCAAGGCGGCCAAGGTCGTCGGCTTTGCGGACCTGGGCATGGAAGCGATCTACGAGTTCACCGTGGAAGACATGCCGGTGACCGTGGCCGTCGATTCCACCGGCGAGTCGGTGCACAAGACCGGCCCGCGCGAGTGGCAGGCCCGCATCGGCAAGATTCCTGTCGTGGTGGAGTGATCGGCGCGGCGTCGACCACGCCCGTCCGATTGCAGAACGGCGCCCGGGTGGCGCCGTTCTCCGTTTAACGACTGCAACCGTGCGGCTTTGCTAGGGTGTGCGCGTTGCCAGGCAAGGGAAGCTGTTTGTGCGTCAAGGAATACGCAATGTTTTCGCCGCAGCCGCCCTTGCCTTGATGGTGGGCTGCGCGCCGCAGTATTACGTCAAGCAACCCACCAGCGAGGCCGGCCGCGTGTGTGCAGCGGGGTGTACGCAGCGGCACATGCAGTGCGCGGATCAGGCACGTTCGATGGCCGAGATGGCGCAGCAGAGCTGTCAGTCGGACAAGGAGCGCGTCATCGACAGATGCAGTGACATCGCTGACGAGAAGATGCGGCATCGTTGCGAGGGCGCACGTGGCGCCGGCGCATACTGCGCCACCGCAGCCAACACGCGCGCCTGTGATGCGACCCGGGCGCAGTGTGTACTCGACTGCGGCGGATCGGTGAGCGAAACCCGTTCTTCTGGCAGTCTTCCGGTCTATTGAACAAGGAGCGTCCTGTGAACCTGTTGCGTAGCCTTTCCCTTGTCACCCTGCTGGTCATGGCCGGCTGCAGTACGTCATCTTCGTCGTATGGCGGTGGGGGCGGCTTCAGCGCCGGTGCCCAGTGCCAGATGCAGTGCCAGGCCAGCTATCGCAGCTGCATGGCCGAAGGCCAGGGGATCGGCAGCCGCCAGTCCAGCTGCGAGCAGCAGGTGGCACCGACGCCGGACCAGCGCTGCAAGGACATCGAGCATCCGGAACTGCGCCGTTCCTGCGAGTTGAAGGCGCACGACTGCACGCTGCGCGCACCGATGATGGGCTGCGGCGAGCGTCGTGATACCTGCATGAGCACCTGCGGCTGACCACGCCGGGGACAGCGCGCATAATCAGCCGTTCCCCGCCCAGGACAGGTCCTATGCGCACCACCTTGTATGGTTCCACCAGCACCGCCTCGCTGGTGGTGCATTGGCTGCTGATCGAGCTCGGCATCGAGCACGAACTGGTGCTGCTCGATTTCGAAACGCGCGAGCACAAATCAGCTGGCTACCTGGCGCTCAATCCGGCGGGCAGGGTGCCGACCCTGTTGATCGACGGCCATGTACTGACCGAGGCGGCCGCGATCGCGCTGTATCTGGCAGACCGTCATCCGCAGGCAGGGTTGTTGCCTGTCGTCGGCACGCCGGCACGCGGCGAGGCCTATCGCTGGATGTTCTGGTGCGCCAACACCGTGCAGCCGGCCTACCGCGCCTGGTTCTATCCGCATGAAGCAGCGGGTGGCGAGTGCATCGAGGCCGTGCGTACGATGGCACGGCAGCAGCTGGAGGCAGCGTGGCAGCACGTTGCCGCACACCTGCAGGACGGCGGTCCCTACCTGCTCGGCGATGCGCCGGGCGTGGTCGATTTCATGCTGGTGATGTTGATGCGCTGGTCACGCAACATGCCCACCCCCAGCGACCACTGGCCGGTATTGAAGGCGTATGCGGATCGCCTGAAGGCGCGCCCGGCGTTCGCCGAGGTCTATCGCCGCGAAGGCATCACCGACTGGCGGTAACCCGTTCTGTAGAGCCGAGCATGGCTCGGCTCTACCAAAGCGGGGCGGGTTACAGGATCTCCAGCACCGTTTCCGGGGGGCGGCACAGGCGGGTACCCTTCGCGGTGCGTACCACCGGGCGGTTGATCAGCCGTGGGTGGGTGGCCATCGCGGCCAGCAGGGCGTCGTCATCGCTTCCCTGCAGACCCAGTGCGGCAAACTCGGGTTCCTTGCTGCGCACCAGCCCGGTCGCGGCCAGGCCGGATTCGGCCAGTACCTGGCGCAGCGTGGCCACGTCGGGCGGGCTGCCGAGATAGTCGATCACCACCGGCTCGAAACCGGCGTCGCGGATCAGCTGGAGCGCCCCGCGCGAGTTGCTGCACGCGGGGTTGTGCCAGATCGTCACATCCATCAGAACCACTCCAGCAGGGACACGCCCACGCCGACGTAGGTCGCCTTGTGGTTGTAATCGATCAGGCTCTCGCCATAGCCGTCGAAGATCTGCACATGGCCACGCAGCAGGTTGCTGATCGGGAAGCCGTAGTCCAGCTGCAGCGCGCCGTGCGAGCGGTCACCGGTGCGCAGCGAATGACGTGCCATCAACGAGACCTCGTGACCCTTGTGGTTCCAGGTCAGGGTCGCGTCGCCGCGGCCCATGTAGTCCTCGATGTCCGGGTTGTTGTCGTCGCTGCGGGTCTCGGGAATGCGGTACCAGGGGCGCAGCACCAGTGCCCAGTTCTCGCGGTCGAGGCCGACGTTGAGGATCACCCGGTTCCAGCTGCGCGACAGCGGATCGGCACGGCCGTTGGACTGGTGGTTGAGGCTGATGCCGGTCATCCGCCCACGCCAGCCACCGATCGAGTAGCCGTTGCGGAACACCATCATCACTTCCGGCTCGTAGTTGGTCTCGCGGAACGGGCGCGAGTCCTCGCCGTTGTAGGCCTGCCAGCGCGAACTCTGGGTATAGCCCGCCCAGATATCGCCGTTGTCGCCGAACAGGTTCTCGGCGATCTTGGTCTTGAAGCTGATCTGGAACTTCAGCTCAGCGCTGTCCAGCACCTGCGGGGTGGTCACGCTGTTGGCCGGGTTCGGCGAGTGCGGCATGGTGTTGCGGTCGCTGGTCCAGAATGCCGGCAGCAGGTAGACAGGCTTGTACGCGCGCAGCTGGAACGGGCCCAGCTTGGAGTCCTCGGCCAGTTCCCAGCGGCTGTCCAGCAGCGAACCGCGGCCGGCATTGGCAAGTGCGCTGTCCGGCGCTTCGGACCGGAACAGATCGCTGACACGCTCGCGCAGCTTCTCCTCGCCCTGGCTCACCCGCGTGGTGTCGCGCTGCTCGCGACGTGCCTGTGCGGCGGCTTCGGCGGCCGCATCAGCTTCGGCGGTGGCCTGAGGCGTGCGCCCGAACTGGCGGTCGTAGCAGGCCAGACGGGCAGCATCGGTCGTGATGGCTGCGCAGGCGGCCGGCGAGGCCTCGGCGCTGGGCGCGAATTCCTGCGCTGCCAGTGGCGCGCTGGCCAGGGCCAACGCCAGCGGTGCAAGACGGGGAAACAACGGAGAGAGGGTCATTGCAGCAGGCCCTTCGGAATGAATGCGGAAAGAGGGACAGTGTGGCGGCTGCATCCGGTAACGGCCAGCCCCACGGGTTTATGCCCGGCGTGTGCGTGCGCGCTGCGTGAAGGAAGCATGCCTCACAGGAACCAGGCGAAGGCGAACAGGCCCAGCATCGCGATCACCAGCGCCAGCTTCAGCGCCAGGCCCAGCAGGATGCCCAGCCACGTGGCCAGCCCGACCTTGGTCGAGCGGCCGAGCTCGCGGGTATGCCAGTACTCGCCCAGCAGCGCGCCCAGCAACGGCCCGGCGAACAATCCGATCGGCATGAAGAACAGGCCGACGATGCTGCCGATGAAGGTGCCCCAGAGCGCTTTGCGGCTGGCGCCCACGCGCTTGGCGCCAACCACGGTCGCCAGCACGTCGACCAGCAGCGACAGCGCGGTCAGCACGCCGAGGATCAGCAGGGTGGGCCAGCCGACGTGGACGAAGCCGTCTGCCCAGGCCCCCAGCACCAGCCCGATGAAGACCAGCGGGATGCCCGGCAGGGCCGGCAGGACGATACCGGCGATGCCGATGAGGACAAAAATGACCGCTAGCAGATACAAGATGAATGAGAGGTCCATGCTGTCCAGTATGGTTGTCTTTTTGGGGTTGACAGTGAAAGGTTTTTGCCAGTTGCTTTTTCGTTTTGGTCGGGTTAAGTTGCAGTCGCTGAGCTTGGCAAGGTCACCGTGGATCGTGGCCTGATGAAGCAAGATCGTTCCGATCCGCTGCATCGATGCACCTCGCTTCCCCCTTGCTTGTCAGCCGCCCAACAGGCGTATCCAACAACAAGTAGAGAGTCAAAGGGAGTTAGTGAGATGGCTGATCGCGAGAACGGTACCGTGAAGTGGTTCAATGATGCCAAGGGCTTCGGCTTCATCAGCCGGCAGAATGGCGAGGATGTGTTCGTGCACTTCCGTGCCATCGAGACCCAGGGCTTCAAGAGCCTCAAGGAAGGCCAGGCTGTGAGCTTTGAAGTGGTGCAGGGCCAGAAGGGCCTGCAGGCCGACAAGGTCCAGCCGGCGTAATACCTGCCGCTTGCCGGCATGAAAAAGGCCCGCGCAAGCGGGCCTTTTTTTGTTGCTCCGGTTCTGATCGGCCGGGGCCCGCTGCGGTTCAGCGCAGGATGACCTTGCCGTTGACCACGCGGACATAGGTGTTTTCGCGGATGCCGCCGAGGTCGCGCTGGTTGACCACGATGGTGCGGCCGTCATCCATGCGCACGCTGATGTCATACGTATCGCTGGTGACGTTCTTCTGGATCTGGTTGCCCGCCAATGCGCCACCCACGGCGCCAGCGGCGGCGGCGATGTTCTTGTTGCCGCGGCTGCCGCCGGTGTGGTCGGAGATCTCATGGCCGGCAACCGCGCCGACGATGCCGCCGAGGATCGCGCCGGTGGCGGAAGGCGCGGTACGGCCGGACTGCACGGCATTGATGCGGGTGACGATGCCGCAGTCGGCGCAACGGCCCTGGTTGTAACCGGAGTTGTTGCCGTAGCCGCCGTTGTTGTAGCCGTTGTTGTAACCACCACCGCCGTAGCCCGGCGAGGTGGCACAGCCGGCCAGGCCGACGGTTGCGATGACACTGGCGGCGATGAGCTGGATCTTCATGGGGCATCTCCTGGCCGTGAAGGCGGGTGCGTTGGGTGGTACTGCGTCATGCAGCAGGGTGAGCGAATCCTCCTCTTTCCAACGTGAACAAGGCGCCAACCACCTCGGCCTTCGCCCACTCGAAGATGAATCAGCGGAAGTCCTGATGACAGGCCCGGCAATCGTCCTGCAGTGCCTGGACCTGCTGCGCCAACGCGTTGCAGTCGATGGGCGGGCTGGCCAATGCCGCATTGAGATCGGCCCGGTACTGGCTGGCGTGCTGCTGGAACTGCCGGCTGTCCTTCAATCCGGGGAAGGCCTGGTCCAGATCGTTGGACAGCAGGCGCAGCACCTGCAAGCGCGGGACGCTGTCGGCCAGGCTGCAGCGGTTCTGCTGCTGAGCCTGCTGCAGCAGATCCGCCTGCCGCTGCATTACCTGCATCAGGCTGTCCGGGAACGGATCGCGGCGTGCCTGCAGTGCGCGGCCGACCATCACCGTGGCAATCAGGCCGATCAGCAGGCCCAGGCCGAGCACGAACAGATAGCGGTAGGCGGTGGACGGGCGGCGGGGTGGGCTGGCACTCATGGCGGGCGCTCCGGGCGTGCAACGGTGGGTTCGGCGTCGTCGTGCTGTAGTCAGGGGACCTGCACGTTAAAATAGCTGGATGAACGAACAGGTCAAACAACGCTTCGCCGGTATTGAACGGCTGTATGGCGTCGGCGCGCTCGAGCGCCTGCAGGGCAGCCGTGTTGCCGTGGTCGGCATGGGCGGCGTCGGCTCGTGGGTGGTGGAGGCGCTGGCGCGCTCGGCGGTGGGCCATCTGGCCCTGATCGATGCCGATGACATCTGCGTATCCAATACCAACCGCCAGCTGCCGGCGCTGGAAGGCAACTACGGCCGCAACAAGGCCGAGGCCATGGCCGAGCGCTGCCGGGCGATCAATCCGCAGATCGAGGTCGACGCCGTGCAGGCGTTCCTGACCCCGGCCAACATGGCCGAACTGCTGGACCGCGGTTTCGACCTGGTGATCGATGCCTGCGACAGCTTCCGGGTGAAGGTGGAAACCATCGCCTGGTGCCGCCGCCGCAAGCTGCCGTTGCTGACCGTCGGCGCGGCTGGCGGCCGTACCGATCCCACCCTGGTTCGCATCCGCGATGTCTCGCGCACCGAGCATGACGCGATGCTGGCGCTGATCCGCAAGAAGCTGCGCAGCGAATTCAACTTCCCGAAGAATGCCAAGCGCTATTTCGGCGTGCCGGCGGTGTATTCGCTGGAAAACGTGAAATATCCGCAGGCCGACGGCAGCGTCTGTGGCCTGCGGCCGAACCTGGGCGCGGATGCGGCCCTGAAGCTCGATTGCGGCGCCGGCCTGGGCGCGGCCACCCACATCACCGGCGCGTTTGCGTTCGCGGCCGTGGGCAAGGCGCTGGAGATGCTGCTGGAGCCGAAGAAGGTGAAGGCCGAAGTGCCCGAGGATCACGCCGACGCGTGATCGGTAGCGCCGGGCCAGGCCAGGCGAGCGCACAGCGCGACCAGCACAATGCCGCCGGGCATGGCCCGGCGCTACCGGTCAGGTGGGCAGGTTGAACAGCCGCCGTGCGTTGTCCGTGGTGGCCTGCGCCACTGCATCCAGTTCCATCCCGCGCAGTGCGGCGATGTGGCGGGCGATGACCGCCAGCCGCGCCGGCTCATTGCGCTGGCCACGGATACCCGCGTCGGGCTGGTCCGGCGCATCGGTCTCCAGCAGCAACTGCTCCAGTGGCATCGTGCGGACAAGCCGCTGCAAGCGCTGCGCTCGCTCGTAGGTCAACGGTCCGCCCAGGCCAAGCAGGAATCCCAGCTTGTGCAATTGTGCGGCCTGTTCCGGGCTGCCGGAAAAACTGTGCACCACCCCGCGCAGGCCACCGATGCGGCGGATCGCGGTGATCACCGCATCCACTGCACGGCGGGCATGCACGATCACCGGCAGGTCAAACTCGCGCGCCAGCGTCAGCTGGCCGAGGAAATAGTCCTGCTGGACCTCGGCATCCAGGCCCTCGACGAAGAAATCCAGCCCGCATTCGCCGATCGCGCAGGGCTGCTCCTGTTCGATCCATTCACGCAGCTGCGGCAGGTGTTCTGGCCGGTGCTGGTCCAGGAACATCGGGTGCAGGCCATAGGCGGGGTAGAGCCCCATCGCCTGCTGGCAGACCTCGCGCAGCTTTGGCCAGCTGGCCGCAGTGACCGCCGGAACCACCTGCCACTGCACGCCGGCAGCGCGTGCGCGCTCGATGACCGCCTCGCGGTCAACGTCGAATTCGCTGGCATCCAGGTGGCAGTGGCTGTCGACCAGCAGGTTCAACGCTGCTCCAGGGGCGGTGGCGTGGTCGCGCTGCGGCTCTTCCAGTTGGCCAGCAGCAGGGTGCCAAAGCCCAGCATCAGTTCGTCGACGAACGGAATCGGGTCGGGGATGAACAGGGTCAGCGCGAACAGGCCCGCGGTCAGCTTGAACAGGGTGGGGTAGCGCAGCTGGCGTGCCCATTGCAGGACCGGCAGCAGCATCGGGTTGGCCATGGCGGAGGTCCTCCTGGGGAATGTGCAAACGCTACCACGGGCCCAGCATTTCCAGATGCTGAATGGGTTACGGCGGTGAGCAGGAAATGTGGAGATTCCGTTCAGGCACCGCATGCTGCAATCTGGCCTGAGAACGTTGCGGACGGTCCGCAAGGAGCAGGTCATGAAAAGCACAACTACAACTGTCCTGGTCGCAGCGGGCGCGCTGCTGGTCGGTGGTATCGCCACCGCCGCCTTCATGAAGAGCGGCGACAAGTCGCCGGAGCAGCTGAGCGCCGGAAACCCGAGTGAATCGCGGCTTGTCGATGGCAATGCCACCGACGATGGCGCACGTGGCGACGCAGTGGACGCCAGTGCGCCGCGTGGCCTGGAATACGCCGATGTGCTGAAGGTCGATCCGATCACCGAGAAGCAGAAGGCCTATGCCACCGTGATCGGCACCGATCCGGTACGCGAGACGTCCACCACCCAGACCCCGCATGAGGTCTGCCAGGACGTGGTGGTGCAGGAACGCCTGCCCGAGCGTGATGGCAACGTCGGTGGCACCGTGGTCGGTGCCGTGGTCGGTGGCCTGCTGGGCAACCAGGTGGGTGGCGGCAATGGCAAGAAGGCCGCGACCGCTGCCGGTGCCGTGGCCGGTGGCTTCATCGGCAACCAGGTCGACAAGCGCCATGTGGGTGGCCGCGTGGTCAACCGCACCGAGCGCCAGTGCCACACCGAAACGGCGACCTCCGAGTCGAGCCGTGTCACCGGCTACAACGTGACCTACCGCAATGAAGACGGCACCACCGGCACCATGCGCATGGGCAGCAAGCCGGGCAACCGCATTGCCATGGGCACCAGTGACGTGGTCAAGGGCTACAACGTGACCTACCGCTACGACGGCGCAGAGAAGACCGTGCGTATGGACAACAAGCCGGCCAGCGATCGCCTGCCGGTAGTGGATGGGCAGCTGGTCACCCAGACGGCTGCAGCCGGCGACGCGACCGCGAACCGTCAGTAATTCTCCGGCAACATCGGTAACGAACAGGCCAGCCTCTGCTGGCCTGTTTTTTTATGGGTGGGGTTCATCCACGCGTGGTGTGGCTCTACCATGACGCCATGAGCATCTTTGACCTGCGCATCGAAACCGAACGCCTGATCCTGCGTCCGCCGCAGCGGCAGGACTACGCCCCCTATCTGGCGTTCTGCGCCGATGAGGAGGTGATGCGCACGCTGGGCGGTGTGCAGGCGCCCTCGGTGGCATGGCGCAGCTTCTGCAGCCTGGCCGGCGCATGGCAGCTGTTCGGCTTCTCGATGTTCAGCGTGATCGAGAAATCCAGCGGTGAATGGATCGGTCGCATGGGGCCGTGGCAGCCGCAGGACTGGCCCGGCACCGAGGTCGGCTGGAGCATCCGACGGGCCAGCTGGGGCAAGGGCTACGCACCGGAGGCGGCGATCGCAGCCATCGACTGGGCGTTCGATACGTTGGACTGGGATGAGGTGATCCACACCATCGCCGAAGACAACGAAAATTCGAAGGTGGTTGCACGCAAGCTCGGCAGTACGCTGCTGCGCATGGGGCAGTTGCCACCGCCCTATGAAGGCAAGCCGCTTGAAATCTGGGGGCAATCGCGCGGGCAGTGGCAACAGCGCGCACAGCTGAGCGCTGTCCGGTAGTGTCGGCCGCTGGCCGGCATTCGCACGAATCCAGCTGCATCGAGGTTGCCGGCCAGCGGCCGGCACAACCGAATCGCCATGCTGCACCCGCGCTTGGCAATCGCCAAGCTGCTTGCCAGACTGCGGACAGCCGGCTGCAGGCCGGGATCTCCCTGGAGCAGGCAATGGTGGAAGAACGCATTGCGTTGACGGTGCATGGCATGTCGGTCTCGGGCAATTGCCACAAGGTGCGCCTGCTGCTGGAACAGCTCGGCAGCCGCTACCGCTGGGTGGAGGTGGACAGCGCCCACGGCCAGACCCATACAGCGGAATTTCTTGCCCTCAACCCCAATGCCAAGGTGCCGTTGATCGTGCGCGACGACGGCCGCGTGCTGACCGAGTCCAATGCGATCCTGTTCTGGCTGGCCGAGGGGACGCCGTATCTTCCCGCCGACGGTTGGCAGCGTGCGCAGGCATTGAGCTGGATGTTCTTCGAGCAGTACACGCATGAACCCTGCGTGGCGGTGGCACGCTTCATCCGCGGCTGGACACCGGCCGACTCGCCACGCCGTGCTGAACTGCCGCGCCTGCATGAGCGCGCTGCCAGCGCGCTGGCGGTGATGGAGCAGCATCTGAGCCAGGCGCAGTGGTTCACCGGCGATGACTACGGTATCGCCGATATCGCCTTGTTTGCCTATTCCGATGTCGCCGCCGACGGTGGCATCGCACTGGATCCATTCCCGCAGGTGGGGGCCTGGTTGCAGCGGGTGCGAGCGCAGCCTCGCTTCGTGCCCATGCCTGCGGTGACCGCCGAGGTGCGCGCGCGGTTCAACGCACCGGATTGATTCCCCTGCAGCGTCGGGCGTGCTCGACCAGCGGAAGGGTCGGGCAGCCTTGGCGTTACGGTCTGCAACAACGACACGGAGGGTGTTCGATGTTCGCTGTGGTTCCTGATCCCATTCCCGCGCGCATGCGCGGTCTCAATCGCGCCGAGGTCTGTGACGTCAATTTCCTCGAGGCCGTACGCGCCTGGCGCGGCATCCCGCGTCCGCGCCCGGCGCCGGATGCGCCGATCCTGCCGGGCAGCACCCTCACCGCCGCCGCCTTCGGCGAACTGTTCGAATCGCAGCTGCTCAGTCGCCAGCTCGACCTGATGGCGCGCGTGCTGCGCGTGCAGAACAAGGTCTTCTACACCATCGGCTCGTCCGGTCATGAAGGCAACGCGCTGCTTGCGCGCGCCTGCCGCCACACCGACCCCGCCTTCCTGCACTACCGTTCCGGCGCCTTCATGGCCGAGCGTGCGCGGCTGGTGCCCGGCATGGATCCGGTGCGCGACGCCGCGCTGTCCTTCGCCGCCAGTGCCGATGATCCGGCCAGCGGCGGCCGTCACAAAGTGTGGGGCAGCAAGCCGCTGTGGGTGCTGCCGCAGACCTCGACCATCGCCTCGCACCTGCCCAAGGCGGTGGGTACCGCGCTGGCGATCGAGAGTGGCAGGCGCCTGAGCCAGCCGCTGCCGATTCCCGCCGACAGCATCGTGATGTGCTCCTTCGGCGATGCTTCGGCCAACCATGCCACCGCGCAGACCGCGTTCAATACCGCGATGTGGTCGGCCTACCAGAAACTGCCGGTGCCGATCCTGTTCGTCTGCGAGGACAACGGCCTGGGTATTTCGGTGAAGACCCCTGAAGGATGGATCGCAGAGCGCTTCAGCCGGCAACCGGGCCTGGACTATTTCTTTGCCGATGGCCTGGACCTGGCGGCCGGACACGCGCAGGTGCAGGCGGCGGTCGAGCATTGCCGGCGCATGCGTCGGCCCACCTTCCTGCACCTGCGCACCACGCGGTTGATGGGCCACGCCGGTACCGACTTCGAAGTGGAATGGCGCGCATTGGCCGAGCTGTGCGCGGCCGAGGCGCAGGACCCGCTGCTGCGCTCGGCGCAGATCGCGCTGGAATCGGGCTGGATGGATGCGGCGGGCGTCGAGGCCGCCTATGAAACCCTGCGCGCGCGCTGCATGGCCGCCGCCATCGATGCCGATTCGCGGCCGAAGCTGCAGACATTGCAGGAAGTGATCACGCCGTTGGCACCCTATACGCCCGCAGCGGTGCAGGCCGAGGCCGAGCGCGTGGCGCCCATCGAGGCCCGGCAGGCACTGTACGGCGGCGCCGATGCGCTGCCCGAACGGCAACCGCCGCGGCATCTGGCGATACAGATCAACCATGCGCTGCAGGAGCTGCTGGGCAAGTACCCGCAGGCGCTGTTGTTTGGCGAGGACGTGGCGCAGAAAGGCGGCGTCTACACGGTGACGCGCGACCTGCTGCGCCGTTTCGGCCCGCGCCGGGTGTTCAACACGCTGCTGGACGAAACCATGATCCTGGGCATGGCCCAGGGGCTGGCCAACATGGGCATGCTGCCGATTCCGGAAATCCAGTACCTGGCCTACCTGCACAACGCCATCGACCAGGTACGTGGCGAGGCCTGCTCGCTGCAGTTCTTCTCCAACGACCAGTTCCGCAACCCGATGCTGGTACGGGTGGCCGGGCTGGGCTACCAGAAGGGGTTCGGCGGCCATTTCCACAACGACAATTCGATCACGGCGCTGCGTGACATCCCGGGGCTGGTGGTGGGCTGTCCGTCGCGTGGCGATGATGCGGTGATGATGCTGCGCGCATTGGCGGCATTGGCCCGCGTGGATGGTCGGGTAGCGGTGTTCCTTGAACCGATCGCCCTGTACATGACCAAGGATCTGCACGCGGCCGGCGACGGCCAGTGGTTGTTCGACTACCCCGCACCCGGGCAGGCGCTGGTGCTGGGCGAGGGCAGGGTGTATGCGCCGGATGCCAGCGATCTGGTGATCTTCACCTATGGCAACGGTGTGCCGATGGCGCTGCGCGCAGCGGTCGCCATCGAGCAGCAGCTGGGCTGGCAGGTGCGTGTGGTCGACCTGCGCTGGCTGGTGCCGTTGAATGCGGCCTTCATCGGCGCCCAGGCCGCCACCGCGCAACGGGTGCTGGTGCTGGATGAAGGGCGCCAGAGCGGGGGCGTCGGCGAGGGCGTGATCACCGCGCTGGTCGAGGCCGGCCATGGCCACCTGCCCGTGCGCCGGGTCTGCGGTGCCGATACCTATACGCCGCTGGCGGGGGCAGCAATGTTCGGGCTTCCAAGCGACAATGCGGTGATTGGCGCCGCCCTCGACCTGGCGCAGGAACCCTGATGCATGTGTGGATTGGCAGGTATGTTGTTGCCGGCGGCACAGACGCCGGCCGAGGTCCTGCAGGCGCAGGCGCTGGCCATGGGCCAGGCGCTGCACCATCGCGGGCCGGATGACGGCGGTACCTGGGTCGATGCCGCCGCTGGCATTGCCCTGGCCCACCGGCGCCTGAGCATCCTCGATCTTTCACCGCTGGGCCACCAGCCGATGGCCTCGGCCGACGGCCGCTATGTGATGGCCTACAACGGCGAGGTCTACAACTTCGCCACGCTGCGCGCCGAACTGGAGCCGCTGGGGCATGCGTTCCGTGGCCATTCCGATACCGAGGTGCTGTTGGCCGCGATCCTGCAGTGGGGCGTCGAGGACACCCTGCAGCGCGCCAACGGCATGTTCGCCATCGCCCTGTGGGACCGCCAGGAACAGTGCCTGTGGCTGGCCCGCGACCGGGTCGGCAAGAAGCCGCTGTACTACGGCTGGGCCGGTGATGCCCTGGTGTTCGGCTCGGAGCTGAAGGCGCTGTGGCAGCACCCGGATTTCGACAACGATATCGACCGCGATGCGCTGACGCTGCTGCTGCGGCTGGATTACATCCCGGCACCGCACAGCATCCACCAGCGCTGCTACAAGCTGATGCCCGGGCGCGTGCTGCGGCTGGATGCGGCGGCGGTGGCGGCCGGGGCCAGCGCACATCGCCCTGAGCAGGCGCAGCGTCCGTACTGGGACGCGCGCGCGCGCATGCAGGCGGCACTGGCCGCACCGTTCCAGGGCCGCATCGAGGAGGCCGAGGAGCAGCTGGATGGCCTGCTGCGCGATGCCGTGGCGCTGCGCATGGTTGCCGATGTGCCGGTGGGCGTGTTCCTGTCCGGCGGCACCGATTCGTCGCTGGTGGCGGCGCTGATGCAGGCGCAGAGCGGGCAGCCGGTGCACAGCTTCAGCATCGGCTTCAGCGGCTCGCACCACGATGAGGCACCGTTGGCCAGGGAACTGGCTACCCACCTTGGCTGTGATCACACCGAGCTGTATGTCAGTGGCGCCGATGCGCTGGCGGTGGTGCCGCAGCTGCCGGCAATGTTCGACGAACCCTTTGCCGATGCCTCGCAGGTGCCGACCGCGCTGGTCGCCCGCCTCGCCCGCCAGGGCGTGACCGTCGCACTGTCCGGCGATGGCGGCGATGAGCTGTTCTTCGGCTATACCCGCTATGTACGCGCGCTGCGCAACTGGCAGATGCTGGGACGGGTGCCCGCGCCGCTGCGGCGCTGGATGGGCGCGCGTGCGCACCAGCAGGGCGAGGCGTCGCGCACCGGCGGGCTGGCCGCGTTGCTGGCCGAAACCGGCGCACGTGGCATCGGCGATGTGTATCGCAACCGCATCTCGCGCTGGCGCGATCCGGCGGCGGCGGTGATCGGTGCACGCGAGGCGGGCAGCTTCTACGATCTGGCCGATCCGCTGCATGGTGCCGGTACGCCGGCCGACGCGATGATGCTGGCCGACTTCGTCAGCTATCTGCCCGACGATCTGCTGTGCAAGGTCGACCGCACCTCGATGGCGGTCAGCCTGGAGGCACGTGCGCCCTTGCTGGACTGGCGCGTGGCCGAGTTCGCCTGGTCGCTGCCGCTGGGCTTCAAGCGCAGTGAGTCGACCAGCAAGGTGCTGCTCAAGCGCGTGCTGGGGCGGTACGTGCCGCAGTCGATGGTGCACCGGCCCAAGCGTGGATTCGGTGCACCGGTCAGTGATTGGCTGAAGGGCGATCTGAAGCCCTGGGCGGACGAACTGTTGCAGCCGGCGCGACTGGAACGCGAAGGCGTGCTGTCGGCCGCCGCCGTGCAGCCACTGTGGCAGCAGTTCCTGGGCGGCCAGCGCAAGTGGCACACGCACCTGTGGAACGTGCTGATGTTCCAGGCCTGGCAGGACCACTGGCGGCAGGTGCGTGCAGGCGTGAAGCGCGCTTGATCTTCACCGGCGGGGAAGGGCGCGGCGGCTAGGCTGGCCCTCCCGCACCGTGAGGAGTATGTCCTGATGTCCGTCCCCACCATTGCCGTATTCGTCGGCAGCCTGCGCAAGGACTCATGCAACCGCAAGCTGGCCCGCGCGCTGGAGAAACTTGCGGGTGACAAGGCGCGCTTCCAGTACGTGCAGATCGGCGACCTGCCGCTGTACGACCAGGATTTCGACGCCAGCTACCCCGCGCAGGGCACGCGCCTGAAGGACCAGGTACGTGCCGCCGACGCCGTGCTGTTCGTGACCCCCGAGTACAACCGTTCCGTGCCGGGCGTGTTGAAGAATGCCATCGACATCGGCTCGCGCCCCTACGGCGACAGCGCTTTTGCGGGCAAGCCAGCGGCGGTGATCGGTGCTTCCATCGGCCAGATCGGCACGGCGGTGGCCCAGCAGCACCTGCGCAACAGCCTGGCCTTCCTGGACATGCACGTGCTTGGCCAGCCCGAGGCGTTCATCCACTTCAAGGATGGCCTGATCGATGCCGACGGCACGATCCACAACGAGGGCACGCAGACGTTCCTGCAGGGCTATGTGGACCGGTTCCTGGCCCTGATCGCGGTACATGCCAAGGGCGATTGACGCCAGCAGCGGCGGTTCCCATCTGCGATAATGGTCCGCTTCGGGCGTCGCAACGACGCCCGTAGCAGGCAATGCGACGCCCTCGCGCCAGTCTGGACAGGCTCAGGCGGATATCCCCCGTTCTTCCACGGCTTATCCACAGGTTTGTCCATGGCCGCCGGGCTCGGCGCATGCCTACACTCGTCTGGCCCCTTTTGCAGGAAACACCGCAGCATGTCCGCCCGTTCCGGCTTCCGTTCCAACCGCAGAGAGCGCGGCGATGGCTTCGATCGCGATCGCGATGAATCGCGTATCGACCAGTTGCGCGTGCCGCCGCACTCGGTGGAGGCCGAACAGGCGGTGCTGGGTGGCCTGATGCTGGCACCGGAGGCCTACGACCGGGTCAACGACCAGCTGACCGAGGGTGACTTCTACCGCCGCGACCACCAGATGATCTACCGGGCGATCCGCGAGTTGTCCGAGCGCGAGCGCCCCTTCGATGCGGTGACCCTGGGCGAGTGGTTCGAATCGCAGGGCAAGATGGAGCTGGTGGGCGATGGCGCCTATCTGATCGAACTGGCCAGCACCACGCCGTCGGCGGCCAATATCGTGGCCTATGCCGAGATCGTGCGCGACAAGGCGGTGCTGCGGCAGCTGATCCAGGTCGGCACCGACATCGTCAACGATGGTTTCCAGCCCGAGGGGCGCGACAGCAGCGAGCTGCTGTCCGCCGCGGAAAAGAGCGTATTTGCCATCGCCGAGCAGGGCGCGCGCGGCCGTACCGACTTCGTGGCCATGCCCGGTGCGTTGAAGGACGCATTCGAAGAGCTGCGCAACCGCTTCGAGAATGGCGGCAACATCACCGGCCTGCCGACCGGCTATACCGATTTCGATGCGATGACCGCCGGCCTGCAGCCGACCGACCTGATCATCCTTGCCGCGCGTCCTGCGATGGGTAAGACCACCTTCGCCCTGAACATCGCCGAGTACGCGGCGATCAAGTCGAAGAAGGGCGTGGCAGTGTTCTCGATGGAAATGTCCGCATCGCAGCTGGCGATGCGCCTGATCTCGTCCAATGGCCGCATCAACGCGCAGCGCCTGCGTACCGGCCAGCTGGAGGACGAGGACTGGAGCCGGGTAACCGGTGCGATCAAGATGTTGAAGGAAACCAAGATCTTCATCGACGATACGCCGGGCGTGTCGCCGGAGATCCTGCGTTCCAAGTGCCGCCGCCTCAAGCGCGAGCACGACCTGGGCCTGATCGTGATCGACTACCTGCAGCTGATGAGCGTGCCGGGCAACAGCGAGAACCGCGCGACCGAAATTTCCGAGATCTCGCGTTCGCTGAAGGGCCTGGCCAAGGAACTGCACGTGCCGGTCATTGCACTGTCCCAGCTCAACCGCTCGCTGGAAACACGTACCGACAAGCGCCCGGTGATGGCCGACCTTCGCGAATCGGGCGCAATCGAGCAGGATGCGGACATGATCGTCTTCATCTACCGCGACGATTACTACAACAAGGAAAATTCGCCGGACAAGGGCCTGGCCGAGATCATCATCGGCAAGCACCGCGGTGGCCCCACCGGCTCGTGCAAGCTGAAGTTCTTCGGCGAATACACCCGTTTCGACAACCTGGCCCACGACTCGGTCGGTTCGTTCGAATAGCGCCGACGGCGTTACGGTAGCGCCGGGCCATGCCCGGCGGATCTGCTCCCCAGCGGCAGGTTTCATCGCCCCCCAACCGGGTTTCGTCGCAAACCGTTTGCGGGCGACAGGGCGGGGCAGCAACGTGGTTGCAGGCGGCGGGGTGCCGCCGAGGGAGCCTCTGATGAAGACCTTGTTTGCGCTTGGTGTCTGGTGCCTGCTGTTCGTGCTGTGCTGGCCGTTGGCGATCCTGGCGCTGGTCGCCTGGCCGTTCGTGTGGCTGCTGAGCCTGCCGTTCCGCCTGCTCGGCATCACCTTCTCGGCACTGTTCGCCTTCCTGCGCGCGCTGTTCATGCTGCCGGCACGCCTGCTGGGCGGCGGCCCGGTGACCGCATGAGGTCGCGCGTCATTGCGATGGTGGCGCTGCTGGTGGCGGCGCCCGCGTCCGCCAAGGAGCCGCCGTCGGCCTACCTGGAGCGCGGGCATGATCCTGCTTTGGCCGCCACCGCCGCGACTGCAGAGGATGCGCCCAAGGAATCCTGCCGGGTGGCGAAGGAGTGGAAGGCAGGGGAAACGGTCGTCCAGCACCGCATCTGTGACGATCCGCCGAAGAGGGCTGCCGCCAAGCCGGCGCCGCGGCCGATGCAGCGTTGATCCGCCATCTGCCGGTACGGCGGTGGTTTCAGGATGAGGGTGCCGCGGCGGCCGGCGGTGCCGGGAACACCTGTTCGCGCAGATCGCGGTAGACCATGATGATGCGGCCACGCGGGCGCACTACGAATTCAACCTGCAGCGGCGCCCCAGCGGTGGCTGCCGCCGGATGGGTCACCGTGCAGGGCTGCTTGATCCCACAGCGCCGCAGGGATACTTCCAGGCTGCCATCGCTGGCCGTGCGCACATCCGCGCCGGGTGAGTGGAAGAGCGTCTCGGCAGGCACGTGGTAGCGGATCAGCACGTCGCCATCGCGTTGCGGCATCACTTCGACCGGCTGCACCTCGGCTGCGCGGTAGTCGGTTCTGGCTGGGGTGGCAGTGCACCCGGCCAAGGCGAAGCCGAGCAGCAATGGCAGGCGGCAGAAGCGGGACAGGTGCATGATCGTACGGCTCCATGGAAATCGGCGGCGGCCACAGCATGTCCTGGCCGGTTGCATTGGGCCGGGTTGCAGGCGGGCGGTCAAGCGGCCAACAAAAAACCCCGCCGAGGCGGGGTTTTTCGTATCCAGCAACGCTGGCCAGTGGCCGGCACTACCCGATGGCTCAGTTCGCCTTGTGGATCGCGCGCTTGCTCACGGCCATCGCCGCGTCGTGCACCACTTCCGACAGCGACGGGTGAGCGTGGCAGATCCGCGCCAGGTCGTCGGCCGAACCGCTGAACTCCATGGTCAGCACGCCTTCGTGCACCAGCTCGGACACGTTGGCGCCGACCAGGTGCATGCCCAGGATGCGATCGGTTTCGGCGTGGGCCAGAACCTTCACGAAGCCTGCCGGCTCGATCATCGCCACGGCACGGCCGTTGGCGGCGAACGGGAAGCTGCCGGCCTTGTACGGGATGCCCTCGGCCTTCAGCTGCTGCTCGGTCTTGCCGACCCAGGCCAGCTCCGGCTCGGTGTAGATGACCCACGGAATGGTGTCGAAGTTGACGTGGCCCGGCAGGCCGGCGATCAGTTCGGCAACCGCGATGCCTTCCTCGAAGCCCTTGTGCGCCAGCATCGGGCCGCGCACGCAGTCACCGACCGCCCAGACGCCATTGACGCCGGTGTGGCAGTGCGCGTCGACTTCGATCTGGCCACGCTCGTTGATCTTGACGCCGGTACCTTCGGCCAGCAGGCCCTTGGTGGCGGCGCGACGGCCGACGGCCACCAGCAGCTTGTCCACCACCAGCGACTTCTCGCCTTCGGCGTCGGTGTAGGTCAGGGCGACTTCCTTCTTCTTGCCCTTGCCGGTCACTTCGGCCTTGGAGACCTTGGCACCCAGGCGGATGTCCAGGCCCTGCTTCTTGAATTCCTTGGCGGCGGTCTTGGCCACTTCGGTATCGGCCGCGGCCAGGAAGTCCGGCAGCGCTTCCAGGATGGTCACTTCCGAACCCAGGCGCTTCCACACGCTGCCCAGTTCCAGGCCGATCACACCGGCGCCGATCACGGCCAGGCGCGCCGGCACTTCGGTGAAGTCCAGGCCGCCGACGTTGTCGACGATGGTTTCGCCGTCGAACTTGGCGAACGGCAGTTCGATCGAATCCGAGCCAGCGGCGATGATGACGTTGGTGCCCTTCAGCTCGACGACCGAGCCGTCATGCTGGGTGACCTTGACCACGTTGCCCGGCTGCAGTTCGCCGAAGCCGTAATAGGCGGCGACCTTGTTGGCCTTGAACAGCATGGCGATGCCGCCGGTGAACTGCTTGACGATCTTGTCCTTGCGGCCAACCATCGCTTCGACGTCCATCTTGGCATCCTTGAAGCTGATGCCGTGGTCGCCAAAGATGTGGCCCATGTTCCAGAACTGGCGCGAGGAATCCAGCAGCGCCTTGGACGGGATGCAGCCCACGCGCAGGCAGGTGCCACCCAGGGCCGGCTTGCCGTCCTTGCCCAGCGCTGCGTCGATGCAGGCGGTCTTCAGGCCAAGCTGGGCCGCGCGGATGGCAGCGTGGTAACCGGCCGGGCCGGCACCGATGACGACGACGTCGAATTGTTCAGCCATTGAAATAGTCCTTGTTGCATTACCAGAACCCCTCCGCGCAGGCGCGGAGGGGCGGGAGGTCTCTTACAGGCCGAACAGCATGCGGCCCGGGTTTTCCAGCTGGTTCTTGATGTCCACCAGGAACTGCACCGAGTCCTTGCCGTCGATGATGCGGTGATCGTAGGACAGCGCCAGGTACATCATCGGCGCGATCACGACCTGGCCGTTCTGGGCGATCGGGCGCTCCTTGATGGCGTGCATGCCGAGGATGGCGCTCTGCGGCGGGTTGATGATCGGGGTCGACAGCAGCGAACCGAAGGTGCCGCCGTTGGTCACGGTGAAGGTGCCGCCCTGCAGTTCTTCCAGGCTCAGCTTGCCGTCACGGGCCTTCTTGGCGTAGTCGGCGATGGTCTTTTCGATGTCGGCGAACGACATGCGCTCGACGTTGCGCAGCACCGGCGTGACCAGGCCCTTCTCGGTCGACACGGCGATCGAGATGTCCGAGTAGCCGTGGTAGATGATGTCGTCGCCGTCGATGGAGGCATTGACCAGCGGGAAGCGCTGCAGCGCGTTGGCAGCGGCCTTCACGAAGAAGCTCATGAAGCCGAGCTTGATGCCGTGGGCCTTGACGAACTCGTCCTGCAGTTCCTTGCGCGCCGCCGACACCTTGGACAGGTCGACTTCGTTGAAGGTGGTCAGCATGGCGGTGGAGTTCTTCGACTCCATCAGGCGCTCGGCGATGCGCTTGCGGATGCGGGTCATCGGCACGCGTTCTTCCGGACGTGCGCCACCGGCCTTGCCGGCGCCGCCGTTGCGGGCGAAGTTGACGATGTCTTCCTTGGTGACGGCGCCACGACGGCCGGTGCCGTCGACGTCGGCCGGGTTCACGCCTTCGGTGATGGCGGTGAAGCGGGCGCCCGGCGGCAGCGCGTCGGCAGCCGACTTGGCAGCCGGGGCCGGGGCAGCGGCGGCGGCCGGAGCAGCAGCGGCCGGAGCGGCCTCAGCCTTCTTCTCTTCGGCAGCCGGGGCCGGTGCAGCAGCCACGGCGCCTTCTTCGATGATCGCCACGACCTGGCTGGAAGTGACGGTGTCGCCTTCCTTGAACTTGATTTCCTTGATCACGCCATCGACCGGCGACGGCACTTCCAGGACGACCTTGTCGGTTTCCAGGTCAAGCAGGTTTTCGTCGCGCTTGACGGCGTCGCCCACCTTCTTGTGCCAGGTGGCGATGGTGCCGTCGGCGACGGATTCGGGCAGTACCGGGGCTTTGACTTCGGTGGCCATGCGGGAGCTTCCTGGTTTGTCTTCTAAATAGGGGGAGAGTTATTCAGCGAACGAGTCGTTGAACGGGTTGACCAGTGCATCGGCGACCAGCTGCTGCTGTTCGCGGACGTGGTCAGCCATGTGACCGGCAGCCGGCGAAGCCGAACGTGCGCGACCGGCGTAGTGCAGGCTCTGGCCATCGGCCAGGCAGAACTGCAGGTGGTGGCGGATCTGGTACCACGCGCCCTGGTTCTGCGGTTCTTCCTGCGTCCACACCACGTCGGTGGCCTTGCCGTACTTCTTCAGTTCGGCAGCCAGCAGCGCACGCGGGAACGGGTACAGCTGCTCCACGCGGATGATCGCCACGTCGTCCTGGCCACGCTTGGTCTGGTCTTCCAGCAGGTCGTAGTAGACCTTGCCCGAGCACAGCACCACGCGCTTGACCTTCTTGGCATCTGCATTGGCATCGCCGATCAGGTGCTGGAACTCGCCATTGGCCAGCTCGTCCAGGGTCGACACGGCCAGCTTGTGGCGCAGCAGCGACTTGGGCGACATCACCACCAGCGGCTTGCGGGTGGTCAGGTGCTGCTGGCGACGCAGCATGTGGAAGGCCTGCGCCGGGGTCGACGGCACCACCACCAGCATGTTCTCCAGCGCGCACAGCTGCAGGAAGCGCTCCAGGCGCGCCGAGCTGTGTTCCGGGCCCTGACCTTCATAGCCATGCGGCAGCAGCAGGGTCAGGCCGGAGATGCGGCCCCACTTTGCTTCGCCGGCGGCGATGAACTGATCGATCACCACCTGGGCGCCGTTGGCGAAGTCGCCGAACTGGCCTTCCCAGATGCACAGGGTGTTCGGATCGGTGGTCGAGAAACCGTACTCGTAGGCCATCACTGCTTCTTCGCTGAGCAGCGAATCGATGACGGTGGCCTTCTCCGGCGAATCCACCAGCTGCCGCAGCGGCAGGTAGCAGTTGTCGGTCTTCTGGTCGTGCAGGATCGCGTGGCGGTGAGTGAACGTGCCGCGGCCGACGTCCTGGCCGACCAGGCGCAGCGCACTGCCTTCATCCAGCAGGGTGGCGTAGGCCAGGTTCTCGGCAAAGCCCCAGTCGCCCGGGATCTCGCCGGCAGCCATCTTGCGGCGGTCGTCGTACACCTTGGACACGCGCGAGTGCAGCTGCACTTCTTCGGGCACGGTGTTGATCAGCTTGGCCAGCGCGACCAGCTTGTCCTTGTCGACCTTCGTCGACACCGGATCGGACAGCTTGCCTTCCAGCAGCTTCGGCCAATCAACGAACAGCGGGCTGGTCGGCGGGGTCTTTTCGACCTTGGCCAGCTCGGTGGTCACTTCACCGGCATCGAGCTTCTCGCGGTACGCATCGACCATCGCCTTGCCGGCGCCGGCGGCGATCACGCCTGCCTTTTCCAGCTGCTCGGCGTACATCTCGCGGGTGGTGGCGTGCTTGCGGATCACCTGGTACATCAGCGGCTGGGTGATCGCCGGCTCGTCGGCCTCGTTGTGGCCCCAACGGCGGTAGCACATCAGGTCGATGACCACGTCCTTGGCGAACTTCTGGCGGAACTCGAACGCCAGCTGCGCGGCGAACACCACCGCTTCCGGATCATCGCCGTTCACGTGCAGCACCGGGGCGGCAATCATCTTCGCCACGTCGGTGGCATAGCGCGTGGAGCGCGTGTCCTGCGGATTGGAGGTGGTGAAGCCGACCTGGTTGTTGACCACGATGTGCACGGTGCCGCCAACGGCGAAGCCGCGGGCCTGCGACATCTGGAACAGCTCCATGACCACGCCCTGGCCGGAGAAGGCCGCGTCGCCGTGGATCAGGATCGGCATCACCTGCTTGCGTGCGGTGTCCTTGCGGCGTTCCTGGCGCGAACGCACCGAGCCGGCAACCACCGGGTCGGCGATTTCCAGGTGCGACGGGTTGAACGCCAGGGCCAGATGCACCGGGCCACCCTCGGTGGCCACGTCGGCGGAGAAGCCCATGTGGTACTTCACATCGCCGGCCGAAGCGTGCTCGTCGTGCTCGAACTTGCCTTCGAATTCGTCGAACAGCTTGCGCGGGTTCTTGCCGAGGGTGTTGACCAGCACGTTCAGTCGGCCGCGGTGGGCCATGCCGATCACCACGTCCTTGACGCCATCCTTGCCGGCGCTGCGGATGATGGTGTCCATCATCGGGATCAGCGAGTCGCCGCCTTCCAGCGAGAAGCGCTTCTGGCCGACGTACTTGGTGTGCAGGTAGCGCTCGAGGCCTTCGGCGGCGGTCAGGCGCTCCAGCGTGCGGCGCTGGGTGTCAGCGTCCAGCTGGTAGTTGCCACCTGCCAGTTCCAGCTTCTTGTAGATCCACTGGCGCTGCTCGACCTCGGAGATGTGCATGAACTCCGCACCGATCGAACCGGTGTAGGTCGCCTTCAGGCGCGCCAGCAGGTCACGCAGCTTCATGCGCGGCTGGCCACCCACGCCGCCGGTGCTGAACTCGCTGTTGAGGTCAGCATCGGACAGGTTGTGGAAGGGCAGGCCGAGGTCCGGGGTGTTGACCGGAGAGGCCAGGCCCAGCGGGTCCAGGCGGGCGTCCAGATGACCACGCGAACGGTAGGCGGTGATCAGACGACCGACATTGCGCTCGCGCTCATCGCCTGCACCGGTGCCGGTGCCTGCTTTCAGCGCATCCTTGGCCGCGTCCGCGATGTGGGAAATGACGGCCGAGTGCGGAATGTCGCCCGCTTCGCGGCCCTTGAAGCCGTCGAAGTAGGTTTTCCATTTGGGATCGACACTATCCGGGGAGACCAGGTACTGCTCGTACAGGTCCTCGACATAGGAGGCGTTGCCGCCGGCGAGTTGCGAAGATTGCGCAAACTGCTTCAGTTGATTGTCCACGATGGAGGGTGCTGATTCGCTTTGTGGGGTATGGCTTCAGAAGGACCCGGCACGAAGATGAATAGCCATGCACGGGCGCGTTCAAACGGCCAAATTGTACCCCCATCCGGACACGAAGGGGCAGCGACGAGGGCATCGGGCGTCCCCCGGTGTCGGTCCCAGACAGGTTGAGCGCACCGGTCGCGGTCAGATGCCGAGTGCGCGCAATTCGCTGCATTCGCGCGAACGGTCCCAGACACGCTGCAATTGCTGCTCGAACGGCTGCGAACGTGCCGGCAGCGCGATTGCCGATTCGCCGTCGAGGCGATGGCCGATGAGACGAAAGTAGAAGTCGCCTGCATCGTTGAGCAGGCAGGCCGAGGCCAGGGCGCGATCGATCGGATCGGCGACCTCGCGGAACTGGATCACACTGGGAAGGCGCTGGAACAGCGCCAGCAGCGGCGCACCGGCACTGGCGATGGCTGCGGCGTCATGCACGATCACCCGCAGCTGCTTGTCGTGGCGGGCGGTGACGAAGCGGCGCAGGGCCGCCTGTACCGGTGGCGCATCCAGCAGGCCGGGGTCCAGCTGCCGGCTGTGCAGCCACAATCGACGGCGGGCGCGGTGGATGATCGCCGTGGTGATCGCCACCGCTTCAGCGCGGCTGTCGATGGCGGAAACGGCCTGCAGGCGGCGCCGCATCTGCTGGTGGCCAATGCCAGCTTCTTCGAATTCGGGGCCTTCCGGAAGGAAGCCCTGGCGGGCGTAGAAGTCGCGTGCCGGCAGCTGCGCATGCAGGTGCAGCTCGGCCAGGCCGAGCTGGCGCCCGGCCTGCACCAGTGCCTCAAGCAGGGCCTCGCCAATGCCGTGGCCGCGATACGCCGCCAGCACCGCCATGCGGCCGATGCGGCCATCGGGCGCCAGCCGCCCGGTGCCGACCGGATGCCCGTCGGCATCCAGCGCCAGCACGTGGGCACAGACCGGATCCAGGGCATCGCGCTCCAGGGCGGCGTCGATGCCCTGTTCCTGCACGAACACCCGCTGGCGCACGTCGTGGATGGCGACGTGGGCCTCGGCGTGACTGACCTGCTGGACCCGCAGCGGGCTCATGGCTCAGCCGCGGCCGGCGTCGCTGTCGTCTTCGTCGTGGTCATCGAAGTTGACGATCACTTCAATACCGTCGTCGTGCACGGTCACCAGATGGACGTCATCGGACATCGAGTCAGCCTCGATCACCTCGACCTGCTCGTGGCCCTCGATCACTTCACCCAGCACCGCTTCCTCCTCGTCGGCGTACACCTCGTTCGGATCGATCAGCTGGAACACGCCGCCGACCAGCAACTGCTGGACCACCGCACGGCCCTTGTCGGACAGACCGCGGTAGGCGGCGGCGTCGAGCTGCTCGGCACCTGCCAGGCGCTGCGCGTCCTTGACCGGCAGGGCGAAGTCCTGGCCACTGACATACAGGCTGGCACCGCGCTTGGCCCGGCGCCAGGCCAGGCGCGCCCACGGGTGGCGCTGCAGCAGCAGGCCCGACTGCAGGGCCTCGAGCACTTCTTCCTGTGGCGGCGCGGCCTGGTGGGCCATCACCTCGCCGGCGGCGCGGTAGGTGGTGATGAAGCGGCCGAACCAGTCACCCAGCTTGTCCGGATCGTTCATGCGGATGGCGTTGAGCGCGGTGATCACCCGCGCCATCGCCACGGTGTCGATCTCGTTCGGGTCGGCCGGTGCCTTCAGGTCGGCGTCCTGGTAGCGGATGTTCTCGTCGGCGTCGGCGATCAACGTGTCCAGGTAGTCACTGATCAGCTCGGCCGAAGACGGTGCGCGCATGCCGAACGAGAACGTCAGGCACGGGTCTTCGGCAACGCCGTGATGCGGCACGTTCGGCGGCAGGTACAGCATGTCGCCCGGCGCCAGCACCCAGTCGTGGGTCGGCTTGAACACTTCCAGCAGCTTCAGTTCCACGTCGGGGCGGAAGCCCAGCGGCGGGCGCTTGCCCTTGATCGATTCACTGGCATCGATCTGCCAGCGGCGGTGGCCGTGGGCCTGCAGCAGGAACACGTCGTACTGGTCGACATGGGCACCGACCGAGCCACCGGTAGCGGCGAAGCTGATCATCACATCGTCCATGCGCCAGCGCGGCAGGAAGCTGAAGTGTTCGATCAGGGCGCGCACGTCCTTGTCCCATTTGTCCACGTCCTGCACCAGCAGGGTCCAGTCGTGGTCGGGCAGGGCGGGGAAGATGTCTTCCTGGAACGGGCCGCTGCGCACGCGCCAGCCGTCCTGGGCCTTGTCGTGCTCGATCAGGCGGGCCAGCACGCCCTCTTCGCAGGCCAGGCCGGCCAGGTCTTCCGGCTGTACCGGGGTCTGGAAATCCGGGAAGGCATTGCGGATCAGCAGCGGGCGTTTCTGCCAGAAGTCACGCAGGAAGGTGGCCGGTGCCATGCCCAGCGGCTGGCCGCGGCGGGCGGTGACTTCGATCAGGGGGGAGGAGGACTTGCGGGCGGCCATGGGGGAGTTCCTTGCAGCGGAAAGCGGGAGGGGCGGCGTGGCGGGCCGCCAAGGACTCCATTGTCCGACGTTCGATGGGATTGCGCACGTGTGCTGGTTTGTCGCGGGGTGTCCGGCCAACGGCGGAGCCCCTCGTGGCGGTCAGGCTCACAAGCAAAAGCCGCGCTTGGCCGGGCGGGTGGGCCATGCAGGGGACGCTGCAAGTCCCCCTCCGGGGCCCGGCCCAGCCGCTGGCGGCTGGGCGTTCGGTCGCTCGCGAAGCATTGCTTCGCAAGCAAAGCGCCCTCACCCCTGTAAGCTCGATGGCGCCATCCATGGCGCCAACGCCCCTGCATGGCCCACCCGCCCGGCCCCTGACAGTTTCCTGCGGGGTCCGCCACGGAATGGAAGAAGAAAATCAAAGGCAACAGCGGGTCGCGCGCTGCGCTTGCTCCAACTGCCTTCGCCATAAAAAGAGGGACGCGGCGAAGCCGCGTCCCTCTCTCAAATTCCGTCCGACAACCCAATGCTCTTCGAACCGTCACCGGACAACTGTCAGAGGTGGGGCGGGATGGGCCAGCGGGACCGTTGGCGCCATGGATGGCGCCATCGAGCCCCCATGGATGGGTTCACGGCGTGTCCCGCTGGCCCATCCCGACCCGCCCAGCTAGCAGTAATCCAGAGCCGCTTTTGACGTTGCTGCTGCCGTTGCTGCTGCCTGCCGCAGGCAGCGCCCGCGGCCGCCGCCGCAAGGAAAACCCTTAAATCTTCTTCGCCAGCGACTCGGCCAGGCCGGTGTAGCTGCCCGGGGTCATCTCCAGCAGGCGCTGCTTGGCATCGGCCGGCAGCTCCAGCCCCTGCACGAAGGTGCGCATCGACTCGGCCGTGATGCCCTGGCCACGGGTGAGCGCCTTCAGCTGCTCGTACGGGTTCGGCAGCCCATGGCGGCGCATCACCGTCTGCACGGCCTCGGCCAGCACTTCCCACGCCGCATCCAGATCGGCGTCCAGGCGCTGCGGGTTCACTTCCAGCTTGCCCAGGCCCTTGGCCAGCGAATCCAGCGCCACCTGGCTGTGACCGAACGCGGTGCCCAGCGCGCGCAGCACGGTGGAATCGGTCAGGTCACGCTGCCAGCGGCTGATCGGCAGCTTCGCGCTGAAATGCTCGAACAGCGCGTTGGCGATGCCGAAGTTGCCTTCGGCGTTCTCGAAATCGATCGGGTTGACCTTGTGCGGCATCGTCGACGAACCGACTTCGCCTTCCTTCAGGCGCTGCTTGAAATAGCCCAGCGAGACGTAGCCCCAGATGTCGCGGGCCAGGTCGATCAGGATGATGTTGGCGCGGCGGGCGGCATCACCGATCTCGGCGATGTTGTCGTGCGGCTCGATCTGGGTGGTGTACGGGTTGAACACCAGCCCCAGCCCGGTCACGAAGCGCTCGGCGAAGGCCGGCCAGTCCACATCCGGGTAGCTGGCGATGTGCGCGTTGTAGTTGCCGACGGCGCCGTTGATCTTGCCGGTCAGTTCAACCGCGGCGATCTGCCGGCGCTGGCGTTCCAGGCGGGCGACCACGTTGGCCAGCTCCTTGCCCAGCGTAGTCGGCGAGGCGGTCTGGCCGTGGGTGCGCGACAGCATCGGCTGGCTGGCCTGGGTATGGGCCAGCGTGCGCAGTGCAGTGGCGATGCCGTCCAGGGTCGGCAGCAGCACCTCGCGACGGGCCTGTTCCAGCATCAGGCCGTAGCTGAGGTTGTTGATGTCTTCGCTGGTGCAGGCGAAATGCACGAACTCCAGCGCCGGCGCCAGCTCGGCATCGTCCTTCAGCTGTTCCTTGATGAAGTACTCCACCGCCTTGACGTCATGGTTGGTGGTGCGCTCGATCTCCTTCACGCGCGCGGCCTGGGCCGGGCTGAAGCCGCTGGCCAGTGCACGCAGGCGGACAATGGCAGCGTCGGAGAACGCGGCCAGCTCGACGATGCCCGGCTCGGCGGCCAGGGCCAGCAGCCACTCCACTTCGACCGTGACACGGGCCTTGATCAGGCCGTACTCGGAGAAGATCGGGCGCAGGGCGTCGACCTTGCCGGCATAGCGGCCATCGAGCGGGGACAGGGCGAGCAGGGCGGATTCGGACATGTCGGCAGGGCTGGGACGAGCGGCGGGGCCGATATTCTACGACGCGTGGCCTTCGCATGCTCGGTAGCGCCGGGCCATGCCCGGCGGATGGTGGCCGCGCTGCGCGCTCGCCGGGCGCGGCCCGGCGCTACCCGTTCAATCGGCCCTGCGGATGAAACGATCTGGCCCGTCCTCGCCATCCCACGCTGCGGACAAGGGAGTATCGTTGTTGCAGCCGCCAGCCCGGGAAGCGACACCCTGCCAGCCGCCGCTTTCCTTTCCCCAACTGAAGTAGTGCGGAGTTGATGCAATGAGCAAAGCTGCAAGCAAGCGTGCCCCCAAGGGATTCCGGATCGAGCACGACAGCATGGGCGAGCTGCAGGTGCCTGCCGACGCCCTGTGGGGCGCGCAGACCCAGCGCGCTGTACAGAATTTCCCGGTGTCGGGCCAGCGCATGCCGCGCGGTTTCATCCGTGCGCTGGGCCTGGTCAAGGCCGCTGCCGCCGGCGTCAATGCCGAGCTGGGCCATCTGCCGAAGACCGTGGCCAAGGCCATCCAGTCTGCCGCGGCTGAAGTGGCGGACGGCACGTGGGACGCGCAGTTCCCGATCGACGTTTACCAGACCGGCTCGGGTACGTCCTCGAACATGAATGCCAACGAGGTCATCGCCACCCTGGCCAATCGCGCCGGCAAGGCCGGCAAGACCACGGTGCACCCGAACGATCACGTCAACCAGGGGCAGAGCTCCAACGACGTGATTCCAACGGCGCTGCGCGTGTCGGCCGTGCTGGCCACCCATGAGCAGCTGCTGCCGGCGCTGGTGCACCTGCGCCGGACGCTGGACAAGAAGGGCCGCAGCCTGCGCAAGGTGGTCAAGACCGGCCGCACCCATCTGATGGATGCGATGCCGCTGACCTTCGAACAGGAATTCGGTGCATGGTCGGCGCAGCTGGCCTCGGCCCAGGAGCGCATCGAGGACAGCCTCAAGCGCGTGCGCCGCCTGCCGCTGGGCGGTACCGCCATCGGCACCGGCATCAATGCCGACCCGCGCTTTGGTGCGCAGGTTGCCAAGGCGCTGAAGCAGCAGACCGGCTTCAAGTTCGACAGCGCCGAGAACAAGTTCGAAGGCCTGGCCGCGCAGGACGATGCGGTGGAACTGTCGGGCCAGCTCAATGCGCTGGCGGTAGCCCTGATCAAGATCGCCAACGACCTGCGCTGGATGAACGCCGGCCCGCTGGCGGGCCTGGGCGAGATCGAACTGCCGGCACTGCAGCCGGGCTCCTCGATCATGCCGGGCAAGGTCAATCCGGTGATCCCGGAGGCGACGGTGATGGCCTGCGCGCAGGTGATCGGCCACCACACGGCGATCACCGTGGCGGGCCAGACCGGCAACTTCCAGCTCAACGTGACGCTGCCGCTGATCGCGGTGAACCTGCTCGATGGCATCGGCCTGCTGGCCAATGTGTCGACCCTGCTGGCCGACAGCGCCATTGCCGGCCTGAAGGTGCGCGAGGACCGTGTGGCCGAGGCGCTGGCGCGCAATCCGATCCTGGTGACCGCGCTGAACCCGATCATCGGTTATGAGAAGGCCGCAGCGATTGCCAAGCGCGCCTACAAGGAGCAGCGCCCGGTGCTGGACGTGGCGCTGGAAGACAGTGGCCTGGCCGAAGCCGAGCTGCGCCGCCTGCTGGATCCGGCCGCGTTGACGGCCGGTGGCATCCAGGCCGGTGGCGGTGGTGCCGGCGGCTGATCGAGCGGTGTGCGGGCCGAGGTCCGCACCCACTACAGGCGAGAAAGAAGAACGCCGCCCGGGAGGGCGGCGTTGTTCGTTTCAGCGACGGTCGGCGACGATGTTGCCGAAGGTCTCGGTGTAATCCTTGAACTCGGGAATGGTCTGCACCAGGTCCGGCGGAATCACCTGCATGCCCTCCGGCGGCACGATCTTGACCGGCTGCATGTTGGGGTCGGCCGGTGCGGCCACCAGCGTGTTCTGGCGCAGCACCTGCAGCTTGCCGAACATCGTCTGCAGCATCTGCTTCTGTTCGGCGTTGAGCGGGATCAGGATCTCGTCGATCTTCATCTGCCCGTCGGGCAGGATGATGATGTTCGGTGCCGGCTGGCGGCGAACGGTCACGATGCTCTCGCTGACCGAGATCTTGGGTTTGCCACGCTCGGCGCGGTGGTTGCGGTAGTCCTGGTCACAGCCGACCAGGCCCAGGCAGAGCAGGGCGGCCAGCAGCAGAAACAGCTTTTTCATGGCGGTTCGATGAAGTGCATCCGGGGCTGCCATTGTAAGCCCGCCGGGGCGCAGCGGCCGGCAACGCAGGTGCGCGGCCGGCCGGGTGCGCTGATCTGTCACAGGGGTCAGCGGTTGACGACCGTGTCCTTGCCGCAGTCGTCCACATCGCTCTGGTCCATCGTGGCGTAGGGCTTGAACGCCGGCAGCGAGGCAGCCAGGGCCTGCTGGCTGGCCAGCATGGCCGGCATGCGGTCGCAGATGCGCTTGGCCTGCGCTTCGATCCTGGCGGCCTCGGCGTTGATCCGTTTCTCGATGCCTTCGCTGTCACCGCTGAAGATGCCCTTCAGTGCTTCACCGGCAGCGTTGGCGCCGAGCTTGGCACCTGCCAGGCCGACGTCCATGCCGTCCATCGCCACCGCCACCACGTTGCCACGGTAATCAAGCAGCTGGCGACGCTGGCCATCGTCCAGCGCCACCGGCTTGCCACCGATCAGCAGCTGTCCCTGCGGGGTGATCTCCGCGCGTGGCTGGTTGTCGGCCGAGATCTTGATGTTGCCTTCGGCGATTTCCCTGCGGGCGTCATCCATCGCCTCCTTGACGGTCTGGCCGACGCCGCCCGCGGTCTCGGCCACCGCCTTGCCGGCGGTCTTGTCGGGGCTGGACGTGTCGCCACAGGCGATCAGCGGCAGGCACAGCAGGGCAGCAGGCAGCAGGCGCAGCAGACTCATGGCATTCCCCTCGGATCGGATGGTTGGACGTTACTTGCCGCGCGGCAGGGTGATGGTGCCGGACACGTTGCGATGCTGGACATCGCCGCTGCCGCTGTGCTCGACGGTGAGGTTGCCGCGCACGCCGTCGACATCGATGTCGCCCGAGCCGTGGCTGCGCACGCGGACATTGCCGCCGACCTGCTCGATATCGACGTTGCCGGAGCCGACCACGCCGACCTCGACGTTCCCCTGCACCTGCTTGAAGCCGATGTCGCCCGAACCGACGGTATCCAGCCGCGCGTTGCCACGCACGTCGGTCACCTTCAGGTCACCGGAACCGACCGTGCCGACGCTGGCATCACCGCCGATGTTGCGGGCGTTGACGTCGCCCGAACCCAGCGAGAGCAGGTTGAACGATGCGGCGCCATCGACGTCCAGGTCGCCCGAACCCACGGCGGCATGCACGCTGCCACGGGTGCCGCGGGCGATGCCATCACCGGAGCCCACGTCCATGCTCAGCGACTGCGCGTTCTCGATGCTGCCATCGCCCGAGCCGATCTTGAACTGCAGCGGCAGGTTGTCCGGCACGCTGCCACGGATGTCCAGCCAGGCGTAGCTGTTACCCATCGACAGCGCGTCGCGGCTGTCGCGGCGCAGGCTCACCACCAGCTTGTCGCCCACGCGGCGCTGGTCCAGCACCAGCTGGTCCAGCCAGTCCTTGTTGGACGCGCACGCGCGGCCTTCGAGCTGGCCGCCACCGGTGCTGGCCACCACCTTCAGGTCATGCTGGTTGATCTCGAACACCACCGCTTTGGCACCGGCCGCGTCGATCTTCAACGCGCGCGGCGCGGAGAACTTGCAGTTCGGTGCATCGGCGGCCAGCGCCGACAGCGGCAACAGCAACAGTGCAGTACAGGCAATCAAGGAACGCATGGGTGGTGCCTCCAGGTTGACGATCAGATTTCGCCAGCGCGCTTGCGCAGGCGGATGGCGATGAAGATGAAGGCCACGCCGAAGGCCGCGCCGATCCACAGGTCGGGCATCGCCAGCGACTTGAGCTGGGCAGAGGGCGCCATCAGCGCCACGATCGAGTCCAGATCCTGCCTGGATTCACCGCCACCGGCGCGGTACAGCAGATCCATTCCCGGCATCGCACCCAGCAGCAGACGGCCGACGATGTGTTGCCAGAACCAGCCGGTGGTCAGGTCGAACAGGTGCATCAGCTTGGTGGTGCTGACGATGATGCCGGCGAACAGCGGCAGCATCACTGCCCAAAGGAACGGCTTGCTCCGTGCCCAGGCCGAGCACAGCAGCAGCCAGCCCGCAGTGGGCAGCGCCCACAGGGCGTACACCGGGATGGACACGAACATGCCCATGACCAGGCTCATCGGATTGGCAGGTCCCACGATCAACTGCATCGCATCGCCGCCGTGGGAGACCACCACCAGGCACAGTATCAGCATGAAAACGAGCAGGGTCAGGCTGGAAGCGATGATGGCGATGAGCGGTGCGACGATCAGTGCACTGAGCACCTTGGACAGTACGGTCTGGGTGTCCGACAGCGGCAGCGACTTCCAGAACAGGATGCTGCGGTCGCGGCGATCGTCATACAGGGCGCCCAGGCAATAGAAGAACACCACAAAGGCAAGCACGATCAGTGGCCAGGACGAGGTCAATACCATCGCCAGGTCCAGGCCGTTGCCCAGGTCGGCCATGTCCTTGGCGCTGATGTCGCGGGTCAGCACGGCCAGATCCAGGCCGTTGATGTTCACGCTCTCGCCGTCGATGTGCAGGCCGCCGTCGCGGGCGGCACGATGCAGGGCGAACAGGCCCAGGCCGATGCCGATGCCGCTCATCAGCAGCGAGACGATGCCGGCGATCACCGGGGCGTACAGGAAACCACCGCGGTTTTCCCAGTATTCGCGCTTGAGCAGCCAGCGCAGGGTGCCTGCGGGACTGACAGGATGGTTGACGGCATTCATGCGTAGGTCCCCTTCATGACAGCGACGAACAGATCGGCAAGGCCGGCGTTGCGGGTTTCACCCAGGCTGGCCAGCTGGCTGCGTGGCACCCCGTCGAACAGCAGGACGGTCTTGCCGAAGGCCTGGCTGCGCTCGTCGATGGGCTTCAGTGCGCGGGCGGTTTCAAGCTGGTCGGCACCGACCAGCAGTTCGGTATAGCGGTCGCCGACTTCGTCCATTTCCGCATTGAGGACGATGCGACCATCGCGGATGAACATCACGTCGGTGAGGATGTGCTCGATCTCTTCCACCTGGTGGGTGGTGACGATGATCGTCTTCTGCTCGTCGAAGTAGTCTTCCAGCAGGCGCTGGTAGAACTCCTTGCGGTACAGGATGTCCAGGCCGAGCGTGGGTTCGTCCAGCACCAGCACCTTGGCGTCGATGGCCATCACCAGGGCCAGGTGCAGCTGCACGATCATGCCCTTGGACAGTTCGCGCACGCGCTGCTTCGGCTGCAGCTTGGTGTTGGCCAGGAAGCGTTCGCAACGGGCGCGATCAAAGCGGGGGTGCACGCCGGCGACGAAGTCGATCGCCTCACGCACCTTCAGCCAGCGCGGCAGCACGGCGACATCGGCGATGAAGCAGATGTCGTTCATCAGATCGTCGCGGTGCACGCGCGGGTCACGGCCGAGCACGCTCAGCTCGCCTTCCACCGAGGTCAGGCCGAGCACCGCCTTCAGCGCGGTGGTCTTGCCGGCACCATTGGGGCCGATCAGGCCGATGATGCGGCCTGCCGGAATGGAGAAGCTGGCGTTGTCGAGCGCGAGCGTGTTCTTGTAAGCCTTGCGAAGGCCACGGGCGGTAATGACAGCGTCGCTTGGCACAGCGGTAGTGGGACTGGCATTCATCAGAATTTCCCCTGGGGCAACAATTCGTCGAGACTCAGGCCCAGTCGCTGGATGCGTTCCAGTACGGCCGGCCATTCTTCATTGAGGAAGCGTTCGCGCTCGCTGCTGCGCAGCTGCGTGGCCGCCTGTTCGGTCATGAACATGCCCAGCCCGCGGCGCTTCTCGACCAGGCCTTCATCGGCCAGCTCCTGGTAGGCGCGCGAAACGGTGATGGGGTTGAGCTGGTAATCGGCGGCCACCTGGCGCACCGAAGGAAGGGCATCGCCCGGCTTGAGGATTCCGTCAAGCATCATGGCGATCACGCGTTCCTTCAGCTGGCGGTAGATGGGAGCGCCGTCGCTCCACTGGATGTCGCTCATATTCAGCTCCGTGGGGTCAGCGGCTGTGCGAACGAGAAATACGGCATGGACAGGGAGCTGTGCAGCCGACGCGGGGGGGAGGGGGAGGGAGCGGCATTCCCTGCCGTGGGTGCTGCTGCGTCCTGCGTACTGTCTTCGGAGAGGGTGGGGGAGGACGCGGCCGGCGGTGCCGGCATGGCCAGCCAGACCAGTACGAACAGGGTTGATACCGCGGTGACCGCGGGGGCGGCAAGGCTGCGACGCATCCGGCTGTTCATGGTTCCCCCTGTCTCAGGTGACTGGTGTTGTATGCAACTATAACACCGGCACGCCTGTGTGCAAGTCCTGTCCCCACCCAACTGATGGCAGGGGTGGTCACGGCACCGCAATATTCGTTCAACCGCTTGATATGCATCGAAAAAGAGAAACTGCGGAGGCGCGTTTTCAGTCGGCCTCCCATTCAGCCATGTCCATGCTATGTCATCAGCAGCGGGCTGGGACGCGCGGCAGACTGCTTCCGCCACGCCGTGCAAAGCGCGACAACGCATGCGCTCCAGAGACGTGCAGACCCCGGTGCTATAGTTCGGCCGATTCCCGGCCCGTCACGGCCGGACCCCTGGAATGGCTACCGCGGACCGTCTCCCATGCCTTTGTCGACTGCCTCCTCGCGCCGCCTTCGCGGCCTGTCCCTGTTGACCCTGCTGGCCGCAGGCCTGGCCACGTCGGCCGCCGCTTCGGCCGCCGATCTGCTGGATCTGTCGTACCGGCCGCTGGCGGGCAAGCAGCAGGTCAACCTGCAGCAGCGTTACCACGGGCAGGTGCTGCTGGTGGTCAATACGGCAAGCAAGTGCGGCTATACCCCGCAGTACGAGGGTCTGGAAGCGCTGCAGAAGCAGTACGCCGGCAAGGGATTTGCCGTGCTCGGCTTCCCGTCCAACGATTTCAAGGGGCAGGAGCCGGGTGATGAAAAGCAGATCCAGGATTTCTGCACGCTTACCTATGGTGTGAAATTCCCGATGTTCGAAAAGGTGCACGTGACCGGCGCGCAGGCCACGCCGCTGTATCAGCGCTTGACCGCCGCCACCGGCGTGGCGCCGGCGTGGAATTTCCACAAGTATCTGGTCGGACGCGATGGCACGGTCATTGCCCAGTTCGCCAGCAAGGTCACCCCGGATGATCCGCAGCTGAAAGCGGCCATCGACAAGGCGCTGGCGGCACCGGCCGCACATTGAATGCCGGCACGGATGCCTCGACATCGACGGCATGCGTGCGACAATACGTGTTTTCGCGCCGACGTCGGCGTCCAGTCACTTCCAGGAATGCAGCGAATGAAAATGGGAATGCGCGGCGCCGCGGCGTCGGTTCTGATTCTGGCGATGGGCACCTCCGGTGTCGCCCTGTCGCAACAACCGGCCGCTCCTTCGGCCGCCAAGGAGACCGCACCCTTGAATTCCCCCAAGCAGAAGCTCGGCTACGCCATTGGTCTGGATGTGGCCAAGTCGTTCGCGCCGATCGCCGATGAAATCGATGCAGCCGCGCTGCGCACTGCCGTGGAGCGTTCCTTCGAAGGCCTGCAGCCGCAGATCACCCAGGAACAGGCCAAGGCGACCGATGCCGCCCTGCGCCAGGTGGTGATGGCCCGCAGCGGCCAGCAGGTGCCGGGCGTCGCGCCGGGCTCGCAGCCGGCGAAGGTCGATCGGGTCAAGGTCGCGCAGATGATCGGTGCTTATTCGGTGGGTCCGTCGCTGGCACAGCTGAAGGACGATATCGATACCGCTTCGCTGTTTGACGCGATCAACACTGGCCTGAGCAAGGGCCAGCCGAAGATGAGCGAAGCCGATGCCACTGCCACCATCCAGTCGTTCATGGGTGCCAAGCAGGCCGAGATGCAGGCCAAGGCCGCACAGGCAGCGCAGACCAACCGTCAGGAAGGCAACGCGTTCCTGGCCAAGAACAAGACCCAGCCGGGCGTGGTGACCACCCCGTCGGGCCTGCAGTACCAGGTGATCCGTCCGGGCAGTGGCGAGCGTCCGTTGCCCTCCAGCAAGGTGCGCGTGAACTACGAAGGCAAGCTGCTCAACGGCACGGTGTTCGACAGTTCCGCGGGCCGTGGCCCGGCCGAATTCGGTCTGGACCAGGTCATCAAGGGCTGGACCGAGGGCGTGGCCCTGATGCCGGTCGGCTCGAAGTACCGCTTCTGGATCCCGGGTGAACTGGCATACGGCGAGAACGGCACCCCGGGTGGTCCGATCGGTCCGAACTCCACCCTGACCTTCGACGTCGAGCTGCTGGGCGTTCTGCCGTAAGCCAACACGGAGTCAGCACGGATATGCGCGTTGCGATTTTTGGTACCGGCTACGTAGGTCTGGTGACCGGCACCTGCCTGGCCGACGTTGGCCACCAGGTGGTCTGTGTCGATATCGACCAGGCCAAGGTGGATGGCCTCAACCGGGGCATCATCCCGATCTACGAGCCCGGCCTGGAGCCGATGGTGAAGGCCAACCACGCCGCGTCGCGGTTGGTGTTCACCACCGACGCGGCGACCGCCATCGGCCACGGCCAGGTGGTGTTCATCGCCGTGGGCACGCCGCCGGACGAGGATGGCAGCGCCGATCTGCAGTACGTGCTGGCCGTGGCCCGCACCATCGGTCGGTACATTTCGGTGCCGACCGTGGTGGTCAACAAGTCGACGGTGCCGGTAGGCACCGCCGACAAAGTGCGTGCGGCCATTGCCGAGGAGCTGGCGGCGCGTGGGGCGGATATCGCCTTCGACGTGGTGTCCAACCCCGAATTCCTGAAGGAAGGCGACGCCGTTGCCGACTGCATGCGGCCTGACCGCATCATCATCGGTGCGACCAGCGCCGAGTCGGTCGCAGTGATGCGTCGCCTGTACGCACCGTTCAATCGCAACCACGATCGCGTGGTGGAGATGGACGTGCGTTCGGCCGAGCTGACCAAGTACGCCGCCAATGCAATGCTGGCAACCAAGATTTCGTTCATGAATGAAATCGCCAACATCGCCGAGCGCGTGGGCGCCGACGTCGAGCAGGTCCGCCAGGGCATCGGTTCGGATCCGCGTATTGGCTGGCACTTCATCTATCCGGGTGCCGGTTACGGCGGTTCGTGTTTTCCCAAGGACGTGCAGGCACTGGCGCGCACCGCGCAGCAGGCCGGCCTGGAGCCGAAACTGCTGAACGCGGTGGAGGCGGTCAATGAATCGCAGAAGGGGCACCTGTTTGCCCTGATCCAGCGCCACTACGACAAGGGCGAAGGCGAAGGCGTGCGCGGCAGGACGTTCGCCGTGTGGGGCCTGGCGTTCAAGCCGAACACCGATGACATGCGCGAGGCCTCCAGCCGCCGCCTGCTGGCCCAGTTGTGGGAAGGCGGTGCGACAGTGCGCGCCTACGATCCGGAGGCGATGCATGAATCGCAGCGGATCTTCGGCGAGCGCGACGATCTGGTGTTCTGTGACAGTGCCGACGATGCGCTGCAGGGCGCCGATGCACTGGTCGTTGTGACCGAGTGGAAGCAGTTCCGCAGCCCTGATTTCCAGATGCTGCGCGAGCGGCTGAAGGATGCGGTGGTGTTCGACGGCCGGAATCTGTACGAGCCGGCTGAAGTCGAGGCTGCCGGCCTCGCGTATTACGGCATTGGCCGGGGGCGTTCGCTGCATGTCTGAAGTACCGACCGAACGCGAGCAGGCGCTGGAAGCGCGCCTGGTCGAGCTGGAGATGCGCGTGTCCTTCCAGGAACACGCGCTGGCCGAACTGAGCGATGCACTTGCAGACGCGCGCATGGAAGGCAGCCGCAATGCCGGCATCCTGCGCGTGCTGCTGGAAGACCTGGGCAAGGTCCGCAATGCATTGAATTCTTCTGATCCGGCGAGCGAACCGCCGCCGCCGCACTACTGATCCATATCCTATGAGCGATACCCTCCGCGACCAGCTGATGGGCCTGGGCTTCAAGCCCGCGCCCAAGCCCGAGCGCAAGAATGATGCCCCCCGCCGTGATGGCCGCCCGCAGGGCAAGGGTGGCGCTGGCAATGGAAAGCCGCAGCACGCTGGCAAGGGCGAACACAAACCCGGCGAGCGGCGGGCGCATGGCAATGGCGGCCCGGGCAAGCCTGGCCAGCAGCGTGGCCAGGGCCACGGGCAGGGGCCGCGCAAGCCGCGTACCGCCGAGGAAATGGATCTGGCCAAGGCCTACGCGATCCGTGCCCAGCGCGAAAAGGAAGAGCGCATCGAGACCGAGCGCCTGAAGCAGGAAGAAGCCCGCCAGCGCCGCGAGGCCAAGGTGAAGCTGGAAGAACTGCTGAAGGACAAGAGCCTGAATGCCGAAGCGGCCGATATCGCGCGCCACTTCCCGTACGGCGGCAAGATCAAGCGCATCTACGTCACCGCCGAGCAGCTCAAGGCACTCAATGCCGGTGAACTGGGCGTGGTCCAGCTCAATGGTCGCTACCTGCTGGTGACGGCTGAAGTCCTGGCCCAGTCTGAGGCGGTGTTCGCCGCTTCGGTGGCGTTGAAGGTCGACCCGAATGCACCGGCCGAGGACGATCCCTACGCCGACCCGCAGTACCAGGTGCCCGACGACCTGGTCTGGTAAGCACCGACAAAAAGGGGACGGAGGGGATTAAGTCGTTTGTGCCAAGAACGACTTAATCCCCTCCGTCCCCTTTTTTCATTCCGGATCGTAGTCGAGGTTGGACGCCAGCCAGCGTTCGGCCTGGGCACGGTCCACGCCCTTGCGGCGTGCGTAGTCGGTGACCTGCTCGCGACCGAGGCGGCCGACCACGAAATACTGGCTCTGCGGGTGGCTGAAGTAGTAGCCCGACACCGCTGCGGTCGGCAGCATCGCGAAGCTCTCGGTCAGTTGCATGCCGGCGTTGGTTTCCGCCCCCAGCAGGTCGAACAACCGGCGTTTTTCGCTGTGCTCGGGGCAGGCGGGGTAACCGGGCGCGGGGCGGATGCCGCGGTACTTTTCGTCGATCAGCGCTTCGTTGTCGAGCGTTTCGGCGTGGTCGTAACCCCAGAACCCGGTGCGTACGCGCTGGTGCAGGCGTTCGGCCAGGGCTTCGGCAAAGCGGTCGGCGAGCGCCTTCAGCAGGATTGCGTTGTAGTCGTCGTGGTCGGCCTCGAAACGGGCCACGTGCGCGTCGATGCCGATCCCGGCGGTCACTGCGAAGGCGCCGATCCAGTCCTGCTTGCCGCTGTCGGCCGGAGCGATGAAATCGGCCAGGCAGAAATCCGGGCGTTCGGCGGGCTTGTCCACCTGTTGCCGCAGGAAGTGCAGGGTGGCTTCGCCATCGGGATGCTGCACACGTACGTCGTCGCCGATGCTGTTGGCAGGCCACAGCCCGAACACGGCCTTGGCCCGCAGCCACTTCTCGTTGACGATGCGGTCGAGCATCGCGCGCGCGTCCTGGTACAGCTCGCTGGCCTGGGTGCCGACGATTTCATCGGTGAGGATGGCCGGGTACTTGCCGGCCAGCTCCCACGCCTGGAAGAACGGCGTCCAGTCGATGTAGGGCACCAGCTCGGCCAGTGGGTAGTCATCGAATACATGCAGGCCCGGCTGCTTCGGTGCGGGTGGCGTGTACGCCTGCCAGTCGCACTGGAACTTCTGGCCACGTGCATGTTCCAGCGAGACCAGGCGCTTGGCGTCACCGCGGTTGCGGTGGCGGGTGCGGATCTCGGCGTAGTCCGCCTCGTTGGCGGCGACGAACGCATCCCGCAGCTCGCGCGAGATCAGCGACTGCGCCACGCCCACGGCGCGCGAGGCGTCCTTCACCCAGACCGTCGGGGCTTTGTAGTGCGGGTCGATCTTCAGCGCGGTGTGCGCACGTGAGGTGGTCGCGCCGCCGATCATCAGTGGCAGGTCAAAGCCCTGCCGCTGCATTTCACGGGCGACATGGCTCATTTCTTCCAGTGACGGCGTGATCAGGCCGGACAGGCCGATGATGTCGGCCTGGTGCTCGCGGGCGGCATCGAGGATCTTCTGCGCCGGCACCATCACGCCCAGATCGATCACCTCGAAGTTGTTGCAGGCCAGGACCACGCCGACGATGTTCTTGCCGATGTCGTGCACATCGCCCTTCACCGTGGCCATGATGATCTTGCCGTTGCTCTTGGCGGTGTCGCCGCTGCGGGCCTTTTCGGCTTCGATGTAGGGCAGCAGGTAGGCCACTGCCTTCTTCATCACACGTGCCGATTTCACCACCTGCGGCAGGAACATCTTGCCGGCACCGAACAGGTCGCCGACCACGTTCATGCCGGCCATCAGCGGGCCTTCAATGACGTCCAGCGGGCGGCTGGAACGTTGCCGGGCTTCTTCGGTATCGGCGTCGACCCAGGCATCCAGGCCATGCACCAGCGCATGCGCCAACCGTGCGTCCACCGGCTTCTCGCGCCAGGCCAGGTCTTCGGTCTTCGCCGCGCCCTTGCTGCCCTTGTAGCGCTCGGCGATTTCAAGCAGGCGCTCGGTGGCATCAGAGCGGCGGTTGAGGATCACGTCCTCCACGCGCTCGCGCAGTTCCGGCTCCAGCTCGTCGTAGATCGGCATGGCGCCGGCGTTGACGATGCCCATGTCCATGCCCGCGGCGATCGCGTGGTACAGGAACACCGAGTGGATCGCCTGGCGCACGGTTTCGTTGCCGCGGAACGAGAACGAAACGTTGGACACGCCGCCGGACACATGGCAGTGCGGCAGCGTCTGCTTGATGATGCGGGTGGCTTCGATGAAGTCGACCGCATAGTTGTCATGCTCTTCAATGCCGGTGGCGACGGCGAAGATGTTCGGGTCGAAGATGATGTCCTGTGGCGGGAAGCCGATTTCATCGACCAGCAGGCGATAGGCGCGGGTGCAGATTTCAACCTTTCGCGCGCAGGTATCGGCCTGCCCGCTCTCATCGAAGGCCATCACCACCGCCGCCGCACCGTAGCGCAGCACTTTGCGCGCGTGCTCGCGGAACAGGTCCTCGCCTTCCTTCAGCGAGATCGAATTGACCACGCTCTTGCCCTGCAGGCACTTCAGGCCAGCCTCGATCACGCTCCACTTGGAGGAATCGACCATTACCGGGATGCGGGCGATGTCCGGCTCGGACATGATCAGGTTGAGGTAGCGGGTCATCGCCGCTTCCGAATCGATCAGGCCCTCGTCCATGTTGACGTCGAGGATCTGTGCGCCGCTGGCCACCTGCTGCCGGGCCACGTCCACCGCTTCTTCGTAACGGCCTTCCTTGATCAGTTTGCGGAACTGCGCGCTGCCGGTGACGTTGGTGCGTTCGCCGACATTGACGAACAGCAGATCCGGGGTGATGACCAGCGGTTCCAGGCCGGACAGGCGGGTAGGGCGGACAGGCGTCATGATCGGCGGCAACTCAGCGGCAACAGGGGGACGTGCGGGAGGGGGTGGAGGTGTTCATGCCGCCTGCACCTGGGCGGCAGGCAGGGCGCGGGGCGGCAGCCCGGCCACCGCCAGCGCGATCGCGCGGATGTGGTCCGGGGTGGAGCCACAGCAGCCGCCGACCAGATTGAGCAGGCCATCTTCGGCAAAGCCACGCAGGGTGGCGGCCATTTCCTCGGGTGTTTCGTCGTACTCACCGAATGCATTGGGCAGGCCGGCGTTGGGATGGGCACTGACGTAGCAGTCCGACACCTGCGACAGGGTTTCCACGTGCGGACGCATGGCATCGGCGCCGAGTGCGCAGTTCAGGCCGATCGACAACGGCCGTGCATGCGCGAGTGACGCCTGGAACGCCTCGGCGGTCTGTCCGGACAGGGTGCGCCCGGAAGCATCGGTGATGGTGCCGGAAATCATGATCGGCAGCCGCGCGCCACGTGCATCGAAGGCCTCCTCGATGGCGTACAGCGCAGCCTTGGCGTTGAGCGTATCGAAGATGGTCTCGACCATGATCGTGTCGGCGCCACCATCGATCAGGCCATCGATGGCTTCGCGGTAGGTGCCGCGCAGCTCATCGAAACTGGTGTTGCGGAAGCCGGGATCATTGACGTCCGGACTGATCGAAGCGGTGCGGCTGGTCGGGCCGAGCACGCCGATGACGAAGCGCGGCTTGTCCGGTGTGGTGGCCGCCACCGCATCGCAGCAGGCACGTGCGACGGCCGCACCCGCCTTGTTCAGCTCGTACACCAGGTGTTCGAGGTGGTAGTCGGCCTGGCTGACCGAGGTGGCGTTGAAGGTGTTGGTTTCCACCAGGTCCGCGCCCGCTTCCAGGTAGGCGGTGTGGATGCCGGCGATGACCTCCGGCCGGGTCAGCAGCAACAGGTCGTTGTTGCCCTTCAGGTCGTGGCCTTCGGGTGTGCTGCCGTGGTCGCAGCCGGGCCCATGGGCGTGGTCGTAACCGCCGGCGAAGCGCTCGCCCCGGTAATCCTCTTCCTGCAGGCCGTGGCGCTGGATCATCGTGCCCATCGCGCCGTCGATGATCAGGATCCGATCACGCAGGGCAGCGAGCAGCGATTCCACGCGTTCCGGGTGCAGCCAGGGCAATGCGGGCATGTCGACCTCAGGGTTTGTTGGCGATCAGCGAGATCACTTCGAAATGCGGCGGGCGCTTTTCGCGGGTGACCGTTTCCAGGTTGGAGACCTGCAGGCCGGCCTTGTCGACGAACTTCTTCAGCTCCTTGTCGCTGAAGCCGAGGTTGACATGGCCATAAGCATCGACCGCGGCCTTGTGCTCGTGGCGGGCCAGGCTGCACAGCAGCAGGCGACCGCCCGGGCGCAGTACGCGCGCGGCTTCGGTGACCGCCTGCGCCGGCTTGCTGGCGTAGGTCAGGGCGTGCATCAGCACCACAAGGTCGAAGCTGCGGTCCTTGAAGGGCAGGGCATGCATGTCGCCCTCGCGGACTTCCACGTTCGGCAGGCGGCGCAGGCGTTCGCTGGCGGCGGCCACCACGCGCGCACTGGTATCGATGCAGATGTAGCGCCTGGCGTGCGGGGCGACCAGTTCGGCCAGCACACCGTCGCCGGAGGCGATATCCAGCACGTCGCCGGTTTCCAGCAATGGCAGCGCGGTGCGCGCCAGCGCTTCCCAGGTGCGGCCCGGGGAGTAGTGGCGCTCCATGTCGCCGGCCACGCTGTCGGCCCAGTTCTGGTCGGCAGCGCGGTGGGCGAGCACCGCCGCTACCCGTTCAGCATCCTGGCGCAGCAACGGGTCGTCGCTTCCGTTGCTCAGGGCATGCCACAATGCACGCTGCGCCGGGTCCAGCTGGGCTTCGTCGAAGCGGTAGTAGGCCGACACGCCCGCACGGCGGTCGCGCACAAGGCCGGCTTCCTTCAGGCGCGCCAGATGAGTCGATACCCGCGGCTGCGCCAACCGGGTGATGGCCGAAAGCTCGGCCACGGTCAGCTCTTCCTGCTCCAGCAGCGCCAGCAGGCGCACGCGGGTAGCATCGGCGAACACCTTCAGGCGGGTCGACCAGTCCTCCAGATCCATAAGTATCCACCTATCGCGATATAGAGATATATTCGCCGACGACACCCCTTCCGGTCAAGTCGCAGCTCCCCACGAGTCAGCCGCCGATGGCCGGCCCCCGGTACAATCGGCGAACCATTTTCCCGGGAGGGTGTTGTGGATTTCAGCTTTACCGAAGAGCAGTTGATGCTGCAGGACGTTGCGCGCCGGATCGCGCAGGAAAAGATCGCCCCGAGCGCGGAGCACCATGACCGTACCGGTGAGTTCCCGCTGGACAACATCCGCCTGCTGGGCGAGAACGGCCTGATGGGCATCGAAGTGCCGACCGAATACGGTGGCGCGGGCATGGACCCGATCGCGTACGTGCTGGCGATGGTGGAGGTCGCCGCCGGTGATGCTGCGCATTCGACCATCATGTCGGTCAACAATTCGCTGTTCTGCAACGGCATCCTGACCCATGGCAGCGAAGCGCAGAAGCAGAAGTACGTGCGCGCCATCGCCGAAGGCGAGGCCATCGGTGCATTCGCGCTGACCGAGCCGCAGTCGGGCTCGGACGCCACTGCCATGCGTTGCCGCGCGGTCAAGCAGGCCGACGGCAGCTATGTCATCAATGGCAAGAAGAGCTGGATCACTTCCGGCCCGGTGGCCAAGTACATCGTGCTGTTCGCGATGAGCGAGCCGGACAAGGGCGCGCGTGGCATCACCGCGTTCATGATCGACACCGACAAGGCCGGTTTCGGCCGCGGCAAGACCGAACCGAAGCTGGGCATCCGTGCCTCGGCCACCTGCGAGATCGAGTTCAACGATTACGTGGCGCAGCCCGAAGACGTGCTGGGGCAGGAAGGCGAGGGCTTCAAGATCGCCATGGGCGTACTCGACGCCGGCCGCATCGGCATTGCCTCGCAGGCGATCGGTATTGCCCGTGCCGCCTATGAAGCGACCCTGGAGTATGTGAAGGACCGCAAGGCCTTCGGTGCGGCCATCGGTACGTTCCAGATGACCCAGGCGAAGATTGCCGACATGAAGTGCAAGCTGGATGCGGCACTGCTGCTGACCCTGCGTGCGGCATGGGTGAAGGGCGAGGGCAAGCGCTTCAGCAACGAGGCCGCCATCGCCAAGCTGACCGCTTCGGAAGCGGCAATGTGGATCACCCACCAGGCCGTACAGATCCATGGCGGCATGGGCTATTCCAAGGAAATGCCGCTGGAGCGCTACTTCCGTGATGCCAAGATCACCGAGATCTACGAAGGCACCTCGGAGATCCAGCGCCTGGTGATCGCCCGCAACGAGACCGGTCTGCGTTGATTTTCCCGTGCCGCGCCGCTGCAATGGCGGCGCGGCAGTAGATCCACGCCATGCGTGGATGGCGTTGTGCCCAGATGGCATGCCCCTCTGGCTTTCCAGGATGCATGCTGCTGCAATGCGGATCGTTTTTTCTGGAGATACCGCATGATCTACCGCGGCTGGGGCTTCATGACGCTGGTGACGCCGATCGCAGGCATCCTGTTGCTGGCGTACTTCTTCCCGCACGACGGCGCCAAGGGCAACATCCCGCTGCAGCAGGTGCTGCTGGGTGGTGGCATCGGTGCGGCAGTGAACGTGCTGCTGGGCCTGTGGCTCAACCGTGCGCCGCGGCCGAAGGGTGAGGCCGCACCCCATCATTTCTTCTTCGTGCCGATGCAGTGGGTCGCATTGGTGATCGTTGCAGTGTGCGTGATGATCTCGCTGCTGCGCTGACACGTCGCCTTGGAGAGCGCCAACCAAGGTTGGCGGCTACCGGGCATGCCGCTGCTTTGGTAGATGCCAACCTTGGTTGGCATGGATTCAAAAGCAGCAAAGAAAAAAGCCCCGGATCGCTCCGGGGCTTTTCATTTCAGCAACTCACCGTCGGATCAACGATCCGGGCGGTGGGCGCTTTCCGCATCACGCTGGCGGCCGAGGAATTCCTTCGACGGTTCATCCAGCTTGTCGCCCAGCATGCGGCGCACCACCACGAAGAACACCGGGATCATCAGCAGGCCGAGCAGGGTGGCGAACAGCATGCCGCCGATCACGCCGGTACCGATGGCGTGACGCGAGTTGGCGCCGGCACCGGTGGAGATCGCCATCGGGATGACGCCCATGATGAACGCGAAGGACGTCATCAGGATCGGGCGGAATCGCAAGCGCGCCGCTTCGATGGTGGCATCGCGCAGGGTCTTGCCCGCCGCACGCTGCTCCACCGCGAACTCCACGATCAGGATCGCGTTCTTCGCGGCCAGGCCGATCACCGTGATCAGGCCGATCTTGAAGAACAGATCGTTCGGCAGGCCACGCATCATCGACAGGGCGAGTGCGCCCAGAACGCCAAGCGGTACCACCAGCAGCACCGCCACCGGGATCGACCAGCTTTCATACAGCGCAGCCAGGCACAGGAACACCACCACGATGGACAGCACCAGCAGCAGCGTCGCGGCGTTGCCTGCCAGGATTTCCTGGTAGGACAGGCCGGACCAGTCGTAGCCGAAGCCCGCCGGCAGGTCGTCGTTGACGATGCCTTCCATGGTCTGCATCGCTTCACCCGAGCTGGTGCCCGGTGCCTGCGAGCCGACGATGTTGATCGCCGAGTAGCCGTTGTAGCGGCTCAGCGACGGCGGTGCCGAGACCCATTCGGACTTGACCACCGTGCTCAACGGAATCATCGCGTTGGTGCCATCGGCATTGGTGGTCAGGCTGGACGGGCTGTAGAAGCTCTTCAGCGACTCCTGGCCAGTGCGGTATGGACCATCAGCCTGCATGGTCACGCGCTTGATGCGGCCTTCGTAGAAGAAGTCGTTGACGTACACCGGGGCCAGCATCAGCTGGATGGTGCTGTACACGTCCGACACCGACATGCCCATCGACTGCGCCTGCACGCGGTCCACGTGCAGCTGCAGCTGCGGGGCGTTTTCCAGGCCGTTCGGGCGCACGCCCACCAGGTGGTCCGGCTTCTGCGCGGCCTGGCCGAGCAGGATGTTGCGGGCCTGGGTCAGCTGCTCGTAACCGGCGCCGCTGCGGTCCTGCAGCCACATGTCGAAGCCGCCGAACTGGCCAAGGCCCTGCACGGTGGGCAGGTTGACCACGAAGATCTGCGCTTCCTTGATGCCGTAGAACGCGCCGTTCATGTTCTGGATGAATTCCGGAGCAGTGAACTTGCGCTCTTCCCACGGCTTCAGGCGGATGAAGCCCATGCCCACGTTCTCGCCGGAACCGACGAAGCTGAAGCCGGCCACCTGCAGCATGCCTTCATAGCCATCCTGCTTTTCCAGGATGCCGCGCATCTGTGCGAACGCTTCGTTGGTCTGGCTCTTGGTCGAGCCCGGCGGCAACTGCACGATCGCCAGTGCATAGCCCTGGTCTTCCTCAGGCAGGAAGCTGCCCGGCATGCGGGTGAACAGGAAACCGCACAGCGCGGTCAGCACCACGAACAGGATCATCCAGCGTGGTGCATGGCGCACCGCGGAGGTGATGTGGCCCACATAGGTGTGGCTGATCTTGTCGTAGTACTTGTTGAAGGTGCGGTAGACGATGTTCGGGTTGTCGTTGTGCGTCGGCTTGAGGAACGTCGCGCACAGCGCCGGGGTGAAACCCAGCGCCAGGAACGCCGAGAACGCCATCGAGATGGCGATGGTCAGGGCGAACTGCTTGTAGATCTCACCGGCCGCACCGCCCTGCAGGGCGGAGGGGATGAACACCGCCGCCAGCACGACGGTGATGGCCACCACCGCGCCGGTGATCTGGGTCATCGCCTTCTGCGTGGCCGGCTTCGGCGCCAGGCCTTCCTCGGTCATGATGCGTTCGACGTTCTCGATCACCACGATCGCGTCATCGACCACGATGCCGATCGCCAGCACCATCGCAAACAGGGTCAGCTGGTTGATCGTGAAGCCGATCATCCACATGCCCAGGAACGTACCCAGCAGGGCCACCGGGATGACCAGGGTCGGGATCAGGGTGGCGCGGAAGTTCTGCAGGAAGATCAGCATCACCAGGAACACCAGCAACACCGCTTCGAACAGGGTCTTGACCACTTCCTGGATCGAGATCTTGACGAAGGTGGTGCTGTCGTACGGCGAGAACCAGGTGACGCCGGCCGGGAAGCTGGGCTGCAGCTCGTCCATCTTGCCGCGCACCGCCTCGGCCACGTTCAGGGCGTTGGCGCCCGGCAGCAGCTGGATGGCGAAGGCACCGGTGGGCTTGCCGTTGTACTGGGTATCAAAGCCGTAGTTGTTGGCACCGAAGGCGACGCGGGCGATGTCCTTCAGCAGCACGCGCGAGCCATCGGCATTGGCGCGCAGGATGATGTTCTCGAACTCCTGCGGCGAGCTGAAGCGGCCTTCGGCCGACACCGTGGCGGTGAAGTGCTGGCCTTCCGGCGACGGGTCGGAGCCCAGCGCGCCGGCGGCGAACTGCACGTTCTGCGCGCGTACCGCCGCCAGCACCTGGCTGGCCGACAGGCCATAGCCCTGCATCTTTTCCGGGTTGAGCCAGATGTTCATGGCGTACTCGGAACCGAACTGCTGGGTGCTGCCGACGCCGGGGATGCGCGAGACCTGGTCGAGCACGCGCGAACCGACGATGTCGTTCAGTGCGTCACGGTTGATCGTCGGCGTATCGGACTGCAGCGCCACCACCATCAGGAAGCCGGCGTTGGCCTTGGCCACCACCACACCCTGCTGGGTGACTTCCGAAGGCAGTCGCGGCGTGGCCAGCGAGACCTTGTTCTGCACCTGCACCTGGGCGATGTCCGGATCGGTACCGGTCTCGAAGGTCAGGGTGATCGACGCGCGGCCGTTGGAGGCCGATGAGGAGCTGAAGTACAGCAGGTGATCGATGCCGGTCAGCTGCTGCTCGATCACCTGGGTGACCGATTTCTCCGTGGTATCCGCACTTGCACCCGGGTAGGTGGCCGAGACGGTCACCTGCGGCGGGGCGATGTTGGGGTAGGACTCCACGCCGAGGTTGAGGATCGCGATCACGCCGCTGAGCGAGATCAGGATCGCCACCACCCAGGCGAAGACTGGATGTTCGATGAAAAATTTAGGCATGACGGAAGGTCCCGTTACTGCTTGTTCGATTCGGTGGCGGCCGGCTCGGCCTTGTCGGCCTGGTCAGCCTTGGCCGGTGCCTTGGCGTCGGCCGGAGCTGCGGCAGGCGCGCCCGGAGCAGCACCGCCGGCGGCAGGCTTGCCGTTGGCGTCCTGGCCCGGGGTCCACGGCTTGGCCGTGGCCGGCGTGCCTTCCTTGACCTTCTGCACGCCGGCGACGACCACCTTGTCACCCGCGGCCAGGCCCTCGCTGACCAGCCAGTTGCCGTTCTGCGCGCCGTCGGTCTTGACGTTCTTGCGGACGACCTTGCCGTCGGCACCCACCACCATCACATAGCCGCCGTTGGTGTCACGCAGCAGGGCCTGCTGCGGCACCAGGTAGGCATTGTTGCGCTCGCCCAGGTTGGCCTGGAAGCTGACGAAGGCGCCCGGCAGCAGGATCTTCTGCGGGTTTGGCAGCACCGCGCGCAGCGACACCGCGCCGGTGGCCGGATCGACCGTGGTCGAGGAGAAGTCCAGCGTGCCCGGCTCGCTGTAGGTGCTGCCGTCGGCCAGCTTGACGTTGACCGTGGCCTTGCCGTCGCCGGACAGGGCCAGGGTGCCCTTGGCCTGCTGCGCACGCAGCTGGGTCAGTTCATCCACGCTCAGCGAGAAGTTCACGTACAGCGGGTCGAGCTGGTCCACGGTGGTCAGCAGGGTCACATCGCCCTGGCCCACCAGCGCGCCTTCGGTGACCTGCTGCTTGTTGGCCACGCCACTGATCGGGGCGGTGACTTCGGTGTAGCCCAGGCTGATGCGCGAGGACGTGACGGTGGCTTCGGCCTGCTTGACCGCGGCCAGCGCGGTGCGCTCGGCCGACTCGGCATTGTCCAGGTCGGCCTTGGACACGAACTTCTGCGGCGCCAGCGAACGGGCGCGGTCAGCGGCGACCTTGGCGTTGGCGTAGGTCGCGCGGGCCGAAGCCAGCTGGGCCTCGGAGGCGTTGAGCGAGGCGCGCAGGGGCGCCGGGTCGATCAGGAACAGGGTCTGGCCCTGCTTGACCTCGCTGCCTTCCTGATAGACGCGCTTGAGCAGCACGCCGGGCACGCGGGCGCGCACATCGGCGCTGCGGAACGGCGACAGGCGACCGACCAGCTCGCGCTGCAGCGGCAGGGTCTGCGGCTTGGCGTCGATCACGCCCACCTCCGGCGGTGGGGGCGTCGGCTGTTCCGGCTTCTTGCAGGCAGCTACGGCGACAGCAACGGCGCACGTCAAGGCAAGGGTGCGGAGTGGGGCGGTCATCAGGAGGAACTCCGGGGTTGGTTTGAAGACGGGGCCGGCGAGGGCTGCGGCGCGAACGCGCGCAGGAAGCCATCGACGGAGAACTCTGCCCAGCGCCGACGCAATGCAGCGTCATCACGATGGGGGGTATGGAAGCGCTGTTTGTCGAAATCCTGACCGGCAATCATGCTCAGCAGCAGTTCGGCCATGAAGTGCGGGTCGTCATGCCGCAGCAGCCCGCGACTGCAAACGGTTTCAATCCATTCAGCAAGATGAAGTGTCAACGCGCCGGCGCCATGCCGGTACAGCGTACGCGCCTCTTCGGGAAACTGTGCTGCATCGGCGGCGATCAGGCGGCAGGCCTGGCCGACGTGGGGCTGGTTGAAGTGCTCCAGGAAGTCGGTGGCGAACTGCAGCAGGCTGCCACGCAGGTCGTCACCGCGGAGTGCACGCAGCATGGCCCCGGTGGCGTGGCCGACGTGGCGCTGCATGACCCGCCGCAGCAGGGCCTGCTTGTTGCCGTAGCGCGAGTACAGGGTCTGCTTCGAGCAGCCTGCATGCTGGGCGACCGCGTCCATGCTCATCTGCATGCCCTGTCGGGCAAGCAGTTCGCGCACGGCGTCGAACACGCGCTCATCACGCGCGTCGAGGGCGACAGGAAGGTAGGCCGGATTCACGCGGTGGACTATACCGTCCAGTTCAGGATTGTGGAATCGCGCCGATGTTGCCGCATGTGTCTTCCGGTAACACGTTTTGCCGATCCTGTCGGCAACGCTGTGCGACCGCGACGCCCATACCGGTGCGAACTGAATAGGGCGTCTAAACCGCAGCAAACCCGAATCTGGTTATTCCGTCCTGCAGCAAGGCCTTTTCGTGCGGTAGGGCTACAATTTCATTTTCCCAACTGAGCAAGCGCGCCGCTCTGCCATGAAACCGCAAAAAACCGCAGCCAAGACCGTGAAAAACAAAAGCAAACCAGTTGAGTCGGAGGTCGCAGTGACCGCTGGTTTCTCCCTGGAGCCGGTGTACACGGCCTTGCGCAAGCGTTACCCCGCGGCCGCCCAGGCCGAGGCAGTGGCATTCGCAGCCGATTTCTACAAGCGCATGGAGGCCGACGAGTTCCCCCATCACAGCGCTGAGGAGTGGGCCGCGCTCGCAGCCGAAACGCTGGAATTCGCCCGTGCCCGCAAGGCCGGCAAGGCCAATGTCCGCGTGTTCAATCCGACGGCGAAGGCCAACGGTTGGGAATCGCCGCACACCGTGCTGCAGATCATCAACGACGACATGCCGTTCCTGGTCGACACCGTGACCATGTCGCTGGCCGAGCATGGCGTGGGCGTGCATGTGCTGGGCCACCCGGTGCTGCATTTCACCCGTGACAAGGCCGGCAAGCTGACCAAGGTCGGCGAGGGCCAGCTGGAATCGGTGATGCTGCTGGAGATCGACCGCCAGCCGGCCGAAGCCATGGCAGACATCGAGCAGGCCATCAACAAGGCACTGGATGAAGTGCGCGCCATCGTGCGCGACTGGCAGCCGATGCAGGACAAGGCGCTGGCGCTGGCCGACGACCTTGGCAGCCGCCAGCTGCCGGTCGACGCTGCCTCGCGCAAGGAAGCACAGGAATTCCTGCGCTGGGCCGCCGACAACCACTTCACCTTCTTCGGCTACCGCGAGTACCGCGTCGAGAAGCAGGGCAAGGAAGACGTGCTGGCGCCGCTGAACGACACCGGCCTGGGCCTGATGCGCGGCAAGGACAAGTCCGCTGCACGTCCGGTCAAGACCCTGGCCGCGCAGGGCCTGAACACCACGTCCGGGCTGAAGGACGCGCTGATCCTGACCAAGACCAATGCCCGTTCGCGCGTGCATCGTGCCGGTTACATGGATTACATCGGCGTGCTGGAATTCGACGCCAAGGGCAGGATCATCGGCGAACAGCGCTTCCTCGGCCTGTTCACCTCCAGCGCCTACAACCGCCGCCCGTGGGAAATCCCGCTGGTGCGCCAGCGCTACGAACACGTGATGAAGCAGTCCGGCCTGGCCGGCTCCAGCCATAGCGGCAAGGCCCTGCGCCACATCCTGGAAACCCTGCCGCGCGAAGAACTGTTCCAGTCCAGCGAGGACGAACTGTTCCGCACCGCGATGGGCGTGCTGGGCCTGCAGGAGCGCGTGCGCAGCCGCCTGTTCCTGCGTCGCGACAAGTACAGCCGTTTCATTTCCGCGCTGGTCTACCTGCCGCGCGAGCGTTTCAACACCGACGTGCGCCTGCGCATCGAAGCGATGCTCAAGGAAGCGCTGCACGGGGAGTACGTGGACAGCTCGGTGGTGCTGGGTGAATCGCCGCTGGCCCAGGTGCACCTGATCGTGCGTCCGAAGCCGGGCGAAATGCTCGATGTCGACACCGCCGAACTGGAACAGAAGCTGGCCCAGGTGCTGCGCAACTGGCAGGACGACCTGCGCGAAGCGCTGGTCACCCGCCATGGCGAAGCCGAAGGCCTGCGCATTGCTGCGCGTATCGGCAAGGCGCTGCCGGCGGGTTACATCGAAGACAACAGCACCGCCGTTGCCGCCAACGATGTCAGCCAGCTCGACGCGCTGACCGGTCCGGACGACCTGCGCCTGAGCCTGCAGGCCGTGCCGCGCGAATCCGGCGATGGCCTGCGCCTGAAGCTGTATCGCCAGCTGGATGACATCCCGCTGTCGGACGCGCTGCCGATGATGGAAAACATGGGCCTGCGGGTGATCGCCGAGCGTCCGTACCGCCTGTCGGTGGACAACGCGCCGGTGTACGTGCAGGACTTCGAGGTAGAGTCGACCGCTGGTGCGATCGATGCGGCCAGCGTCGATGAAGCCTTCGGTGAGACCTTTGCCCGCGTCTGGCACGGCGATGCCGAGAACGATGGCTTCAACCGCCTGGTGCTGGCTGCCGGCCTGCACTGGCGCCAGGTCGCCATGCTGCGTGGCTACTGCAAGTACCTGCTGCAGACCGGCGTGCCGTTCTCGCAGGCTTACGTCGAAGGCACCTTCACCCGCTACCCGTTGCTGGCACGCCTGCTGGTGGAACTGTTCGAAGCCCGCTTCGATCCGGCCACCGGCCATGAAAGCAAGGAAGACATCGCCGCCGGCCAGGCGCAGCTGAAAGCCCACCTCGAGGTGCTGGCTGCCGGCGACGAGGCCACCCTGAAAGTGCTCAAGACCGTGGTCGACGCCCGCAAGGGTGACCGCGATGCGCAGATGCAGGCCGCGCGCGAAGCGCTGCTGAAGCTGATGGACCGCGTGTCGAGCCTGGACGAGGACCGCATCCTGCGTTCCTTCATGGGCGTGATCGATGCGACCCTGCGCACCAGCTACTACCAGACCGATGCCAATGGCCAGCACGGCCATGTCATCAGCTTCAAGTTCGATTCGGCCTTGGTGCCGGACCTGCCCAAGCCGCGCCCGTACCGCGAAATCTTCGTGTATGGCCCGCGCGTGGAAGGTACCCACCTGCGCTTCGGTGCCGTCGCCCGTGGCGGCCTGCGCTGGTCGGATCGCCGCGAAGACTTCCGTACCGAAGTGCTGGGCCTGGTCAAGGCGCAGATGGTCAAGAACACCGTCATCGTGCCGGTCGGCGCGAAGGGCGGCTTCTTCGCCAAGATGCCGCCGGTGAACGGCGATCGCGATGCGATCTTCGCCAACGGCGTGGCGTGCTACAAGCTGTTCATCCAGGGCCTGCTGGACATCACCGACAACATCGTCAACAACAAGATCGTGCCGCCGGTGGATGTCGTGCGCCATGACATGGACGATCCGTACCTGGTGGTGGCCGCCGACAAGGGCACCGCGACCTTCTCCGACATCGCCAACGGCCTGGCCATCGCGCACGGCTTCTGGATGGGCGATGCGTTCGCCTCCGGCGGTTCGGTCGGTTACGACCACAAGGGCATGGGCATCACCGCGCGCGGCGCATGGGAGTCGGTCAAGCGCCACTTCCGTGCACTGGGCCGTGACAGCCAGACCCAGGACTTCACCGCGGTTGGCGTCGGCGACATGTCCGGCGACGTGTTCGGCAACGGCATGCTGCTGTCGCGCCACATCCGCCTGGTCGCTGCGTTCGACCACCGCCACATCTTCCTGGACCCGAACCCGGATGCAGCGACCACGTTCGTCGAACGTGAGCGTCTGTTCACCGTGCCGCGTTCGAGCTGGGCGGACTACGATGCCAAGCTGATCAGCAAGGGCGGCGGCGTGTATCCGCGCAGCCTGAAGTCGATCGAGATCACCCCGCAGGTGCGTGAAGCGCTGGGCCTGGACGAGAACGTCAAGGCGCTGTCGCCGAACGATCTGATGAGCGCGATCCTGAAGGCACCGGTCGACCTGCTGTGGAACGGCGGCATCGGTACCTACGTCAAGGCCGCCAGCGAGCAGCACAGCGATGTCGGCGACCGCGCCAACAACGCCCTGCGCGTGAATGGTGGCGAGCTGCGCTGCAAGGTGGTGGGCGAGGGCGGCAACCTGGGCATGACCCAGCTGGGCCGCATCGAAGCTGCCCAGGCCGGCGTGCTGCTCAACACCGACTTCATCGACAACTCGGCCGGTGTGGATACCTCCGACCACGAAGTCAACATCAAGATCCTGCTCAACGATGTGGTGCGGGCCAAGAAGCTGACCGTCGAGCAGCGCAACAAGCTGCTGGCGTCGATGACCGACGAAGTCGCCGCGCTGGTGCTCAACGACAACTACCGCCAGAACCAGGCGCTGAGCCTGATGGAGCGGATGGCGGTCAAGCGCCTGGGTTCCAAGCAGCACTTCATCCGTACCCTGGAACAGCAGGGCCTGCTGGATCGCCAGATCGAGTTCCTGCCGTCCGATGCCGAGCTGTCCCAGCGCAAGGCACGCGGCCAGGGCCTGACCCGTCCGGAACTGTCGGTGCTGCTGTCCTACTCCAAGCTGGTGGCGTTCGCGCAGCTGCTGGATTCGGACATCCCGGAAGATCCGTACCTGTCCAAGGAACTGCAGCGCTACTTCCCGACCCCGCTGCAGAAGAAGTACGCCGACGCGATGGAGCGTCACCGCCTGAAGCGCGAAATCATCGCCACGGCCGTGACCAACCAGACCATCAACCGCATGGGCGCCACCTTCCTGATGCGCATGCAGGAAGACACCGGCCGCTCCATTGCCGAGGTCGCCAAGGCCTACACCATCAGCCGCGAAACGCTGGACGCACGCGCGCTGTGGGCGCAGATCGATGCCCTCGACGGCACGCTGCCGGAGTCGGTGCAGATCGACGCGCTGGAAGTGATCTGGAAGCTGCAGCGTTCGTTCGTACGCTGGCTGCTGTCGCGCCCGGGCCCGATGCCGGGCATCACCGAGGCGGTCAACCGCTACCAGGGTCCGTTCAACGACATCCGTGTTGCTTCGGGTGTGCTGCCGGATTCGCAGCGTCCGACCTACGAAGCCCTGGTGGCCGAGTGGAAGGAAAAGGGCCTGCCGTCGGCGCTGGCACAGCAGCTGGCCGAACTGCACTTCCTGGAACCGGCGTTCGACATCATCGAACTGGCCCGTACCCGCAAGCTGAAGCCGGTGGATGTCTCCAAGATCCACTTCCGCCTGGGCGACGCCCTGCAGCTGCCGTGGCTGTTCGAGCAGATCGACGCGCTGGAGGTCAACGGCCGCTGGCACGCGGTGGCACGTGGCGTGCTGCGCGACGAACTGGCCGCACACCACCGCAGCCTGGCCGGCCAGGTGCTGGCCACCAAGGGCAGCACCGCTGAAGCCAAGGTGGCCGCGTGGATCGGTCGTGACGACAGCAGCCTGCGCTTCACCTTGGCGATGCTGGCCGAACTGGCCGAGCAGAAGACCCTGGACTACCCGACCGTTTCGGTCGCGGTGCAGCGCCTGGGTCAGCTTGCTGCCCACGGCGCGTAAGTGATGTAGTGCCAGGCCACGCCTGGCATGCGTGAACCGGAACGGCCCCGCGAAAGCGGGGCCGTTTTTTCTTGCGGACGACCGCTGGGCATGGCCCGGCGCTACCGATGTACGGCGGAGCAGGTAGCGCCAGGACATGCCCGGCGAGCGCAGCGGCGCTCGGTTATGCTCTCCACCGAGCCTTCCCCCGGATCCACCGATGAGCGACACCCCCCGCATCGCTTTCCTGGCCAGTACCACCGAACCTGCACAGATGGCCCGTGCGGCGATGGTCTCGCGCTATGGCGACCACGCCCCGGACCAGGCCGACGTGCTGTGCCCGCTCGGCGGCGATGGCTTCATGCTGCAGACCCTGCATCGTCACGGACACCTGGGCAGGCCGGTATTCGGGATGAAGCTGGGCACGGTGGGTTTCCTGATGAACCAGTACCGCGGCGACGACGACGTGCATGCGCGTATCGCCCGTGCCGAGCCGGCCCACCTGCGCCCGCTGGAAATGATGGCGCTGACCGAATCGGGTACCACCACCGGGTCGCTGGCCTACAACGACGTCTCGCTGCTGCGCCAGACCCGGCAGGCGGCGCATATCGGCATCGACCTCAATGGCCAGGAGCGGGTGGGTGAACTGATCGGCGATGGCGTGCTGGTCGCCACCCCGGCCGGAAGCACCGCCTACAACTATTCCGCACATGGGCCGGTACTGCCGTTGGGCTCGCACACCATCGCCCTGACGCCGCTGGCCCCGTATCGCCCGCGGCGCTGGCGCGGCGCCATCCTCAAGGCCGACACCGAAGTGCGCTTCCGCGTGCTCGATCCCTACAAGCGTCCGGTCAGCGTCACTGCCGATTCGCACGAGACCCGCGATGTGGTCGAAGTGACGATCCGTGAGTCGCGCGAGCACCGGGTGACCCTGCTGTTCGACCCGGAGCACAACCTCGAAGACCGGATCCTGAGCGAACAGTTCGTTTTTTGACGACAATAGGCGGCCGGCACTGCCGACCGCTTGAAGGACCCCACCGATGGGCGACAACTCCCCCCGTTTGCTGACCGTCGCGGTGACCTCGCGTGCGCTGTTCGACCTGGAAGAAAGCCATGCGCTGTTCGAAAGCGATGGCGTGGCCGCCTATGCCGAGTACCAGCGCCAGCACGAGGACGACATCCTCGGTCCGGGCGTGGCCTTCCCGGTGGTGCGCAAGCTGCTGGCGCTGAACCAGGGCGCCAGTCCCGAGAACCCGCGCGTGGAAGTGATCCTGCTGTCACGCAACTCGGCCGATACCGGCCTGCGCATCTTCAATTCCATCCAGCACTACGGGCTGGGCATCATCCGCGCGACCTTCACCGCCGGTGAGCCGACCTGGCCGTACGTGAAGCCGTTCGGCACCGACCTGTTCCTGTCGGCCAATCCGGAATCGGTGCGCAGCGCGCTTCGCCATGGCATCGCCGCGGCGACCATCCTGCCCAAGCCGCCGGGTGAGACCGCTGCCGCTGCCGCCGACCAGATCGACATCACCCGCCCGGCCGGGCAGCTGCGCATCGCCTTCGATGGTGATGCGGTGATCTTCGGGGACGAGAGCGAGCGCATTTCGCGCGAGCAGGGCGTGGAAGCCTTTGGCCGGCACGAACGCGAGCGTGCACGCGAGCCACTCAGTGGCGGTCCATTCCGCGGTTTCCTCTCTGCGCTGCACACGCTGCAGGAAGTGTTCCCGGCCGGCGACAGCGCGCCCATCCGCACGGCGCTGGTGACCGCACGTTCTGCACCGGCGCATGAGCGGGTGATCCGCACCCTGCGCGAATGGGGCGTGCGCCTGGACGAGGCGCTGTTCCTAGGGGGGCGGCACAAGGGCCCGTTCCTGCAGGCGTTCGGTGCCGATATCTTCTTTGACGATTCGCAGCACAACATCGACAGTGCGCGTGAACACGTAGCCGCCGGCCACGTGCCGCATGGTGTCGCCAACGAAGGGTGATGCTTGCCCCGGTAGTTGCCAACCTTGGTTGGCACTTCTTTGTATCGGCGCCCACCAAGGTGGGCATCTACCAGAGCAGCGCCCACCAAGGTGGGCATCTACCAGAGCAGCGCCCACCAAGGTGGGCATCTACCAGAGCAGCGCCCACCAAGGTGGGCATCTACCAGAGCAGCGCCCACCAAGGTGGGCATCTACCAGAGCGCCATGTCTCGGTAGTTGCCAACCTAGGTTGGCAGTCGTTTGTATCAGTGTCCTCAAAGGTGGGCATACCGCTTACGGAGTGCCTGACATCCCCAGCTGCAGGTCCACCACCTTCCAGCGCAGGCCCTGCGGTTCCAGCACTACCTTCAACGGTGGCTGGCCGGGGCCGCGATCGACGTCGACCACGAAGCGGTCCAGGGCTTCGAAGTGGTGTTCGGCGTTCTTCAGCGGTCGCGCCGGCTCGGTTGCACCCAAAGCCTCGCCGCCCTGCAGTTCGTTGCGGCCGCGCTTCCACAGGACGTGGCCCTGCAACATCGCGCCGATGCCGGTGGGCGTGACCATCGTGTCCACCGCGGCGCCACCCAACTGATCACCCAGCCCGTACAGCAGGGCACCGAAGGGACTGGCAGCCACCTCGGGGCCGGCCTGGCGCACCAGGTAGTCATTGAGCTGGGCGCGCAGGCTGGTACGCACGCGTGGGAAATCCACGTAGCGCTCCAGACGGGCGGTGTCCCGTTGTTCGATGGCCTTGGACAGGCCATGCACGGTCAGGTAGGGGCCGCCGAACCACCAGGCGGCCACCACAGCGATCAGCAGAACGAGGATGCCAATGAGCTTCTTCATGGTGCACAGCCTGCCGCAAGTACGGTTGCCGGTGGTGAACGGCGGGTGATCCCAGCGATGCCACCGGCGCCGGTCAGAACTCCAGATCCAGTGCAGCGCACAGGTAGTCCACGAACGGGCCGAGCGCCGCCAGATCCTTGCCGAGCGTGGACAGCAGGCGCGGGCCGGTCATCGTGGCATCGTCCAGCGAACGCCACATCACCCAGTTGCGGTGCTTGAGGTCATCGATGAACTCGAAGTCGGCCGGGAAGCCGCGCGGTGGGCGCACCAGCTTCTCGGTTTCCTCGAAGTCGAAACGCCTGCGCAGCGCCGGTGCGTGCGCAGCCGCCTTCCAGCTGCCCGGGTTGTCGAGGATGAAGTGGCGGACGCGGCGCTGGGTTTCCGGTTCGGGATGCCACAGCCCGGCACCGACGAAGCTCTCGCCCGGCTGCAGGTGCACGTAGAACGAGGGTGCGGCCACTTCACGGCGGCGCTCATGGAACAGGCGCGCACCCTGCCAGGTCTTGTACGGCGATTTATCGTTGGAGAACCGCGCGTCGCGGTGGATGCGGAACAACGAGCCGCCCACACCACGCGTGTCTGCGCGGAAGTGTCCGCTGACCTCGGCCAGGGCCGGCTGCAGGTCGCCCAGCAGGCGCAGGAACGGCTGCCGCACGTGGTCTTCGTACTGCTGGCGATGGTCGTTGAACCAGGTCTTGTCGTTGTGCAGCGCCAGGCTGCGCAGGAACTTGAAACTGGCATCGGAGAAATAGGTGCTCACAGGTCCTCCTGCAGGTGCTGGCCCCAGTCACGCAGCGATTGCAGCAGCGCGGCGCGCCGGGCATCGTCGGGCGCCTCGGCTGCCAGCGCGTCGAGCTGCTGCTGGAACTGGGCCAGGTTGAGTTCGCCCATGCCTTCCTCGCCGAAAAGGCGCTGGCGGCGATAGGCTTTCCAGCGCTCGCGTTCTTCCGGCGCGAGGCTGTCGGGATGATTGCGGGCGCGATAGCGGAACAGCAGTTCCGGCAGGCGCGGATCGCGGAAGCGGCCTTCCAGTGCGGCCAGCTGCTCGGCGGGCGTGGTCCGTGCCAGTGCCAGCAGCGGCTTGTCGCCGGCGCCGAGGAAGCCGTCGTACAGCGATGCATCCACATCGGAAACGCTCGCCGCGCGCGGCTGGTTGTAGACCTGGCGCGCCTTCTCGGCCAACTGCGGCGCGAACGCGCGCAGGCGTTCGGCCTTGGCTTCGATCGCCGCCACGTCCAGCCCGAGTCGTGCGTGGTCATCAGCGCGCAGGTGGTTCCAGGCCACCAGCGCCGGCACCTTGTTCAGGTGCACTTCCTTCAACGGCACCCGGGCCACGCCTTCGGGCAGTTCGCTGGCGCGCAGGTACAGGCGCTGGGCGATCACTTCGGCGGGCAGTTCCAGCAGGTCATCGATGTCGCCGTCGAGATCGAACACGATCACCCGGTTGTTGATGGTCGGATGTACCGCCAGCGGCAACACCGGTGCCGCGCACAGGCGGCTGGCCGGGTAGCGCATCGAGATATGCAGCACCGGCTTCAATGCAGTGATGTCGAGCAGGCTGCCGACGAAACGCTTGTCGCGCAGCTTCAGCGCGTAGTCCCACAGGCGCGGCTGCGACTGCTTGAACAGGCGCGCCATGCCGATCGTCGCGCGCACGTCCGACAGCGCTTCGTGGGCATCGCCCTCGCGCACGCCGTTGGCCTCGGCCAGATGCTCCAGCTTGAACGAGGTGGCGCCGTCCTCGCGCTTGGGCCAGTGGATGCCGTCCGGGCGGATGGCGTGCATCAGACGCAGCATGTCCAGCAGGTCCCAGCGCGAGTTGCCGTTGCGCCACTCGCGTTCGTACGGGTCGTGGAAGTTGCGGAACAGGCCGTAGCGGATGAACTCGTCGTCGAAGCGCAGGGTGTTGTAGCCCAGTGCGCAGGTACCGGGACGCGAGAGCTGCTCGTTGATCCGATCGAACGCCTCGGCTTCGCTGATGCCTTCAGCCAGCGCCTGCTGCGGAGTGATGCCGGTGACCATCGTCGCCATCGGCGAGGGCAGCAGATCATCGGCCGGGCGAACGAAGAAGCTGACCGGCGTGTCGATCTCATTGAGGTCGCTGTCGGTACGGATTGCCGCGTACTGGGAGATACGGGTACGACGTGGATCCTGGCCGAAGGTTTCCAGGTCGTAGAACAGGAAGCTGTCGGCCATCAGTGCGCACCCTCCAGCACCGGCAGCTGCGCATGGATCTGCGCTTCCAGTGCGTTCCAGTCGATGTTGTCCAGGGTGTCGTGGCCTGCGGTGGCGGCGATCAGCATCGCGCGCTGGAGGTCGGTGCGGCGCAGTGCCTCGGCATAGGGCGTGTGCAGGAACGTCACCATCGTGTAGTGCGGGACGAAACGCGTGGGCCAGCGCCGCTGCAGTTCCTGTTCCAGCTCACGCTGCAGCAGGAAGGCCGGATCGGCCACCCTGTCACGCATCTCCAGATAGTTTTCCAGCGCCATTTGCTGGATCGCACGCGCGTTCGGCTTGCGCTCGGCCTCGAATGCGGCGAACGCACTCTGCAGGTCGTCCGCCTCCATCAGATGGCGGGCCAGCGCCACGCAGTCCTCGAACGCGCAGTTCATGCCCTGGCCGTGGAACGGCACCATCGCATGCGCGGCGTCACCGATCAGCACGGCACGTGCCTGCTGGTGCCAGCGTTGCAGGGTGAGGGTGCCGAGCAGGCCGGGCGGATGCTGCTCCCAGTCTGCACGCAGGTTGGGAATCAGCGGCAGGGTATCGGCGAACTCGCGCGCGAACAGCGCTTCGGCCTGGGCGCCGGTGGTGACCGTGGCGAAGCTAGGATCGCCATCGTTGGGCAGGAACAGGGTGACGGTGAAGGTGCCCTCGTGGTTGGGCAGGGCGATGCACATGTAGTGGCCACGCGGCCAGATATGCAGGGCATTGCGCTCGATGCGGAAGCCGCCATCGTCGCTCGGCGGAATCTCCAGTTCCTTGTAGGAATGGTCGAGGAAGGCAATGTCCTCGCCCAGCGGTTCGCGCCGGTTCATCGCCGCACGCAGCGCCGAGCCGGCGCCATCGGCACCTACCAGCGTATCGAAGCGGATATCGTGCGGGCTGTCGTCACGATCATCGATGAAGCGTGCGTAGCCGGCATCGAAATCGACGGTGTGCAGGCGGCGGTGGAAATGCACGGTGGCGCCGGCCTGCTCGGCCAGTTCCAGCAGCGTGGTATTCAGGTCGCTGCGATGGATCGACCAGATCACTTCGCTGTCGTCGCGACCATAACGCTGCAGCTGCGGCTCGCCCTCGCGCGGATGCACCATGCGCCCGCGCATCATCACCGCACGCGCCATCACTTCGTCTTCCACGCCGGCCTGGCGCAACGCGTTGCGCCCGCGCTCGGCCAGGGCCAGGTTGATCGAACGGCCGCTTTCGTAATCGGCGATGCGCGGATCGCCACGGCGTTCGTACAGGGTGATGCGCCATCCCTGCCGTGACAGCAGGATGGCCAGCAGGGATCCGGCCAGGCCGGCGCCGGCAATGCTCAGCGAGCGGGATGCATGTGCGATCAACGAACTGTCCAGCAGTAGGGGAGGGCGGCTTACAGGCCAGCCCAGGCTTCCACTTCCTCGACGAAGTGGTGCACGTCGAGATAGCGGTTGTAGAGCGGGGTGGGCGAGATGCGGATGACGTCCGGTTCGCGCCAGTCACCCAGCACGCCGATGGCGCGCAGGTGTTCGAACAGGGCGCGTCCGCGCTCGCGGCCGCCGATCACCCGCAGCGACAGCTGGCAGCCGCGGCGCTCCGGCTCGGCCGGGGTGACGATTTCCAGCACCTGCGGCAGGCGCGCGCGTACAAGTGCGTCGAGCATGCCGGTCAGTGCCAGCGACTTGCTGCGCAGCGATTCCATGCCAGCGCGTTCGAACAGGTCCAGCGATGCCCGCAGCGGTGCCAGGCCGAGGATCGGCGGGTTGCTCAGCTGCCAGCCCTCGGCACCGACCGCCGGCGTGAACTGCGGTGCCATCTGGAAGCGGGTGGCTTCGTCGTGGCCCCACCAGCCGGCAAAGCGCGGCAGCGTGGTGTCGCGATGATGGCGCTCGTGCACGAAGGCACCGGCCACTGCGCCGGGGCCGCTGTTGAGGTACTTGTAGTGGCACCACACGGCAAAATCCGGCGCGATGTCATGCAGGCGCAGCGGCAGGTTGCCGACCGAGTGCGCCAGGTCGAAGCCGATGCGTGCGCCCTGCAGGCGTGCGGCGCGGGTGATCGCATCGAGGTCGAAGGCCTGGCCGCTGCGGTATTGCACGCCGGGCCACAGCACCAGCGCCAGGCGCGGACCGTGCGCGGCGATCGCGCGTTCGATGGCGGCCATCGAGATCGTGCCGTTGGCTTCATCCGGCTGCACTTCCACCAGGCAGTCGGCCGGGTCGAAGCCATGGAAACGGATCTGTGCCTCCACTGCATGGCGGTCGGTCGGGAACGCACCGGCTTCCATCAGGATCACCGGGCGTTCGGCCGTTGGCCGGTAGAAGCTGACCATCATCAGGTGCAGGTTCACGCTCAGCGTGTTCATTGCCACCACTTCGCTGGGCAGCGCGCCGACCACGCGGGCCAGCTGTGCGCTGACCAGGCGGTGGTATGACAGCCATTGGGTCGGCCCGGTGAAGTGGCCTTCCACCGCCAGTTCGCCCCACTGCTTCATCACTTCCTGCACTGCAGCCTGTGCGCCGCGCGGCTGCAGGCCCAACGAGTTGCCGACGAAGTAGGTCTGCTCACCGCCACCGTGGCGCGGAATCAGGAATTCCTGCCGCAACGGCCGCAGCGGATCGGCGGCATCAAGGGCAATGGCGTGGGTGCGGCTGAGCAGGTCGGACATGGTCGGGCAACAGGCTGCAACGGGGTTGCCAGTGTAGCGCCTGGGGCATCACCCGGTAGCTGCGCACCCAGCGCCAGCGCCGCTTGATCCGGTAGTGGCCAACCTTGGTTGGCGCACGTGCGAACAAGCGCCCACCAAGGTGGGCATCTACCGGGGGCGGAGCGCCGTCAGGCCGCCACTGGCGCCGGCAACGGATCCACGTGGCCGCACGCGCTGCAGGTGCGCAGTTCCAGGCTGGCCTGGTAGTGCGCGAACACCTTCGGCAGGTCGGTCTCGATGTTCTGCAGCGTGAAGTACTCTTCGTACAGCTTGTGGTTGCAGCGCTCGCAATGCCAGATCACGCCATCGCGTTCATGCGGCAAGCGCTTGCGCTCGACCACCAGGCCGATGCCACCGGGCGGGCGCCGCGGTGAGTGCGGCACCTTGCCCGGCAGCAGGAAGATTTCGCCGGCACGGATCGGGATATCGCGCACCGCGCCATCCTCCTGCACCTTCAGCACCATCTCGCCTTCCAGCTGGTAGAACCACTCCGGGCCTTCGTCATAGTGGAAATCGGTGCGGCTGTTCGGCCCGCCGACCACCATCACGATGAAATCGCCGTTGTCGATCATCTTGTTGCCGACCGGCGGCTTCAACAGATGCCGGTTTTCCTCGATCCAGCCCAGCAGGTTGATGGGGGAGGCAAGCATGGGGGTGTCCGTAAGGGAGGGTCAGTCGCGCCGGCCGCGGCGCGGAACGTAGGACAGGGCCTTCTCGTAGGCCGGCTGCAGTTCTTCAGGTGCGCCCACGTCGATGCCCATTTCGCGCACGCGGCCGTCCTTCAGGCTGTACACCCAGCCGTGCACCATCAGCTTCTGGCCGCGGGCCCAGGCGTCCTGCACGATCGTCGAGCGGCAGGCGTTGACCACCTGCTCGATCACGTTCAGTTCGCACAGGCGGGCATGCTTCAGCTCCGGCTCCTCGATCGCATCCATGATCGCGGCGTGCTTCTGTGCCACGTCACCGACATGGCGCAGCCAGTTGTCGGCCAGGCCCACCCGCGTGTTGTTCAGGCTGGCGTGCACGCCGCCGCAGCCGTAATGGCCAACGATCAGGATGTGCTTCACCTTCAGCTGGTCCACGGCGTACTGGATCACGCTGAGGCAGTTCAGGTCGGTATGCACCACCACGTTGGCCACGTTGCGATGCACGAACACCTCACCCGGGGCCATGCCGATGATCTGGTTGGCCGGCACGCGCGAATCGGAACAGCCGATCCACAGGTATTCCGGATGCTGCTGCTTGGCCAGCTGATGGAAGAAGTCAGGATCTTCCTTCTCGATCCGGTCAGCCCATTCGCGGTTGTTCTGCAGCAGCTTGTGGATGTCTTTCATGTTCGGGGTCCCTGACGTCGGGTGGGGGCAAGGCGCGGCCGTTCTGGCCGCGTCGTCGCGGGAAACAGAGCGCTCAGCTGCCTGCGGCGGCTTCGTCGCGATACCGGCGCATCCACTGCGCCAGTTCGGTGGAATGGGGATTGTCCAGGCGTTCCAGTTCGGCCATCACCGCTTGCTGGTTGGCCTCGGGGTGGTTCTGGCTCAGCTTCAGCGTCAGCTGCACCTGTTCGACGGTAAAACGGAAGCCGACGATGCCGCGCAGCTGGCGGCGGTGGTCGTCACGCTCGGGTTCGAACCGCCAGTCCTGGCCGACGCTGGCTTCGAAGTGGTCGCCGGTATCGCTGACCAGCTGGGCCAGGGCATCGGTATCGTCGAAGGGCTGCAACTGGCCGCGCAACTCGGCGGCGGCGTAGTTCCAGGTGGGCACCCGTGCCATCGGTTCCTTGTCCGGATACCAGCTGGCCGATACATAGCCATGCGGCCCCTCCACCAGCACCTTGGCCGCACCGCTGTGGCGTGCCTGCGGGTTGGCACGGGCCCAGTGGCCGCGCAGCTCGATGTGGTCGCCGTCGCGCTGGTACAGCACCGGCAGCCGGGTCAGTTCCGGCAGGCCATCGCCACCGGCGGTAAGCACGGTGACGAACGGATCACGCGCCAGCAGGCGATCCAGCCACAGCAGGTCGGTCTCGGCGAAAGCGCGCGGGGTGAACATCGGTTGGCCTCAGGCGCGGCTGCCAAGCGACTGCACCATGCGCCCGCGCAGGCCTTCGTCGCTGCCTGCCTGCGGTGGCTGCACTTCATGCAGCGAGAAGCCGCGCACCAGCGCATCTTCTTCATCCAGGCCGTCGTACTCGACGAACTCGGCATCGAACAGCTGCGAGCGTGCAGTGTCTTCGCTGTCGTAGCTCAGCGTATTGCCATCGCTGTCCAGCACTTCGGCAGTGCCGGCCTCGCGGATGCGCAGGCGTGCCCAGATCAGGGTGTTGCCGAGGCTGGCCAGCCACCAGCTGTCGCGGACGTGGGAAAGGTCGTTCATGTGTGTCTTACCAGAGCGAGGCCAGCCAGAGCAGGGCAGCCATGCCCAGTCCGGCCAGCAGGGTCAGCAGCGATACCCAGGCGGGCGTCGCCAGCCCGGACAGCGAGCGGTCCGGCTGGGTGCGGTATTCGCGCCGCAGCAGCCAGCCCAGCGCATCGGGCTTGAGGAAGGCGCCACTGCCGAAGCGCTGCGCCAGCGCCGGATGGCGATCGCGCACATGCACCAGGGTCAGCGGCCAGAAAATCACGAAGGCACTGAACCCGGCCACTGCAACGCCGACGAAACACAGGGCGAAGAACAGGGTCATGGGGGCAGTACCTCCGTGGTCGTGCGTGTGGGCTTAGAAGTCCGCGCTGCCCGGGGCGCGCGGGTAGGGGATCGCATCGCGGATGTTGGACAGACCGCAGACGTACACCACCAGGCGCTCGAAGCCCAGGCCGAAGCCGGCGTGCGGTACCGAGCCGTAGCGGCGGAAATCGCGGTACCAGCTGTAGTGCTCGCGATCCAGGCCGAACTGCGCCATGCGTGCATCCAGCACGTCCAGGCGCTCTTCGCGCTGGCTGCCACCGATGATCTCGCCGATGCCCGGGGCCAGCACGTCCATCGCCGCGACGGTCTTGCCGTCATCGTTCAGGCGCATGTAGAAGGCCTTGATGTGCTCGGGGTAGTTGGTCACCACCACCGGGCGACCGACGTGTTCCTCGGTCAGCCAGCGCTCGTGCTCGGTCTGCAGGTCCAGGCCCCATTCGACCGGGAAGTCGAACTTCTTTCCGGACTTCTGCAGCAGGCTGACCGCATCGGTGTAATCGATGCGTTCGAACGGCGCGTTGATGAAGTCTTCCAGCTTGGTGATCGCGTTCTTGTCCACGCGCTCGGCGATGAAGGCCAGGTCGTCGCCGCGCTCGTTGAGCACCGCGCGGAACAGGTACTTCAGGAATTCCTCGGCCAGGCGTGCGTCTTCGGCCAGGTCGGCGAAGGCGATTTCCGGCTCGATCATCCAGAACTCCGCCAGGTGGCGGGTGGTGTGGCTGTTCTCGGCGCGGAAGGTCGGGCCGAAGGTGTACACCTTGCTCAGCGCCAGGCAGTAGGCCTCGACGTTCAGCTGGCCGGACACGGTCAGGAAGGTTTCCTTGCCGAAGAAGTCGCGGCTGAAGTCGATCCCGCCCTGGGCGTCACGCGGCAGGTTCACCATGTCCAGGGTGGACACGCGGAACATCTGGCCGGCGCCTTCGGCGTCGGAGGTGGTGATGATCGGGGTGCTGATCCAGTTGAAGCCGTTCTCGTGGAAGAAGCGGTGCACGGCCTGGGCCAGGCAGTTGCGGATGCGGGTGACCGCGCCGAACAGGTTGGTGCGCGGGCGCAGGTGCGCCACTTCACGCAGGAACTCCGGCGTCATCGGCTTGGGCTGGATCGGGTAGGTGAGCGGGTCTTCGACCCAGCCGACCACCTCGACCGCGCTGGCCTGGATCTCGAACGACTGGCCCTTGCCCTGCGACTTCACCAGTGTGCCGGTGGCCACCAGCGAGCAGCCGGTGGTCAGGCGCTTGATCTCGTCGAAGTTGGCCAGCCCGTCGCCGGCCACGACCTGGATCGGGGCGAAGCAGGAGCCGTCGGTCACATTCACGAAAGCCAGATTTGCTGAACCGCGCACCGTGCGCACCCAACCGCGTACCGTGACTTCGCCACCTTCCGGGATCTTCCCGGCAAGCGCATGTTCAACGCTGACCACCGTCATGACTTGAATCCTCTGCTGATCGACTCGATCTATGAACACGGGAGTTTACCGGTTGCAGCGTTCTGCTTGCGAGGCATTTCTGCGGTCATCGGCTCCCTATAATGTCCCGGTACCTCTGGAGTGATCCACCATGGCTGTCAGCCTGACCCCTATTGCCTTTGAGCGCGTGCAGCGCTTTGTCGCCCAGACCCCCGGCGCGCTGGGCCTGCGTTTTGGCGTGACCAAGACCGGCTGCTCGGGCTGGGGCCACATCACCGACCTGGCCCGCGAGGAGCGCGCGGACGACACCGTGTTCGACCAGGACGGGGTAAAGATCTATGTCGATGCCAAGAGCCTGGCCCTGGTGGACGGCACCGTGATCGACTTCGGCAAGCACGGCCTGAGCGAGACCTTCACGTTCAGCAACCCGAATGCCACCGCCGAGTGCGGCTGCGGCGAGAGCTTCACCACCGACGCCGACAAGGCCTGACGGCCGGTTCTGGCGTCCGCCGGACGTGGTCCGGCGCTATCGGAACCTGCTCTGGTAGATGCCGACCTTGGTCGGCAGGGAAGGGATCCACGGATGGAACGACCGCTTTTCATTTATCACCCCAACGCCTACGCCCTCTCCTTCGAAGAGGTCGACGGGATCTGTGACTGCTGCGGTCAGTCGCGGACGCTTCGTTACCGGGGGCCGTTCTACACACCTCTGCGTCCCGATTACCTGTGCCCCTGGTGTATCGCCGATGGCAGGGCAGCGGCCAGTTACGAGGGTGAATTCACCGGCTGGAGCGATATCGAGGGGGTGTCGCCGGACCCGGCCGATCCGCCACCGACCATTCCCCGCGGGCAGTTGCTGGAGATCTGCGAGCGCACCCCGGGCTACTCGTCCTGGCAGCAATCGGTCTGGCTGAGCCATTGTGAAYGGCCCTGCGCCTTCCTCGGCTTTGCCGGCAGCGAGGACCTCCTGCCCATCCTCGACCAGGTCCGGCCGGACGTGGCCGAGGTCAACCCGCGCGACGCCGACTGGTTGCTGGAACACCTGAGCCGGGACGGGGAGATGGTTGGCTGCCTGTTCCAGTGCCTGCAATGCGGCCAGCACCGCCTGCATGTGGACCTGGGGTAGCCCGGGGCGGTTTCCGCGTTCGCCGGCCATGGCCCGGCGCTACCATGTTCAGGTCGGTCTGCGGCTCGCCGGTTGCCCGGCAGCCCCATCTGCGCCATAATGCGCGGCTTCCTGCCTCCTTGGCAGGATCCCTTGCCCCACCGCGGTATCAACGGCGGGGGGCTGTCCGGCCGCAAGGCCACATCCGAAAGGTAGAAAAACATGAGTCGTCATTACGAAATCGTGTTCATGGTCCACCCGGACCAGAGCGAGCAGGTCCCGGCCATGATCGAGCGCTACAAGTCGCTGGTCGAGAACGGCAACGGCACCATCCACCGTCTGGAAGACTGGGGCCGCCGCCAGCTGGCGTACCCGATCCAGAACCTGGTGAAGGCGCACTACGTGCTGCTGAACATCGAAGTCGACCAGGCCGTGCTGACCGAGCTGACCGAAAGCTTCCGCTTCAACGACGCCGTCCTGCGCAACCTGGTCATCAAGCGTGACGAGGCTGACACCGAGCAGTCGCTGATCATGAAGAGCAAGGACGAGAAGGGCGACAAGCCCGAGCGTGGTGAGCGTCGTCGTCGTGATGACGAAGAAGGCGAAACCACCCCCGCCGCTGACAACGATGCCGGCGACGACGCCGCTTCGGCCGCCTAAGGAGCACTGACATGTCCAAGTTCTTCCGTCGCCGCAAGTTCTGCAAGTTCACGGCCGAAGGTGTCAAGGAGATCGACTACAAGGATCTCAACACCCTGCGCCAGTACCTGACCGAGAACGGCAAGATCGTGCCGAGCCGCGTCACCGGTACCAAGTCGAAGTACCAGCGTCAGCTGGCGACCGCCGTCAAGCGCGCTCGCTTCCTGGCCCTGATTCCGTACACCGACAACCACGACGTCTGATGCCGGCGGGGCAGCTTCGCGCTGCCCCCGCTGTGCCAGCTATTCGGACAGCCTTTGTTGCGGGGCCCGCGCCTCGCTAACGAATAACTTATCTGGAGCAATACCATGCAGCTGATCCTCCTGCAGAAAGTCACCAACCTCGGCAACCTGGGCGACCTGGTCGACGTGAAGCCGGGCTACGGCCGTAACTTCCTCGTGCCGCAGGGCAAGGCCGTTCCGGCCACCGAGAGCAACAAGGCCGAGTTCGAAGCCAAGCGCGCTGATTACGAAGCCAAGGCCCAGTCCATCCACGCTGAAGCCGAAGCCCGCAAGGCCAAGCTGGAAGGCGCGAGCGTGACCGTCGCCGCCAACGCTTCGACCGAAGGCAAGCTGTACGGCTCGGTCGGCGCGCGCGAAATCGCCGATGCCTTCACCGCTGCCGGCCTGGCGCTGAGCAAGAGCGAAGTCATCCTGGGCGAAGGCGCCTTCCGCAACATTGGCGAGTACGAAGTCCTGGTGCACCTGCACGCGGACGTCGAGACCACCGTCAAGGTCGTGGTTGAAGCCGAAAAGGCCTGATCCCACGCCGCAAGGCCTGGTATCACCAGAACGGGCGCCCGCAAGGGTGCCCGTTTTGTTTTGGGGCGGCCCGTCCGGCCGGGTCGGTGCTTGGCCTGCCGCGCCTGTGCCGATAGATCCTGGATGAATCCATGAAGATCAATGCGTTGGCCTCATTTTCCGGACCCGGGTCGGTTTACGGGGCGGCCTCCGGCAGAGCCTGGAAGCACGAGCGGGCGTGAGCGCTGAGCCTCCTCCCACGGTCATCCCGCCCGTGGAACATTGGCCCCGCTATACTCATTCCATTGCGTCACCCTTGGCCTTGTTGAATTCTTTTGAAATCAAGGGCTTGAGGTGCTGGCTGACCTGACATCCACTATGGTGGCGGCCGTAAGGCCCTTGCCCGGAACCCAATCACGCCATGCGTCTTTCCACGATCAAGCTGTCCGGCTTCAAGTCCTTCGTCGATCCGACCACCCTGCACCTGCCGACCAACATGACCGGCGTGGTGGGACCCAATGGCTGCGGCAAGTCGAACATCATCGACGCGGTGCGTTGGGTCATGGGCGAAAGTTCGGCCAGCCGCCTGCGTGGTGACTCGCTCACCGACGTGATCTTCTCCGGTTCCAATGCCCGCAAGCCGGTCTCGCAGGCCACCGTCGAGCTGATCTTCGACAACTCCGACCACACGATCTCCGGCGAGTACGCCTCGTTCAACGAGATCTCGGTCAAGCGTACCGTCAGCCGCGACGGCAGCAGCAACTATTACCTCAACGGCACCAAGTGCCGTCGTCGCGACATCACCGACCTGTTCCTCGGCACTGGCCTGGGCCCGCGCAGCTACTCGATCATCGAGCAGGGCATGATCAGCCAGATCATCGAGGCGCGCCCGGAAGACCTGCGCGTGTATCTGGAAGAGGCCGCCGGCATCTCCAAGTACAAGGAGCGCCGCAAGGAAACCGAGACCCGCATCCGCCACACCCGCGAGAACCTGGATCGCCTTGGCGACCTGCGCGAGGAAATCACCAAGCAGCTCGAGCACCTCAAGCGGCAGGCCAAGCAGGCCGAGCAGTACCAGGCGTTGCAGGAAGAGCGCCGGGTCAAGGATGCGGAGTGGAAGGCGCTGGAATACCGTGGCCTGGATGGTCGCCTGTCCAAGCTGCGCGAAGGGCTGTCGCAGGAAGAAACCAAGCTGCAGCAGCTGATTGCCGACCAGCGCGACGCTGAGGCGCGGATCGAGACTTCCCGCGTGCGCCGCGAGGAGGCTGCCGACGCGCTCAATGCCGCGCAGGCCGAGGTCTACCAGGTGGGCAGCACGCTGGCCCGCCTCGAACAGCAGATCCAGCACCAGCGCGAACTGTCGCAGCGCCTGCACAAGGCGCGCGATGAAACCCGCCAGGCATTGGCCGAACTGGGCCAGCACATCAGCGGCGACGAGGCCAAGCTGATGGTGCTGCGCGAAGCGGTCGATGCGGCTACCCCGCAGCTGGAAGCGCTGCAGGAAGAAAACGAGATCAAGCAGGAAGGCCTGCGTGAGGCCGAAGCGCGGTTGTCCGATTGGCAGCAGCGTTGGGAGCAGCACACCTCGCAGAGCTCGGAAGCCTCGCGCGCCGGCGAGGTCGAGCGCACCCGCGTGGACTACCTGGACAAGCAGATCCTTGATGCCGATCGTCGCCGCGAAGCGCTGGCGGCCGAACGTGCCGGGCTGGACGTGGATGCACTGGATGAAGTCTTCGAGCAGCTGCACCTGCAGCACGATACGCAGAAGACCGCGCTGGATGAGCTGACCGAGCAGGTCGAGGAGCGCAAGCACGGTGTCGCCGCCGTGCAGGAGCAGCAGCGCAACGGGCAGAACGAGCTGGCCGAGCTGCGCAAGCAGGTCAATGGCCTGCGCGGGCGCCTGTCTTCGCTGGAAACCCTGCAGCAGGCTGCACTCGGCCAGGAGCAGGGCGCGGCGGTGGCGTGGCTGAAGTCGCGTGGGCTGGATTCGGCCGCGCGCGTGGGTGAGCGCCTGGATGTTGATGCGGGTTGGGAAAACGCAGTGGAAAGCGCGCTCGGTCAATTGATCGAAGGCGTGCTGGTCGACGACCCGGCCAGCCTGGTCGATGCGTTGGGTGAGCTGGGCGAAGGCCGCATCGCGCTGGTTGCCAATGACGGTGCGGACCTGAAGGTCGCGCCGACCTCGCTGGCTGCACGTGTGCGTGGACCAGCGCCGATCCGGCGCCTGCTTGCACGCCTGCACGGCGCGCGTGACCTTGCCGAAGCCAATGCACTGCAGGCCAGCCTGCCCGAGGGCGATTCCATCATCACCCAGGGCGGTGAACGCTTGGGCGAAGGCTGGGTGCGCGTGTCGCGCTCCGGCGCCGCCAAGCAGGGCGCGCTGCTGCGCGAACGCGAAATCAACGAACTGCGCGAGCAGATCGAGCAGCTGCAATCGCGCGAAGCCGAACTGGAAGAACAGCTGGCCGGTTTCCGCGAGCACCTGTTGGCCGCCGAACAGCAGCGCGAGGATGCGCAGCGTGCGCTGTACCTGGCGCACCGCGCGGTGTCCGAACTGGCCGGCCAGCTGCAGGGCCAGCAGGGCAAGGTGGAGGCGGCACGTACGCGCATCGACCGTATCGAAGGCGAGCTCAGCCAGTTGCTGGAGACCCTGGACATCAATCGCGAGCAGGCGCGTGAAGCGCGTGCGCGGTTGGAGAATGCGGTCAACAGCATGGGTGACCTGGAGTCGAACCGGCAGGGCCTGGAGGGCGAACGCCGTCAGTTGACCGAGGCGCGTGATCTGGCCCGCGACGCCGCTCGTGCGGTGCGCGAGCGTTCGCACGCGTTGGCCCTGACCCTGGAATCACAGCGCGCCCAGGTGGCGTCGTTGAGCCAGGCGCTGGAACGCATGAGTACGCAGCGTGGCCAGCTTGATGCACGCCTGGGCGAACTGCATTCGCAGCTGGACGAAGGCGATACCCCGGTCGAATCGCTGCAGGCCGAGCACCAGAACGCGCTGGAAGAGCGTGTCCGTGCCGATCGCGTGCTGACCGAAGCGCGCACGTTGCTGGATGGCATTGATGCCGAACTGCGCAACTACGAGCAGACCCGCCACCAACGCGACGAGCAGGCGCTGTCCCAGCGCGAGCGCATCTCGCAGCGCAAGCTGGACCAGCAGGCGCTGGTACTCAGTGCTGAAACCCTGCAGGGCGCAGTGGAGAAGGCCGGTTTCGTGCTGCAGGATGTGATCAACGCGCTGCCCGAAGAGGCCCGCCTGGGCGACTGGGAGCAGGCGGTGCACCAGATCGACGGTCGCATGCGCCGGCTGGAGCCGGTCAACCTGGCCGCGATCCACGAGTATGGCGAAGCCTCGCAGCGCTCGGAGTATCTGGATGCGCAGCACGTGGACCTGACCACCGCGCTGGAGACCCTGGAAGATGCGATCCGCAAGATCGACCGCGAAACCCGGGGCCGCTTCAAGGACACCTTCGACCGTGTCAACGCCGGTGTGCAGGCGCTGTATCCGCGCCTGTTCGGTGGCGGCCACGCCTACCTGGAGCTGACCGGCGAAGACCTTCTCGATACCGGCGTGACCATCATGGCGCGTCCCCCGGGCAAGCGCGTGTCGAGCATCTCGCTGCTGTCCGGCGGCGAAAAGGCGATGACCGCCGTGGCGCTGGTGTTTGCGATCTTCCAGCTCAACCCGGCACCGTTCTGCCTGCTGGACGAGGTGGACGCGCCGCTGGATGAAGCCAACGTCGGCCGCCTGGCCAACATGGTCAAGGAAATGAGCGAGAAGGTGCAGTTCCTGTTCGTCAGCCACAACAAGGCCACGATGGAAGCGGCGCACCAGTTGTCGGGCGTGACGATGCGCGAGCCGGGTGTCAGCCGGCTGGTCAGCGTGGACCTGGAAGAAGCCGCGCGATTGGCGGGCGCGGCCTGACGTGCCATCCTAGTTACCTGAATGAACTAGCCGGAGAACCTAACGAATGTCCGACACGGCACTGTTGCGCATCGGCATCCTGGCCGCCGGCCTGCTGTTGGTCGCTGCGATCTTCCTGTTTGGCCGCCCGAAAAAGAAGCCCCAGGGCCGTCGCCTCGATAGCGCCGAACCGACCAGCGGCGAGCGTCGCGAGCCGGTGCTGGGCGAGGATGGCGTGCCTGTGGCCGGCGACCGCGTCGAGCCTGGCATGGGCGAGACGGTCGAGCAGGCCGAACTGGGGTTGCCCGATGTCGATGGCGCGGCCAGCGACCTGGGCAAGCGCGCGACGCAGGATTTCGACAAGATCGTTTCGCTGTTCGTGGCCGCCCGCGCCGGTGAGCAGCTGCGCGGCGAAGACATCGTCGTGGCAGCGGAGAAGACCGGCCTGGTGTTTGGCCACATGAATGTCTTCCACCGGCTGGTGGAGGGGCATCCCGAGCGAGGCCCGATTTTCTCGATGGCCAGCATCATGAAGCCGGGCAGCTTCGACATGGGCAACATCCGCGCCATGGAAACCCCGGCCATCGCCTTCTTCCTGACCCTGCCGGCACCGCTGACCGCGCTGGACGCCTGGGAGAAGATGCTGCCGACCGTGCAGCGCATGGCTGAACTGCTCGATGGTGTGGTGCTGGATGACAGCCGCAACGCGCTCGGCCGCCAGCGCATCGCCCACATCCGTGATGAGCTGCGCGCCTATGACCGCCAGCACCAGGCGCCGCCGCTGACCAAGACCCCGCGCTGGTAAGCGCGGCAGGTCCTGGCGTGCCGACCAACGGTCGGCACCCACAACAGTAGATCCACGCCATGCGTGGATAGGGTCAGGCCGGTACGCCGGCTACCTTCGCGAACGCGCTGCGGAAGCGCGCCATCTCTTCCTCGGTGCCCACGGTCACGCGCACGCGCTGCGGCCAGATCGGCCAGTTGCGGCCGATCACCACGCCGTTGTCCGCCATCGCCTTGGCAAAGGCCGCGCCGTCGCGCTGCACATCCACCACGAAGCAGTTCGCTTCGGTCGGCAGGCAGTCAAAGCCACGCTTGCCCAGCCAGGCGATGGTGGCCTGCCGGACCTTGGCGTTCTGCAGACGTCGCTGCGGGATCAACTGCGGGTCGCGCAGGCTGGCCAGTGCCGCTGCAAGGGCGGGCACCGGCAGCGGGTTCTCGCCCAGGCTCGCCAGCTCGCGCAGGCGCTCCGGATGCGCTGCAGCCACGCCAAGACGCAGGCCGGCCATGCCGTACAGCTTGGAGAAGGTGCGCAGCACGATCAGGTCATCGCGCTGGGCCACCTGTGCAATCAGGCTGGGCTGTTCGCTGTACTGCAGATAGGCCTCGTCCAGCAGCACCCGGGTACCTGCGGGCTTGTTGGCCAGCAGCCAGGCCAGCTCGTTGGCCGGACTGATCGAGCCGGTGGGGTTGTTGGGATTGCACACGTACAGCAGGCCGGTCGGTCGCGCGTGCGCGGCGGCCGCCATCGCGCGCAGGTCGTGCGCGCCATCGCCGCGCAGCGGTACCTTCTGCACGTGGGCACCACGCGAGGCAGCCATCTCGCCCAGCGTCTCGAAGGTCGGGTCGGCCACCACCAGGCCCGCCTGCGGGCCGGTCCACAGTGTCGCCGCACGGTTCAGCGGTTCGCTGGAGCCCGGATACAGGCGCACGTGGTTGGCGGGAATGCCCGCCTGGGCGATGAATGCGTCGCGCACCTCACCGGCCAGGGCGAAGCGGTAACGGCCGCAGCTGGCGATGCTGTCGAGCGCCGCCTGCTGGGCGGCCGGCGAGGGGCCATAGGGGCATTCGTTGAAGTTCAGCAGCACCGCGCCCGCATCGGCGGGTGGCGGCGCAACGGTCGCCGGCTGTGCCTGGGCCGACCGGGGCAGGCCGCTGCTGGCGAGGGCGAGACCGGCACCGGCCAGCTGCAGGAAGTGGCGACGGGAGGCAGGCAAGGTCACAGGGGGCGGTTCCGGAAGGGCGACCGACGCACGCTAGCGCTGGTGGTCAGTGCGGGCAAGGGGGTATGCAGCGTCTCCAATCATGCGCGACCGTTGCTCGCCGCCAGTCCCGCATGGCCCGGCTCTACAAGGTGCTGCGCGCAGGCGCGGTAGAATTCACGGCCATCCCAGAACCCGCGGACTCCGATGAGCCCCAGCCCCGCCGAACGTGCCGAAGACCTGCGCCGGCAGATCGCCCAGGCCAATCGCGCCTATCACGAGCTGGATGCGCCGGAGATCCCCGACGTCGACTACGACCGCCTGGTGCGCGAGCTGGAGGCGCTGGAGCGCGAGCATCCCGATCTCGCCCGTGCCGACAGCCCGACCCAGCAGGTCGGGGCACGCCCGTCCGGCCGCTTCGCCGAAGTCACCCATGCGGTACCGATGCTGTCGCTGTCTAACGCCTTCAGCGATGAGGAAGTGGCCGACTTCGTTCGCCGCATCGATGAGCGCCTGCGCCGCGGCACCCTGCGTTTTTCCGCCGAACCGAAGATGGACGGCCTGGCGATCAGCCTGCGTTACGAGGACGGTCATTTCGTGCTGGGCGCCACCCGGGGCGATGGCAGCACCGGTGAGGACGTGACTGCCAACCTGCGCGAGATCGGCGACATTCCCAAGCGCCTGAAAGGCAGGGACTGGCCGGATGTACTGGAAGTGCGCGGTGAGGTCTACATGGCCCGCGCCGACTTCGAGGCCTACAACGAGCGCGCGCGCCTGCACGGTGGCAAGATGCTGGCCAATCCGCGCAATGCCGCGGCCGGTTCGCTGCGCCAGCTTGACCCGAAGATCAGCGCGCAGCGCAGGCTCAGTTTCTTCACCTACGGTACCGGTGAAGTGCAGGGCGGTGAGTTGCCCGATACGCACTCGGGCACGCTGGCGCAGCTTCGCGACTGGGGTTTCCCGGTCAGCGACCTGTGCAAGGTGGTGGAAGGCAGGGACGGTCTGCTGGCGTACTACCGTGACATCGGCGAGCGTCGCGACGGCCTGGCATTCGACATTGATGGCGTGGTCTACAAGCTCGATGACCGCGCCGGCCAGCAGGCCATGGGCTTCGTGTCGCGCGCACCACGCTGGGCCATCGCGCACAAGTTCCCGGCGCAGGAACAGAGCACTACGCTGGAGGCCATCGAAATCCAGATCGGCCGCACCGGTGCTGCCACCCCGGTGGCGCGCCTTGCGCCGGTCGCGGTGGCCGGTGTGATCGTCTCCAATGCCACCCTGCACAACGCCGACCAGATCGCGCGCCTGGATGTGCGCGTGGGCGACAGCGTGATCGTGCGCCGTGCCGGCGATGTGATTCCGGAAGTGGTCAGCGTCATTCTCGACCGCCGTCCCGCCGGCACCACGCCCTGGCAGATGCCGACCAGCTGCCCGGTGTGCGGCTCGGAGATCGTGCGCGAGGAAGGGGCTGCTGCCTGGCGTTGTTCGGGCGAGCTGTCCTGCCCGGCGCAGCGCAAGGAGGCCATCGCCCACTTCGCCTCGCGACGGGCGATGGATATCGACGGTCTTGGCGACAAGTACATCGAAACCCTGGTGGACGCCGGCATCGTCAGGAGCGTGGCTGATCTGTACCGCCTCACCCGCGACCAGCTGCTGCACCTGAAGCTGGTGCTGGATGCTGAAGATCCTTCCGCGCTCGCGGCCGGCCTGAAACTGCACCTGCCGGCAGAAGGCAGTGGCGCGGTGCTCAACGCTGTGTTGAAACTGGATGGCAACGATGCGGGGTGGCGCGCGCAGGCATTGGCGCAGCCGGCAGCCTTCGAATGGAACACGAAGAAGATCGCGACCAAATGGGCTGACAACCTGATCGCTGCGATCGATGCCAGCCGTGATGCGACGCTGGAGCGACTGCTGTTCGCACTGGGCATCGAGCACGTCGGCGAGAGCACCGCCAAGGCACTGGCACAGTGGTTTGGCGATCTGGCGTTGATCCGCCGTCTGCCGTGGCCGTTGTTCAAGCGCGTGCCGGATATCGGTGGCGAAGTGGCGCGCTCGCTGGGCCACTTCTTCGAACAGGAAGGCAACCAGCAGGCCATCGACGCGCTGCTGCAGGTGGGGCAGGTGCGCATCAGCGACGTGCACCCGCCAAGTGCAAAGCTGCGCGAGGGGCTGGACCTTGCCCAGCTGCTGGTCGAAGCGGAGATTCCCGGCATTACCCGCCTGCGCGCGGAGAAGCTGGTGGCCGCACTGCCCAGCGCGCAGGCGGTGCTGGACGCCGAGCACGGCCAGTTCGTCAACGCCGGTCTGCCCGATGACACCGCGCGCGGCGTCGCTGACTGGCTGGACAGCGAGGGCCATGGCGCGATGTTGCTGGCCGCCGAAGTGGAGATGAAGCACATCCTGGCCAGTGCGCCGGCCCTGGCCGAAGTGGTTGCCGGTCCGCTGGACGGGCAGACGGTGGTGCTTACCGGCACGCTGGCCCAGCTCAATCGCGATACCGCCAAGGAGCGCCTGGAGGCGCTGGGCGCAAAGGTGTCGGGCAGCGTGTCGAAGAAGACCAGTTTCGTGGTGGCAGGCACCGAGGCAGGTTCAAAGCTGGACAAGGCGCAATCGCTGGGCGTTCCGGTGTGGGACGAAGAGCGCCTGCTGGCCTACCTGGCCGAACACGAGTGATGAACCGGTCGGGTGCGCAGGCACCCGGTACGCAACCGCAAAGGAACACTGATGCAGACCGCTCCGCTGGATTTCCGCCTGGCCACCCGTGCCGACGAGGAACTGCTGATCGCGCTGATGCGCGATTTCTACGCCGAAGACAAGATCGAATTCGACGATGCGCGCGTGCGCCGTGGTGTCGATGCGCTGCTGGCCGATCCGCGCAACGGGGAAGTGCTGCTGTGGCTGGACGAGGCCGCGGCCGTCGTTGGCTATGCGGTCATCGCGATGGGCTTCAGCCTGGAGCAGGGCGGCCATTTCATGCTGCTCGACGAGCTCTACCTCAGCCATCGGGCACGTGGCCGTGGCCGTGGCAAGCGGGCACTGGCCATCTGCGAACAACGCGCGCGCGGGCGCGGGGTCAGCCGGCTGCGGCTGGAGGTGAACCATCACAACGAGCTGGCGCGCCGCCTGTACCTGGCCAGTGGCTACATCGATGACACGCGCGATCTTCTGACCCTGCCGCTGGACCATCCGCGCCCGGAGGGCATCCTGTGAGCGAGGCACTGCTGCGCAGCCTGCAACAGCGTGCCGGCCTCAATGCGCTGGTGCGACGCTTCTTTGCCGAGCGTGGCGTGCTGGAAGTGGAAACGCCGATCCTTTCCGTGGCCGGCAACACCGAGCCGAACATCGACAGCTTCCACACCGATTTCAGCGGCCACGTCGATGCGGGCGGACGCCGCCGCTGGCTGCGCACGTCGCCGGAGTTCCCGCTCAAGCGCCTGCTCGCTGCCGGCGTGGGCGACTGCTATGAGCTGGGCCGGGTGTTCCGCAATGGCGAAGCCGGTGGCCGCCACAATCCCGAGTTCACCATGCTGGAGTGGTATCGGGTTGGCTGGGACCACCATCGGTTGCTGCAGGAAACCGCGGAACTGGTGGGGCAGGCGTTGGCGCTGGTTGGCCGCAGCGCGACGCTGCGCGTGCTGAGCTATCGCGAACTGTTCCAGCAACAGGCCGGCGTGGACCCGTTCGATGCCGATGAGGGCCAACTGCGCGCCGCGCTGGGCGAGGTGCACATCGATCCGGTAGGCCTGACCCGCGATGATTGGCTGGATCTGTTGATGACCCACCGTATCCAACCGCACTTCGATGACACGGTCATGACCGTGGTCCACGACTGGCCCGCCAGCCAGGCGGCACTGGCGCGCATCCGCCCCGGCACACCGCCGCTGGCCGAGCGTTTCGAGCTGTACCTGGGCGCGGTGGAACTGGCCAATGGCTATAACGAACTGAACGATGCGGCTGAACAGCGCGCGCGTTTCCAGCATGACCTGCAGCGTCGCCATGCACGGGGGCAGGTACAGCCCGCGCTGGATGAAGCGTTGTTGCATGCACTGCCTGCAATGCCCGCCTGTGCCGGTGTTGCCGTTGGCATTGATCGCCTGCTGATGGCGATGCACCGCACACCGCGCATCGCCGACGTGCTTGCATTCGATTTCGCGCACGCATGAGCCGATCTCCCCTGCACCTGGCAGGCTGAACGAAAACACGCGTCTGCGCGCTTGATTCAGCAAGCACGATGATGCTCTTATCACAGCCGATACCGCACACTTGCGTCGTGGTTCATCCATTCATGGGGAAGGCTTTGGTCAAGTGGTTTGCGGTCGTAGCGGCACCGATGTACTCCGTGGCGATATGGGGTGGCCTGCTTCCGTCGACCGCATCGGCGCAGTCGCTTGGCTATGACAGCGAAGTGGTGACCTGCGAATCCCGCGACATGGGTTGGGTGCATTGCGACATCGATGTCAGCAACGGCGTCGACCTGATCCGCCAGTTGTCCAGCAACAGCTGCATCCGTGGCAGCGAGTGGGGCACCGACCGCAGTGGCGTGTGGGTGACCCTGGGCTGCCGCGCGGAATTTCGTGCGCGCCCGGCAGAGAATGCTGCAGCGCCGCCGACCGAGGGGCGCAAGCGCCTGGTGCGGCGGGTAGTGCGTTGTGAGTCCAATGGTCGCCCGCAGAGCTGCCCGGTACGCCTGGACGGTGCGCCGGTACGGTTGCTGCGGCAGCTGTCGGTGCTTCCGTGCCGGGAAGGGCAGGGCTGGGGCTACAAGCGCAATGAGGTGTGGACCACCCGCGGTTGCCAGGGTGATTTCGAGGTGGCCGACGAGCAGGGCCGTTTCGTCGACATGCCGCGCCGGCTGACCTGCGAATCCAAGTCCAAGAAGCGCCGCTTCTGTGGCGCCAGCATCTCCACCAGCGCCACCCTCTCCAACCAGCTTTCCAGCACCCCGTGCGAGGAAGGCAGCACCTGGGGCTGGAACCGCAACGGCATCTGGGTCGATGGCGGCTGCCGCGCCGAATTCTCGGTGAACTGACCCCGGACAGGGGCCATCCGTGCGTGGCGTGGCCCTACAATAGGGCCATGAATACCGCCACCGACCTCGACTACGCCCGCTACGACCACATCCGCCCGATCCTGTGGACCGGCGATGCCCTGCAACTGCTCGACCAGCGCAAGCTGCCGTTCGTGGTCGAGCATGTGGCCTGCCATGACAGCGATGAGGTGGCTGCCGCCATCCACGCCCTGACCGTGCGCGGTGCGCCGGCCATCGGCATCGCCGCCGCCTGGGGTGTGGTGCTGGCCGCACGTGATGTGCAGGCGGCCGATGGCGCGCATGCCCTGCAGCAGCTGGAACCGGCGCTGCAGCGGCTGAATGCCTCTCGCCCGACCGCGGTGAACCTGGCCTGGGCGCTGGCACGCATGCGACGTTGCCTTAGCGCTGCCGGTGCCGACTGGAAGGCGCTGCTGGAGGCTGAAGCGCAAGCGATCGCCGAAGAAGACCTGGCCGCGAACCGCCACATGGGCGCACTCGGTGCCGGCCTGATCGAGGCCGGCAGCGGCGTGTTGACCCATTGCAATACCGGCTCGCTGGCCACCGCCGGCTTCGGTACGGCGCTGGGCGTGATCCGCGCCGGCATGGCCCAGGACCGCATCGCCCGTGTGTTCGCAGGTGAGACCCGGCCGTGGTTGCAGGGTGCGCGCCTGACCGTGTGGGAGCTGCAGCAGGACGGCATCGACGCGACGCTGATCGCCGACTCGGCCGCCTCGCACCTGATGAAGACCGGTGCGGTGCAGTGGGTGATCGTGGGCGCTGACCGCATCTGCGCCAATGGCGATACGGCCAACAAGATCGGCACCTACCAGCTGGCCATCGCGGCCCGCCACCACGGGGTGAAGTTCATGGTCGTGGCGCCGTCCTCGACGGTGGACATGGATACCGTGGACGGCAGCCAGATCGAGATCGAGCAGCGCGATCCGGGCGAACTGTACGGCGTGGGCGGCACCCGCACCGTGGCCGAGGGCATCGCCGCCTGGAACCCGGTGTTCGATGTCACCCCGGGCGAGCTGATCGATGCCATCGTGACCGAGCGGGGGGTGATCCTGAACCCGACCGCGGAGAACATGCGCGCTGCCTTCGGCGGCTGACGCGGGCAGGGGGCGGGTGCCTTTCCGCTGGAAAGGGCTCCGACCCCGGCGTCCGGTAGTGCCGGCCGCTGGCCGGCAACCCCCTAAGTTCCTGATTTGTGCCGGTAAAATCACCGTAAAGGCAGGCGGAAAACGGCCCCGTGTGGTAGAATCCAGCGGTTGAATCGAGGTTCCGGCACGACCACCCCCGGGTGGATGCGCCGGACTGGACCGCTACCAGACAACGGAACCCGAATGGCAGAAACCGCCAAGGAAATCATCCAGGTCAACCTGGAAGACGAGATGCGCAAGAGCTACCTCGATTACGCCATGAGCGTGATCGTGGGGCGCGCGCTGCCAGATGCGCGCGATGGCCTCAAGCCGGTGCATCGTCGTGTGCTGTTTGCGATGAATGAACTCAACGCGCACAGCAACAAGCCCTACTTCAAGTCGGCACGTATCGTCGGTGACGTCATCGGTAAGTACCACCCGCATGGCGACCAGTCGGTGTACGACACGCTGGTGCGATTGGCACAGCCGTTCTCGCTGCGCTACATGCTGGTCGATGGCCAGGGTAACTTCGGTTCGGTCGACGGCGACTCCGCCGCGGCGATGCGATACACCGAGGCGCGCATGTCGCGGCTCGCGCATGAGCTGATGGCGGACATCGACAAGGAAACCGTCGATTTCCAGCCCAACTACGACGAAAAGGAACTGGAGCCGACGGTCATGCCGACCCGGTTCCCGAACCTGCTGGTCAATGGTTCGGCCGGTATTGCGGTGGGCATGGCGACCAACATTCCGCCGCACAACCTCACCGAATCGATCAATGCCTGCATCGCGCTGATCGACAATCCGGAAATCGATATCGACGGCCTGATGGAGTTCATCCCGGGCCCGGATTTCCCGACTGCGGGCATCATCAACGGCACCGCCGGCATCATCGCCGGTTACCGCACCGGCCGTGGCCGCGTGCGCATTCGTGCCAAGGCGGATGTCGAAGTGGCCGACAACGGCCGCGAATCGATCATCGTCACTGAAATTCCTTACCAGGTGAACAAGGCGCGTCTGATCGAGAAGATCGCCGAGCTGGTCAAGGAAAAGAAGATCGAAGGCATCAGCGAGCTGCGCGATGAGTCCGACAAGGACGGCATGCGCATCTACATCGAAATCAAGCGCGGCGAGTCGGCCGAGGTTGTGCTCAACAACCTCTACCAGCAGACCCAGATGGAGTCGGTGTTCGGCATCAACATGGTGGCGCTGGTCGACGGCCGCCCGCAGTTGATGAACCTCAAGCAGATGCTGGAGGCCTTCGTCCGCCACCGTCGCGAAGTGGTTACCCGCCGCACCGTGTTCGAGCTGCGCAAGGCGCGCGCCCGTGCCCACGTGCTGGAAGGCCTGACCGTTGCGCTGGCCAACATCGACGAGATGATCGAACTGATCAAGACCTCGCCGAACCCCACCGAGGCACGCGAGCGCATGCTTGCGCGCCTGTGGGAACCGGGCCTGGTCGGTTCGATGCTCGGCGCCGCCGGTGCCGAAGCCTCGCGTCCCGATGACCTGCCCAAGGGCGTGGGCCTGATCGAAGGCGGCTACCAGCTGACCGAGATCCAGGCGACCCAGATCCTGGAAATGCGCCTGCACCGCCTGACCGGGCTGGAGCAGGACCGCCTGACCGAGGAATACAAGCAGCTGCTGGAAGTGATCGCCGGGCTCATCCATATCCTGGAAGATCCCGATCGCCTGCTGCAGGTGATCCGCGAAGAGCTGATCAACGTGCGGGCCGAGTTCGGTGACGAGCGCCGTACCGAGATCCGCCACAGCGAAGAAGACCTGGACATCCTTGATCTGATCGCCCCGGAAGACGTGGTGGTCACCCTGTCGCATGCCGGTTACGTGAAGCGCCAGCCGGTCAGCGCCTATCGCGCCCAGCGTCGAGGCGGCCGTGGCCGCAGCGCGGCGTCGACCAAGGAAGAGGATTTCATCGAGCAGCTGTGGCTGGTCAACACGCACGACACGCTGCTGACCTTCACCAGTTCGGGCAAGGTGTTCTGGCTGCCGGTGTACCAGCTGCCTGAAGCCGGTTCCAATGCCCGCGGTCGCCCGATCATCAACTGGATCCCGCTGGAGCCGGGCGAACGCGTTCAGGCCGTGCTGCCGGTGCGCGAGTACGCCGATGGCCAGTTCGTGTTCTTCGCCACCAAGAACGGTACGGTCAAGAAGACCCCGCTGGGCGAGTTCGCCTTCCGTCTGGCCCGCGGCAAGATCGCGATCAACCTCGACGAGGGCGATGCGCTGGTCGGCGTCGGCCTGACCGATGGCGAGCGTGACATCCTGCTGTTCGCCTCCAACGGCAAGACCGTGCGCTTCGGTGAAGACAAGGTCCGCTCGATGGGTCGTACCGCTACCGGCGTGCGCGGCATCAGGATGCCGGCCGGCGAGGAAGTGGTCAGCCTGATCGTGGCCGAGAGTGCTGGCGGCATCGAGGACGAGAACGAGGACGACAACGGTGTCGAGGAGGCCATCGCCACGGGCGATGCGCTGATCGAAGGTGCCGACGACGCGAACCTGCGTTACATCCTCACCGCCACCGAAAACGGCTACGGCAAGCGCACCCCGCTGCCGGACTACCCGCGCAAGGGTCGTGGCACGCAGGGCGTCATCGGCATCCAGACCACCGAGCGCAATGGCAAGCTGGTTGCCGCGGTGCTGATGGGTACCGACGATGAAGTCCTGCTGATCTCCGACGGCGGCACCCTGGTGCGTACCCGTGGCTCGGAAATCAGCCGCGTCGGCCGCAACACCCAGGGCGTGACCCTGATCCGCCTGTCCAAGGACGAGAAGCTGCAGGCGGTGGAGCGCATGGATGCCTCGATCGACGAGGACGAGGACGAGGTGGCCGCCGCCGCCCCGGCCACGACCGACGGCGCACCGGCTGCTGCCAGCAGCGAGGACGCCGCGCAGGAGTGATCCTGCCGCGATGCTGAGGTACCCGACGACGCCGGCCTTGTGCCGGCGTCGTCGTGTCTGCAGTCGAAAATACGCACGCACTTCACGGTGACGGTGGCATAAGGGCGCATGCTGCCCCCGGAGATCGACGATGTCCGCCACGCCGCAGTCTGCTTCCGCGCCTCCGCCCCGCCATCCTCTGGTTACCGTGCTGGCCCTGTTGCTGATCGTGCTCGGCCTGGTCATCGGCGGCCTTGGTGCGTGGCTGCTCAGCCTCGGTGGCTCCTGGTACTACGCCATCGCCGGCTTGGGCCTGCTGGTCTGCGGCATCCTGTTGTGGGGCAATCGGCGTAGCGGTGCACTGCTGTACGCACTGGTGTTCATCGGCAGCCTGCTGTGGACCTGGTGGGAGTCGGGCAGCGATTACTGGCGCTGGGTACCGCGGCTGGGCCTGGTGACCGCCCTCGGCATCGTCCTGGCATTGCTGGCGCCGACCCTGCAGGCGCCGGTGCCCAGGCGGCTGTCGCGCAGCGTGGCCGCTGTACTGATGCTGGTCTTCGTGGCCGCCTTCGGCCTCGCGTTCACCCCGCATGGCGTGGTCGACGGGCATCAGCCGTTCCCCGAGCCGGCGGTCAGCGCCGGGCTTGATCCCACCCGTGACACCACCGGCCTGCAGCCTGCCGACCAACCGGCCGAGGGCGACTGGCCGGCATGGGGGCGCAGCAATGCGGCCACCCGCTATTCGCCGCTGCAGCAGGTCACCCCGGAAAACGTGGGAACCCTGCAACTGGCGTGGCAGTTCCGCACCGGCGACCTGCCGAAGAAGCGCTGGGGTGCGGAAACCACGCCACTGAAGATCGGTGATCGGTTGTACCTGTGCACCGCACGCAATCAGTTGATCGCCCTCGATGCCGGCAGCGGCAAGGAGCTATGGCGTTTCGATCCGAAGGTGAAGGATGCGTCGATCCCGTACACGGCCGCCTGCCGTGGCGTGTCCTATTACGAGCTGCCCAGCGCGCCGACCCTCGCCGATGCCGCACTCGCTGACGTGGCTGCCGATCTCGCGCTGCCCGCACCGCCGCCGACCCGCACCCACCGGAGCGCGGCGCCAGGGAGCCGCTCAGCCTGCAGCGCACGCATCATCGAAGGCACGCTGGACGGTCGCCTGATCGCGGTGGACGCCGACAGCGGTCGCCCCTGCGCGAATTTCGGCAACAACGGCCAGGTCGACATCACCCTGGGCATGGGCGAGGTGCCGCCGGGTTACGTATCGATCACCTCGCCGCCGGCGATCGTCCGCGGTGTCGTCGTCACCGGCCACCAGGTACTGGACGGCCAGCGCCGCGACGCGCCCTCCGGCGTCATCCAGGCCTACGACGCGATCAGCGGCAAGCTGCGCTGGGCGTGGGACATGGACCAGCCCGAGCGCAGCGGCCTGCCACCGCGCGAGCAGACCTACACACGTGGCACACCGAACATGTGGACCACCGCTACCGGCGATGAAGCACTGGGCCTGGTGTACCTGCCGATGGGCAATTCCGCAGGCGACTACTGGAGTGGCTCGCGCACCGAAAACCAGAACAGGTACGCGACCTCGCTGGTCGCCATCGATGTGGCTACCGGCAAGCCGGTCTGGCACTTCCAGGCCGTGCGCAAGGACGTCTGGGACTACGACCTGGGTTCGCAGGCCAGCCTGATCGACTACCCGACGGCATCGGGAAAGGTGCCGGCGATCCTGCTGCCCACCAAGCAGGGCGACATGTACATCCTCGACCGTCGCAACGGCCAGCTGCTGACCCCGGCCGAGGAGCGCAAGGTGCCACAGGGCGGCGTGGAGCCCGAGCAGCGCGCCGCCACCCAGCTGTTCTCGCTGTACCACACACTGCGGCGCGACGACGCGCTGACCGAGCGCGACATGTGGGGCATCACCCCCATCGACCAGCTGGTCTGCCGAATCCAGTTCCGCAAGGCACATTACGAAGGGTTCTACACACCGCCCAGCAGCGATCACCACTCCATCGAATACCCCGGCTACAACGGTGGCTCGGACTGGGGCAGCGTGGCCATCGATACGCGGCGTGGCGTGATCGTGGCCAACTACAACGACATGCCCAACTACAACCGGCTGGTGCCGCGCGCCGAAGCCGACCGCAAGGGCTGGCTGCCGCGCGAGCAGATGCGCGCCGACAAGGGCGGTGCCGAAGGCGCAGGGGATCCGCAGGTCGGCACGCCCTATGGCATCGACGTCAACGCCGGTTGGCGGCTGCCGTTCACTGGCTTGCTGTGCAAGCAGCCGCCCTATGGCGGTATCCGTGCGATCGACCTGCGCAGCGGCAAGCTGCTGTGGGACCGGCCGTTCGGCAGCGCGCGTGGCAACGGCCCCTTCGGCATCCGCTCCGGCCTGCCCATTGAAATCGGCACGCCGAACAATGGCGGTTCGGTGGTGACCGCCAGCGGCCTGATCTTCATCGCCGCAGCGACCGATGACCTGCTGCGTGCCATCGACCTGAAGACCGGCAAGGAGCTGTGGCACACCAAACTGCCAGCCGGTGGCCAGGCCAACCCGATGGTGTACGAGCAGGGCGGGCGGCAATACGTGGTCATCATGGCTGGCGGGCACCATTTCATGGAGACGCCGGCCGGGGATTACGTGATGGCGTATGCGTTGCCGGAATAGCGTCCGGCTCCGAGGCCGGCATGCGTGATGTGACCGCTGTCGCTGAAGTTGCGTGGGTGAGCGTGCAGGATCCATCATCGGAACAGGACGGGGCTGGCCAAGCCCCACGGAAGGAATCGCATGCTGAACTCAGAACGCCTGCCGGGGCGTGCCACCCGGTTGCTGGCTGGGCTGCTTCTGCTTGGCCCTTGCCTGTGGGCATCGGCACAGGCCTCGCTCCCGCCCACCGTACGCAAGCTGCCCAGCGGTGCCGAACTGATCGCCGGCGATGTGCGCTACCTGAGCCCCGCCTATGCGCCGTGCATGGCCAATGCGGGCACGGCGCTGGACGCTCGTCGTCGCTGTGTCGACGCTGAATTCAAGGCTCACGACGATGCGCTCAACGCCGCCTACAGCGCGGCGCGCTCCACGATGACGGCCAATGATCAGCAGGTACTGCGCGATCTGCAGCGGCAATGGCTGCGCCAGCGTGACCGTCGTTGCCCGGAAGGTGGCAATGCCGCTGCCCAACTGGATTCGCAGCAGTGCCGTATACACATGACTCTGCTGCGTGCCCGCCAGCTGCAGGGCGGTGGTGCGGCGGCCCTGGTTGCTGAAGCCAAGGCGGCCCCGGCACCCACGCAGGTCGCCGCTCATACCGCAGATGGCGAACCCGATAGGCAGGGCAGGATCGTCCTGCAGCCCGGCGAGGGCAGTATCACGCCTGCGCTGCAGGTGGTCTTCCAGGTGGCCGACTGCAGCGGCACCGATAACGTGATGACCTGTCAGGTGCGGAGCATGGGCGTGACCCGTGGCGGCCGCAAGGTGGCCGTCACGGACATGCAGCCACGCCTGACCCGCGCCGGTGCCAATGCCCATGCTGCGGCCGCCATGCTGCTGACCGCTTCTGACTTCAACGGCGATGGCTTGCCAGACCTGCAGGTATGGCAGGACAACAACGGTGTCTACAACGTTCCCGTCCACGCGTTCTACCTGTTTGATGCCAAGGGCCATCGCTATGTGCGTGCCAAGGCACTGGAAGCGGCCATCGGTGGACGTGACATCGACCATATCGACAACGGCCGGTTCGTACTGCGCGGCAAGGCAAGCCCGTGCGAGCGGGAAGACAAGGTCATCCAACTGCGCGGAACCGAACCACGCACGCTGCTGATGCGCCGCTATGACACCTGCAGGGGCCAGGTCCCTACTGAATCGGACCTGCTGAAGTAGGTCCTTCCCTGACGAATGGATGCGTTCCGGAACTGGAGAGCTGAAGGATGAGCGAAGGCTATGGAAAGGGTGGGTCAGGCTTCGGCCTGACCCGGGACCAGTCGGTCGAGATGATCGTCCGCACCTGTATCGACAATGGCGTTACCGATCACCGGCAGATTGCTTACGTGCTGGCCACGGCGCAGCACGAATCGCGCAATTTCGCCGCGCCAGAGGAAGACTGGGGCAGGAAGCAGGCAGTGGATCTGCGCTACTTCGGCGGTGAAGAGTATTTCGGCCGGGGTTTTGCCCACCTTACCCACGTCAACAACTACGAGCGGCTGGGCGAGGCGCTGGGAATGGGCCGCGAGCTGGTCGAGCACCCGGAGCGGGCGGCCGAAGCGGAAATCGCCACCAAGGTGCTGGTGGTGGGGATGCGCGATGGCATGTTCGGCGCGCGGCTGTCCGACAACGTCAACGCCAGCCATGTCGACTACCGACAGGCGAGAGCCTCGGTCAATGGCGGTGAGTTGAACAACGACAGTCCCTATCCGGACGCCATCGCCACGTTGGCCACCGGATGGGAATCGCAGGTCGCCGGCCTGGTCCAGCGCGTTCAGCAGCCGGGCTTCCAGATGCCGGTGCCGATCCAGCAGGGGCCCGCTGGGACGATGGACCTGCACCGTGGTGATGCCAACCAGAAGGTGCTGGAAGCACAGCAGTACCTGCAGCGGCTGGACATCCGCAACAACGCCAATGCCGCGATCAAGCCCGATGGGGACTTCGGTTCTTCCACCGAGCAGGCCGTGCGCCGCTTCCAGACCGAGCGGGGCATCAGTCCGGCCAATGGTCGCATCGACGATGCATTGCTGGAGCGCATGCGCACCGACACGCTGGCGGTCGATCCGGACTTCAAGCGCCGGACGGTGACCGATCTGACCGGGCCGCTGGCCGACGGTAACCTGCGCCCAGGTGAGAAGGGCGAGCCGGTGTTCGAGATGCGCCGCCAGCTGGAGGAGCTGGGGTACCTTGCCGAACCGAACCCACGTGCCGAGCGCGAGGCGCGCACGTTTGATGCCGGCATGCAGGCGGCCATGCGCAATTTCCAGCAGGACTACGGCCTGCCCCTGCGCCCGGGCAACACCATCGATGAAGATGCGCGCCGGCAGTTGAACGATGCAGCGGTGGCGCGCGAGTTTGCCCCCACCACCGAATTCGACCGAGCAGAGAACTGGCCGCCACAGCGTCCGCCCTATACGCGGGCGGAGTTCCAGCCGGAGCAGGTACAGGCGCGGCAGCAGGCTGCGGCGAATCCACCGGTCGCTGGCCCGGCCACGCAGGAACCGCTGCCACAGCGCAGTGGCGTGGATTCGCTGTCGCCCAGGGATGCAGCGTTGTTCGAGCGCATCCGCCAGGGAGTACCCGGAACCATTGGCGATGAGCACGTCATGCAGGCCGTGCTGGAGTCCAAGCGCAACGGTATCGACGATGCCGGGCGCGTCGACCGGGTCATGATGGCCGGAGATCGCCTGTGGGTCGCCGGCTTGATTCCCGGTGAGCGCGCCAGTGTGGATACGGCGCAGCCCGCGCGCTCGATGGACGACATGGTGCGCGATCTGGCCGGTGACCATCGGCAGCGTGAGCAGCAACTCGCCCTCGACAGCCGCCAGCACGAGAACCGCGGGCCTTCATTGGCCTGAGCCGACAACAGCGACGTGCCCGTTGTGGGTCCGTCGCTGCTGCGGGGGAGCGTTGATCGAAGCGTTCGCACCGGGTGGCTGCGCCAGTCGATTACGATGGCATGTCGTCACGCCCACGGAGGATCTGCCATCACCCTGTTGCGTCTGTCTGCCTCCTGTTTCGTCCGCCTCGGAAGCAGTGCTGGGCTGCTGCTTCTGATCGGCAGCGCCGTCACTGCCAGCGCGCAGGCGCCTACCAGTGCGATCGCAGAGTGGGAACTGCACGGCCGCTCCGAAGGCCTGGCCCGCCCCGACACCGTCTGCCAGGATTTCCTGCAGGCGATGGGACGCAAACCAGCCGAGCTGGAATACCTAGGCTGCACGCAGGACGACGATTCCTACATCCAGCCGATGGAAGCGCGGTATCGCGTCAGCGGTGCCTCGGCGGCGAAGATCGAAGCCTATCTGCAGCAGACCTTTGGCATGCCGTCATTGACATATGTATGTTGTGGCTGGAGCAGCGGCGCGCCTTATTTCTGGCATGAGCAGCCGGGCAGCGTGAAGTACCAGATCGGCATGGGCGTGGAATCGCTGCACCATCCGCGCACGCAGTGGAGCGCGATTCCCTACTTCACGGTAACCGTTGCGGTGAACCGCAAAGGCCCCTGATGGCGTACGCTTGAAACCAACCACTGGCGTACAAGGAATGACAACCATGCCCCCGATGCTGCTCCGTGTTGCTGCCATCACGCTTGCCCTGGCACTGAGCCAGGTCGCCACCGCCGCATCTCCCGAGCCGCTGCAGCTGCCGCAGGCCGAAGCGTTGACGTACTGGAAGCCGGTGGAGGGCACCTTCCGCCCACAACTCAATGTCGACCCCGGCCGTGTGCCGTTCGCGGAGGAGGTGACCGTGGCCTATTCGGTCAACAAGCGCGGCCGGACGTATGACGTAAAGGTGGTGGAGGCCAAGCCGTCGACGGCCTTCAGTGGCTGGGCGTTGAATGCGGTCAAGGCGATGCGCTTCACGGCGACGGACAGCAACACCGAGCGCACGCCGATCCGCAGCGAAATGACTGCACGCTGGGGCGGTGGCAAGTAGTGCGCTAGGCAGGTACCCGAACCATCTTTGCCATCAGGTGTTCGACCACGCCCGCCGGGTCCGCCGTGCGGCCTACGTGTGTGCTGGACATCTGCACCACCGAGCTGCGCTTGGCGGTCAGGAAATGGAAGCGCGCGCGCGCAGGCAGCTGCGCGATAGGGCCGGCGCCGGCATCGCCCCGGCAGATCGCCACGATGGCATCCAGCCACGGCTGCAGCGCTTCAATATCCAGCGCCGGCGCGAAGGCGTGCAGGCGCGCGGCATCGATCTCGATTGCCGCTTCCAGGTGCCGTGCGCCCGGGCAGGACACGATCACGCCGACGTTGATGAACTCCTCGCGTTCCACCCGCGGTACCACGCGGATGACGGCATAGTCATACGTGTGCAGCGTGGGCACGGATGGCCTCCTGCACGAACACCGCACGCACCTTCAGGCGATGCTTCAGGTAGTTGATGTAGCCCTGCCGGTAAGCCTGCGGGCTGTCGAAGGCCGGCTCATCAACCAGCCAGCTGTCCGGCACCAGGCCGACGATGCGCTCGATTTCCGCATCCGGCAGGCGCGCGGCCAGTTCGGCATCCACCTCGGCGATGCGGCTGGCGAACGACAGCAGCACGTGGTCGCGGATCAGCACGAAGGGCTTCTCGCAGGCATCGCCGGCGTTGGCCCAGTCGTGATGGAAGTACATCGCCGCACCGTGGTCGATCAGGTACAGCTTGCGGTGCCAGACCATCAGGTTCGGATTGCGCGTGGTGCGATCGACGTTGCTGGTGAATGCATCAAACCAGACGATGCGCGAGGCCAGGTCGGCGTCCACCGGCATCGCCGCCGGGTCGTAGTTGATCGCGCCGGGCAGGTAATCCAGACCCAGGTTCAGGCCCTCGCTGGCGCGGATCAGGTCCTGGATCTCCGGGTCGGGCTCGGTGCGGGCGAATTCGCTGTCCAGCTCGACGAACAGGATCTCCGGAATCGGCAGGCCCACCGCGCGTGCCATCTCGCCTGCGATCAGCTCGGCGATCAGCGCCTTGGGCCCCTGGCCAGCGCCACGGAACTTGAGCACCGCCATACCGTCGTCGTCGGTCTCGACCACGGCAGGCAGCGAGCCACCTTCCCGCAAGGGGGTTATATAGCGGAGGGCATGGACGGTACGCATGGGTGCATTCTAGCGTGGCCCATGCTTGGGTTGCGCCGGGTGGTGCCCGGCGCTGTCCCTGACGTCAGTGCGACAACGCGCTGCGCTGCTGTTCCTGCACCTGCTGGCGCGTCTGTTCCTGCGAGGCGTGGTCGGCCTGGCGCTGGTTGACGAGGGCGAGGCTGTCCAGGCTTTCCTGCACCGGCCGCTGCGCGGCTTCGGCCGTGGCTGCCGATGCACGCAGCGACGCAGGATCATCCAGCGCGCCCTTCACCACGAACACGTTCTGCGCCGCAGCGACATCGCCTGCCTGCCGGCTGAGCACCACATGATCCACGCGGTCCAGGCCGTTCTCGCGGGCCAGTACCAGCAGGCTTGCGCTCAGTCGTTCACTGGAGGCGTCGAAGCTGCGGCCGTTGGCGGCATCCAGCTCTGCCACCTTGCCGCGGATCTGATCGTGCAGGGCACGGTCGTTGCCACCCGCCAACGGCGCAGCCTGCGCTTCGGTCGGCACGGGTGTGGTTGCCTGTGCAGTGATGGGCACGTGGGCGTAGGTGCCCTCGGTGTGGTCGAAATAGTGCAGCGTGGACGGCGAGGTGCTGGTATCGAAGTAGGGCTGCCGTGGTGGAGTGCCTTTACCCAGAGAGAGACCGTTCTGTTCCAGCAGGCTTTCCTGCAGGCCGAGCTGTGCCATGTTCACCGACATCCGGCTGATGCCATCGGGTGCGGGGTTCTTGGCCTCTTCCTTGCAGGCGCGGCCGATGGCATCGGTGGCGTAGTAGTTCTGGTAATCCGAATTGCCGTTGGGACCCAGCCGCGACGACACACCTTCGTCGTAGTAGTGCTTGCCCATGCCCTCGATGTTGGCGGCAGTGGCGGTCATGCTCAGGTCTGCATTGAGCGTCAGGTCCGGATGCGCGGCATAGGTCATCGGCGGGCCGGGCTGCACGCGCACGAACTCCTCTGCACGGGTACTTGCTTTGTAGAGATCTTCCAGCGTGGCGTCCGGTTTGGCGGTCTTGACCATGCCGACCAGCGCATTCCAGCCCTCGATGTTCGCCGATGCCTCGTCGCGCCGGTTGGCTGCGAGCAGGGTGCCGATGGCCTGGGTGTAGTCGTGGGTCGAATCGCGTGCGGCAATGTCTGCAATATCGGAATCAAACTGCTTATAGGCCCGTTCGGTCGCTGCATCATTGAACCCATGCTGCAGCTCATGGCCCAGTACGAAGGTCAGCTCTGCCGCGTCGTGCCTGTCCCCCGCTGGTGTGGACAGACTGGATGCCGGCAGGCTGATCGTCTTTGCGCCGCCGTCGTACTCGCCGCCCACACTGCTGTCGGCAGGCAGCAGCTCAAAGCGCTGCAGATGACCGGCGGTGATGGCCAAGTCGACCTGGGTTGCCAGCGCCGGAGAATTGGCAATGGCCTTGCGAAGGTTGTCGACCTGATCGGTCGTTACATCGGGTTTTCCTGCAAATTCGGTCAGCAGGCGTTCCGTATCCGCTGAAAGCGTAGGCATGGTGCGCTGCTCCTTACTGCACGGTGACAAGGCGGACGCAGGCATGCGCCGGCTCGCCAGACGGGGTCGGATTCTCAGCCATCGTGTCGACCTTGATGCTCAGGTTCGGGCGATCGAAACGGTCATGGATGACGCGGCCGTGCTCGCCGCGGATGGTTTCACGCTTGAAGCCCGCGGCCTGCAGACCCGAGGCGAACTGATCGAAGTCGACCTGGCAGATCGCCGATGCGTTGGCTTTGCGCTCGGCAGTGGTGTCGATGAAATTGAGATCGAGACGCGTATCGGCGGCGCCAGCCGTCTTGATTTCCAGGCCGTAGCTCCATTCCGGCGTCAGCGTGCCGCCGTAGCCGAAATGACCCGGGCCGAAACTCTGCGCGGGCGCCTGCATGGCCTGCGATACCCGTTCAAGGGTCAGTTCACGGGTGGAGGTGGTGTCCTTGATCAGATCCAGCAGGCGCAACAGAAGTTGATCTGCGGTGAGCGCAGACGGCGTTGCGGCGTCGGAGGCAGTCGATGCCATGGGAGCGGGTCCTTGAGAAGTCGACGAATGGTCAGTCGCGTGTGCGCAGGCGCAGAGCGAGGCCGCACTTAGGACGATCGTCCACGGCCGTGTGAATGCGTACCCAAGCATAAGCGTTCCCTGCATGTTGAGCGCTGACCCTAAAGTGGCCCAGGTGAATCACAGGTTAAATGCAATTGACGATTGCTGGCACCGGGGTCGGGCGCTTCGGACCTCAGGTGTTTGCTGCAAGCGGAGTTGCCAGCGCCGGGCTCTCCCTGGCGGCGCGCAGTCGGCTCTGGATGCCATGGAATTTTCTTCACTTCCTCATTCCTTGAGAGGTGGCAGCATCCAGCCGTGAGTCGATCAAGCACTGGCGTGGCCTTGAATTGCAGGCCTCCCTGCCGTTTTCCCGCGACCGACACCCGCCAGCTTGTTTCCGGCACATTTGCGCAGCGTTGAACGTGGTCCTGCGAGGCCACTCCCCTCGGCAAGGAGGCCCGCGATGCACAGTCCTGTTCACGCGTATACCTACCGCATCAGCAACCAGCCTATCGCGCAGGCAGCGTGCGCTGGTGTTGGCAGACATGCTGAAGACGTTGCTGCGGTTCATGCAGCCTCAGACAGAATTCTTCCGTGAGTTGAGCACCGATGGTTGGCTCTGCATCCCGCAATGCGCAGAGCCACTACATGCATGCGAGTCGCCCCATGGCGCTGCTTCGTTCGCAGCACTGGGCGCGCATCTCGTCCACGATGTCCACGCAGGCTTCCGAGGTGCACGATGAGCAACGAATCGAGAGGAGCCCTGCCGCCCCTGGATCTGGATGATGCCAAGGCCGCGCAGATGATTGGCAAGCTGGTGCTGGTGGGCGTTACCCGTTTTGGCGGCGATGGCCAGGTGCAGGGGCTGGAGCAGTTTGCCGGCACCGTGCTGAGGGTCAGTGCCGAAGAAGGGCTGGTGCTGGCCGATGGCGATGACGGCCATGAGCGCTACCTGCCGCCCATGCTGGACCAGTACCTGCCGGCCGCGCCAGGCGAGTACCAGTTGCGGTCCAGCGGGGTGACGGTGATCGATCCTGATTATCTGTCCACCTGGGAGTTGCACGCGCGGCAGTAGGCGAAGGGCATCCAGAGGGGCCGGGCCAGGCAGGGCCACGCTTTGCAGGATGGGGCGACTAGCCCTTCCGGCCCATTTCCCGGTGGGCAGGGGGTGTTAGATTCGGCCCATGCCCGCCGTGCGGGTACCCAACTCACACCCCAGGGGAAAAGGATGCTCATCCGTCGTACCTCTCTGGCGGCGGCCGTTGCCGTTGCCACGCTCGGCCTGCTGGCCGCCGGCCCGGCCTTCGCCGACTACGCCAAGCCGCCGGAACGCCTGCTCAAGGTGCTCAAGGCGCCGCCGCCGCCGGCACCGAACATCGACCCCAGCGGCCAGCGCCTGCTGCTGACCACCGCACAGACCTATCCGTCCATCACCCGCGTCGCCCAGCCGTACCTGAAGCTGGCTGGCGTGCGCCTGGAACCGAAGAACCGCAGCCGCCACGACACGCCCGGCGGCTATGGCATTCCGGCCTGTGTGGCCGACTTCACCCTGGTCGAGATCGTCAGCGGCAAGAGCACCAAGGTGAACCTGCCGCAGGGGTGCGCAGGTGGCGCACAGTGGTCGGCCGATGGCAGCCGTTTCGCCTTCCAGAATGCCGTCGATACCAGCGTGCAGCTGTGGGTGGGCGACGCCGCCACCGGCCAGGTGAAGCAGGTGCCGAACGTGCAGTTGAACCCCATCTTCGGCAGCACGGTGCAGTGGCTGGGCGGCAGCCAGAACCTGCTGGTGAAGCTGGTGCCGGCCAACCAGGGGCCGGCGCCGTCCAACGGCGGTACGCCCACCGGTCCGGACGCGCAGGAGTCGCTGGGCAGCAGTGGCGAGAGCAGCACCTATGAAGCGCGCGACACGCTGACCAGCGTGCACGACGAAAAGCTGTTCGCCTATTACGGTGCCTCGCAGCTGGCGGTGGTCGATGCCGCTGCCGGCAGCGTGCGCCCGGTTGGCCAGCCGGCGCTGTACAACGACGTCAACGCCGCACCCGATGGCGTGCATGTGCTGACCGAGACCCTGAAGGCGCCGTTCTCGCATGCGGTGACCTACCAGCGCTTCGCCAATGATGTGGCGGTGCTGGACCTGGCCAATGGCCGCAATACGGTTCTGGCCAGCCTGCCGCTGGCCGATCGCGTGCCGGTACACGGTGTGCCGGAAGGCCCGCGGGGTTACGACTGGCGCTCCACCGATCCGGCCACCCTGGTCTATGCCGAAGCGCTGGACAAGGGCGACTGGAAGGTGAGCGTGCCGCATCGCGATCGCGTGCTGATGCTGAAGGCCCCGTTCACCGGCAAGCCGGTGGAAATCGCCCGCACTGCACAGCGCTTCGAGGGATTTGCGTGGTCGGCCGACCCGGCCGTGTCGTTCCAGTTCGAGAACGACGAGAACCGTCACTGGATGCAGGCCCGCATCGTGGATGTGGACCAGCCGAAGAAGGAAGGTCGCCTGCTGTGGGACATGTCCAGCGATGAGCTGTACGGCAACCCGGGCAACCTGGTGTTCAAGCGCCTGCCCAGCGGTGCGCCGGTGGTGCGCCAGGAGGGCAACACCGTGTTCCTGCGCGGGCAGGGGGCGTCGCCGCAGGGCGACCGTCCGTTCCTGGATGCGCTCGATCTGGCTACGTTGAAAACCGAACGCCTGTTCCGCAGTGATGCCGATGCGTACGAGCAGTTCCTGGGGTTCAGCAACACGCCGGGTCGCTTCCTGACCTGGCACCAGTCGGTGATGGACCCGCCGAACGCATTCGTGCGTCTGCTCGGTGAGCGCATCAACGATGCCAAGGCCGGCGAGGCACAGTTCCAGTCCAAGCCTGCTGCGTTGACCAAGCTGGTCGACCCGAGCCCGGAAGTGCGGCAGATACAGAAGCGCCTGGTGACCTACAAGCGCGCCGATGGCGTGGACCTGTCGTTCACCCTGTACACGCCGCCGGGCTACAAGGAAGGCCAGCGCGTGCCGGCGATCCTGTATGCCTACCCGGCCGACTTCGCCAATGCCGCACAGGCCGGGCAGGTCTCCGGTTCGCAGCAGACGTTCACCCGTCTGCAGCCGTACCGCCTGATGCTGCTGGCCGGCTACGCGATCATCGACAACGCCTCGTTCCCGATCGTGGGTGACCCGAAGAACGCCTACGACACCTATCTGGAACAGCTGGAAGCCGACGCCAAGGCGGCGGTGGACAAGGCCGTGGAGCTGGGCGTGGTCGACCGCAACCGTATCGGCGTGACCGGCCACAGCCATGGTGGCCTGATGACCGCCAACCTGATCGCCCACACCAACCTGTTCAAGGCCGGCGTGGCGACCAGTGGCTCGTACAACAAGACCTTCACCCCGTTCGGCTTCCAGAACGAGCGTCGCTCGGTATGGCAGGCGCAGGATGTGTACCTGAAGGCCTCGCCGTTCTTCTACGCCGACAAGATCAAGCTGCCGCTGCTGCTGGTCCACGGCGAGGACGACGCCAACCCGGGCACCGAGCCGTTCCAGTCGCGCAAGCTGTACCAGGCGATCCGCGGCAATGGTGGTACCACCCGCCTGGTGATGCTGCCCAACGAGCCGCACTGGTACACCGCGCTGGAATCGAACGAGCAGCTGGTGTCGGAAATGCTCAACTGGTTCGACACCTACGTGAAGAACGCGAAGTAATCCGGCAAGGCCGCCCTCCGGGGCGGCCTTTCTGGTTCAGGCGTCCAGTAGCACCGAGCCATGCCCGGTTGTGATGCACGAAGGCTGCATGTGCCACAGAATCCGCTTTCCAAGGAGCGTCATGAAGGCCTGGTTTCTCGTCGTCGTAGCCCTGTGTCCGGCCGCTATGGCTGCTGCAGCCGATGGGCCCATGCGCATCGACGTGGCCTACGATTGGTCCGGTTGGGGAGGTGTTTCAGAGCACTGGCTTATCGAGCGCGATGTACGTGGAATCACCACGCGTGTTCGTGTCACAGATTCGGCGGGAAGCCAGGAATTGCCCAAGCAGATATTGCCGGCTGCTGCGGTCGAAGCGTTCGAAGCGTTCGAAGCGGCTATTGATGCTGCCCCGCTGTCCAAGGAGGCCACGATCAGTCTGATTGCGGGCCGCCTTGATCGCGCTGAGATGCTGGAGTTGGATCCGAAACTGCGGTCAATGCCGCCGGCATCGTGCACATTCGCCGATCAGCAGGCGTGGGCCCGTCGGACGTTGACTGTCAAGGGGCTGCACCAGCGGGTGCAGCAGCACTTCAGGGGGGACGCGGTGGCGTGGACTGACGATTATCCGGTGATGTCGGTCACGGTGAAGCGCCAGGGCAAGCCTGACGTGGTGTTTCTGTCGAGATCGCAGAAGGCCTTGATGTTGCCATGGAAGCAGCTGTCTAGTGGGCAGGTGAATCAGCGATCACTGTCGCTCGCGCCGGATCAGTGGCGCCCCGCGCTGAGTGACGCGTTGACCCGGTTGCTGCCAGAGGGGGAGGCAACACGTGCCCGCTTCAAAAGCACCTGGCTGCAGCATCGCTTGAAACAGGAGCTTGAGCTGGAGGCATTGAAGTGCACGACCGGGCCATGAACAGGGGGGGGGGGGGCTGCGAGGGCACAGCCGGGCCAGGTATCCCCCTGTGGGTGTTGCGTAACCATCTGTGATGCAGGCATGGATCGGCCACAAAGCTGCGGTACGCTGCGCATCTGATGTCCGCTACGGGTTCGCTCCATGAAGGCCTTCATCCTCGCCGTATCGCTGTCGATTTCCGTTGTCCCGGGCATTGCATTCGCCCAGCCGTTGCCGGCTGAGCTGGCAGCGTTGGGCATCACTGCCGGCATGCCCTACAGCAAGGCCAAGCGCCTTCTTGATGCCGCAGGATGGCAGGCCAGCCCGCCACGCGATGCGCCCGAAGTGTTGGACGGTTTCCCGGAAGTGGGTTGCCAGAAGGGCGGCAACAATTGCCGTAGCACCTTCGCCAAGGATGGGCAGCAGGTCGCTCTGCAGGTGGGAACCACGCTGGCGGGCCAACCCTTCGTGCAGGGCGGCCGCTGAGCACGACGGGCACTCAGCCCAGCGGCAGGTTCTCCAGCGCACGCGACATCCGGTCATGCAGGTCGCGCACGCGTTCGGCCTTGGCATCCACGCGGCGCTCATCGCCGAAGCTGCGGACATAGGCGCATGCGGCGAAGCCGGCGCTTTCTCTTTCGTACTCGGCGATCCACGCCAGGCGGTCGGGGTTGCTGGCCTGCTCGGCCGACCAGGCCGCCACCGGCGGACGGATGTGCGCGATGATGCCAAGCCGCCACGGTTTGGGTGTCAGCCGCGCACGGAAGCAATGCTGCAGCGTGCACATGCGTGCATACAACGTGTCGGTGCCCAATGCCTTGAAGAAGGCATGCACCTGCGCATCCTGTGGTTCGAACGTGGCATGCATCGCCAGTATGCGCAGCCCGGCCGGGGTGCGGTAAGCGCGCAGGTGCCAGTCGGGGTGGTGCTCGACGAATGCCTGCACGCGCTGCAGTGCGATGCCCTCGACGCCGCCGGACCGGGCCAGCCGTCGATTGCGCCGCCCCGACAGGATCTGGTTGACCACCACCATCGCGATGCCGCCGGCCGCCAGGCCGATGTTGAAGTTGCCCAGCGCACCGCCGATCAGCGCACCGGCCGCCAGAAGCCCCAGCGCACCGAGCAGCGGCAATGCGCAGCCTGACGGAGTGGACACGTGGTCGATATCCGCAAACAGTACGTCCGGGGTGTTCAGGCACAGCGCGCCGTAGCTGTTGCGGGTAACGATGACGTCATCGCTGCGCTGCACGATCTGCTCGCGGATCGGGATGCCTTCCACACCGTAGTTGGTTCGTCGCTCGCGACGCGGCACGGCCTGGCCGCTGAGGATGGCATCGAGCGCTTCGCGCGCACGTGCATCGGCATGGGCCTGCGCGGCATCCTGGTCGTCGTCGGACCAGCCGAACCGGCGTACCACCAGCGGGCGGCCCCTGTACCTGTCCTGCAGACGGGCTTCGGCCCAGTAGGCTGGAACGATCATCATCCTGTCTTCCCCTTGCTTCCATGGCAGCCGCTCGCCGCGAGTCTGGCATAGCAGGGGAGGGCGTTGCACGATACGGCAGCGCATGCGATGACGCGGTGGTAGATTGCGCGCTTCGCGTGCACTCCACCAAGGACGGAGCCATGTTCGTGTCATTGCGTTGCCTGCTTGCCCTGGCCCTCGGCGGGGTGATCGGCACTGCCCAGGCGGCCGCGCCGGGACCGGAAATCCTGACCGCCGATGCCACCCGTTTCTACGCGCTGTACGAGGCCGCTGGCGGCAAGCCCAGCGTGGCCCAGCTTGAGCAGTACCTGGCACAGGGCACGCCGAGCCTGGCCCAGTTCGCCAAGCTGCGCCGGGTGACCGCCCAGCGCATGGCCGAAGCGATGGCGCGCGACCCTGCGCTGTACGCCAATGGACGGGCCTGCCTGGCGGAGTTGCCGGCGGTGCGGCAGCGACTGGTGCAGGTGTTCGCCAATCTGCAGGCGATCTATCCGCAGGCGAAGTTTCCGCCGGTGGCGATCGTGGTGGGGCGCGGCAAGCCGGTGGGCATGACGTACCCCGATGGCGTGGTGATCGGCCTGGAAGCACTGTGCGCGGCCGATTTCATGAACGCCAACGCGCAGGACCGCTTCGTGCACGTGATCGCGCATGAGTACGTGCATATCCAGCAGACCGGCGTGAGCGAGTACGAAGCAGGCGACCCGCAGGCGACGGTGCTGCGCGAGTCGCTGGGCGAGGGGATCGCCGAGTTCATCGCCGAGCTGATTTCCGGCAACGTTGGCAATGGCCGGCATGCCGGCTGGACGCGGGGCAGGGAAGTGCATATCGAAAGTGCCTTCGCGCTGGACGTGGACAGCACCGATCTGACGCCCTGGCTGTACAACTACACGCCGGGTTCGCAGGAGCCCTATGATCTGGGTTACTGGGTGGGCTACCGCATCGCCAAGGCGTATTACCTGCAGGCCGGCAACAAGCGCGATGCCGTGCGCGCGCTGATCCAGCAGAAGGACGCCAAAGCGATCCTGCAGGCCAGTGGCTGGACGCCGGGCATGTGGATGCCGGCGAAGGTGACGGGTGTGGCGGCAAGGGCGGCTGCATCGGCCAAGTGACCATTGGCAGGCCGCGCTAGACTGCCCAGGTCGACAACGGAGGATGCTCATGCGCAGGAGGACTTCACTGGCCTGGCTGCTGGCCGGATCGCTCATGGCGGGGCTGGCCACGCCAGCGTTGGTGCAGGCGGCCAGCAATCCATTGCTGACCAAGCCAGTGGAGCAGGTGCAGCCAGATGAAGTGCGCTTCATGCAGCAGCGTCTGTCCGATTGGCCGCAGCTGCAGAAGTACCGCGCAGCCAATGCTGCATTGCCCGCGCCACGGGACGGCCAGTCACGCGTGGTGTTCTTCGGCGATTCGATCACCGAAGGCTGGGGCAAGGAAGGCAGCAGCAGGTTCTTCCCCGGCAAGGGTTACCTCAATCGCGGCATCAGCGGGCAGACCACCGCACAGATGCTGGTGCGCTTTTCGCAGGATGTGCTGGCGCTGCGCCCGAATGTGGTGGTGATCCTGGCCGGCACCAATGACATCGCCGGGAACACCGGCCCGTCCACGCAGGCGATGATCGAGGACAACCTGCAGGCCATGCTGGATCTGGCCAAAGCGCATGGCATTGCGGTGGTGCTGGCGTCGGTGTTGCCGGTCAGCGAGTACCCGTGGATGCCGGGCATAGCACCTGCGCCCAAGGTGCGTGCATTGAATGCTGCGTTGAAGCGGCAGGCCGATGCGCGCGGGCTGGTCTATCTGGACTACCACACGCCGATGGCCAACCGTGCCGGCGGACTGGATGCGCAGTTGGCAACCGATGGCGTGCATCCGACGGCGAAGGGTTATGCGCTGATGGCACCGCTGGCCGAGGCGGCGATCAAGCGCGCGCAGGCGAACGCGCCCAAGCGCTGAGATTGGGGTAGTGCCGGCCGCGCACGGTGGCCGCCAGGGACGACGAGGCAGGGAATGCAGAACGGAATCGGCAGCAGGCTGCGCTTGGCCGGCGTGGCCACGGTACTGATGTTTGCAGGTCAGGCGAGCGCCCTTGCCGCGCCTGCAGCGTCACCGGTCACACGTGAGGCGGTGGCCGGCATTTCCCTGAGCGAATGGACAGCGCGTTGGTGGCGCTGGGCTGACGAGCAGAGGGTTGCGCCTTACCTGGATCCCGATGGTCGCCTGTGCGAACTGGGCCAGGAGGGGCCGGTCTGGAACCTGGCAGGAACCAATGGCCGCTTCCAGCCACGCAGGCAGTGCGTGGTGCCCGAAGGCAGGCACCTGTTGCTGCCCATCATCAACATGGCCAGCTACCAGACCGGGGAAGACGTCTCCTGCGAGGAGCTGCAGGCCGGCGCGGCGATCAACAACGACCATCTTGTCAGCGCTGTGGTGCTGCTGGACGGGCAGCCGTTGGGTGACGTGCGCCTGCACCGGGTGAAGAGCGAAGGTTGCTTCCGCATGGATCCGGATGACGACGACTCGAGATTGGCTGCGGCCGACGGCTACTGGCTGATGCTCAAGCCACTGACGCCCGGTCGGCACACCGTGAGCGTCGGCGCCAACTATGGTGCGCCCGAAGGTGGCGCGTACAGCCAGATGCGGCAGACCTTCGAGTATGTGCTGCATGTGGGTGGCCGCACGCAGATCACCTTCGTGACCCCCATGATGGTGGAGGCGTCTGCCCCCTGATCCGCGTGGCAGGGGTCAATCATGGTCCTGCTTCAACGCCAGATCGGCAGCCAGCAGCGCCTCCGCTGCCGCACTCAGGGCCGGCGAGGGCGGAGCAACCACGCCGATCGATTCCATCATCTGTGGCATGCCGACGAACTGACGTGCGCGGCGGTCGTAGATGCCGGTGATCAGCAGTGCACGCGTGGCGGTTTTCTGCTCCGGGCCGATCAGTACGCGCTGCTCCATGATGCCGCGTGTGCCGACCCAGCCGACCAGTCGCGTTTCCAGGGTGAAGCGCTGGAACGGCTTCAGCTCGCGCCGGAACTGGATGGTGCCGGCGCCAACAATCGGCGCCCACTTCTCACGCAGCGCCACCTTGCCCAGGCCCATGCGCAGGATCAGGTCCAGCCGGCCCAGGTCGAAGATGTTCCAGTAGCGGCCGTTGGTCATGTGCAGGTTGCTGTCCAGGTCGTTGGGCAGCACCCGGAACTGCAGGCGGGAGACGCCGAACGGGGCCTCCAGCTTCGGCCGGAACAGGCTGCACAGCAGCAGGTGGAGCAGGCGGAACCAGAGATTCATGATTATGACGACTGTTATAGAGCGGTCGATACGCTAGTCTATGACGACTGTCTTAGCAAGGAGCCGGCCGTGAGCCCGCGATCGTCCGATGCCCCCCAGCGTGTGATCGATGCCGCAGCGCAGATGCTCGCGCGTGTGGGCCTCAACGCGACCAGCATCCGCGAAGTGACCAAACTGGCTGATGCGCCGCTCGGGTCCACGTATCACCACTTCCCGGGCGGCAAGCAGGAATTGTTGGCACGGGCCACCACGATGGCCGGCGACAAGGTGGAGGCGCTGCTGATCGAACTGCTGAAGGGCGGCGCGGTGCAGGGGTTGCAGCAGTTCCTGGCGCTGTGGCGCGAGCGCCTGCTGCGCACCGGTTTTCGTGCCGGCTGCCCGGTGCTGGCGGCAGCCGTCGAGGAGCCGGTGGAGGCCACGCCGAGCCAGCCACGCGCGGCGGCCGCCGAGGTGTTTGCCCGCTGGCAGGGGCACCTGGCTGAGGCGTTCGTCGCCGATGGGCACGCGCCTGCCCAGGCGACCGGCCTGGCCAGCCTGGTGATTGCCAGTGTGGAAGGCGCAGTGGCGATGAGCCGCGCACTGCAGGACATCGCCCCGTTCGACCAGGTGGCTGCGCAGTTGTTGAAGGCAGCCGCACCGCCTGCTTGAGCGGCGCGCGGACCACTTGAAGAACATGTAGACCCACCCGGCAAACATGGGCACCATCACAGCGATACTGGATGCCACCAGCCAGCGTACATAGCGGCTGGCCGCATCGGCCCCTTGCCTTTTCAGTGCCCAGGCATGCAGAGGCAAGACCAGCAGGGCCTGCAGGAACAAGGCCGCCATTGCGCCAAGCCAAAGTGCAAACACGCCCAGGCAGCCGTCACTCATGCAATAGGTCGCGAACCACGACCCCCAGCCTGCCAGGCCGATCATCGGCAGGAACATGACGATGGCAACAGGACGGGTGAACTGGGACGCTTGCATGCAGGAGCCGATCCGTTCCGTGGCTGCCCAGAATATAGGATCCACACCGGACTGCGGTTGCCGTGGATCCGGCGGAAACTGGACGGGACGTGACCTGTAGACGCGGCGCCACGGCAGGGTAGAATCCGGCCAGCGCAGCCCGCGCGTGCCTGGCAAGGATGTCTGCATGCTGCACCACCTCTCGTTGGGTGTCCGCGATCTCGAGCGTGCAGGTCGCTTTTACGATGCCGTTCTTGCAGCACTCGGTTACCGCCGCGTTTTCGAAGACGACACTGCGATCGGCTATGGCCTGGTCGAGGATGAAGACCTGTTGTGCCTGAAGCTGCGCGACGATGCGGTTGCGCCGGGACCTGGCTTCCATCTGGCGTTGACGGCAACCTCGCGCGACGCCGTTGATCGGTTCCATCATGCGGCCTTGGCCACCGGAGGCCAGGACAACGGACCTGCCGGTCTGCGCCCGGACTATGGCGAGCGCTACTACGCTGCGTTCGTGATCGATCCAGATGGCCATCGCATCGAGGCGGTGACCAAGGCGGCGGCATGAAACACGCACGCCAGCCCGTTTCAATGCCGGGCAGCCGCAGCGGCGAAGCGATGCGTGCACGTCGGCAGCTGCAGCATCGTGGCTGGCCGCGGCTGCAGATGGCCGTGATTGTCGTGCTGACCGGTGCCGCCGGGTTCCTCGCCTCGCACGTGCTGCGCCTGGCAGGCATGGACGCGATGCTGCTGCGCTATCCGCTGGCCGTGCTGATCGCCTATGGCGTGTTCCTGCTGCTGATGTGGGTCTGGATCCGGTGGCGCTGGGATGCAGTGGCCGATGGGTTGGGCTCCGCGCCCGGCGGCGGTGACAGCCAGGCATCGCCGTGGACCGGCAGCGGCGGGCATTCCGGCGGTGGTGGCGCGTCCGCCTCCTGGGGCGAAGCCGCAGCGTCCTCCAGCGCGAGCGCCGACAGCGCATCGTTGCTGGACGTGGCCGACGGCGAGGCAGGCCTGCCGTTGCTGGCCATTCTCGGCATCATGGCGCTGGTGGCTACAGTGCTCGTGGCCAGTGCCTGGGTGGTCTGGTCTGCGCCGGTGCTGATGGCCGAGCTGCTGGTGGATGCGGCCATCGCCGGGGGTCTGTACAAGCGGATGCAGGGCATGCAGGCACAGGGGTGGTGGCGGCTGTGCCTGTCCCATACGATCTGGCCGCTGCTGAGCCTGCTGGTGTTTTTCGCCGGGCTGGGCTGGCTTGCGCAGCAGTTGGCGCCGGATGCGGTCAGCCTGATGCAGGTATTCAAGGCGTTGTAACAGGATCTGCCACGACGTTTAATATCAATCACACGCAAGGAGAAGCGCATGGATGTCGCTGCACGCAGGAACAGGAAGTTCGTTCGTTGGCTGATGGTGGCGATGTTCGCCCTGTTGATGCCCTTCGCGGTGCTGGCCCAGTCCGGGCCTGCGGCCACCCCGCCCACAACAGATGCGGCCGCCGAAGAGGCGCAGTGCCGCGCCTGCACCTATGAACGCATCGGGCACAAGGTAGACATCGGCCTGGTGGCCTTGGTGTCGCTGCTGGTGGTCGGCCTGCTGGTGGCCATTTCCCGCGAATGGGGGACGACCTCGCAGCGCTGGACCTGCCGCACGATGGCCCTGCTGCTGGTGGGCATCGGGCTGGCCCTGCTGTGGTGGGCGGGCAGCATCATCTACCTAGGCTATAACCCGTGGCAGGAGGACGCCGCTCCGCTGGATGCCGCGTTGGCCTCTACACTGCTCAGCACGTCGCCGAAGTGGCTGGCAGGGCTGTTGATGATGGGTTTCGCGCCAACCGTGTGGCGGCGCAGCGAGCGCCTGCCGTCCTGGCGCATTGCATGATCCATGGGGCGCCGGGCGATGCCCGGCGCTCCCCTTGTGAATCAGTCGAAGCGCCAGCGCACGCCTGCATACACGCCGCGGCCTTCGCCGGGCGTCGAGCGCGCCACGTCCTTGCCGGCATCGTTGTAACCGGGGGTGACGGTGGCGGCGTAATGGCGGTCAGCGATGTTGCGCATCTCCGCCCACAGCTGCCAGCGGCCGCCCGGTGCGTCGTAACCAATGCGACTACCGAAGATGACGTGGCTGTCCGCCCAATAGCTGTTGGCGTAGTCCACCGCGATGCGTGAGGCGTACTCGGTGTTCAGTGCGGCATACAGGCCCGAGGCATGGTCGAAGCGCAGTTCGGCCTGGTAAGCGTGGCGCGGCAGGCCGGGCAGGCGGTTGCTGCCAAAACGTGCATCGTGGCGATAGCGGAAATCGCTGAAGGTGTACACCTGGCGCAACGACAGACGGCCCGGTGCAGCCTGCCACAAGGTGCTGTCCAACCCGGCCTCGATGCCACGGTGCACGGTGGGGCTGGCGTTGTTCTCAGCGATGAACAGGTTCGGCACCGGCTGCAGTTCCACGCTCAGCAGCTCGTGGTTCACGTGCGCGTAGTAGCCGGTCAGTTCCCAACGACCCAGCGCCGCTTCACCGCGTGCGCCCAGTTCCAGCGTGGTGGCGGTCTGGTTCTGCATCGGCACCGGCGCACGCTGGCGGCCGGTGGAAGGGCCATTGCCCGCGCCGAAGTACTGGTTCGAGCCCCAGATCATCGACCACGGGTGCGGCGCTTCCACTGAGCGGCTGAGGTTGCCGAACCACTGCGTCTGCGGCGTCTGCTGCCAAGTGAAGCCCAGCCGCGGCGCGTAGTCCCAGTCGTGGTCGCGCAGGCGGCCGCCGCTGCTCGGCCACGTGACCTGCACATCGCGGCGGGTGTTGATCAGCGCAAAACCGGTCTGTACGCGCAGGCGATCATTCACGGCCAGGTTGTTGCCGATGTGCAGCGTGCTGTCGGTGCCGTGGTGGCGGAAGTCGCGCGTGCGGGTGCCGGCGGCATAACCGTTGTTGGCAAAGCGCAGCGACTCGCGCACATCGGCATCCAGGTCGTGGGTAATGCGCAGCCCGATGGTGGTCTCGCTGTCCAAACCGAACAGCGTGTGCCGGCGACGGTAGTCCAGCGTGGCATTGAGGTTGGCGTAGTCCAGCTGCTGGCGGTACAGGCTCTCGTTCAAGTCCATCGGGTATTTGTGATAGACCAGCCCGGCCTGCAGCGAGGAATCCTCGTCGATCTGCAGGGTGGTGAGATTGCCCACCCAGGTGCTGCCCGGCTGCGGACGGCGCGCATCGATGGCCAGGTTGGCCGCGTTCGCCGCGCGCGGATCATTGCGGATCTGCTCGCGGGTCAGGCGCCCGGGTGTCTCGTGGTTGGTTTCGCGGTAGCGCACGAAGAAGCGGGTCTGCAGATCGGGGGTGATCTGCCAGCCGATGTTGGCCATCGCGCCCTTGCCATCGCCGGCCGCATGGCGCTGGTAGCCATCGAATTCGGTATCTGTATAGGCCAGGAAGTAGTCGACGTCACCACTGGCGCCGCCCCAGCTGATCCCGCGCTTCTGGTAGCCGCGGCTGCCGGCTTCGTAGTGCAGCTGCACGCCAGCCGAGTCGCGACCGCTGCGGCTGATGTAGTCGATGGCTCCGCCCAGTGCCAGCGCGCCGCGTTCGAAGCCGTTGGCACCGCGCAGCACTTCCACGCGCGACAGCCACAACGGTTCCAGCAGCTCGTAAGGTGTGCCGCCCGGGCCGGTCAGTGGAAGGCCGTCGATCGACACCGCAATGCCGGAAGCATGTGCACCTGGGCCGCGGTTGATGCCCGAGCCGCGGATCGACACCTTGGTGCCTTCATTGCCCGGCGACTGCGTGCTGATGCCGGGCTGGTAGGCCAACACGTCGGCGCTGCTGGACAGGCGGCTGTCCGCCTTGGCCACGTCGATCACGTTGCTGGCGCCCGGCACGCGCTTCAGCGCCTCGCGCGCCTGCGCGCTGGCATCGGCGGCAGTGACCTGCACCGCGTCCAGGGTGGTGGCCTGTGGGGCGGCGTGGGCGGTGGCGGACAGGCCAAGCAGGATGGCCAGCGACAGCAGGGAGGGGGCGGGGCGATGCGGCAGGAAGGGCATGCGGACAGTCTGTAAACCAAAAAACAGGCGCGAAAGTTAACAGATCGAGTGCGGTACGTCACCCCCGGCAGGCCGGGAATCGGCTACATCCCAGGAACAACTCGCCAGTAGTCCGGTTCTTGCGCTCAACCAGCGGCGCAGCGCACTTCCGGCAGGTCGCGGCAGTTGCGGCTTGCGTGGGCGTTGCCAGGGTTGGCTCCAGCCGTTCCAACGGTTCGGTGATCGGCCGAGTCTGCACTTCGCGGATCATCCGCAGTAGCTCGGCGCCGGGCACCAATGCGACGGGTTTGCCCGCCACGAAGGCTTGGGCATCACGGCTGAACTTGCCCGAGCTGACAACCATTGCCGCGTCCGCCTTGTGGTGCGCGAGCAGCCCGTACATCTCGCGCACGACCGCCACGCCTACCTGCTGCCGTCGCCATTGCTTGCATTGCACCAGCGTGCGCTTGCCGTTGCGTCGCAGGATCAGGTCGATGCCACCGTCCGCGCCGCCCAGTCCGGTTTCTTCGACTGCATAGCCTTGGCGCCGGAAGGCTTCGCCGACAAGAAGCTCGAAGTTTCGCCAGCCCGTCGTGGCCAGGCTTTCCAACCCGGTTCGGGTATCCAGCAGCTGGCGTCGCTTATAGGCGCCAGCCAAGGAAAACAAGGTGGCAAGCATGCAGATCGCCAACCAGGCCCAGGCAAATACCGGTTGGGCAAGAACCTGAAGGAGGATGTCGCCAGTGGGGGCAGTGACAGGTTGGCGCCAAGCCGGTAACAACCAGCGCAGAGTGGCGAAGCCGAGCCCGCCCACCGCTGCGTTGATGTACCACGGCCATGTGGCCATGACATCCAGAAGACTGTTGCGCCTGCGTCCCATGCATTTTTCTCCGACGTGCTCGCCATTGTTCAGTCGAGCCTTCCGATTGGTTTTCCGGTGTGCCCCACAGCAAATTCCAGTAGAAGAGGCTCGACTCTACAAAGCGGATTTCACCAGTGCTTTTGATTTGGCGTATAGCGTTTTGGCCATCTCAGCGTTACCGAGCGCAGCATGGCATTCGGCAAGGCTGTCCCAGGCGTTGGCCGAGGTGGGATACAGGGCCGCGTTGAGGGCGAAGACCTTCAGCGCGGGCCGGTTGCCCAGATTGTTGCGGATCGCGTAGCCGGTTGCATTGATGGCCCGCTCCAGTTCGTCGGATGCAATGCCACTGCTTTCGCTCAGCCACGCACGCAGATCACTTTCACTGCTGCTGTCGCCGGTCAAGGCATAGCCGACCAAACGTTCGGACAGTGCTGCATGCGGAAACTCGCCTGGCGCAGCCACTGCCATCGTGCTTTCCACCAGCGTGCTCGACCAGGCACTGCGGGCGCTGCCATTGGTCAGGTACACGAACACCCAGTAGCCGCTGGCCAGCGTGCCCTTGTAGGCCAGCCGCGCGCGCACGCGGGTGCCACCATCGTGGCCGACCTGTGTGTAGCCATCGCTGCGGGTCGTATCCCAGCCGGTGGAGAAGAAGTTGCTGCCACCGCCGGTCAGTGTCTGTGGCTGCCACAGCGCTTCCAGCGTGGCAGTGCGCACCAGCTTGCCGGTCGCCAGTGCCTGCAGGAAACGGTTCATGTCGCCCACGGTGGTCTGCAGATCGGCGTGGCCCCAACCGTAGTTCGGCCATGGATCTTCATTGGCCGGCTGCAGCTGGCCGTCCTTGCCGATGTACGGCATTGCCGCGCGCTGCGCCGGCACGCTGGCTGCTCCCCACGAGGTGCTGGTCATTTTCAGCGGCTGCAGGATGCGTTCGCGTGCAATGACCGGATAGGGCTGGCGGTACTGCGCCTCCAGCAACGCAGTCAGCACCAGGTAGTTGGCCTGCGTGTACTGCACGCGGCTGCCGGTTCTGAACTGCAGCGGCGCCGAACCGGCCACCTTCAACGCAGCAGCAAGATCGGGTGCCACGCCCGGGTAGCCTTTGCTCACCCAGCGGTTGTCCACGCGGTCGTAGTATTCGCCGATGCCAGAGCTGTGGTTGAGGAAGTCACGCACGTGGATGGCCTGCCACGCGGTCGGCAGGTCCGGCACATAACGACTGACGGGGGCATCCAGATCCACCTTGCCCTGGTCCACCAGCTGCATCACCAGCGTGCTGGTCAGCAGCTTGGCCATCGACTGCGCGGCGAAGATGGAGTCGACGGTGGCGGGCGCGTGGGTGGCGGGATCGCGCTCACCACTGGCGTCCTCGTAAAGCACGTTGCCGTCGTGTGCGACCAGTACCGCCTGGCCGGCGATGCCGTAGCGTTCGCGATTGGCCTGGAGCTGGCTGTTGAGCTGGGAAGCAAGATCTGGCGGAACATCCCGCGCCGAAGCGAACGGGGTGGCAAACAGGGCGCAGAGCAATGCAGCAGCGAGCGTGCGGTACATCGCGGTGATCCGTCAGCGGCGATGGCGCATCTTGGTCACGGCGGGGGATAGGGTCAAGCCAGGAGGGTTGTGCCGACCAAGGTCGGCATCCACCAGAGCGATGGCCATCAGGAAGAGCCGGCCAGCGGCCGGCACTACCCGGGTGCTGGGTCAGCCGAGGATTCCCGGCAGATCCAGACCCTTCTCCTTCGCGCACTCAATCGCGATTTCATACCCCGCATCGGCATGGCGCATCACGCCGGTAGCCGGGTCGTTCCACAGCACGCGTGCAATGCGCTTGGCCGCCGCTTCAGTGCCATCGCAGACGATCACCATGCCGGCGTGCTGCGAGAAGCCCATACCCACGCCGCCGCCATGGTGCAGTGACACCCACGTCGCGCCACTGGCGGTGTTGAGCAGGGCATTCAGCAGCGGCCAGTCGGACACAGCATCGGAGCCGTCGGACATCGCTTCGGTTTCGCGGTTCGGCGAGGCCACGCTGCCGCTGTCCAGATGGTCGCGGCCGATCACCACCGGCGCCTTCAGTTCACCGTTGGCCACCATCTCGTTGAAGGCCAGGCCCAGTCGATCACGATCGCCCAGACCGACCCAGCAGATGCGCGCCGGCAGGCCCTGGAACTTGATCTTCTCGGCGGCCATGTCCAGCCAGCGGTGCAGGTGCGGGTTGTCCGGAATCAGCTCCTTCACCTTGGCATCGGTCTTGGCGATGTCTTCCGGGTCGCCGCTCAGCGCCGCCCAACGGAACGGGCCGATGCCACGGCAGAACAGCGGCCGGATGTAGGCCGGCACGAACCCCGGGAAATCGAACGCATCCTCGACACCTTCTTCCAGCGCCATCTGCCGCAGGTTGTTGCCGTAATCCACGGTAGGCACGCCCAGCGAGTGGAAACCGAGCATGGCGCGGATGTGGTTGGCCATCGACGCACGCGCGGCCTTTTCCACTTCCTTCGGGGCGGTCACGCGCTTGGCATCCCATTCTTCCACCGTCCAGCCCTGCGGCAGGTAGCCGTTCACCGGGTCGTGGGCGGAGGTCTGGTCGGTCAGCAGGTCCGGCTTCACGCCGCGGATCAGCAGTTCGTCCAGCACGTCGGCAACGTTACCGAGCAGGCCCACCGACAGCGGCTTTTTGGCGGTGCACGATTCTTCGATCAGGCGCAGGGCCTCGTCCAGATCATCGGTCCAGGTATCCAGGTAGCCGGTGCGCAGGCGCATCTCGATGCTGCTCTTGCGGCATTCCACCGCCAGGCACGAGGCGCCGGCCATCACCGCGGCCAGCGGCTGCGCGCCACCCATGCCGCCCAGCCCGCCGGTGAACAGCCACTTGCCGGCCAGGCTGCCGTTGTAATGCTGGCGGCCCATTTCCACGAAGGTTTCGTAGGTGCCCTGGACGATGCCCTGTGCGCCGATGTAGATCCAGCTGCCGGCGGTCATCTGGCCATACATCGCCAGGCCTTTCTTATCCAGCTCGTTGAAGTGATCCCAGTTGGCCCAACGCGGCACCAGGTTGGAGTTGGCGATCAGCACGCGCGGTGCATCGGCATGGGTGCGGAACACGCCCACCGGCTTGCCCGACTGCACCAGCAGGGTCTGGTCGTCGTCCAGGCGCTTGAGGGTTTCGACGATGGCGTCGAAGCTCTCCCAATCGCGTGCGGCACGGCCGATGCCGCCGTACACCACCAGCTCCTGCGGCCGCTCGGCCACGTCCGGGTGCAGGTTGTTCATCAGCATGCGCAGCGGCGCTTCGGTGAGCCAGCTCTTGGCGGTGAGCGTGGTGCCGGTCGGTGCGGCAATGGTGCGGGACGGGTCGTTGCGGGTCATGCGGCGCTCCGGTTCGTAGCGAATTCAAGGCAGGCATTGAGCACCTGCGCCAGGGTGTGGCGCAGCGGTGCGGCGTGTTCGGGGTCGAGCGGGGTGGGCCAGCTGTGCTCGTCCACCTGGTCGGGTAGTGGTTCGTGCATGTAGCCGCGGCAGGCCAGTTCCATCTGCAGGCTGTGCACACCACCGGCAATGCTGCTGTAGTGGCGGGTGATCCAGCCGCCCTTGAAGCGGCCGTTGCGCACCTGGCTCATGCCGCTGAGCGCCAGCAGGTTCTCCACCACATCGCTCAGTGCGTTGTCGCAGGAGGTGTCCGGTGCACCGGACGGCCCGGCGGTGCCGAGATTGAACTGCGGCAACTCGCCCTCGAACAGGTGCGGGATGTGCGAACGGATCGAATGCGCGTCGTACACCACCACGGTGCCGTGGCGTGCACGCAGGCGTGCGATCTGCGTGGCCAGTGCGTTGTGGTACGGCGCGAAATACGTGTCGCGGCGCCGGGCAATCTCGGCGTCGTCCGGCTCGCGACCGGCGTGGTACAGCGGCTGGTTGTCGAAGGTGGTCAGCGGGCACAGGCCGGTGGTGTTTTGCCCCGGGTACAGCGACACGCCGCTGGGGTCGCGGTTGAGGTCGATCACCGAACGCGAGATTGCCGAGCGCACGGTGGTCGCGCCCATGCCGCGTGCGAAGTCGTACAGCTCATGCACCCACCAGTCGGCATCGCGGCGCGCCAGCCACGGCGAGTGGAAATCGCCGATCAGGTCATGCGGCAGCTCGCTGCCGGTGTGCGGGAAGCTGACGATCAGCGGCGCGTCGCCTTCGTGCACGGTCAGCCATTCGGGATGGCCGTTCATGCCTGCGGTTCGACCGTGGGCAACAGCTCGGCCAGACCCTTGGCCAATGCGCCGCTGCGGACCAGATCGGTTGCGATCACCATGTCCGGGTGGAAATAGCGGTCGTCCTGCAACATCGGCACCTGTGCACGCAGCGTGGCGCGCACGTTTTCCAGCGCCTTGCTGGAGCGCAGCGGCGCATGGAAGTCGCAGCCCTGCGCAGCGGCCAGCAGCTCGATACCGATTACGTTGGCTGCGTTCTCGGCCATCTGCATCAGGCGGCGCGCACCGTGCGCGGCCATCGACACGTGGTCTTCCTGGTTGGCCGAGGTGGGAATCGAATCGACGCTGGCGGGGTAGGCGCGCTGCTTGTTTTCCGAGACCAGCGCAGCGGCGGTCACCTGCGGAATCATGAAGCCGGAGTTCAAGCCCGGGCGCGGGGTCAGGAAGGCTGGCAGGCCGGACAGCGCAGGGTCGACCAGCATCGCCAGGCGGCGCTCGCTGATCGAACCGATTTCGCACACAGCCATCGCCAGCATGTCGGCGGCGAAGGCCACCGGCTCGGCGTGGAAGTTGCCGCCGGACAGCGCCTCACCGGTGTCGGTGAACACCAGCGGGTTGTCGGACACGCCGTTGGCTTCGATTTCCAGCGTGGTCGCAGCCTGGCGCAGGATGTCCAGCGCCGCGCCCATCACCTGCGGCTGGCAGCGCAGGCAGTACGGGTCCTGCACCCGCACGTCGTTGTCGCGGTGCGATTCACGGATGCCCGAATCCTGCATCAGCGTGCGCAGGGTGGCGGCGGTGGCGATCTGCCCACGCTGGCCACGCAGCGCGTGGATGCGCGGATCGAACGGCGTATCCGAGCCCTTGGCCGCTTCCACCGACAGCGCGCCGGTGACCAGTGCGGCCTGGAACACGGTTTCGATCTCAAACAGGCCGGCCAGTGCGTACGCGGTGGAGAACTGGGTGCCGTTGAGCAGGGCCAGGCCTTCCTTCGCGCCCAGTTCCACCGGCTGCAGGCCGGCGCGTGCCAGTGCGTCCACGGCGGGCAGGCGTTCTTCGCCGACGAAGGCCTCGCCGACGCCGATCATCACGCTGGCCAGATGCGAGAGCGGTGCCAGGTCGCCCGAGGCACCGACCGAGCCCTGCGCCGGCACCACCGGCAGCACGCCCTTCACCAGCATTGCTTCCAGCAGCAGCAGCGTTTCCTCGCGCACGCCGGAAGCACCCTGGGCCAGGCTGACCAGCTTCAACGCCATCATCAGCCGCACCACATTGGCCGGCATCGGCTCGCCCACGCCCGCGGCATGCGAGAGCACGATGTTCCGCTGCAGGGTGGCCAGGTCCTCGCGCTCGATGCGCACGCTGGCCAGCTTGCCGAAACCGGTGTTGATGCCATACACCGGTGCGCCCTTGGCGACGATGGCAGCCACCGTTGCGGCACTGGCGCGCACCGCCGGCAACGCGGCCGGGTCAAGCGACAGCGGCGCACCGCGATACCCCTGCCGCCACTGGGCGAGGGTGACATGGCCGGGGCGAAGAACCAGGGTGTTGCTCATGTGTTGCTCCAGGAGGCAGGCAGGTCGGGCTGTCCGCGCACCACGCGCGCGTGCAGCGGGTTGAATCCAATGCGATAGACCAGGTCGGCGGGGGCGTCGATGTCCCAGATCGCCAGGTCGCAGTCCATGCCGACGGCCAGGCGGCCGATGCGCTCGCCATGGCCCAGCGCACGCGCCGCTTCACGGGTGAAGCCGGCGATGCACTCGTCCACGGTCAGGCGGAACAGGGTGGCGCCCATGTTCATTGCCAGCAGCGGGCTGGTCAGCGGCGAGGTGCCGGGGTTGCTGTCGGTGGCCAGTGCCAGCGGCACGCCGGCCGCACGCAGCGCGGCGATCGGCGGCAGGGTGGTATCGCGGGTGAAGTAGAACGCGCCCGGCAGCAGCACGGCGACGGTACCGGCGGCGGCCATCGCGGCGATGCCGGCGTCGTCCAGGTGTTCGATATGGTCGGCCGACAGTGCACCGAAACCGGCCGCCAGTTCGGCGCCATGCTGGTTGCTCAGTTGTTCGGCGTGGATCTTGATCGCCAGCCCATGCGCACGCGCAGCGTCGAATACCTGGCGGGCCTGCGCCGGCGAGAACGCGATGTTCTCGCAGAAGATGTCCACGGCCTCGGCCAGGCCTTCTGCAGCGATGGCCGGAATCATCACCTCGCACACCTCATCGGTGTATTCCTGCGCCTCGCGACCGGGCGGCACCGCGTGCGCACCGAGGAAGGTCGGCACCACGTTCACCCGGCATTCCTCGCCCAGCGCGCGGGCCACCTGCAACTGCTTGCGCTCGTCCTGCAGGGTCAGGCCGTAGCCGGACTTGATCTCAATGGTGGTTACGCCTTCGGCGCGCATCGCCAGCAGGCGCGGGCGGCTCTCGCGTGCCAACTGCTCTGGCGAGGCAGCACGGGTGGCGCGCACCGTAGAGACGATACCGCCACCGGCACGGGCGATCTCTGCATAGCTCACGCCCTGCAGGCGCTGCTCGAATTCGTTGGCGCGGTTGCCGGCGTAGACCAGGTGGGTGTGGCAGTCGATCAGACCGGGCGAGATCCATCGGCCTTCGCCGTCGATGCGGGTGGTCGGCTGCAGATGGGCATCGCTGCCGGCGGGGCCGACATGCACGATGCGGCCATCGGTGGCGGCCAGTACTGCATCGCGCAGGACACCCAGGCCCTCGCCATCAAGGGTCATCAGGTGGACGTTGGACCAGAGGGTATCGACGTGCATGGCATCCACAACGCAGCTGTGCTTATATGTCTATACAATATAGGCGTCCAATTCGGGTTGTCCAGCCATGTCCGATTCGCGTTCCGCGCACTCCTTCCATGCCGCCCACGCCCTGCTGGCCGACGGCTGGGCCGCCGACGTCCGCCTGCAGGTGCAGGACGGGCGCATCGCCGCGGTCACGCGTGGGCAGGCTGCGCAGCAAGGCGATACTCGCGTGGGCGTCCTGGTGCCGGGCCTGCCGAACCTGCACAGCCACGCCTTCCAGCGCGGCATGGCCGGCCTGACCGAGATCGGTGGCGGCGACGGCGACAGTTTCTGGAGCTGGCGTGAACTGATGTACCGCTTCCTGGCCCATCTGCGCCCGGATGCAGTGCAGGCCATCGCCGCCCAGGCCTACATGGAGATGCTGGAAAGCGGCTTCACCCGTGTCGGCGAATTCCACTACCTGCACCACGATGCCGATGGCCGCCCCTACGCCAATCGCGCCGAGATGAGTGTGCAGATCGCTGCTGCGGCCGCGCAGACCGGCATCGGCCTGACCCTGCTGCCGGTGTTCTACGCCCACGCCGATTTCGGTGGGGCGCCGCCGAACCCGGCACAGCGCCGCCTCATCCATGACGTAGACGGGTTCGCGCAGCTGCTTGATGGTGCCCGCACCGCGCTGGCCACGCTGCCCGATGCGGTGCTCGGCATCGCCCCGCACAGCCTGCGCGCGGTGACGGGCGAGGAGCTGAGCGCACTGCTGCCGCTGACCGATGGCCCGATACACATCCATATCGCCGAGCAGGTGCGCGAGGTCGAGGCCTGCCTGGCGTGGAGTGGCCGGCGACCGGTGCAGTGGCTGTACGAGCATGCCCCGGTCGATGCGCGCTGGTGCCTGGTGCACGCCACCCACATCACCGACGACGAGCGCGCGCAGATGGTCGCCAGCAACGCCGTGGCCGGGCTGTGCCCGATCACCGAGGCCAACCTGGGCGACGGCCTGTTCCCGATGCAGGCCTTCGCGCGCGAGGGCGGGCGCTTCGGCGTGGGCTCCGATTCCAACGTGCTGATCGATGCCGCAGAAGAGTTGCGCCTGCTGGAATACGGCCAGCGGCTGACCCTGCGGGGTCGCAACGTGTTGGCCCCGGATGCCGGCCGCAGCACCGGGCGCTTCCTATTCGAGGGTGCGCTGCAGGGCGGTGCCCAGGCGCTGGGTGTGGCCGCCGGCCTGCAGGTCGGTGCCAGCGCAGACATGGTTGAACTGGACGCCGCGCACCCCGCGTTGCAGGCGCGACACGGTGACGCATGGCTTGACAGCTGGGTGTTCGCCGCACGTAATGGCGGGCTGCGATCGGTCTGGCGCCATGGCCGCCAGTGCGTGGCCGACGGCCGCCACCTGCAGCGCGAGGCCATCACCAGCGCCTTCGCCGCTGCCCTGCGTGGCGTGCTGGGCTGATCGCCTCCCACCATCGAGACTCCACTACGTGAAGGCCAGCAAGTCCGCCACGCTCAACCAGCGCATCCGCAGCGATCTGGAAAGCCGCATCCTCAGCGGAGAGTGGGCGCCGGGCTTCCGTATCCCGTACGAGCACGAACTGATGGAGCAGTACGGGTGCTCGCGGATGACGGTGAACAAGGTGCTGACGGCGCTGGCCGAGAGCGGCATGATCGAGCGCCGCCGCCGAGCGGGCTCCTTCGTGGCTCGACAGCCACCGCACCTGGAGCAGGTGGCGCTGGAGATCCCGGACATCGCAATGGAGGTCGGATCGCGCGGACATCAGTACGGCTACCGGCTGCTGCAGCGTGAACTGCGCTTGGCCGAGGCAGCCAATGCCGGCGAAGTGGAGTTGGCCGGCAGTGAGCAGTTGCTGGCGATGCGCTGCCTGCATCTGGCCGATGGCCGGCCGCTGGCGCTGGAGCATCGCCTGATCAGCCCGGTCGGCGTGCCCGAGGTGCTGGAGGTGGATTTCAGCACCACCGCGCCGGGCAGCTGGCTGCTGCAGAACGTGTCGTGGACGCGCGCCCAGCACCGCATCAGCGCCTGGGGCGCCGATGCGCCCACCGCCAGGCTGCTGGACGTGAAGCCCGGTACCGCCTGCCTGGTGATCGAGCGCCTGACCTGGCGCGGCGAACAGCCGATCACCCGCGTGCGCCAGATGTTCCTGGGCGATGCCTGGGACCTGGTCGCCCGTTTCGCACCCGGGGCGCGATAGGGGCGAACCCACGCTCGGCTTCTTCCCTGAGCGCTTTCAGCCAAGCGGGAATGAATCGCCGTGAGTAGATCCACGCCATGCGTGGATGTGGTGCCGAGCAGCCGAGCTCGGCACCATCACGCCTCAGCCTATCAATACGTCGCGCACTGCCGCCAGCGCACCGGCTCATCCACACCGGGGCGGGCGTTGAGCTGCACGCGCACGTTGCGCAGGGCGGGGTAGCGCAGCACTTCCTGGCACACGCGTGGCCACACCGTTTCCAGTTCACCGGTGCGGTTGATGGCCAGCGTCTGCCGGGTCAGCCAGACGCCGCTGGCGATGCCGGATTGACCCGCCAGCGCGCGGGCCAGTTCGGCCTGGTAGCGGTCCAGCGTGGCAGCGTCCGGGTTGGGATTGCTGCGCGTGTCGTCGCCATTCTGCGGCGCGGCTGCGGCGACCATGGGAGCGGGCGCATTCGCGGCGCTGTCCGGCGCGGCGGGCGTCGGCACAGGACGTGCAGCCGGCGGTGCGACAGGTGCAACGGCCGGTGCCGGGATCGGGTCCGCCTGTTCCGGGCGCAGGCCCTGCAGGCCAAGCCCGACCAGCAGGCCCAGCGTCACTGAGGCCAGTGCGGCAATGGCGATGCGGCGCAGCGCCTCATGGCGGGCGATCGCGCGCACGCGGGTCTCAACATCGGCCGGCAGGTAGGGCTGCAGCAGTGGCCACAGGCGCGGACCATCGATTACTTCCACTGCCTGCTTTTCCGCCGCGCCCATGCCATCGCGTTCAACCCGGCCTTCGGTGATCAGCATGCCGCCCTTGGCGCCTGCCAGTCGCGCGGCAGCACCCAGTTCGTTCACCGCAGCGGTGCCGATGCGATAGGCCAGGCCGTGCTTGCACGACACCCGCCAGGTGTTCGGTCCATCGCTGAGCAGGAAATCGCTGCTCGGCTCGCGGCTTTCCTCGCTCGGATCCTGCAGTTCACGCAGGCCGCGCTGCTCGCGCAGCATGCGCTTGATCAGCGTGGAAAACTCACGCCAGTGCATGCCCGCCAAGGCCTGCAGGCCCAGTTGCATTTCGGTACGTCGACGCTTGAACCACCACAGGTACACGGTGGCCAGGGTGCAGGTAAGCAGGGCCGACAGCAGGGCCAGAATCCAGGGAAGCATGCAGGGCGACGACGGAAGGGGCGAAAACGGAAGCCCACAGTGTAAAGGGCCGACCGGTTGATTGCGTCAGGGTGTTCCCGACAACAACCGTGATGCAGCCCGCAGATCCGCACGCGCCAGACACGAAAAAACCCGCCAATCCTGAAGCCGTGAGGGGAGGGAACAAACGGCAGCCGAAGCGATTGGCGGGTTCTACGCGATTGTCAACGAAAATTTATTGCGTTGCAACAAAGGCGGTTCAGGGCGTGCTTCCCGGCGACTGGTGGCTGCCCGGCGAGGGAGCATCCACGTCGGTGGAGGCACGGTGTTCGAGCTTGGCCAGGCGCGCGGTCAGGGCATCGATGCGGGCTTCCAGCGCGGTCACCTGATCGGCGGTCGGCACGTGCAGTCGCTTGAGTACGCCCTGCACCTGGTCATCGAAGGCCTTGTTGACCTTGTCCCAGGTTCCGGACGCCTTCTCGCGGGCTTCGTCCAGCGAGTGCTCGACGTTGTCGCGCCAGCCCGGTTCCTGCTCGCCGCTGCGTTCACGGCGGCGGGCTTCCCAGGCTTCGCCTTCCTTCACCAGGCCATCGAAGAAACGGCCTCCCTCTGCCTGCGCGCGCCCCAGGGCGCCCAGACCGGCCAGCCAGACCTGCTGTGCCGAATCGCTCAGCTTGCGCGAAAAGCGCTCTGCCTGGTCGCCGAAGCCGGCATCGTCGTCGCGGCGATCGTCATTCTCGTAACGGTTCATTGCATTCCCCGTGGGAGTTGGGCCTATCCCCGAGAGTAGCGCGGCGCGCCGTTGCTGGGCCGTGATGGCTGCAGCGCAGGTTCAGCCCAGCTTTTCCTTCAACACGCGCTGGATCTCGCTTTCCACCATGCCCTTCATTGCCGACAGCAGGAAGCCCAGCTTGGCCGTGACCCGCACCGCGCCCGGCTGCAGTTCGATCGCACCGTCCACGCCACTGCCGGAGAAATTCAGCACGTCGGCGGCCCACGACGACTTCAGGCCGAAGCGTTCGCCCAGCTTGGCGGCAACCTGCTCGATCGCTTCACGTGCCTGGGTGTCGGGCAGGGTGTGGGCGTGGCGGACATCGATGGTGGACATGCAGGCTCCTGGCGCAGGGCGGGGATCAATTGAGAGGGCGAGCATTGTGCGCATCGACGGCGCCCACGCCAAGCGCTCATCGCAGGTTCTTCTTCGTGGGCGGCCAACCTGCTAGTCTGCGCCGCGTGCAGAACCTGCTAGTTCACTTCAGTCAACAACAACAGCCCGACCAGCCGCTGCGGCCCGGGGTACAGCGCATCGTGCGCCAGGCAAACGGCAGCGTGCGCCTCGGTGATGCCGGCAACGGCGCGCTGCTGCTTGCGCAGTTCTGCATGGACGACCGCGGCCTCTGGCTGCAGGTCGGCAACGGTATCCGTGGCATCCATGTGAATGGTCGCCCGGTGCGGCGCATGGCCCTGCTGAGGGCGGGCGACGCGGTCTACGTCGATGGCGTGGAAATGGTCCTGCAGGGCGAGGTCGACACCCTGCTGCAGRCACCGGCGCCGGCAGCCAGCGTCGAAGGCAGCGGTGACGAGCAGCGCCTGCTGCGCGGTGTGGGCGGCCTGCACCACGGCCGCAGCTACCCCCTGGCGCGCGCGCGGGTGATCGGCCGTGGCAGCGATGTCGACATCGAGATCGATGAACCCGCCTTCGCCGAACAGCACGCGCGGGTGGAAGTCCATGGCGAGCGGGTACTGCTGCGCGACCTGGGCAGTGCCGATGGCACCCGGGTCAACGGCGTTGCCGTACGCCACTGCTGGCTGCAGGCCGGCGACCAGGTCGTGTTCGACGGCCAGCACCGGTTCGTGCTGGAAGTGCCGCATGACCCGCGCCGGCGGCCGCCACTGGCCGATGACGAAGGCAGCGACGAAGCCGAACAGGCACCGGTGGTACCGGTCGCTCCGCGTCGGGTGCGGCGCTGGCCGTGGCTGCTGGGCAGTGCGTTGCTGCTGGCAGCCGTGCTCAGCCTGCTGCTCTGGTTCGGCGCGCGCTGAATTCGTTCCGCCGGGCATGGCCCGGCGCTACCACCCGGACCAACCCGCTTTGGGTAGTGCCGCCGCGGCAATGGATACGGATGCAACCAAATTTCCCTTGCGCCACAAGGCCGCAAGGCTGGTGCAGTGCGGCATACTAGGGGTCTTGCCCCACAGGTGTGCCATGACGCGCGCGTTCAACTTCAGTGCCGGCCCTGCAACGTTGCCGGAATCGGTCCTGCGCCAGGCGCAGGCGGAAATGCTGGACTGGCACGGTAGCGGTGCCTCCATCGTGGAAATGAGCCATCGCGGTCCGGAGTTCATGTCCGTGGCCGCCGAGGCCGAGGCYGACCTGCGTCGCCTGCTCGATGTTCCCGAGGACTATGCGGTGCTGTTCCTGCCCGGTGGTGCCACCACCCAGCAGGCGTTGATCCCGCTCAACTTCGCCAGCCCCGGCCAGCGTGCCGACTACGTGGTCACCGGCCACTGGGGCAAGACCGCAGTCAAGCAGGCCAGCCCCTACGTGGACGTCAACATCGCCGCCAGCAGCGAGGCCGAAGGGTATCGCCAGCTGCCCGAGCGCGCCGGTTGGCAGCTCTCTCCCGACGCCGCGTACGTGCACATCACTGCCAACGAGACCATCCACGGCGTCGAGTTCCGTGATGTGCCCGAGACCGGCAACGTGCCGCTGGTGGCAGACTTCAGTTCGTCCATCGCCAGCGAGCCGCTGGACGTGCGCCGCTACGGTGTCATCTATGCCGGTGCGCAGAAGAACCTGGGCCCGGTCGGCATCGCGGTGATGATCATCCGTCGCGACCTGCTGGAGCGTAGTGGCCAGCCACGCGCGGACATCTTCGATTACCGCTCGCACGTCGCCCGCGATTCCATGCTCAACACCCCGCCCACCTGGAACTGGTACCTGGCCGGTCTGGTGTTCAAGTGGATGCTGGCCGAAGGTGGCGTGGTCGAGTTCGCCAAGCGCAACGCCGCCAAGGCCGCGCTGGTGTACGGCGCCATCGATGCTTCCGGCGGCTTCTATCGCAACGAGGTCGCCCATTCGGCGCGCTCGCGGATGAACATCCCGTTCTTCCTGCCCAACACCGACCTCGATGCCCGTTTCGTCGCCGATGCCAAGGCCGCCGGCCTGCTGGCGCTGAAGGGTCACAAGGTGGTCGGTGGCATCCGCGCCTCGCTCTACAACGCCATGCCGCTGGCCGGGGCCGAGGCGCTGGTCGCCTTCATGGCCGATTTCCAGCAGCGTCACGGCTGAGCAATGAACGGCGCGCATCGTCGGGTGCGCGCCCCGCAACAAGGAATTCCGATGGCAAGCAAACCCAGCAAGAAGGCGTCGAAGAAGGCCGAGCCGGCCAAGGACAGCGCCACTTCCAAGCCCAAGGGCAAGTCGAAGGCAACCGCGGTGCCGACCCTGGCGCCACTGGCACTGGCCGATGTGCGTTCGAAGATCGACCAGATCGACCGTGACATCCAGAGCCTGATCGCCGAACGCGCACAGTTCGCCCACCAGGTCGGCAAGGCCAAGGGCAAGCTCGCCGCCGCCGTCGACTACTACCGCCCCGAGCGCGAGGCGCAGGTGCTGCGCATGGTGGTGGATCGAAACGAAGGCCCGCTCAGCGATGAGCTGCTGGTGCACGTCTACCGCGAAATCATGTCGGCCTGCCTGGCCCAGCAGGAGCCGTTGAAGATCGGCTACCTCGGTCCGGAAGGTACCTTCAGCCAGCAGGCCGTGCTCAAGCATTTCGGCCGCTCGGCGCTGGGCCTGCCGATGGCCAGCATCGAAGAAGTGTTCCAGGAAGTGGAAGCGGGCAACGCCGATTTCGGCGTGGTGCCGGTGGAAAACTCGGGGCAGGGCACCATCCAGATCACCCTGGACATGTTCCTCACTTCCAACCTGAAGATCTGCGGCGAAGTGGAACTACGCGTGCAGCAGTACCTGATGTCGCGCAGTGGCCGCATCGAGGACATCGAGCGCGTCTACGGCCATCCGCAGTCGTTCATGCAGACCTCGGCATGGATGCGCGCCAACCTGCCCAAGGCCGAGAAGATCCCGGTGGCCAGCAACGCCGAAGGTGCGCGCCGTGCGCGCAACGCCGACGATGCCGCGGCCATTGGCGGCGAGAGCGCCGGCCATGTGTACGGCCTGAAGAAGGTCGTCACCAAGCCGATCCAGAACGATGCCGACAACACCACCCGTTTCCTGGTGGTGGGGCGCAACATCTTCCCGACCTCCGGCCATGACCGCACCTCGGTGCTGGTGTTCATCCATGACAAGCCCGGCGCGCTGTTCGATGTGCTCAGCCCGTTCGCGCGCCATGGCATCAGCATGAACCGTATCGAGTCGCGCCCCTCGCACCACGGCAAGTGGGAATACGGCTTCTTCATCGACCTGGCCGGTCACATCGACGATGCGCCGATGCAGGCCGCACTGGCCGAACTGGAAGCGCACTCGGCGCAGATCAAGGTGCTTGGCTCCTATCCGGTAGCCGTGCCCTGATCCCTGCTGCGGCGGCTGCGGCCGCCGCCCCTGATGCACCGCCGGCGAGCCGGCGTTTACGGAACCATTCAACGATGAGCAACGCGCAGCACTGGATCGCCCGCAAGGGCCAGCCCCTGCAGGGCAGCCTGACCATTCCCGGCGACAAGTCGGTCTCGCACCGCTCGGTGATGTTCGCCGCGCTGGCCGATGGCACCTCGCATATCGAAGGCTTCCTGGAAGGCGAAGACACCCGCGCCACCGCGCGCATCTTCAGCCAGCTGGGCGTGCGCATCGAAACCCCCAGTGCGTCGCAGCGCGTCGTGCACGGCGTCGGCATCGATGGCCTGCAGGCACCCAGCGCACCGCTCGACTGTGGCAATGCCGGCACCGGCATGCGCCTGCTGGCCGGCCTGCTGGCCGGTCAGGCCTTCGACTGCACGCTGGTCGGCGACGAATCGTTGTCCGGCCGTCCGATGCGCCGCGTCACCGGTCCGCTGTCGCAGATGGGCGCGAAGATCGACACCGAGGAAGACGGCACGCCGCCGCTGCACGTGCATGGCGGGCAGACGCTGCACGGCATCGACTTTGCCTCGCCGGTGGCCAGTGCGCAGATCAAGTCCGCCGTGCTGCTGGCCGGCCTGTACGCGCACGGCGAAACCAGCGTCACTGAGCCGCACCCGACCCGCGACTACACCGAGCGCATGCTGTCCGCGTTCGGCGTGGACATCGCGTTCTCGCCGGGCAAGGCCCGCCTGCGTGGTGGCCAGCGCCTGCGCGCGACCGATATCGTGGTGCCGGCCGACTTCTCCTCGGCCGCGTTTTTCCTGGTCGCGGCCAGCATCATTCCCGGCTCCGAACTGCGCCTGAAGCAGGTCGGCCTCAATCCGCGCCGTACCGGCCTGCTGCACGCGCTGCGCCTGATGGGCGCGGACATCACCGAACAGAACCCGGCAGAGCAGGGCGGCGAAGCGGTGGCCGATCTGCTGGTGCGCTACGCGCCGCTGAAGGGTGCGCGCATTCCCGAGGAGCTGGTGCCGGACATGATCGACGAGTTCCCGGCATTGTTCGTGGCCGCTGCTGCCGCCGAAGGCCAGACCGTGGTGACCGGCGCCGCCGAACTGCGGGTGAAGGAATCCGATCGCCTGGCCGCGATGGCGACCGGCCTGCGCGCGCTGGGCATGCAGGTGGACGAAACCGAAGATGGCGCCACCCTGCACGGCGGCGTATCGCTGGGCAGTGGCACCATTCAAAGCCACGGTGATCATCGCATCGCAATGGCCTTCGCCATTGCCGGCCAGATCAGCCATGGTGAAGTGCGCATCAACGACATCGCCAACGTTGCAACGTCCTTCCCGGATTTCGACGGACTCGCACGCAGCGCCGGCTTCAACCTGGCCTGAGGTAGTCCCGGCGCCGCTGCGCTCGCCGGGCATGGCCCGGCGCTACCCTTCGGCGCCTGTTCCGGTAGCGCCGGGCCATGCCCGGCGGAATCCCAACGCGCGCGCAAAAAAACGGAGGCCGAGGCCTCCGTTTTCATTTCAGGCGTCAGCCGGCGATCAACGCTGTTCGGTACGGAAATCCACCGGCACGCGTACCACGCTGGCCACCGCACGGCCCTGGTGCATGGCCGGCTCGAACTTCCAGCCCTGCACGGTGTTCAGCACGGCACGGTCCAGGTCGCGGCTGCGCTCACCACTGCGCGACACGATCGCAGCGTCGGTCACGTTGCCACGCGTATCCACGTTCAAGCTGGCAACCACGCTGCCCTGCACGCCACTGCGCAGCGCGGCGGCCGGATAGCTGGGCTTGCTGTTGCTCGCCAGCGGACGCGCCTCACGGTTGCGTACGGCGGGGGCTGCCTTGCGCTCGCTCTGCGCGGGCACGGCCTGTCGCGCAGCCGGGGTGGGCGTGGTGGCGACCGGCGTTTCCGTGGCCGGCAGCATGCGCTCGCTTACCGGCGCAGGCGCAACATCGTCATGGCTGGAGAATCGCAGCCAGACCAGTGCCGCAGCGAACATCGCCACGATCAGGGCCAGCCACAGCCAAGGGGAGGTCGAGCGCGGCTCGAGCTCGCGGTCCTGCTGCAGTTGCGGCGAATGAAGGTTCTCGTGGGTGGTGGCAGTCATCGCAAACTCCTCACGTCAGTAACGACGCCCAGAGTGTTGCCCGAGGCGGCGTCGAAGCGTGTCAGCATTGCGTCAACGCAACCTGCAAGGTTCAGCTTTTCTGCGGGGAAGCGTTCAGTTACTGCGGCTTGAAGTCGAACGGCACTTCAATGCTGCCGGGTACCGGCTGGCCATTGCTGACTGCCGGGCTGAAGCGCCAGCGACGCACCGCGTCCGTTGCTGCACGGTCCAGCTCGCGCGAACCGCTGCGCTGGATCACAGTCACGTTGTTCGGGTAGCCGGTGGCGTCCACCTCCACCCGCACCACCACGCTGCCCGCTTCACCGCGTCGCAGGGCGGCGGCCGGGTAGGCCGGCGGCGGCGACTGGCCGGCAATCGGCATCGGCTGCGCATTGGCGGTTGCCGGTGCCGCAGTACCCGGCGCGGCCGGAGCGGGTTCAACCGTGGCCGGTGGCGGGGGCGGGGCGGTTTCCACCAGCTTCGGCGCATCTTCCTCGTCCGGCACCGGGGCCGGCTTGGCGTCTGGCATGTCGCTGGAACCGGCCGCCGCGGCCAGTGGTTCGGGCAGCGGTTCCACCTGGGCGGTTTCCTGCGGCGTCTGCGCGGCCGGGTCGGCACGGAAGAATTCCTTGTCGCGTCCGGTCAGCCAGACCAGCACGAACAGCAGGATGCCCACGCCGAAGGCGATGCCGGCGATCTTCAGGGCGTTGCGCGGGATATGCACGGTGAACGACTTGGCAGGCGACGGACGGGGAGCAGACATGGACCAGACCAGTACGGAATGCCTCGATTCTGCCACGGCCGGAATGAACCGGGCGGCAGAATTCCGTATAACAGGCGATAATCCCGTTCCTGTTACCCACCACGACGCCTGCCATGCTTGATCCAGCCCTGCTCCGCCACCAGCCCGCCGACCTCGCCGAACGCCTGCGCACCAGCCGCGGCTTCGAGCTCGACGTGTCTGCCCTGGAGTCACTGGAGGCCGATCGCAAGCGCATCCAGGTGCGTACCCAGGAGCTGCAGAGCCTGCGCAACAGCCGTTCCAAGGCTATCGGCCAGGCCAAGGCCAAGGGCGAAGACGTTTCGGCCATCATGGCCGAGGTTGCCGCGTTCGCCGATGAGCTGAAGGCCTCGGAAGTGGCCCTGGACGAGCTGCGCGAGAAGATCGACACGATCTCCATGGGCATCCCGAACATTCCCGCCGATGACGTGCCGGCTGGCGCCGACGAGAGCGAGAACGTCGAGCAGTCGCGCTGGGGTACCCCGCGCCAGTTCGATTTCAAGGTGCTCGACCACGTCGAACTGGGCGCCCGCAACAAGTGGCTGGACGGCGAGACCGCCGCCAAGCTGTCCGGTTCGCGCTTCACCGTGCTGCGTGGCCCGATCGCCCGCCTGCATCGCGCCCTGGCCCAGTTCATGCTCGACCTGCACAGCGGCGAGCATGAGTATCAGGAAACCAACGTGCCGGTGATCGTCAACGCCGACAGCCTGTACGGCACCGGCCAGCTGCCCAAGTTCGAAGAGGACATGTTCATCACCCAGCTGGGTGAGCAGAAGCGTTACCTCATCTCGACCTCGGAAATCTCGCTGACCAACATCGCCCGCGACGAGATCCTCGACGCCGAGCGCCTGCCGCTGCGCATGACCGCCCATTCGCTGTGCTTCCGTTCCGAAGCCGGCAGCGGTGGCCGCGACGTGCGCGGCATGATCCGCCAGCATCAGTTCGAGAAGGTCGAGCTGGTTTCGATCTGCCGCCCGGAAGACAGCGACGCCGAACACCAGCGCATGACCCGCTGCGCCGAAGTGGTGCTGGAGAAGCTCGGCCTGCCGTACCGCAAGGTGCTGCTGTGCACCGGCGACATGGGCTTCTCGGCCATCAAGACCTACGACCTGGAAGTCTGGCTGCCGTCGCAGGAGACCTACCGCGAGATTTCTTCGTGCTCGAACTGTGGTGACTTCCAGGCCCGCCGCATGCAGGCCCGCTGGCGCAACCCGGCCACCGGCAAGCCGGAGCTGGCGCACACCCTGAACGGCTCGGGCGTGGCCGTCGGCCGCGCAATGATCGCGGTGATGGAGAACTACCAGAACGCCGACGGCAGCATCACCGTGCCTGAAGCCCTGCGCCCGTACATGGGCGGCATCGAAACCATCGGCTGATCAGCCGGTAGCGCCGGGCCATGCCCGGCGGCCTTCTGATGGGTGCCGGCCATGTCGGCACCGCATCCACGCATGGCGTGGATCTACTGAGGCGGTGCGGCATCCACGCCATGCGTGGATGACGCAATCCATCAACCTGCTACGCGCAACTTCTCCAGCGGTACCCAACCGGCCTCGCCAGCCGCCGGCACACACCACGCCCACCCATTGAGCGTGCGCACGCCGCGCAGGTGCTGCCCCGGGTCCACATCAAGCTCCCGCGCGCAGTAATCCTCCGTGGCAAACGCGCCACCCTGCGAATCGCGACCGATCACCGGCGCCGGCACGAACCCCGGCTGCTGTCCCTCGGCCTCGCACAGAAACCAGTCCTCCCAACCCTCGGGCCCCTCATAACGATCGCCCACCACCAGTGCCTGGCCACGGTGCAGGGTGATCGGGTGCGGAAATTCGCTGCGGTGCGCAGCCATCACGATGTAGTTCATCGCCTCATGGTGGCAAAAAAAAGCGGCCCCGCAAAAGCAGGGCCGCCAGGGTGGGCCGGGATGGGGGAGGGAATCCCGGCCCGCGTTCAGCGCCCAGACGAGGGAGAGAGGCGCCGAACGCTGGAACGCGTTACGCCGCTGCCACTTCCGCCGCCTCATGCGACGGCAGCGCTGCCAGTGCACCGGCAATGGCGTCTTCGCGATGCTGCGGCGAATAGGCGATGCCCTCGGCACGCACGAACTCGATTTCGTTGATGCCCCAGAAGGCAAACGTCTGGCGCAGGAAGGGCTCCTGGAAATCCGCCGGCGAATCGGTGTAGATGCCGCCACGGCTGCTGACCACGATCACCCGCTTGCCACCGGCCAGGCCCACCGGGCCGTTCTCGGTGTACTTGAAGGTGCGCCCGGCCACCGCCACGCGGTCGATCCAGGCCTTCAGGGTGGAGGGCACGCTGAAGTTGTACATCGGCGCACCGATCACCACGATGTCTGCGGCCAGGAACTGCTCGAGCACCTGTTCAGCATCAGCGGCCTCGGCCGGGTCGGTCTTGGCCAGCGACCCGCTGCGCAGATGCGGTACCGGATTGGCGTCAAGATCGCGATAATCAACCTGCAGGCCGTCGATCTGCTGCTTGAACTGGGCCACCACGGCGGCGGTCAGGTGGCGGGAGACGGAGTTGTCGCCAAGCACGCTGGCGTCGATGTGCAGAAGCTTCATGGCAGTACCTATGTTCGGGAGAGGTGGCGGGCTTGCCGCCGACGGAGAGAACGATAGGTTGTTGCATCGACGGGATAAAGGTGGTTGAATGCCACGTATTGTTCTATCAATGGAACTCGGGTATGCATGACCTGAATGATCTGTACTACTTCGCGATGGTGGTCGACCACGGCGGTTTCGCCGCCGCCGAGCGCGCACTGGGCATCCCCAAGTCGCGCCTGAGCCGCCGTATCAGCCAGCTGGAAACGGACCTGGGCGTGCGCCTGCTGCAGCGCTCCACGCGCCGCTTCGCCGTCACCGACGTCGGTACCAGCGTGCACCGCCACGCCCAGACCATGCTGGCTGAGGCGCAGGCCGCGCGCGAGGTGGTGGACCGCCTCAGCGCCGAGCCGCGCGGCCTGGTGCGCGCCAGCGTGCCGGTGTCGCTGGCGCAGATGCAGCTGCCCAAGCTGCTGCCCAAGTTCCTCGAGCAGTACCCGAAGGTGCGGCTGCAGCTGAACATCAGCAACCGCCGTGTCGACATCATCAACGAGGGCTACGACGTCGCCCTGCGCGTGCGTTCGCGGCTGGATGACGACGGCAGCCTGGTGATGCGCAGCTTCGGCCAGGTGCAGGAACTGCTGGTGGCCAGCCCGAAGTACTTGGACCGCGCCGGTCGCCCGAAGGACCCGGAAGAGCTGGCCAACCACGTAACCCTCAGCATCAGCGAAGACGAGGCGCGCCAGCGCTGGGAACTGCACGGACCGGAAGGCGCGGTGCGCCGGGTGGACCTGCAGCCGCGCGTGGCCGGTTTCGACTTCCCGCTGCTGCAGAGCATGGTGAAGGACGGCTTCGGCATCACCATGCTGCCGGAAACCGTCTGCGCCGATGCCGTGCGCAACGGCGAGCTGGAAGTGGTGCTGCCGGACTGGTCGCTGCCCCAGGGCGTGTGCCATGCCGTGTTCGCCTCGCGTCGCGGCCTGCTGCCGGCGGTGCGGGTATTCATCGACTTCCTGGCCGAACACCTGCCGCCGCAGCTGGAGGCCTCGCGCCTGGATTGCGGTGGCGCCTGCGAGAAGGCCAAGGAGCGTATCAAGGCCAGTGCGCTGGGTGCGTTGGCGGTGGACGCGGGCTGAGGCCAGCCTCCGATGGAACAACGGTCTTGGGCAAATCGCCTGGCCGTGCGAGAATGCGTGCCCGGCCAGCAGGCTGGGCCGATACGGAGAGATGGCCGAGCGGTTTAAGGCACCGGTCTTGAAAACCGGCGAAGGGTTAAACCTTCCGTGGGTTCGAATCCCACTCTCTCCGCCAGAATTTTCGAAAAGCCCCTAGAAATATGGGCTTTTTCTTTGTCTCAGCTATTGCTACCCGCCCGCTTACCCATCCACCTACAGCGACCGATTCAGCGCGATTTGCTGCCGAACCCAGCCCTGCACCTCGGATTGTATCCACAGTGCGCGCCGGCCAATGCGGATTGAGCGCGGGAAGCGGCCGGCCTTGATCTCGCCGTATATGAAGGTGGTGCCCATGCCGGTCACCTGCCGCACCCGTTCCAATGACAACAGCTCTTCCAACTTCTCAGCCGCGGCCATGATTGCCTCCTGCCGCGCGCTGCAGCTTTGGTGGCTGCTCGGCCAGACCGAGCTTGAACTGCACGATGTTGCCGGGAGCGGTCGGCACGGCGCGCGGGCTCCGCGCTGGTCGGTTGATCCGCCGCCACTCGGCCAGCGCTGCATCGGGGTCCGGCTTCTTGCCGGTCGATCTGCAGCAGCATTCGACCAGGTGGCCACCGCCGGCGCTGGTGCAGCGCATGTCGTGGATGTGGCGCGCGCGGTGGCCGGCGGCGCAGGCCGGCAGCCCTTCGGGATGGCTGATCTGTCGCTGTGTCATGGCTTCTCGCACTCCTCGATGTAGGCATTCAGTTGGTCCCGGAGGAACGCCGCTTCCTTGGACCTAAAACGCCTGTCAAAACTGTTGATGGGGATAGGTCCGGCGTCGATCAGCCACTGCAGCGGCTGTAACAGCCAGCGCGGATCGAACGGAAGCCGGCTGCGCGGATCCACCGGCTGCGCCGATGGCATGCAGTCCGGGCCTGCCCAGTCTTCGGGGTCGCCGCACCTAGTGCAGGTGCGGTTCTTGAACACGTGTTCCTTCTCCGGCTGCGGCACGCGTGGTTTGTCGAACAGGGCGCGGATGACCAAGCCGCGCGTATCTGCGTAGCAGACCTGCGCGGCATCGGCTTGCATCCAACAACCGGGGCCAACGTCGTCCTTGTGGCGGTATTCCCAGCGAACCACATGGGACGAGTAGAGCTCGTCCTTCAGTGCATGCCCAAGTGCGTGGGCGCGCTCGGCGGGCACCGGTGGGCCGGCCGGATCGATATGGCACAGCTCGGAGACAATGGCTGCAGTCCGCGACGATGCCTTGGTGGCATCAATCACGGCGGCCGGGCTGCTTGGGAACGATGTGGCGGTCATGCGAACAGGTCCAGTTGGGCCGGCAGGGGTGGTGGAAAGGGCGGGACAGGTGCCGGCGCTGATGCAGCCCGGCGCGGCTTTGCTGCACGCACTGCACGCTGCACCAGCTCCAGGTATTCGCCGTCGGCGCGCATCTGCCACGGCCGTCCTTTGATCGGGCATACGTCGTGATTGCCGGCGTTGTAGTGGTCTGCGGAGGGGCCTTCCTGATAGCGCAGCTTCAGGAGGTAGTGGGGCCGACCGGCGCAGAACCCTCGTTCGGTGAACGGCCCGCTCACACCGCGAACGGTGAACAGCCGCGGCCTACGGCGCCAGTTGCTCGCGTCGCCAGGAAGGTCTGGCAGGCCGTAGTTGGCGTTTGGCTCGTCCTTGTACCAGGACCACACCTTGTCGCCGACCCGGAACGGCTGCAGCTCTTCGACACCTGCATGCGTTCGATCAGAAAGCGGAGGCAGCAGATCGCGAATCGAGAAGAGGCCACCTCGGCCCGAAATTTCGCTGAAGCACGTGAACGCAAACGGCCCGATTGCGATCCCACCAGCCTTCATCATGTAGAAGCCGCGCCGGCATGGTGTGCGACCGAACTCGATGCTGGAGAGGATCGTCTGCCTCGACCAGCCGCGGGCAACGCGTCGGGCGATCATCGACGCGGCAATCTCGTGCGCCAGGTCTACGTCGATGCTGCCGTGGTCGACTGGGGCAGCGGTGAGCAGCTGGTCAGCCATCGGCCACTCCCTGACGCTGCCCTGCAAACTGTGAGGCGCAGCACGAGTTCACGGGTGCTGACAAGGGCTTCACGCCATTCCTGCGTTTATCCGACAATAGCGATCCGTGGAACGTGTGCTCACCGTCCTGGATGCCAACGTCACTCAGGGAGGGGGTGCGCCATGTACGAGGTTGTAGGTCCGTATTTGATTGAATGGAGTGTGGTCGGGGAGCAGTGCGCGGCAGCGGGCCACTGGAAAGGCAGTTGGCGAGTGCACCTGATCGGATCGCGCGATTGCACCAAGCCCGTAGCCGAGGGAACCACGGATGCGAAGCACAGCTTTTGTGAAGCGCTGACGCTTGCGAAGCAGCAGGCGCAGGACGCTGCCGCTGCGCTGTGCGCGCTGGAATAGAGCGGCTCATTTGCCCACCGCCTGGCCGGTAAAAATGGCGACTTCCAGCGCTGAGCGCGTCTCATGGATGCACCTGCTACCATCCGCTTGCCCCGCCCACCTGGCGAGCGCATTGGCAGCGGCTTCCATCATGGGCGCAGTGATCGCATCCCCCTGATCCGCCGGGGAGGGCGGGATGGAGAGGATTGCGTCCTGCGGCTCCATGATTTGCTGGCTGTAGCCAATGCCGCGCGTGCCGGTGCAGTACGCATCGCCGATGAGGTCACGCGCGCGATCATACGGAACGGTTGCGAAATGTATGCAACCTCCGGGCTTTACGATCGCCAAGGGGGCGGGGGTCATCTCGGTAGTCATGCGTTTTGCTCCTTGCGTGCGGTGGTGGCACGCGTGCTGTGCGCGGCCAGGCTTTCCCAGCGTTCGGCTTCGCCGAGGTAGTGGGCAGCGCGGCTTTGCCGCTCGGCTTCGGTGAACTGCACGTCGTGCAGCGCGTGGTCTGCGGCCGCGCGGTTGGCGGCGACCATGCGGGCTGGGTCGTGGTCGAAGATGTCGAGCTGGTTACGCACGCTGGACTCCTGGTATGGATTGCCGGCTGGTGGAACCCGGCCGGCGCGGGTTCCCTGAGCTACAGGGAAGAGCGCAGGGCAGGGGATCAGTGGGTGTCGTCGGCCTGCATCGGCGCGCGCTGTCGTTCCGCCGCGCGCTGTCGCATTTCCTTGCGAAAGGCGGGCCAGTTGCGCAGGAGGTCGCGCACGCCGCACCAGGCGAAGTAGGCGATACCGGCGCCGCAGGGCAGGAGGAACGACGCGGCTCCGGTGTAGATGGCGCGCGCGAGCAGCGCCAGCAGCAGTCCGACGATGACGGCGCAGTAGAAGGGCAGGGCCAGGTGGCGCATCAGGAGGCTCCCGCTTTGGCGCGCGCTGTGCTGCGCGCCTCTGCGACAGCACCCGCGACGCTCTGGCCGTGCAGGAGGACGCCGGCGGCTGCGTGACCGGCCACGTAGCGCACAAGCTCGGGGCGCACGCCCCAGCGGCCAGCGGCGCGGCGCACGATGCCGGCGGCGGCTGCCGCGCGCTGTATGGGGGAGTGGTTGGCGATGACGGCGCTCATGCGGCGGCGTCCTGGCTTTCGCCGCGCAGCTGCAGGACCGCGCGCTGCAGCTCTACTGCCAGCTGGTCGGCCTCTTCCGGGCCGAGGTGGATGCTTACGCAACCAACGCTGAGGGCGACGATGCCGGCGCCCACGTCTGGCATCGGCGCGGCGGTGGGCTGCAGTTGCTTGAAGGCGCCGAGGGACAGGCTGGCCATGTGTGATCTCCTGCGCCCGGCCCCGGGATGGGGTGGTGTTGGGCGACGGAGAAAGACTACGGAATTCCGTATTGAGGTGTCAAACGGAATTCCGTACTAGATTCTGAATATACGGAATTCGGTTCATCTTTGACCGAATGGAGCGTGACCATTGGAACGAAAAAACCCCCGCTAGGCGGGGCTCCCTCTTTGTCCCAATTTGGGACGCCACTTAGAACTTTCGCAGGCCTGCGTGGATCAGGGCCTTGCCGAGAATGCTCACGTCACCGGGATCTGGCCGATAGGCGGGGAAGTCCGTGTTGACGCTGACCACATAGAGCCCATCGCCGCGCTTCTGCAGCATCTTGATCTGCGTCTCGCCACCTATGTTGATGAGGTAGTAGTCGTCGCCGTCGAAGTAGTCGCAGCTGGTGTCGATCCACACAATGTCGCCGTCTTCCAGCTTCGGCCGCATCGAGGGCCCCCGGCCAGTGATGAGCTGGATGCGGCCAGGCTGGGGCAGGTAGCCGAGCTTCCTGCGCACCTCCCATTCGGCGACCTCGATGGTCTTCACTACCTCCGGGTAGTCTTGGTTGACCATCCCTGCTCCCATCCCCGCACTCCCTTCAAACAAGTCGAAGCGAACATAGCCGGGAGGCGTCTCAGTCTCCGAGAACGGTGCGACGGGACGATCTTCTGTGGTCTTCGGACCTTTGCCGCTTTCCAGCCAGTCCGCGTGGACGCCTAGGCGGGAGGCGATCTTGTGCAGGGCCGTGCTGGACTTCGACAAGCCGAGTTCAAGGTTGGAAAGGGTTGTCGAGGCAATGCCGGCGAACTTCGCCAGTTCGGCACGGCTAATCCCCTGGGCCTCGCGCTCGGCGCGGATTCTGCTGCCAATGGTTTCCATTTTGGTATTGGAACGGAATGCCGTAACGGAATGCCGTTGACTGCAACCTACGGAATACCGTAGTGTGGGCGGTATGGACAAATCATGGGCGTGCATCATCGGGGAGCTTCAGTCGGGGGGCATGACGTATGCCCAGATCGGCGAGGCGATTGGCTCAGCCGGATCGACGGTCGGCGATCTCGCGTCTGGGCGCTCACAGTCGCCTCGAGCGGCCGCAGCTCTGGCGTTGTTGAAGCTGTACGCAAAACGAGCCGCGCCGGAATGCTCGGCGGCAGTCACGAGGCCGGTCGTCGGCCGAATCAGTAAGCGCGCGCTGCGCGAGAAGCTTGGCCTGAGCACCGACATGCAGTTGGCCAAGGTTCTGAAGTTGCCCACAGAGCTGGTCGAAACGTGGGCGGAAGAGGATCAGGTGCCAAGCATTCCGCAGGTACTTCGCTTGCTCGGCATCGAAGAGCCGCCGCCGTCCATGGCGCCCGTGATCCATGACCCCGACGCGAACCGCATAGGCCCGGTCGACACCGCCTGAAAGGCCATCCCTGGCCGTCTTCCCTGAGTTGTTGATCTCCATGGCGCCAATCCTGCGCCACCCGAGCACAGCCCGAAACCTTGAAAAACCGTCCCTCCCAAGGTGACCCCATGACCTGCCGCACCTCACCCCTTAGCTGGCTCGACACCCTCTACAACGCTGTGCGCGAGACGCCGGGCGGTGTGCAGGCTGCAGCCGCGTACCTGGCACAGCGCCGGGGCAAGTCGATGCACCCGGAGACGCTGCGCGCGAAGCTGCGCGGCCTTGAGGGCGAATCGGTAACCATCGAAATCGCCGAACTGCTGACCGAGTGGATGCAGGAACAGGTGGGCGGTGCAGACCGCGCGCTGGGTTGGATGCAGGCGCTGGCCGGGCAGTTCGGCATGGCCGTGGATGTGGTGCCGCCGGCACCGGAGGGGGGGTGGTCGGACGAGATCGCCGCGTTGCAGACCAAGCTGCTGGAGATCCAGCGCAGCATGGGCGCCCTGTCGGGCACCGCGTTGGACGCCATCGCAGATCAACAGATCGACAGTGACGAAGCGCGACTGATGCTGGCCGAGGTCCGCTCGCTGCGCACGATGGCGCACCGTCTGGAGCGCAACATTGCGCGCGCTGCGGCGAAGGGGAGGGCGGTGCTATGAACCATCCCGCTCGCTCCACCGATCCCAGCACCAGCCACGAGGCAGCCAACTACATCGCTGCTACTGGCATCCAAGGCGACCAGCAAGCCGCAGCAGCTTCCGCCGTGCGTCGCTTCCCGGGCCTGACAAGCCTCGAACTGGCGAACGAGACGGGCATCTGCCGATACGTGCTCGCTCGACGCCTTCCCGAACTGGCCGAAACCGGCCGCGTGTGGCGGGGCCCGAAGAAGCCTTGCCCAGTGTCTGGCCGCAGTGCCTGTACCTGGTGGCCGGTGGCCCGGGGCCAGAACATGACGCTGGGACTCTGACATGTCGACCATCATCATGTCGCAGTGCTGGCCGCTGCAGGGCCTGAGCGTCACGCAGAAGGCTGTGTTGATCTCGCTGGCTGACCAAGCCAACGACGACGGCGTGTGCTGGCCGGCGGTGGGCACCATCGCCGCGCGCTGCTGCATGTCGCCGCGCGCTGTCCGCACCGCCATGGATCATCTGGAAGTCGTGGGCCTACTGACCCGCGACCGCAGGTTCAACAGCAGCACTGTCTACAACGTCACCCCGGCCAAGTTCGACAAGGCCGCAGCGCCATCGAAGGGCACTCGCAAGACCGGAAAAACCGGTACTGCATCGGGCGCAGGTGCTGCGCCCCGTGCAGGGGGTGCGCCCGATGCAGGTGGGGATGCGCCCCGTGCAGGAGGGGATGCAGCGGGCGCAGGTCTGGAGGTGCGCCCCGTGCCGCCTAACCGTCATATAACCACCAATGAACCGTCAGAAGAACCGTCATCTCCGGCGGGCCTGTCGGCCGCGCCGCTGACGAAGGCGGAGCAGGAAGAGCAGATGCAGCTGGCCTGCAAGGCGACGTGGGCTGTCTACCGGGCGGCCTACCGCATCCGCCACGGTGTGGACCCCGTCCGCAACGCCAAGGTCAACACCAACGTTCGGGATCTGGTGAAACGCCTGGGTCGTGAAGAGGCGCCGCTGGTGGCCGGCTGGTTCCTGAGCGTCAACGAGAACTATGCCGTGAAGCGGATGCACGACCTGGGCGTGTTGCTGGCCGGGGCCGAGGCGTACCGCACGCAGTGGGCGACCGGGCGGCAGGTGACCGACACCAGCGCCCGGCAGCAGGACCAGACGCAGGCCAATGCCAACGCGGCCGACGACGCCAAGGCGCTGCTGCGCCGCCTGAAGGGGAACGCCGATGCTCAGTGATGCCGAACAGGACACGCTGGTCGAAATGCTGGTGGCCACGGCCGAGGTGATGGGCGAGCAGATTCGGCCGACCGCTGCGGCGTACATGGTCACCGACCTGGCCTCCTACCCGCTGCGCGTGCTGGCCGAGGCGCTGACCGCCTGCCGCCGCGAGGTAAAGGGCCGGCTGAGCCTGGCCGCGATCATGGAGCGCATTGACGACGGGCACCCGGCACCGAACGAAGCGTGGGCTGTGGCGATCCGGGCCGCTGACGAGGCGGTGACCGTGGTATGGACCGAGCAAACCAGGGACGCATGGACGGCGGCGCTGCCTCTGGTCGAGGAGGGCGACAAGATCGCAGCCCGGCAGGCGTTTCTGGAGGTGTACGCCCGGTTGGTGAAGAGTGCGCGCGCTGTGGGTGGCTGCGCCGTCTATCAGCCGTCGCTGGGCCATGACGCGAGTGCCCGCGCCGCAGCGCTGCAGCTGGCGGTGGACGCTGGCCGCTTGGCGCACGAGCAGGTAGCCGATCACCTGGCGCTGCCGCCGGCCACGCCCGCGTTCAATCCGCTGGCCCTGCTCGCCGGCCGAGTGGAGGCGAGCCCGGAAGCGAACGAGCGCACCAAGCAGCGCCTGGCAGAAATCGCCGAGCTGTTCGGTCCCGCTCAGGACGCAGCGGCATGAGGCAGGACCACGTCGAACTGGAGGTGCGCCCTGTGTCCGAGCCGGTGGCGGTGGCCGGCTGGTATCTGGCCTATGGCTATGGGGTCAAGCCGCTGGTGCTGTACGCAACGCGAGGCTCAACGGTCTGGCGCGACGGCTGCAGGCAGATCCCGATTACCCGCTATGCCGGCCCGATTCCGGAGCTGCGCTGATGTGGTCGAACGCACCGCCGCCGACGATGGCAGAGGCAGCGCGCATCGAACTGGCGAAGACGGGACCGTGCATGGCGTGCCTCGTTCGCTACGCGCAAGGCCTGATGGCGAAGAAGCACGTGGTCTACGGCTGCGAGTACAACCACGCCAAGTCGGGGAACATCCGGCGCGGCCATTTCTTCGGCTATGCGCTGTGCCAGTGGCATCACCAGCGCTACCGCAGTGAACACATGACCCAGAAGCAAATGGTGGCCCGCTGGGGCCCACCCCTGCACTGGTCCAAGAGATTCCACAAGGCGTTCGGATCGGACGACGAGCTGATCGCGCAGCAGACCTACATCAACGAACTGAGGGCGGCAGCATGAAGACAACGAAGAAATTGGCGCCGAGGCTGAACCCTCAAGTCGCGCCCCGGGAACGGCGGATGGACCACAACACGGTGTCCCGACCCAAGCGCAGGAAGCCGGGCACGTTCGCCGCCGGTCAGACCGAGACGGTGGAGCAGTTCGAGGCCCGTGGCGGCCAGGTGCAGCGCCTTCCTACCAGCTGGGAGCAGGCGGCATGAGCGAACTCGAAAGGACTGCGCGAAGCCTGCTGTGCGAGGCCATGGAACTGGCGCCGGACGGGGTCACGGCCGAGTTGATGATGGATCTTTCGATTCCGCAGCTGGGCATTGTTCCGACGGCCGCCGCGATTCGAGCGATTCGCATGGCATTGGCCCACGACTGGAAGCCCATCGGAGACGCGCCGCAGGACGGCACGCGGTTGATGCTGTGGGATTCGGTGAGCCAACGGCCGCTGTTCGGCAGCTGGCGGCCGGACAGCGCCCAGGACCACGGCCCTATCACGCACTATGCGACCGAGCCGGCCGGCCCGGAGGTGGCGTGATGCAGATCGACACCTTCGGCGCATACGTCCGGGGCGAGCTTGAGCATTGGGGACGCGAATGCGCACTGCATCGTGACAGTGGCCACCCCGGTAGCAATGCGCAGAGCATGCTGGCGGTGTTGATCGACTACCAAGGGGACATGCCCGGCCGCGCGCAGGGGTTCAAGCCGATGGAAACGGACACCCGCGCACAGCGCATCGAGGACCTGGTGAGCGTGATCGCCAAGGACAACATGGCGATGGCCTGCACACTCCGCGCGTACTACTGCGGGCGAGGCCGCAAGAAGGTGGAGCGCTTTGAAGTGGCGCTGCAACTGCTGGAGAGGGCCGGCGAGCGCGCGCTGCACGTCAAGGCGTATCTGGACCTTGTTCGGCGGGGCGAGGACCGTCTGCACGGGATGCTGGTCGGGCTGCAAATCGCTGCCTAACGCGCGCGCGATACCTCTTGACAGGTGCCACCTGCAAGGGGTTAAATGCGGGCACATTGACATAGAAGCCTTCAGCGCAAGCTGAGGGCTTTTTTATTGGACCAATGGTTCTAAATAAAAATCTTGTTTAATCTAAAGTTCTAATTTAATCTGTGTTCTCAATTTTAGAGGGCGCACCAGATGTCATTGCCGAAAGAGAAGAGACACCGTTCTGCTCTGCTGAGTCGAGTTGAGAAAGCGTGGCTGCACGGCGTAAGCCATGTGACTTTTGCTGAGTTGTACCTCTGGTTTGACGTCGAGAAGATCGCCAAGACGCCTTACCGCGGCATTGAAGAGGCTTTCGAAGAGGTTGCGGGCGACGACGCGCCCGAGGTGCAAATTATCGAAGGACGCGGTGGCTATCACTTGGTAGTTGAGCAGACCCGGGCAGGCAACAAGATGAAGCTCCTGTCGGAGTTGGCGGAGTAACGCTGCCCTCAAATGCGAGATCACTCTGACCCCGGCTATCCGGGGTCTTTTTTTAGGAAATTTCATGGCACGACTCACTCCCCAACAGGCTGGCGGCGTGAACGTCGTGGCCTTCCTCGACATGCTGGCGTGGTCCGAAGGGACCGACAACGGCAAGCAGCCGACGAAAGATCGTGGCTACGACGTGATCGTCGGTGGTCAGCTGTTCAATGGCTATGCGGATCACCCCCGAGTCTTGGTGGCTCTGCCCAAGCTGGGTATCCAGTCCACCGCCGCCGGCCGATACCAGCTGCTGCGCCGCTACTACGATGCCTACCGAAAAACGCTGGGCCTGAAAGACTTCTCGCCACTAAGCCAGGACCTGATCGCACTCCAGCAGATCCGCGAGCGCCGCGCTCTGCCGCTGATCCGGGCGGGAAGGATCGCGGAGGCCATCAAGCAAGTCAGCAACATATGGGCAAGCCTGCCTGGTGCTGGCTATGGCCAGAACGAGCACAGGCTGGCTGACCTGCTGGCTGCTTACCGGAAGGCTGGCGGGACGGTGGCTCCGTGACCGGGGTCGATGTGGACTGGCAAGCCATCGGTACGGCCGTTGGCGGTCTGATGGTCGGCGCTGGTGGTGTTGCACTGTGGTGGCGCAAGCAGTTCGTAGAGACCGCCAGGGAAGGGGCCGAGGTCAACGTGATCCAGCTGATGCGCGAGGAAGTGACCCGGCTGGGCGAACGGGTTGGGCGGATGGAAGCCAGGGAGCTGCGCTTGATCCGCCATATCTACCGGCTTGAAGGATTGATGCGCGCAGCCGGCTTGGAGCCGCCGCCATTTGACCCGGACAGCGACACGATCAGGGTAGGAGGTTCCGAGTGAGCAGGATCGCCATCGCGGTCGCCGCCTTCGCGCTTTGGTCCGGTGCCATGTTCGGTGCTGGCTGGGCTTGGCGCGGCGACCGATCTGAAGGTGTAGCCGCCAATCAACGCGCCGCCGGCGCTGAGGCATTCGCCGACCAGGTGAATCAAACCCGCGCCACCGAGCAGAGCAAGGCGCTGCAGCTGGCTGACATTGGAGCCAAGCATGAAGAAGACCGGACCGCGGCTGAGGCCGTCCCTGCTGCTGTTGTGGCTGGCCTGCGCAGCGGCAATCTCCGCCTGCGCGACGACCTCGCCACCTGCCATACCGCTCGCCTGTCCGAAGCTGCCGCCGGCGCCGTCGAACGTGATGCGCGCGCCGAACTACGTCCAGAGGTTGTCGGAGCTGCTGTTCGAATCGTCACCGACGCCGAAGACCACATCCGGGCCTGCCAAGCGGTGATCGCTGCCGACCGGCAGCCGGTGACGCAATGAACCGCCGGATGCTGGCCCTGGGCCGGCTGAAGGGCGGCGACATGAACAAGACCGAGACCGCCTATGCGGAACGGCTGCGCGCGCAGCAGGCTGTCGGCGAGATCCAGTGGCACCGGTTCGAGGGTCTGAAGCTGCGGCTGGCGGACAACACGTTCTTCACGCCGGACTTCGCCGTCCTGGCAGCCGATGGCGTCATGGAGTGCCACGAGGTGAAGGGCCATTGGCAGGACGATGCAAGGGCCAAGATCAAGATTGCCGCCGCCATGTACCCGTTCCGCTTCATTGCGGTGAAGGTCAAGCTCAAGCGCGACGGCGGCGGCTGGGCAGTGGAGGAGTTCTGATGAGCGGACATATTCATACCCCTGGAGACGGCCGAGGGCGCCGCAGGGTGCTGGTGGACGGGCGGGAGGTGAAGCGGGCTGTTTACGCCAACACAGTCACCGGTGAAGTGCGGCATTACGAGGATCCCATCCGCATGGACGGCGATGAGCCTGTGACCCATAGCGTGCACGGTCACGTCGAAGTGGAGCTCCTCAATGGCTGAGGCCGCGATGGTAGCGGTGCGCATGCGTTGGTGGCTGCGGTGCTACCTGGCTGCAGTGATGTGGTTCGCCAAGGCTACGGGCATGGAACCGGACTGGGATCGGGTCGAGGGCTGGATACGCCGAGGCTTGGTACTGCGAACAACGAGGGCTACTGATGGACGTTGCACGGATTGAAGCGCTGGCGGCTGAGCTGGCCGCAGAGAAGGCCGCGCGCATTGCCGGCGGCGCCGACGCTCGTATTGACCGTCTGGTCGGGGTGATCGAGCAGCAGGGCGAGCAGATCGCGGAACTGGGGGTGCATGTCGGCATGCTGGTCCAAGCTGTTGCACAGCTGCTGGGGGAGGAGGCGGGCACACCGGTCTCGGACGAAGGTGTCGAGTCTCCGCGCGTGGACTTGGATGGGAACTCGTACTGATGCCTGTCAGGCCACCGCAGCACCGAGCGGCAGGTTGGCGTCCCTACAAAGAAACCAGCGCCCAGGTGCGCAAGAGGCAGGCCCGCCGTGCGCTGGCCACGAACTCAGCGCTCTGGAGGCGGATCCGAGCGGTGGTGCTGGCCCGTGAGCCGCTGTGCAGGTGCTGTGCGGAGCAGGGAAGGGTGCGGGCAGCCACCGAGGTCGACCACATCGACGGGGACGATGCCAACAACGCTGACAGCAACCTGCAGCCCCTGTGCCGGCCGTGTCACAGCACGAAAACAGTGCTGGAGAACGGCGGATTCGGCCGAGGAATGCGGGACTGATGGTTCCACGAGCGTGGAACACGCATCATCATCGCAATTAACGAAATATTAACATTTGAACGGGGGGGAGGGTCAAAGTTTGGCGCCCTCTCGCGACGATACGCGCGCCCCCCTTTCTTCGCGCGTCCACAGAATTTGAATTTCAGATTTGGAGCTGACCGGCGATGGCCAGGCACAAGCAGCCCGCCGAGCTGGCCAAGCTCAAGGGGGCGGATAAGCGCAACCCGCAGCGGTACAAGACCGAGGCGCCAAAGACGGGGAAGGCGCTGGGCAAGGTGCCGGGTCATCTGTCGGCAGAGGCCTCAGTGGTCTGGAAGGAGCTGGAGAAGTGCGCCCTGCCGGGCGTCCTCACCAGTGCCGACCGTTTCATCATGGAAGTGGCGTCCTCGCTGCTTTCCGAGTTCCGTGCCAAGCCCGGCGAATTCGTCGCGGCCAAGTACTCCCACCTGATCGGCTGCTTGGCGCGCCTGGGATTGACCCCGGCGGACCGCCAGAAGCTGGGGACCGAGAAGACCCCGGAGGGCAACCCATTCGACGAGTTCTGATCCATGACCCCGACCGAATCAGCCAAGGCCTACGCCAAGGGCGTGACGGCGGGAAAGATCATTGCCAACGAGTTCATCCGGTTGGCCTGCCAGCGGTTCCTCGATGACCTGAAGCGAAAGGGGGCCGACTGGCCCTACAAGTACGACGCCGAGAAGGCAGACCGTGCGGTGCGCTTCATGGAGAAGATGCCGCACACCAAGGGAAAGTGGGCGGCGCAGAAACGGCTGCTGGTGCTTGAGCCCTGGCAGCGCTTCATTGAGTGCAATTTGTTCGGCTGGATCCACAAGAAGACGGGGCATCGGCGCTTCCGCCGTGCCTACGAGGAGATTCCGCGCAAGAACGGCAAGTCGCTTCGCCTGGCTGCCCGTGGCCTGTACTTGTTCTGCGCAGACGGCGAGGCAGGTGCCGAGGTCTACTCAGGCGCCACCAGCGAGAAACAGGCCTTCGAGGTGTTTCGGCCGGCCTGGCAGATGGTCCAGAAGCTGCCGGCGCTGCGCTCGCGCTTCGGCATTGAGCAGGCTGGCAACCCGAAGAACCCCGGCCCGCTCTTCGTCATGGAGGACATGTCGAAGTTCGAGACGATGATCGGCAAGCCGGGCGACGGTTCGAGCCCGCATGCTGCGCTCGTGGACGAGTACCACGAGCACGACGACGACCACATGGTCGATGCGATGGAAACGGGCATGGGCGCGCGCGAGCAGCCCCTGCTGTCGATCATCACCACAGCCGGCACCAATCTATCCGGCCCTTGCTTCGAAATGCGGGGCGATGCGATACGCATCCTGCGCGGCGAGGTCACCGACGAAACGGTGTTCGCCGCGATTTACTGCATTGATGAGGGCGACCGTTGGGACGACCCGGCGAGCCTGCGCAAAGCTAACCCCAACTACGGCGTGTCTGTGTTCGAGCAGTTCCTGCTCGATCAGCTGGCCAAAGCAAAGCGGTCAGCGAGCAAGCAGAGCGCTTTCCGCACCAAGCACTTGAACGACTGGGTGGGCGCCAAGCTCGCGTGGATGAACATGCTGGCGTGGCAACGGCAGAAGCGGGCGTTTGAGACTGACGACTTCGCCGGGTGCCCCTGCTGGATCGGCGTTGACTTGGCTTCCAAGCTGGACGTGGCCGCAGTCGTGATGCTGTTCGAGAAGGACGACAGCTATTACGTCATCCCGAGGTTCTATGTGCCGGAATCGGCCGTGGAGGACAACGAAAAGTACCAGCATTTCCTGCTGGACGAGCTGATCGTCTCCACCCCCGGCAACATGACCGATTACGCCTTTATCGAAGAAGAGCTGAAGGAGCTTGCCGCACGCGGCATCGACGTGCGGGATATCGCATTCGATCCAGCCCAGGCGGCGTACCTCATGACGAGGCTGGAGCAGGAAAGCCTGCCGGTGGTCGAGATGGCACAGTCCGTGCGCAATCTATCTGAGCCGATGAAGGAAGTGGAAGCGCTGATTCTCTCACGTCGCTTGTGGCATGACGGCAACGCGGCGATGACCTGGATGATGGGGAACGTGGTTGCGCGCCTTGACGCGAAGGAGCACGTCTATCCGCGCAAGGAGAAGATGGAAAGCAAGATCGACGGCGCGGTGGCGCTAATCATGGCCATGGGCCGCGCCATGCAGGCGCGGGACACCGGCACAACCCAACAAGGCTTCGTGGTGATCGACTGATGTTCGGACTATTCGAGAAGAACCGGCGGGCCGATGCCCGCGACCGTATCGAGCCGACGATCAGCAACTTGGTCGATGGCGAGGTGATCCAATCCTCCAGCCCGGCAATGTTCGAGGTGTTCGGGAACCCGACGACCGCCTCTGGAGCGGTGGTCAGCCCGGAATCCGCGATGCGGGTCTCGGCGGTGTTCGCTGCCGTCTCGCTGCTTGCCGGTGCGATTGCCCAGCTGCCGCTGCCCATCTTTGAGCGGGTGGATGGTCACCGCAAGCGGGCGGAGCACGACTATTGGTGGATGCTGAACGAGCAGTTTTCCTCCGGTTGGTCGAGCGCCACTGGCTGGGAGTTCATCGTCGGCCAGATGCTGCTGCGCGGTGATGGAGTTGCCTATGTGACGCGCAACCGCGCCGGCGTGGCGACCGGGCTGATTCCCTGGCCCCGCGACAGAGTGATGATCCTCAAGCAGGAGAAGGCCAGCCCACGGGAACCGACGCGCCTGCAGTACACGTTCCACGACGTGGACGGGTACTTCACCGTTGACCAGGACGACGTGCTCCATTTCCCCGGCTTCGGATTCAACGGCGTGCACGGCATGTCGGTGATCCAGTGGGGGGCCCGGAACGGCATCGGCATTGCCATCCAAGGGGATGAGCATGCCGGCAAGTTCTTCAGCGAAGGTGGTAAGCCGGAGGTGGCCATCACGGCGACCAACAAGATGAACCAGGCGATGCAGGATGACTTCCGCGATGCCTGGGTCAAGAAGTATGGAGGCACGCAGGGAAACCGCCGCATACCTCTGATCCTGACGGAAGGGCTCGATATCAAGGAACTGACCATGTCCGCCGTCGACCAGCAGCTGCTGGAGTCCCGGCAGTGGCAGGTCATCGACGTGGCGCGTGCATTCGGTGTTCCGCCTCACATGATCGGCGAGACGACCAAGTCCACCAGCTGGGGCAGTGGCATCGAGAGCATGGGCATCGGCTTCGTGAAGTACACGCTGGGTCCGCACCTGAAACGGATCAAGGACGAGCTGAATCGCAAGCTGTTCCGTACGCCGCGCTACTTCGTTGAGCACAACGTGGACATGTTCATGGCCGGTGACTCGAAAACGCAGGCTGAGTACTTCAGCAAGGCGCTGGGCGGCCCCGGAACGCAAGGCTGGATGGTCGTCAACGAGGTCCGCCGCCTCAAGAACCTGCCGCCCATCGAGGGTGGCGACGAGCTCTACCAACCGAAAGATCCCGCGCCACCGGCAAAGCCCAGCGGCGATGACCCTGAAAGGAACCCTGACGATGCCGATTCCTAAGCTGCTGCAGCTGGCCAAGAATAACGCCAGCCAATCCAAGCCCATCCGGGCCGACACGGAAGGCAAGGAAGCCACGATCTACCTGCATGGCGTTATCGGCGGGTGGTGGGGCGACATTGACGAAACGATGTTCGCCCAAGCCATGGCCGGCATAGACGCAGACGTGATCCACCTGCGCATCGATTCACCCGGCGGTGATGTATTCGCAGCCCGCTCGATGATGACCGCCATTGCCCAGCACAAGGCGACTGTCATCGCCCACGTTGACGGGCTGGCTGCCTCGGCAGCCACAGGCATCTGCATGGCCTGTGACGAGGTAGAGATCAGCCAGGGTGCCGGCTTCATGATCCACAACGCTTGGACCGTAGCCGTCGGCAACAAGGCGGACATGACCAAGACCGGCGAGCTGCTGGCGAAGATCGATACCGGCCTGGCTGGCGACTACACCCGCCGCACCGGCAAGGATGAGGCGCAGATCGTCCAGTGGATGGACGAAGAGACCTGGTTCACGGCTGACGAAGCCAAGGAACACGGGTTCGCTGACCGGGTTGTCGAGGTCGTGGGCAAGAAGAAGGCCTCCGCCACCTGGGATCTGTCCGCCTACGACAACGCGCCGGCCGCGCTGGCCAACCGCAAGACCGAACCCGACGACGGCGCTGCCGCCGCGGCCCACAAAGCCAACCTGTCGCGCCGTCTGGCGCTGCTGGAACGCTCCGCTGCGTAAGCGACTCCCGCCCGCAGATACTCCGACCGCCGAAAGGCGGTTTTTTTTCGACCAGAGGAAATAGCCAATGCCCTTCAACATTCAGGCCGAGCGGGAGCGCCGTACCGCGCTGGCAAAGGAAACCCGCAACCTGCTGGACACCAGCACCGGTGACGGCAACAAGTGGACCCCCGAGAACCAGAAGAAGTACGACGAGAACGTCGGCGAGATCGAGCGCATCGATGCGGCCATCGAGCGCCACCAGAAGGTCATGGACCTGACGGCCGACGAGGCGCTGCGCGAACAGGGCGTGCGCGAACACGCCACCTCGGCGACGCGTGGTGGCCGGGAGCTGTCCAACGAAATGCGGCTGTTCGACCGCTGGGCACGCGGCGGTGACAGCGCCCTGAACGCCGAGGACTGGAAGCAGGTCAACGCCGCCATGTCGGGCAACCCGGCCGTGAACCCGGAACAGGGTGGCTACACCGTTCCGACCACGCTGGCTGAGCAGATCCTGGAATCCCTCAAGGCCTACGGCGGCATGCGCCAGGTGGCCGACGTGTTCAGCACTGCCGGCGGCGAGCCGATGCAGTACCCGACCAGCGACGGCACCTCGGAAGAGGGCGAGCTGGTGGCCGAGAACCAGTCCGCGACCGACCAGGATGTGGCTTTCGGCACCAAGGGCCTGCAGGTCTACAAGTACAGCTCCAAGGTGGTGACCGTGCCGTGGGAGCTGCTGCAGGACAGCACCGCCGATATCGCCGGCTTCATCGAGAAGCGGCTGCAGACCCGGCTGGGCCGCATCACCAATCGCAACTACACCGTCGGCAGCGGCACCGGTCAGCCAATGGGTGCTTTCACCGCGGCCTCGGTCGGCAAGATCGGTTCCGTGTCGGCCCTCCCGATCATCACCTATGACGACCTGGTGGATCTGGAGCACAGCGTCGACCCTGCCTATCGCGCGCTGGCGAAGTGGATGTTCCACGACGACATGCTCAAGCTGATTCGCAAGGTGAAGGACGATCAGGGGCGGCCGATCTTCGTGCCGGGCTACGAGCAGGGCAATCCGGGTGGTGCGCCGGATCGCCTGCTCAACCGCGATATCCAGATCAACCAGCACGCCCCGGCGCCGGCGGCCGGCGCCACGTCCATCGCGTTCGGCGACTTCAGCTACTACAAGATCCGCGACGTGATGGCGGTGACCCTGTTCCGCTTCAACGACTCGGCCTACGTCAAGAAGGGACAGGTGGGCTTCATGGCGTGGATGCGCTCCGGCGGCAACCTCGTTGATGTGGGTGGTGCGCTGAAGACCTTCAAGCACGGCGCCGCGGCCTAAACGCCCGGACCACGAACGGAGGGGCGCCCCGCGTGGGGCGTCCCTCGGAGACGATCATGGCAAAGCAGAAGAACACCGCAACGCGGGTTGCGCCAGTTGTCGCGGCCGAGGCTGGCGCGCCCGTCACGGCCCCGGTAGTCGTTGATGCTGGCGCGTCCACCGGTGAGAAGCCCGAAGAACTGACCGGCGATGCGGATTTGCCGAGTGCCGGCGGCGCCGAGGTGGTCATCGGCGAGGCCGGCCAGGTGGTCGACGGCTTGGGCGAAGACGGCGGCGCGGCCGAAGCAGAGAGCGCCGCGTCGCCGCCGGACCAGCCGCCGCAGCCGTCGGAGCGTGAGACCGTGGCGGCTCTGGTGCTCAGCGACAACCACTTGGGCAAGGTTGGCCAAGTAATCCAAGTCGATGCGGCCCACGCCGAGGCGCTGCGCCTAGGCGGGCTGATCGACACCCATCCCAACGCGATCAAGGCGGCAACGCCGGAGGAGTAGCCCATGCTGCGCACGGTGAGCCCGGCGACCGAGGAGCCTGTGTCGCTGAGTGAAGCGAAGGCGCATCTTGTCGTAATCCATAACGCCGACGACGCCCTGATCGGGGCGTTCATTGCCGCTGCTCGCGAGTCCGTGGAGCGCAATACCGGCTATGCGTTGGTGGAGGCTTCCTACGAATGGACGCCAGTGGGACAGCGGCAATCGCCTCTCCCCATTGAGCCGGCGACGGTGACGAGCGCTGCCGGGGAGTATCCGGTTCTCTTCACCACTACCCCGGGACCGATGCCAGGGCCGCTGCGCGCTGCGATCTTGCTGACGCTGGGCGACCTCTACGCCAATCGCGAAGGATTGGTGGTGGGTGCGACCTGTGTCGAGAATCCAACCGTGGATCGCCTGATGTTCCCATACCGTCGGGTGCTGCCATGAGGCGGGCCGGCAAGTATCGCCATCGCATTGCCCTGCAGGTGCAAGAACCCGTGCGGGATCCGCTTGGAGGCGATGAGTTGGAGTGGGTGGACTGGCAGGCAGACGTGCCGGCGGAGGTGGTGCCGCTTTCAGGGCGCGAATTCGTAGCGGCATCGGCTGAGCACGGCCAGGTCACAGCACGCATGGAAATTCCGTATCTGCCTGGTGTCTTGAACACAATGCGCGCGGTGTTTGACGGCCAGCGCTACGCAATCCGCGCTGTCCTGCCTGATCCCACGGCGCGGGGGCACATTACCTTGATGGTAGACGCGGGGCTATCCGATGGCTGAGCAGATCGAGATCCACGGCCTTGATGGGCTCCTGTCGTCGCTGAAGGCATTGCCGGTCGAGCTGCAGGGAAAGCCGCTGCAGACCGCGCTGCGTCGGGGCGGAAATCTGATCCGCGATGCGGCACGCGCGCGAGTGCCGCGTGCTAGTGGCTTCCTGGCCACACAGATCGTGGTACGCAGGGCCAATGCGCGCAATCGCAACAGGGCCGGCGTTGGGCCAGGTGGCGAGTACTTCACCGTTGGCGTTAAGACGGGTAAGCGTGCGAAGTACGCCAACACCAAGAGAAACCGCCGGCAGCGTCGGGTTGGCAAAGTCTACGTGCAGGCAGGTTGGGCCAGCTACTGGCGCTATCTGGAATTTGGCACGAAGAAGATGGCTGCGAAGCCGTTCCTGACGCCAGCCGCCGAGGCAAACGGGCCCCAGGCGGCGCAGCTGATTGTCGACCAGACCCGCGCGGCTATCGACCGGGTAATGAAGGCAAGGGGGTGGAAATGATGGTGCCGCTTATCCAGCAGCTGCTGCAGGGCGACGAGGCCGTGCGAAGTCTGTTTGGTGATCCCGTCCGTGTTTTCCCCTCTACTGCGCCGCAGGACACCGCATTGCCTTACGCCACCTGGGGCGTTGTGGGCGGATCGCCAACCAACCTGCTGTCCGAGCGACCGCCGACCGATGGATGGCGTGTCCGGTTGACGGTGTGGGGGAAATCGACGTCCAAAGCCAATGCTGCCGCAGTGGCAATTCGCGATGCTGTCGAGACCGTAGGCAGCATCGAGTCTTACAACCCCCCGCCTGATGACGACGATACAGGCGCGTTTGGCATCTCCTTCGATGTTCGACTGCTGCAGATCCGCTGACCAACTCAACGGCAATCCACCGGCCCCGCAAGGGGCCTTTTTCATGCCCGGCGACGGGCACAACGTAAGGAAACCCCTATGGGACAGGTAATCAAGTCGAAGCACTCCCAACTGTTCGTCGCCATTGCCGCGGCCGAGGTCATCAAGGTGACCCGCCTGCGCTCGGTCGGCTTCCCGGATGGCCAGGCCTCGGAGATCGATATTTCCGACTACGACGACGACTGGGATCAGTTCGTCGCTGGCCGCAAGCAGACCGGCAGCACTAGCATCGAGATCATCTACGACAGCGTGGATCACGAGAAGATGGAGCAGCTGCACGAAACCGGCGCCGTCGTGAACTGGCTGGTGACCGCGCCGCTCTCGGAGACCGAGGGCGTGGAGAAGCCGGTGGCAGTGGCCGGCAAGATCACCCCGCCGACCACAGTTCTGTCCAAGCAGTTCGACGGCTTCGTGCAGAACTTCGCCGTCACCAGCCAGGACAACGACGTGTGGAAAGCCACGATCACGATCCGTGGCTCGGGCGCAGTCACCACCCACCGCCCGACGCCCTGATCGGCATAACGGCGCCTTCTCCCTCTTCGGCCCACTTCGGTGGGCCTTCTCTTTGGCAGGGCGCGCGGATCCTCCGCGTGTTAGCCGTGCGCGGCCCGCGAGCCCTGTCGCCATTCAAGGAAACGGCCCATGAGCAAGACCAACGACAACAGCGAAGCCCTGGCAGGAACGGTGAGCATCCTTCAGGCGTTCACCAGCGCCGGCCTGTTCGCCGCAAAGGACGTGCAGCCGGACACCATCGAACTGCCGGACGGCACCAAGGCGGAGTTCTTTGTGCGCGCGCTGCCGGATACCGAGTTCCGCCAGCTGTGGAGCACCGCCGACCGTGCCAAGCTGATTGCGGCCACGATCTGCGATGAGAGCGGCAAGCGGGTACTCACTGAAAAGCAGGCCGGCGAGTTGAAGCCGAAGGTGGCGGCAAGTCTGCAGACCATTGCGCTCAAGCACGCAGGCTTCGGAAGTGACGCTGACGCCCTGCGGGAAGAAGCGGGAAACGGCTAAGGCAGCGCGGCGAGGATTGGTTCTGGCATGTCCTTGCCGGCCATCTGCATCGCACGGTGGCGGAGCTGCGATCCACTATGTCGCGCCGGGAGTTCCTGTGGTGGTGGGAGTTCCACAAGCGCAACCCCATCGACCCAGTCAGCATCCACCAGAAGCCTGCTGCATTCATCGCGTACATCACAGCTGCACACAGCCAAGGCGGAACCAAGCGCGGCATGCAGCATTTCCTAGACGCCCTGGTGCCTCGTTCTGACGACGATGAGGCGCAGGAGTGGTTCGATTCCCTTGGATGACCCATGGCTGACACCTTCGGGCGCTTCGCAGCGCTTCCCATTGGCCCTCTGCTCGCAGCTCGCGACGGCGGGCTTACGCTCGCAACTACCGCTGCCGCGGACGCGCACAGGTGCGCGCGCTCCGACTTCGCGCTCGGTAGCGGAACGGTGGGCGTCGAGTTCGCCGCGTGGGGCGATGACGATCTGGCGGCGGTCGTCGGGTTTGTAACTGGAGCCGCGCCGCTCAACGAGTCGCCAGGTTCCAACGGTGCTGGCATCGGGTGGGAGCTGGCGACCGGTCGGCTGGTTCAAGGAATCGGCGCAATTGCCACTGGACTGCCGACAGTGGCCAAGGGCGATATCGTCGGGCTACGTGTGGTGTTTGGTGGCCCGTCTCGCCTGCAGCTCTACCTCAATGGGGCAATGGTGCATCAGCGGGATTTGCTGCTGGCTGGGCCGCTCTACTTTGCGGCGTCTCTGGCGGCCACCAAAGCGGGCGGCCTGTGCCTGGCGGTCAACGCCGGGCAGTGGGGCGCGCGCAGTGATGCAGCTATTGCCGGGTGGCGGCTGGATCAGGCGCAAGTCTCTGCCACTCGCCTTGCTGATGCCGACTGGCTTTCGGCTCCAGGCGACAGCCCCGCAAATGCCCGCTACGAAGGGTTGGTGGCCGAGGGCGTGAACCTGGTGCAGGAACTGAGTTTCTGGCCGTGGGGTGGTGATCCGGTATCGCAGACGGCGGCAGCCGAGTGCGTTGTGGTCGATAGCGAAGGCATGCTTGACGGCCTCGCCCTTTCGGGCGGTTCCGGCGCATCGGTCCGCATTCTGATGGTCGATGAGACCGCCATGCTCGCAGACGCAGTGCCGGTGTTCCGTTGCGCGATCGATCAGATCGAGATCAACGACGACGGCAGCAAGACGCTGCACCTGCGTGATGCACACGACTACCTGAGCCAGCCCATCAACCGTGGCGTCTTCCTCCCCAATGTCGCGACTCTGGCATGGAAGCCACAGCCGGTTGTGATCGGTGCGGTGGCGAGCGTGCCGGCGGCCGGCGGCAACTCTGATGCCACGTCCATGTTCCTGGCGGATGGCCCGGTCTACGTCGACGCCGTCATGGATCGCGGCGACCTGATGGAGCCGGGGACGTTCGAGGTGGCTCCGGATCGCCAGCAGTTGCTGATGAAGTCTCCGCCAGTGACGCCGGTTGTGGTTGACCTGTCCAGCGTGGGGGGCGGCATGGCGCCCGCCACGCTGTCTGTGGCGGTCGCCGAGATCATGGGGCGGCTCAGCATGGGGGCATGGTCGGCAGCGGACTGCGCTGCCGTGGATGCGGCCTCGGGTTACGCCGGGGTCGGCTACTACGCGGGAACCTCGATCACGGGCCGCGATGCGCTCAACGCCATTCTGCCGAGCTACGGAACGGGCTGCTACCAAGATGCGACGGGGGTGCTGCGGTTCGTTCGGGTGGTGGCGCCGGAGAGCTACCAGGGCGTGCCGGCGTTCGAGCTGACCGAAGACGATATGGCCAGTGACCTGGTGGGCGTGCCGGATGACGCACCCAGCCTGACGCGGCGCATGGCCTACAGGCCGAATGCCCAGGCTCTCGGTGCGTCGGATCTGGTCACCGATGTGGTCGACGTTCCGCAGGCGCGGCGCGACGAGTTGACCGCCCTTTATCGCGGCCAGGTATTCGCTGCGGGCCCGCTGAACGCTCACTACCGCCGGGCAGACGCAGCAGATCCGGTGATCTCGCTGTTCTGGCGGGCAGCCGATGCCCAGGCCGAAATCGACCGGGTGGTGGCGATTTACGAGCGGCAGCGCTTCTTCTATCAGGTCACCGTCCGCGGCGATCAGCAACTTGCGCCGCTGCCCGGGCAGATTGGCCGCCTGACCTACAGCCGGTACGGCCTGGCCGACGGCAAGCCGGTGCTGGTGCGCAGAGTTGAGCGAAACCCAGCCACGGGTGATGTGGTGCTGACCTTGTGGGGGTGAAACGTGCTTATCGGATTTGGAATGCCTGCAGCGGTGACCGTGACGCTGGCCGGCGGAACGTGGCTGAGTAGCGATCAGGGCTCAGCGTTGTTCGATGGCAAGCCGGGTCGCGCCAGCCGGATCCGCAGGACGGGGCCGTTGTCTGTCACGGTCACGCTGGCACAGGCTGTCGTGCCAGGGATCGTGGCAGCGCTGGGTCTGAACGTCCCTCCTGGCGTTGAGGTTCGTGCTGCAGGCGCAGTGGGCACAACCACGCGGCTCCCTGACGGCAGCGTGTGCGCGTGGCTATTTCCACAGGCGCAGGTGCCTGTTGCGACTGTGTCGGTGGAGATCGACGCAACGGTGACGAACGTCGATATCGGCGAGATTGCGATCTTCCAGGCTGTCGACGTTGGTATCAGCGACGGATGGGGTGTCGCCACCATCGACACCAGCGCTCACACGCGAACGAAGGGCGGTCAGGTCAACACTGTTCCCGGCGCGGTGTACCGCCGCCTGACCTGCAGCTTTTCGGGCCGGGCTACCGACGTTGTTCGGGGCGGCGGGCTGGCGGGGGGCGATTGGGAGACAGTCGCTGCGGCGCTGGCCGGGCGCCGCCGTTCCTGTGTGGTCCCTCAGTACAGGGACATAGCAACAAAGGCGTTGGATCTGAGGCTGGCAGCGCGATCCGCGCTGTACGGCTACCCAACTCAGCTACCGAGCGCGGAGAACATTAGCCGACAGTACTTCACGGGATACATGGAGTTCGAAGAGGTGCCCGCCTGACCGAGAGCCTCCAACAGTGGCATCATTCCCGGACAATCAAAGCAGAGAGGGAACGATGTACATCCTGCTGACAGTTCTTGGGCTCTTGGCCGCATTGGCCGGAGCATTGATGCTCACCAAGGCAACCATGGGGGTCGGCGCAATCGCGTTCGGCATTTTCTTGGTTGCGCTGGCTCGCGTCATTCAGGCTGAGCGCCACCAATCGCAGATCATGGGTAGATAGGCCGGAGTTACCGGCGCCCACCTAAAGCCCCGCCATGAGCGGGGCTTCTTCGTTTCTGGAGCCGCAATGTCTCTTTACACACTCACCGTCGATCTTTTGATGAAGACCGGCTCCTTTGTAAAGGACGCCGGTCAAGCCGCTCGGCAGTTCGAGCAATCGATGAACCGCATGCAGGCTATTGCCAAGAAGGCTGGCACGGCCATTGGTTTGGCTCTTTCGGCAGGCATCACGAGCACAAGCGCGGCGGCAGTAGCCTGGACACGTGAGGTGGCTGAACTCGGAGTTCAGTACGAGCGCCTTGCATCCCTCTCGGGCAGTAGCTCAGAGACTTTCCAACGTATGGCTGCGGGTGCCAACGTGGTCGGAATTAGTCATGAGAAATTGGCGGACATTTTCAAGGATGTGCAGGACAAGATCGGCGACTACGTCCAGACGGGCGGCGGCGCGATGGCCGACTTCTTCGAGAACATTGCCAAGCGCACGGGGGTAACGGCTGAGCAGTTCCGAACCCTTTCAGGTCCCGATGCACTTGGATTGTTCTTCAATAGCCTGGAGCGAGCGAACCTTTCGCAATCGGAAATGGTCACCTACATGGAGGCCATCGCCAGTGACTCGGCCCATCTGATTCCCCTCCTGCGGAACAGCAGTGCCGGGTTCAAGCAGTGGGGCGATGCCGCCGCAGCAGCGGGGGCGATCATTGACGGGAACACGTCGAAAGCGACAGTTCGCCTCCGCGAGATCACGCAGGAAGCGGACCTTGCGATGAAGGGGCTCAAGGTCAGTGTCGCGGAGGAGCTGCTGCCCGAGCTGAACAACCTGACAGAGTTCATGGCTTCGCAGCAGACGCGGAATGCGTTCGCGAGCGTCACCCGTTGGGTCGCGGAGCTTACGGGCGAGATGGCCAGCGGTGCAGTTCAGATCGTCAATCTGATTGGCCGCATGGCGGAACTTCAGGCCTTGGAGGGTGCCGCTCCAGGTGCTCTCAGTAGCGCTACAGAAGATGCGCTCAATGAGCAGATGGGCGACCTTGGCGCAAGGCGCCGACTGCTGCTCACGGTCGAGGCTCCCTCTCCCCAACGCGACAAGGAAGCTGAGCGGCTTCTTGCAGAGCGCCTTCGCATCCAGCGCGAGTTGACACGTCGATATGGGCCCCAAGTCACCCTGATTGACAACGGGCAGATGCTGCCTGATTCCGCCCTCAAGTCGAACTCGGTTGGCTACAAGCCTACGGGAAATATTGGGAAGTCTGATCGAGAAAGATCGGACAACGAGGCAAAGCGCCGCGCCGAGGAAATCGCACGCTACAGGCAGCAAGCACAAGAAGCCGCCGGCGCCATGGAGGGGCCGTTGGCCGAGGCCATGGCTAAACACCTTGGCAACATGGCCGAGTACAACGAGCTGCTGGCCAAGGGCAACATTGCCCAGGCCGACGCCAATGTGCTCATGGGCCAGAGCGCAGTGGAGTACGCCAAAGTCGCTGCGGAAGTTGAAAAGGCTATGGCCGGGCCTGAGCAGCTGCTGGCGACGTTCGATACTGAGCTGGTCATGCTGGGCAAGGTTGGGCGCGCCCGCGAGCTGTATCGCCGACAGCTGGTGAACGAAAAGGACATGCGCGACGAACTGCAGAAGGCAGTCGAGGCGGCCGGCAGCAAGGAGGCACTGGCGCTGGCCAAGGGGGCAGCCAGCTACGAGGACTACGAGCAGTCCATGCTGGCGGCGGCAGCAGCTGCTGCGGAACTGTCGCTGCAGGTTGAGGAATCCGCAGCGCACGTCGAGGCGATGGCCAACGTAATCGTCTCTGGCCTAGCCGACGGTGTCGATGCGTTCGCCGACTTTGCAGTGGATGGAATGCGCAAATTCGACGATCTGTGGGATGGCCTCAAGAACGCGGCGAAGCGCGGGCTGCGGGACATGATTGCCGAGATCGCAAAGCAGAAGCTGATTATCCCGATCCAGACGCAGATCATGAATGGGATCAGTGGCAAGGGTGGCGGCTTCAGCCTGGACAGCCTCATGGGTCTATTCGGCGGCAACGGATCGGCCGCCGGTGGCAAGAACCTGAGCAACATCGCCGGCCTGCTGTCGAAGGGGCAGGGATTGTTCAGCGCTGGCGCAGGTGCTGCGAGCAGCGGAATCAGTGCCGGTAGCCTCGCGGGCTTTGGCAACAACGTGGCTGCGTTCGCCGGCGGCGGCGCCTCTGCAGCGAGCGGGACCGCGGCGGCTGGTGCTGGTGCCGCATCGACCGCTGCGGCAGCGGTGCCGATCATCGGCTGGGTCGTCGCCGGCATGATGAAGAATGCCGAGCTGTTCGATCAGGGCTGGGACATTGCCAACGGCGAGAGCTGGGCGGGCAAGATCGCCACGGCCGGCGCCGTCGGGCTGGCGGACAAGGGCTTCCGCGGCCTGGGCTTCAACGACAAGACGGCGTCCATCCTGTCGGGCTCCAGCATCCACGCCAAGCTGTTCGGCCGCAGTGCGCCCAAGGTGACCGGGCAGGGCATCACGGGCGATTACGGATTTGGGGGCTTCAACGGTCAGTCCTACGCCGATATCAAGGCCAAGGGCGGCCTGTTCCGCTCGGACAAGAAGTGGACGCAGTACGGGGCGCTGGATCCGGGCATTGATCGCACGTTCGACATGGCGGCTCGCCAGGTGCGCGGGGCAGCCACTGACCTGGCAAAGCAGCTGGGCGTGGATCTCTCCGGGCAACTGGCCGGGGTGAAGGTGTCGCTGGGCAAGCTGCAGCTGTCGGCGGATTCGGCGGAAGCGAAGGCCCAGCTGGAAGCCTACCTGGCCGACATGACGGACCGCCTGTTTACCGAGGCAGTGCGGGCGGCAGGGTTTGGTGGCCAGCTGGATGGCTACTTCGAAGCGTCGGATGTGTTCTCGGCCCTCAGTGCTTCCATCGCACTGGCCGTGGGCAATGCCGACGAGCTGGGCCGCGCCCTCAGCGGCATGGAGGTGGAGAAGGTCAACAAGGCCGTTGATTACTTCCAGGACCTGGCCAGCGTCGCCGGCACCGACTTGGCCACGCAGGTCCAGAAGGTGACGGGGCTGCTGGGCAACTACGCCACGCTGATGGCAGACGTTTCCACGCAGCTGATGACCGGCGACCTGTCGAGCTACCAGCAGCAGGCGCTGACCATCGAGCGCACCTACCGCCAGCAGGTGAAGTCGGCCAACGACTACGCCAAGGCGCTGGGCCTGTCCGGTGCGCGCGCTGAGGACTTGGCCAAGATCGAAGCCCTGCGGGCCATGAACATGGGCAAGTTGCAGGCGCAGATCGACAAGGACAAGAAGGCCATGCAGTACGGCCTGTCGATCAGTGACCTGTCGCCGCTGACGGACCAGGAGAAGCTGGGCCAGGCGATGAAGGAGCTGCAGCGGGCGGTGGCCGGTGGCGATACCAGCGCCGCGCAGTCGGCGGCCCAGGCGGCGCTGGGCTTCGGTCGGAACCTCTATGCCAGCGGCAAGGACTACAACGGTCTGTATGACCAGGTAACCGGCCTGATCGACGGCATGAAGGTGGGCGACCTGGACAAGGAGGATGGCACGAGCATGGGCCAACTGGCCGATGCAATCGAAGCGATGCCGGACAACTTCAGCCGTGCCGTGTTCGACCTGGTGGTGAACAAGGACGCGCAATCACAGACCACCACAGCAGTGCAGCAGGGCAATGCGCTGCTCACCGAGCAGAACCAGCTGCTGCGGGATCTGCTGGCGACCACCACCCAAGGCGTCCGCACGTCCAGCAGCAGCGCGCTGCGCAAATCTCTCAACGCTGTATACGCGAGGTAATCCGCAATGCTGGCAAGGAAACTCACGCTGGTTGAAATTGGCGTGGGCGCGCTGCCGTCCCCGTCTCCGGCGGCACCGCGCTACTCGACCTGGTTCCCGGTGGCCTATCGACCGCCGGAGGTGCCGCCGGTGGACGGGGTTGTTCCCAACCCCGTGGCCGATGGTGTGCTGATCGAATGGAACCCGGTCGACCAGGCCGGGGTGATCTACGTGATCGAGCGCGGGCCGAGCCCGCAGGGGCCGTGGACGGAGATTTACCGTACCGTCGAAACCCGTTACCTCTACAGCGACGGCAGCGGCACGAAGTGGTGGTTTCGGATCACCCCGACCGTGCGCGGAAAGCCGGGCTCTGGTTCCGTGGTGGAGGCCACGCCGTCGCCGACCACGAACGACCTGATCGAGCAGCAGCAACGGTTGGCCAAGGAGATTGCCGACCGCATCGAGGGGGACGCAATCGAGGCCGCTGCCCGGGCCGACGGGCTGGCCGATGCTGCACGCGATCTGCTGGCCGAGGCGGCGCTGCGGCAGCAGGGCGTGTCGGACGCCATGGAAGCAATCGCCCAGGAGGCGCAGCACCGAGCAGACGGCGACCTCAACGAGCGACTGGCGCGCGAGGCCGCCATCACGCTGGAGGCCGAAACCCGCCAGAGCGACGTTGAATCACTGTCGCGCGCGCTGTCGGAGATCGTGGCCGGCAGCGGCACGCAGTTCGATAGCCGGAAAATCTGGTACTTCGACACAACGGCCGAGGGCTGGACCGGCAACGGGTCCGATCCCATTGTGATCGACGGCTGGCTGCGGCCGGCCAATGGCACCGAGGCACCATGGGTGCAGTCGCCGCCGGCGTTGGAGATCGACGGCAGCGCCTATCGCTTCGCCAAGCTGCGCGTGAAGCGAGTGGGCACGCCGGTGTGGAACGGCTACCTGCAGTGGATCACGGCCGAGGACCAGAACTGGGACGTGGACAAGCGGGCGCCAATCCCCCAGCCCCTGTGGGATGACCATGGTGTGGCCACGGTCGACGTGGCGGACATTGCTTGGTGGCCGGGCGAGGTGGATGCGGTTCGCCTGCAGTTCGGCGACGAGCAGGCGGTGGCCAACTACTTCCTGGTGGATTGGGTGGCCATCGGCCGGCCGACACCGGGTGCCGGCGTGGCGCTGGTGCAGGAGGAGGCCCGGGCGCGGGTCGCGGGGGACGTTGCCGAGGCGAGCAAGCGGGAGAGCCTGGCGGCCCAGCTGCGCGGAGACTACGAGGGAACAGACCTCTCCCAGGTGGCCACCGGCTTGTTCGCGTCCGAAAGGGACGCGCGTGTCAGCGCCGATGAGGCCGCGGTGATCGCAATCGAGATCCTGCAGGCCCGGATGCCGGTCGGCGATGGGCCGCTGGCAACGGAGGCCAGCGTCACCGAGGAACGCCAGGCGCGCGCAGAAGGCGACAGCGCCAACGCCGAGGCCATTCGGCTGGTCAAGGCACGCATGCCCGCCGGCGAAGGCCTGGTGGCGTCTGTGGAAGCGCTGGAGACGGTCAGCGCCAAGGTTGAGGAAACAGAAGACGGACTGCGTGCGGTCGGGGAACGCGTCACTTCGATGACGGCGCAACTGGAGGGGGATCACGCCGGTGATGAGGACACCTTCTCTGGCGACTTGGACGTGTTCGCCGGCAGCAAAACGGTCTACACGGTCATTGCCGAGGGTGACCTAGCCAACGCGGAGGCCGTTGTGCGGCTTGATGCAAATGTCGGGCAGTTCAAGGCCCTGACCACGCAGCAGCTGCAGGCGATGGCCACTGACGTTTCCGCGCAGGCGCAGCGGATCGACACCGTGCAGGTTGAGCTGGAGGGGAAGGCATCGGCCGAAGCCGTCTCGCAGTTGCGATCATCGGTCGAGCAGAACGCCGACGGCATCGAGGCGGTGGCCGAGTCACTGCAGGGCGTGCGCGTCGACCTGGACGGCAAGGCCAGCGCGCAGGTGGTGCAGGGCATGGAAGCCCGGGTCGTGCAGACCGAGGGTGGCCTGGCGCAGGTGCTGGCAAAAGCGTTCCTGCACCTGATCGCCGACGGCGGCAACGGTCCGTTGGTTGGTGGTATGGAACTGGGTAACGACGGCAACGTGGTCAGCCTGCGGTTCCTGACCAGCAGCATGGAGATCGTGGCACCGAACGGCGCTGCCGAGGGCATGGAGTGGCGCAACGGCTACCTGCGTGTCTGGAAGGGGGCAGCTCAGAGAATCATCGGTCCCGGCTTCGGTGCCAACGGTGACAACCTCATCGACTACTTTGGCCCCAACGTGGGCGCGGCCGCAGCGTCGAAGACCAACGCCATGATGTGGATGGACGCCAACGGCAGCGCCTACTTCGGTGGCCAGCTGTCGGCAGGCGTGCTGCGCAACGCGGTCCAGACCACGACAACGCAGACCATCGGAACCGAGCTGGTGAATGGACCGTTTGCGACCAACGGCCGCGTGCGAACGGTGACCGTGAGCTTTACGCGTCGGCATGAACGAGTGCAGACCTCGTTGGGCCCGTCCGGTTTCGTAGCAGGGGCGGGTCAGAACACAGCCCGCGTCGACATTTACCGCAAGGTCGGCAACAACGCCGAAACGCTGTGGCAGGTGCTGAACGTCGGAGGCTCGGTGAACATCATGAACGAGCCGGACACATCCGACCGCGCCGTATCGAACTGGGGTGGATCGTTCACCGTGAACGACACAAGCCCCAGCTCGGAAACCATGCAGTACCGCGCCGTCATCACTGGGTTCACCGCCCAGGATGTGACGCACACGTCTGGCACGTTCCAGCAGCAGACCATCACTCAAAGCCTATCGATGATCTCGGTAGAAATGTAACGGAGCAGATATGGCACTTCGACACATCGACATTGATACGCCGCAGCCAAATGGCCGCTTCGGTGAGCCGACACGGTCGGCCAACATCAAGCACAACGCCAACATCACCGAGACAGAAGAGCGGTTGGAGGCGCTGGAGAGTGGCACAGCTGGAACGGGTGCGCGGTTGGACGAGGAGATCGCTGCGCGCGCTGCGGCCGATGCTGCCTTAGCTGGACGAATCGACGCAGAGCACGCACTTATCACGAAGGAAACCGCCGATCGCGTCGCGGCAGTGCAGGCTGAGGCAACGGCGCGTGCCAATGCTGATGCTTCGTTGTCGGCACGCATCCTCGGCAAGAATCGCATCATCAATGGCAACTTCGACATTTACCAGCGGGGCAACCCTGGCACCATCACCAACTCTGCAGCCTATACGGCGGACCGTTGGATTTGCTCTTCAGCAGGGGCCGGTGTGACAAGTAACTGGGGGCTTGGCTCAACCACCCCAGGCGAGATTCCAGATTCCACGCGGTTCCTCGGTTTCAATGTGGTTTCCGGCGTCACATCGGCGTGGGTAGGCCAGTGGATTGAGGGTGTGCATTCATTTGCAGGCGGGAAGGCCACAGTGTCTTTCTGGATGCGCAGCGGTGTGGCGGGCAAGAAGGTGGGCTTGCTGATTCAGCAGCACTTCGGTAGTGGTGGATCAGCGCTGGTGCAAGTTGTTGCGCCGGACGTGATTACCCTCACCACGACGTTCACCAAGTACAGCGTCACCTTTGACGTGCCTTCAATCGTCGGTAAGACGGTGGGCGGCGGTAACGCCCTGCTCTTTACGTTCTTCTACTCCGATGACCGACCAGCTCTGTTTGGTGGGCAGTTGATCGGGCAAACCGGCCTGTTTGAAGTGGCGCAAGTGCAAATGGAGAAAGGCCCCACGGCGACCGAATACGACTGGCGCCCAGTGGGACAGGAATTGCTGCTGTGTCAGCGGTATTACTCTAAGTCTTACGCTTTGGCGACCAAGGCAGGAACGCCCAACTCTGATCCCGGGCGGATTGCAACGGGCCTGCAAATTTCCGGGACCAACTCACCCAGCTTTACGGCGTATGCGTTGCGGTTCCCGGTCAGCATGCGAACTTCTCCGGCTGTCACAGTGTACGGCGCCGTTTCCGGCAACCCGAACAAAGTCACAATGTCAGACAACGCAGACAGTAGCGGCGTCCCCACCGTTCGCGGGCTGAGCGAAGGCGGCTGCGAAATCAATTGGGTAAACAACGCTGGCACCTTCGGTGGCTGGTTCCACTTCACTGCAGACGCGGAGTTCTAACGTGTACCAACTCACTGAAAACCCCGACATGATTCTTTGCATTGGTACAGGTGCCAACATCCCTCGTGGCCACTGGATGTGGGACGACTACGAAAAATGGCTGGACGATGGCAACACACCGCTGCCGGTGATGCCTGCCAAGTCGCTGGCCGAGGTCAAAGCGGATCTGCTGGCTGCAGCAACTGCGGAACGTTGGAACCGCGAGACTGGTGGTATCACAATCGCAGGCGTGCAAGTCGGCACCAACCTTGACGATCAGAACCGCCTGAGCGGCGTTCTGTCGGCCATTCAGCTCGGCGGGCTGGAATCGGTGGACTTCAAGGCACAAAGTGGGTGGGTGCAGCTGACCGCGCCGGAGCTGCAGGGTATCGCCCTGGCCATCTCCGCCCACGTGCAGGCCTGCTTCACCGCCGAGCGCGCGCACCATGACGCAATCGAGCAGTTGCAGACGCAGGCTGACGTGGACGCCTACGACGTGATGGGCGGCTGGCCATCGGAATCCGGCCTGGGGCACGAAAGCCCACCTGTCGCTGGATTGGGTGCGGACTGACTCCGACCTCATCCATCACGCTGCCACAACATGGCCTGCGGCCAGATTGCGGCCATGTGCCAAAAAATAGTCAGCTATTGCGAAGGAGCGACGCAACGCGCGCCACGCCAGCCGCCTTCGATTCTGACAGTGTTTGTAACGCCCGATGCTTCCTAGCGGCTTGTCCCCCCGTTGCCTCGAGTGCGACATGAACTTCATACTCGCGGGCATTGGCATCCAAAGCCGTTGCCAGCACGCATGAGTCGGCAGTCATACCGCTTAACCAGAGACGACGCACACCCAGCTTGGCCAACAAGATTGGTAATGGGGTCGCGAGGAACGCTGAGTGCTTTGGCTTTAGGACAAAGTAGTGATCGGGCTTTGGTGACAAGAGCTTGGCGATACGTGCTGAAGGGCCACCATTCCTCAGGCATTGAGCGACTTGTTGTTGGAAATCCAGCTTCCAGTCCGAGAAGTTGTCGTTTGCGTAGATCACCGGCCAGTTGTTTGAATCGCAGTGTTCCCTTAGGCGAAGGATCTCTGTCGCAGCTTTTACAGCGATCGGTGCCAAGCGCGCTGCGTCGGGGAAGTCAAAGCGGCTGAACATGTCGATGATCAGCAATGCCGTATTGCCTGGCGATCTCTCCAAGGTCAGTCTCCAGTTTGAGCGTGCGGCGCATGTACGGGCTTCGATTGCGGCGAGTCCTTTTGGCGAAGAAAGATCGTCAGCACCACCAAGGATAGGACGGCCAGAAATTCACTCTGCCAGTTCTGCATTGATTCGAACCAGAAGGTGCTGCTGCCCAGGTGCTCTAAGAAGCTGGGAGGCTGCCTTCCAATCAGCTGCTCTTCCACTTGCTCAGCACGCCAGCTTCCGACTGCGTGAAGACTGAAGCTAATGAGGAATAGCGCACCAAAGGCTATTGCAAGAGAGTGGCCGTAAAGGGTCTTCCACAATCCTCCTCGTCGGACTGGCCAGGGCGTAGGCCCCGCTTCCACCCGTTCTTCCTCTTGTGCCGGATCCAAGGGGCGCGACTCTGCCGACCCGTGCTGTCGCAGCGAGACCGTCAGGAGTACATACATTCCCATCTGAAGGAACTCGCTTTCCCAGTTCTCAAAAGTGGCACTAATGAAGTGACCGCTGGCAACGTAGCTCCAGAGATCCAGTGGCGCCCGGCCGTGCTCAATGAGATCTTGATTGTGCACGTTGAGGCCAGTTGCTATCTGCCCTCCGATGAACAAGAGAGTTAAGCCGAGCAGAACCAAGGACAACCCATTTCGTCGCCACATGTCACACCTTTAGCCCAGTTTTCGAACGCAATCGAAGATGAGCCTACGAGATCTCAATAGCCTTTGCGGTGAACTTCAAGCATGTAGCAGGTGATGATTCCTAGCCCCGATGGCCGCCGGTAGGGTCAGGGTCAGGACGTTCATAGTCTTCAGGCGTGGCCTTGGGCCCGCCGCCGTCCTCGGGCATGTCGTGCTCTTTCCACTTGGCCTTGTCATTGCGACGCACGTCAGGTGTATGGGCTTTTGATGCGTCGTCAACGTCGGTCGTCGGGTTGAACGGCAGTTCGTCCTGCAACTTTTTCTCGTTCATTGTCTGTGCTCCAGAAGGGGGGGCACCTGCATCTGCTGTGTCGCGGTGCTTGCTTGCGCTATTGGCGAAAATTGGCGGCATAGCGACCGCTACGCCGCCATGCAGGCTCACGCTGCTTCGGCGGCCTTCTGGTTGCCGCCGCCCTTGGCGATCATTGTCAGCTTTTCGTCCGTAGCCTTTTCTTCTTCGAGCGTCTCGAGCAGGAGTGGCAGAGCATCCTTGTAGCCCAGCTGCTTGGCCAGTGCGGCAATGGTGCCGTAGGACGCTATTTCGTAGTGCTCGACCTTCTGTGCGCCGCCGATCAGCGCGGCATCCCGAACCGGTCCCTCCTCGACGGAGTCAATGATCTCTTTCCCTTCCTCGATCAGCCCTTCCATCGCTGCGCACTTGATGCGCTTCAGGCGGATGCCGAGGACTTCAACTACCTGATCGATACGTTCGATCTGGCCCTGCGTCTCGTCCAGGTGAAGTTCGAAAGCCGCGGCTAGGTCGGGGTTGCTGGATGCCCTGGCCAAGCGGGGGAGCGCCTTTGTCAATTGCTTTTCCGCGCTGTAGATGTCGGACAGTTCGTGGATGAAAAGATCTTCCGCAGTCTTGATTGCCATCGCTTTTCTCCAAAGGAATGGAGGCGACAGGCTATTGGAGAAGGTGTTAGGACGGTTGCAAACCATGTGACCCTAATGTGAGTTCGCCGGCCCCAAATGCTCTTCATCGGTTGAGCGCTTCATCAGCTTCTGGCCGGTTTGGAGAGGTGAGATTTCGCCGCCGCTATCTCAACTTCTGGCATGTCCCAAGCTGTGATCGCATTCGACCAACCTAGCGTTGCTTATAGCCTGTCGCGCCCCGCATTTCCCGCAGGTCAGAACCGTACCTCCCTCGATGCGCTCGATTCTCTTGTTCAAGCGAGTGATATGGTGGCATTGGTTGCATCGAATTGTGATCGAGTTCACGTGACCGATTCGGGCGTCGTCAGCGCCGTAGTCCAAAGCCAGTACGTAGAAGAGTCCGGTGTCAGGCATTTGTAGGGCTCCTAGTGACGCGTCCACGAATTCAGTTTTCGCACGTTCCTGAACTGTTTTGTTTTCGACCTGCACGTCACTTTATTCCTCGGCAAGTATTGATAGGGTATAGAGCCCCGCAGGGAGATGTCCCTATGCCTATCCGAGCCGTGGTGTACGCAAGTGAGGCTGTCGCAGAGATCGTTGCAGATGGATTGGGCCAGACGGAAGGAAGGCTGTGCTCCATCATTGACGATGCCGCCCGCTTCAACCGAGACGCTGGCGTAACTGGCGTACTTCTCTTCGATGGCGAGCGCTTTCTGCAGTATCTGGAAGGACCGGAAGATGGCCTATCCGTTGCTTATTCCAGGGTGGTGGGCGCAAGCAGCCACTCCGGCCTCGTAGAGTTGCAGCGAGGAAGGGTAGGGCGTCGGCGATTGCCATTCTGGCCAATGCGGTGGCTACCGGTCGAATCGCAAGAGCTTGCCCGGATGGCGAGTGCTGACTGGACCAGCTTCTTCCAGCGAGGAGATGCGACCGCTCCCAACGCTACGGGAATGGATCTGTTGCAGGTCGCGGTCCAGCAACAAGTCGCGGTGATCGGCTAGGGCGGTCCCTCGTTGGTGCGTTTGCCCCGTGCTGCTGCGGCGTCAATCAAGGAGCTCCAGCGCGCTAATTGATCCCATTTGCGGAAGATGCGCCGCATGATGCTTCAATCTGATCGGTGAGGACTGCCAGTGCTTGCTGCAGCGCGGCCTTGTAGAGGGCTCCGCCCTCGGTCGCATGCTTCTCCTCAATTCCAGGAAGCAACTGCGTCCAGATCTTTGACAAGGCTCCGGGTTCGGGATGTGCTATGACGGTTGCCCGAAGGCCGTACTCGAATGCTTTCAGATAGCCGCGGTGCGCTTCTAGGTCTGCTTCGCAGGCTTCAAGGCGTTGGAGAATTTCTGCATCTGTTGCTCGCATGACGGACCTCTGGACAGGTGGCTGAATAGCGGAGATAGTCAGCGCGAGCCCTTCGGCATGCGCTATGAGCATCCTCAACGTTCTTCTACGTCCTGACCAGCTCTTGGTAGCTGTGGACACTCTGGCAGAAGACGCCTTTACCCGAGTTCCATCTGCTGGGGCAAAGCTGCTTTTGATCCCACAGCACAACCTGGTCTTGGCCACTCGCGGATCAACTCAATTCTTCCTTCGCATATACGAGTTGGCGCTGCAGGCGAGCTTCCGAGCGGACTTCACGATGGAGCAATTGATGGCAGAGCTGGGGCTGGTGATCGACAAGCTCTGGCCCGCATACGAAAAGGCGGCTGTTGAGGCCGACCTGCCTCGAGCTGCTCTCGGCACGGAGCTCGTACTCGGTGGGTGGTCAGCGAAGAACGGGCGAATCGTGGCAACAGCCTATGCCAAACACGACAGTGCGATCCCTGCGGTTGTGCAGCCTCTGGTTGGGGGACTGGCGTCTCCGGGCGAGCCGTTGGAGCGCGTCCCTGACAGCTTCGAGCTCGTAGACGTGCTGGCTGCGGGCCGGCTACAGGCGGCGTGGCTCAATCAGGCTGTCGGCCGCCAGGTTGCAGGTGGCAGGCTTCTGGTTGCTGCGCTGAGCGAAGGCCGGGCGGTGGTTCGGGACCTAGGGGCGCTTTAGGTCATCGGGGACGATGCCCGCGAGGGCAAGAATGCGATCGCGTCGCGTCTGTTCATGCCAATGGCCCAGGGCCACTTCAAGCGTCAGGATCTCGGTTGCCTTGCAGCCCAGGCAGGTGAGCTTGAAGCCACCCTCTGCTTCTTCAAGGCCGCAGCCTTTGGACATCCTGGATTCGTCTCCGCAAGCGGTGCATTTGGATTGCAGCGAGGCGATCCCTTCCATCGTTCCGTTGAGTTGGAGAATGGGTCTGATCCGCAGGATCCGGAAGACTTGTGGGGAGGTCATGTACGTAGATCACAAGGCGTCTGGTGCCCTGATGCTACATATAAATTGTTAAGAATGTTTCTCTTGACAGGGTGCGCAACGTGTAGGTGAGAGCTGAAGCGTTTAGCGTGCGAGGCAAGTCCACTGGTTCGCAGCATCTGCGACGCGTAGCCGTATCCTTTCGGCCATGCTCCCCTCGCACGGCTACCAAGGCTTCCGCTCAGCACCGCCACCCTCTGGCTGGGTCCAGATGGGGGAGGGCTGGGTGCTGTGGTGGAGTGGCCGGCAGATCGCCAACGTAACTCCCGCAAAGGACGGCGGCGTTCGGGTGCACCTTGATGCCCGGAAGATGTGGGAAACCAAGAACGTTCGGGCGGCCAGCATGGCGCAGGGCAAGCGTTACGCCGAGCGGTGGTGCGCGGCCAGGCTCTACCCAGAGATGCGGCTGCGAGCTGCTGTGGCTCGGATGGTGGACGGTTCCCCGGGGGAACCTCTACCGCCGCTGCCTGGCCTGCCGCCGACACCCGAACAGCTGCAGCAGGCCCGGCGTCTGGCCGAGGCGGGGGCGAAGGAGCTGGAGCGGGCCAAGGAAGCGCTCCAGCCGCGCCAGCCGCCGGTGACTAAACCTAGGTCTAAGGTTGGGAGCGGGACTTAGCAGGGTCCAGCATCCGCTCATAGTCAAGAATGTGCGCAGGCCGCATCAGCCATTTTCACAGCATCCCGACCTTCTGTTCGTGCTATTTGTGTATACGAAGCGCTGGGCTCGGAGTTATGCCTCTAGTACTTCGAAATACGTGGGGAAATATCGATACAGCTTAGTGTAGTTCTTTGCATCGTCCTGTGAGAGGCCCGGTGAAGTTGGGATCGCTGTCTTAGGGAGTTGATTATTAAGATGCCGAATTTCCTTGGGAGTCAGGACCGGAGGCTGAATGGTAAAGCAGTCTATGCTTGGTCTGTAGAAGTCTAGTGAATCAAATGCGCACTGAGTCAGAGCGTCATTGGCATCAACAAACCATCCGAGCGTGCACATTCTTGCATTGTCGGAATAATTGAAATTCAAAAATTGATGAACACTGACGGGGTGTGGATCGGAGCCAATCTTTCTGCGATCACTCGCCTCCGAGGTGATCTGCGCATCCACAATGTCTCGGATGACGCGAGCATACTTCACTCCTTCGATCGATGATGGCGTAAAGCCGGCGGGCAGAAGTGCAGCCCCGACGGCCTTTTTTAGACGATCTGCTTCACTCTTAACGGCGCCACTGTTTTTGCCAGATTCGCAATTTATTGTTGCGAGAAAAACACTGCCTGGGGCCATCTTCTTCGCAAGTAGTCCCAAGTCTTTTAGCTGGCCAAGGTCCAGCTTTCCATCGTAGTCGAGCCAAATTATGCCTGGCGTCGAGTAATCTAGTCCGGGCAATACCGATTCAGCCTCGCCTTCAATGATGCGGATACAGCTGAAAGGCTTGTTAAAGTCCACCCGCTCAGCGAACTTGGAATGCTCGATGCTTAGCATCTCTTGGATTCCAAGCGCCCTATGAATCATAGTGAAGTCCAAGAACGAGATGCTCCCCATCCCTGCGTACCAATAATTACCCATTGGGCCGAGCCTCATGAGGCAGGAGAGCGCCTCCGAGATCATTCGGCGCTCAATTTGCTTCGCGGGCCTCACCCGATAATCAATCTTCGTAAAAGAACCAGGCTTCTCATTCATCTTGGCCATCCCCCAGATGAAGTGAATAGTATTCCTCCAGGGTGAAAAGCCCAATCGCGCTGCCGCTTGTGGATGGTATCTCGCCTTTCAAAAACTCCTGCAAGGCTTCTAGCTTGGATCGGTCGACTGAATACTGGATTTTGATTGTATCCGACTTTGTCTTTGGGCGCGGGGCAGCTGCTGGCCATGCAAACTTGGATGTCACTTTGAGCTGCTGATGCTCGCTAGTTACGTTCAAGGCCTTAGCCTTGGTAATCGCGTCCTTAAGCGGAGTCGGTGCGTTTGCGTCCGTCTTAAGGTTCGCCTCCTCGTCTCGCACCCGATTGAGGAATTGAGTAACCTCAGATATGGACTCAGCCATGACATTCCTCACTCTTCTGAAGACGTCATGGTCCTCCGACATTCCTGTCTTTGTTGTGTTCCAGGGCAACAATCCTGGATTGTCGCTTTCGAGGTAAAGATACCCTCGGAAATAATTAAACTGCTGATGGAATGAAGGGGCTGGATGCACGCCCCAGCCAGTCTGTGCAGTTTGATCGGCAAAAAGAAGGAGGCGTCCGTTGCAGAAGACGTACCATCCTGCATTCTCGCTGTCCCGGTCGGATATGCCGCTGATGCACGTATAATCAACCGTTCCGCCGGAAAGCTTATAAGTGCCTCGACGTACGTGGGGCGATATCTCGGTCGACGACTTGATGGTCAGCGAATCTACGGTTGATAGAATTTCGCCGTTAAAAGATATAATGAGTCCGGCGGAAATCGCGGCTGTATGTGCCAGGCGGATGCGCTCGCGCAGCTCTCCGCGGAATTTTCCTAGTGCGAATTCCTGAGCAACATCTTCCCTGAGGCTGTCCACGAGGATCACCGTGCCAGTGACTCTGCTAAGAGGTGCGCTATGAACAAAAACATTGCTTAGAGGGAAGCTCCACTCTTTATCGTCCTCCCAAGCAAGCACGTCGACGCCTAGGCCGAATTCGTCAATGTCAGTTTGAGACGTGATCGTAAACTTCTTTGCAATCTTGAAGAGAGTTCTCTTCATTCCCACGCCGAAGTGACCTACTGAATGAGCAACGGTAGGGGCCTGATTTGTCAATCGTCCAAATCGGAATGCGTAATTTTTGGCGATATCCAGTGGAATTCCACCGCAATTATCCCTAAGAAGGAACTGGCTGCCATCGATGGTCATTTCGATCGCTAGTCCTCGAAAATCACCGTTTGGTCTGATTCTTCTAGCGCCGTCGACAGAGTTGTCGACCAAGTCGACAATGGCGGAGATGAGGTCTACATCTCGCACGAGTGTGTCGATGAAGAGCTTCTTAGTTGGCTCCGCGTCTGCGTAGTGTTCGTTCATCCATGCCCCCTGTGGCTTTGAAATTTCAAATCTCCGGTCGCTGGAGTCTTACACCGGCCCCGTAAAAACGCAACGGGATCAGGTACATGGACCGCGTCTTGGCTGGTAGGGATGTAGCGGGCCGATCGACAACTCAAAAAAAAAGCGTTAGAATTCATCGACATTACTACACCAGGGGGTCTCTTGAAGGTCGTTGAACTGTTCGCTGGTGTTGGTGGGCTGACGTTGGGAGCTGCCCGCGCCGGGTTCGATGTTCGTCTAGCGGTCGAGCTTGACGCGCGCGCGGCTGCTGCCCACGCCTGCAACTTTCCGAGCGTCGCCCACTTGAATCAAGACGTCTCTGCTCTGGACGCCAATGGCCTTCTTCATGCTGCGGGGCTTAAGTACGGGGAGCTGGATGGGATCATTGGTGGGCCGCCTTGCCAAGGTTTTAGTGTTATCGGCAAGCGAGATTCCGGCGACAGTAGAAACAATCTCTTCGGCCATTTCGTTAGGCTCGTAATCGGAGCCCGCCCACGTTTTTTTGTTGCGGAGAATGTTGTTGGAATCCTGCACGATAGAAATAGGCAGGTTCTGGACGGCATGCTCGCACCGCTGCATGAAGATTACGAGTTGCACGAGCCTATTATGATTAGGGCGTCGGATATTGGTGCGCCCACGTCGCGTACGCGTGTATTTTTTGTTGGAGTGTTGCGCGCAAGTGGTCTCAATGTTCACGCGCTGGGAACTGATGCGTTTGGCAGCCACATAGGGATAAATACGGTGAGGCACGCATTGCGCGGACTTCCAGCCACGGTTGAAGAAGATTGGAAGGCCAATATCTCTGGCCGCGCTCGACTTCATGCTGTCGCCAATTCTCTCTACCAAGAAAAACTGAGGGGGGATCGCCCTGTTGGAATAGGTTGTCCCGAATCCTTACGGCTCTTGGATAAGGGTATTGTTCTAAATCATCAGGGAACGGTTCATAGTGCTGAGCTGCGCATGAGGTATGACAGCTTGGGGCCTGGTGAGCAAGACTATAAGACGAAGTCTGTACGGCTTCGGCCGGATGGTTTCTGTCCGACATTACGTGCTGGGACGGGGGCGGATCGCGGCTCTTTTCAGGCTGTACGGCCAATTCATCCTAGAATGCCGCGCGTGATCACTCCCCGCGAAGCTGCTCGTTTGCAGAGTTTTCCGGATTGGTTTCATTTTGACAGGACTAAGTGGCAGGCGTTTAGGCAAATTGGAAATAGTGTTCCTCCCGTTCTCGCTGAAGTGGTCTTTAATAGGATTAGAAAGAGCGTTCTCAAGACGTGAATATTCGGCGAGTTCTGAAGGCTGTGCGCCACTTGCTAATCCGGTGCATTCGTCCACAATTGTCCACAGAAGGATGCCCAAGTCGCCATCAGATGGCGCCTCTTCTCTAGCATGGTTCCTCTCTTGTACGCAGCTTTCGCCTTGTCCCGAATCCGGTGAGCTAGGGCAGCCTCGGACAGATCGTCAGCGAAATCGGTGGTCTCGCTTGCCCAGTCCTTGAAGGTCGACCTAAAGCCGTGAACCGTGACATGGCCATACCCCATGCGCTTAAGCAGTGCCAGCATCGCGTTTTCGCTGAGCGGCTGGTTGCTGAGGTCGTTGGGGAACAATAAGTTGCGCCCCATGCGTGGCCTTGCAAGCGCAATCGCAGCCGCCGGGAGCGGAATCGTGTGTTCGGTCTTCGCCTTCATCCTGTCACCAGGGACAGTCCAGGTCGCGGCCGCCAGATCTATCTCTCCGGGAACAGCGCCCAAGGTCATTCCCGTGCGAGCGGCCGTGAGGATCGTGAATTCCAATGCGCGCGCAGCCTCGCCATGACGGCATCGCAATGCAGCCATGAACTCGGGTAGTTTTGTGTAGGGTAGGGCAGCGAAGTTCTCCACCTTGGTCACCGCAGTGGGTTTCGGCAAGATCACGGCCAAGTGCCCGCGCCATCGCGCTGGGTTCTCCCCACTGCGCTTCTTCTGCACGGTCATGGCATCAAGCACTGCCTCCAAGCGTTGCCGGACCCGGCTGGCAGTCTCCGTTTTGGTGGTCCAGATTGGCCGAAGCACGGCCAAGACATGCTCGGTCTCAATTCGATCCACCCGCAGATCTCCCAGCACCGGCTTTGCATACGTCTCTAGCGTGCTGGTCCACTGGCCCGCGTGCTTCGGGTTGGTCCATCCTGCTTCGCGCTCTGCGATATATGCCATGGCGGCCTCCCAGAATGTTGGGATGCTGGCAGTGGCGACAGCCGCCGCTCGCCTACCCGCGAGTGGATCCTGACCTGCCTGTACCATCTTCCTCGCGGCTGCTGCCGCCTCCCGCGCCTCGGCCAAGCCGATCACGTGCAGCGGGCCTAAGCCCATTTCCGGGCGCTTCCCCTCAAATCGATACCTGAACACCCAGCTCTTGGCACCGGACGCGGTCACCTGCAGATATAGACCGCCACCGTCAGCGTGGTAGCCCAGATCGGTGACCGTGGCCACCCGTCTCGCCGTCAGGCGATTGATCTTCAATCCCATTTCCTACCCATCCATGTACCCACCCAGCAGGCGCGACTTCCCGCGAAAGCCTGCGAACGAACCCGGATGGTGAAACCTAGCTGGCGCAAGGGCTGAGACTGGTTTCACGAAGGTGCACGGAAGCTAGGGAACGCCCTAAATTCAGACACTCTCTCCGCCAGTTTTTTCAAAAAGCCCCTGGAAATAGGGGCTTTTCGTTGTCTACGCCGCTCGCCCCATGCTTTCACCCACATTCTGTGGATTCGCCGGCGACAAAGCGGTCGATGTGCTTTTTCCACCATACGTGACGCGCTCCGATCTTATATGAGTGCGGGAACGAGCCTTCCTTCATGCGGCGATAGATCCACGACTGGCCGAGGCTGGTGCGGATGGCAACAACCTCGATCGGCTGCAGGTCCGCGTGCAGTTCCGCGACGGTTATTTCGCGCGTGTTCTTCGGCGGCATGATGTCCTCCTCCAATTCGTGGCCAACGCAGCGCGCAGCTGCTCGGTGGCGGTGTTCATGCGTTTGCTCCTAACGGCAATCCAGGTTGCGCAACGCTGTCGCTTGCCTCAGCGATCCCGGCATAGTCCGGGTCCAACTCAGTACCGGTGAACTGGAAGCCTCGAGTACTGCGGCCTTGCCAGTGCTGCCGCTGCCGATGAACGGGTCCAGCACCACGCCGCCGGTTGGAGTGACCAGCCGGCACAGGTAGCGCGTGAGATCGGTCGGCTTCAGGGTAGGGGGGTGTTCCCCTTTTGGGGCGACCTGATCACCCTCATCGCGGCGGGTCATTTGCTGCCCACTGGTGCTGGACACCATGCCTGCGGGCGACTTCTTGCACGCGTCCAGGCCGGCACCGCGATCTGCGTTGGTTGCCCTAGCGCAATAGAAGAAGCGGGCTGCGCTGCCCTCGTCGATGTGCAGTTGACCTGGCCGCATCTTGAAGTCGACGGTACCTGGATTTTGGGTACCCGCGCTGGGCTCCTCCTCTGCGCATGCGGCCGTAGATGCCAGCGCTTTTCTTGCTCGGCGCGCTGTAGCTGATCGGCGCCTGCTGTCCCACCGCATCCGGTAGACTCGAAGGCCTACAGGGAGGCCATATGAAGAAGGTTGCTGTTTTGGGATTCGTTGCAGCGCTCGCCGCAGGGTGCTCCTCGACGCCAGTCACCCCCGGAACCGCCAAAGCTGTGTCAGCCAGTAGGGTGTACGACGCCAGCTACTTTAATCGCAGTGCCGAACGGTCGGCCACAATCAAAGTGACCCGTGACAAAGGATTTGCAGGTGGTGGTTGCTCGTTCGACATCCTGATTGATGATCAGAAGGTCGTTGCGTTGAAGCCAAGCGAATCGGCCAGCATGCACGTGGTGCCCGGCTCGTATTTCCTGAAGCTTGAGGCCGGCGGCGGTCTCTGTCAGAACGTCTCAACGTTCCAGAATGTGACTATCGCTGCTGGCGACGAGCTGGTCTACCGAATTCTCTGGCCTGCTGGCGGTCGCCCGACGATGGAGCGGAAGTAGATCCCGCTCGATAGTCGCGTCACAAAGGTCTAGCCGACGCGTTCCAAGCGCTGGAGCAAGTAGGCCGCCAAGAATGCAAAAACGCCCCGAAAGGGGCGTTTGCATTTGTGCTGCAACGAGAAAGTGTCGTCAGAAAGCAGGCTCGATCACCGGCGGTGATTCCACTGCAGGGAAAGTTAGCCGGTACTTCCGCGTTGTATCGGCATCTACAAAGATCTCGGTCGAACGGCGTCTGGCCAGCGCGGATTTGGTGGCATTGAATGAACACAGGCCGGGGCCGTCAATTCCGGTTACCGTCAGCAAGTGCCGGCCTGGCTTCAATGCGAAGGTGACTGATTCGGCTGTGTTGAGATGGGCGGCCATCTGCTCATCGACCATAACGCCTATTGCACACTTGCTACCAACAGCGCCGATGTCGCGGGTTACCACCACATTCCCGGTGGAAGCGCCTTGGTCGGGGAGTGCAAATACCCGATCTGCAGGTGCCGGCTTGACTATTGCTGCGTCGGGTTGTTTGGTGGGCATAAAACAACCTGCGGCCAGCAACGGAACAGCGATCATCGCCGCTCGCATTGTGAGCTTTGCAGCTATGGAATGCATATTCTTCCCCCGAGAAAATCGCCATTGATAGGCGGGTGGCACCTTTCAGCGTGACTTTACACGAATCCGGCGAAGGTAAGCCGCGATCACTGGCTGTCGGAATCCACCCGTATGAGCAGCAGGAGCGACAGCCGCGCAGCATCATGTGGTCTATGGCGTCGACGAAAACTCCCGGGCCGCACAATGCATTGGTGTTGATTTTCACGTTTTGGGATCAATGCTCTCTGATCTAAGTCTTGATACCACTTCGCGACGCATTTCCCTCTCGATCTGCTGAAAGGACGCGTGGACGATGGTTGCGCCAAGGTACTCGCCTTGGCCGGGATTGGCGTCTCGAACTTACATGATGCGCGACAATGCATGCTCTGCCAGTTTATGGCGGATGGTGCGTGGGGATCCTGTGATCCGTCGGCTTCTTGCGTCATGTATCCGGCACGCCAACCCGCACCGTCCGCCACCTTGCATCTGCAGGTGGCCACACCGTGAGGTTGCCGCCATGTCTGACCTGCTTCCCGACTATCCCCGTCTGCACGCGCTGCTCGGCGATTCCGTGCGCGATCTTCCCAATGCTCTCGCCGAAAAGATGGAAGACGCACTCAGCGATGTCGCCGAGTCCGCGCCTCCCTCTGCGTTCTTCACGTTCCTGCAAGGCCACGGCAAAGGCCATCGTGCGGACGGCACACCGTGGTCCGAAAATCGCCTCACGCCCGGTCGTGCTTTCGACTTGGCCTTGGCCACTCGAAGTGCATCGGGCATCACCGCGCTCACTGCCATGTTGCACGCCGCACACGTAGCGCGGGAGAACGACGATCCGGGCTTCTATCCGTCGGCGGCCATGGTCGATGGTCTGTTTGATGCATGCGAAGCACTGTCGCTGCAGGTAGAGCGCTATCTTGACCCTTGATTCACAGGTGCGCCGCAACGGGAAGGGTGGGGACTTCCAACGTGGTCCCCATGCCTGCGGTTCAAGCGCCGTGCTAGTCGCTGTCGCTTTCTGCTTGCTCTGCGCCGCTCGACCGCTTCGCCCGCTCTTTCAATTCCGTCGCCAGTCGTCGCTGCTCTGCATGCGGCAACCTAGCGGCGGCGAGAATGACATTGGCCAGTGCATCGCTATCGGCCAGAAGATAGGCCAGCGGAACACCCAGTTCGGCAGCCATCTTTCCGGCAGTGGCAAAGTCCGGCTCCGACGCGCCCTGCTCGTAGCGTGTCACCCGGCTGGACACCACATCTTCAGACAAGCCAATGCGCCGGCCCAGCTCACGCTGGGAAATACCCATCGCCAAGCGCGCTTCTTTGAGGCGCTTGGTGAACTGGTCGCGGAGAGGTGTGGGGGACATTAACCGCCTGGGCGCATCCTGTAACGGTCTACAGGATGGCAACCGACCCCCATTCCGTATGCTACATTATTTGTAGCATCGTAAGGCGGGGGTGGGGCATGAAGCCGTCTTCGCGGCCAGCGCCGCCTGGCAGCACAATATCGACAATCTGCCTTGCCTGCGGATACCGCGGACCGATGGCCATCCGCAATGGCCGCGGGCATTGGTCTAGCTCCGGGTGGGCCTTCACGTTTCTGGCGCTGCTTGGCGGTGCAGTTGGTTTCTTATTGATGGGCGTCACCGGGATGCTGGCCATGTCGATACTGATCGGCATTGTGGGCGCACTCGCGGTCCGCCCGGCATCTGCCTACCACTCCTGCCCGCAGTGCCACGTCGATCTGCAGTGGCGGTGAAGGTGCCAACTGGCACGGCGATGGAGGTGCGTAGGAAAATTCTGATCGTGGGCGGGTAGTGATGACGTTCCTGTCCCGTTGATCGGCCTTTGCCTATAGTGGATCCAAACCCCGCAATGGAATGGCCCGATGCACCCGATGTCCTCCGGCCGGTGCCTGGCACTCGCAATCGCCGTCGCTGTGAGCGCCAGTGCCTGCGCACGACCGCCATCCACCGAACACGAAAGGAATCCCGCCATGCCTGGCGCAACGCAGACCGGCCGTACCCTCAACGGCCACACCTACACCGACGCGCCCGTGGACGTGAAGCTGGGGCCGAATACCTTCCGCATCCCCGCCAATTATCTGGACAGCCAGATTGCGCCTTGGCCGGGGGAGGGGGTGACGCTGGTTATCGAATGGCCTGACATGAAGCCGACGGCGCCGGGCGCACGGGCGAATCCGAGGACCAATGATTTCCGCAAGGAGATCGCGGTGGCGGTGAACTACATCGACAGGATTCCAATCGAAACGTCGCTTGCGCGACTGTCGTCCAACGAGGCCATCACCGAGGAGGGATCGGTGGAACGTGGTGATCCACGGGCACGCCTGGACCTGCGGATTGCCCGGCCAGCGACGCTGGGGCTGGTCCCTTATGCCATCGATGAAGAGAAGATGGCCCGCTATTCAAAGGACTACGAGGCCCGCTACGGCAAGCCTCCTGTTCGAAACCCGGCCTATGAAGATGACTGGTATGTTGCGCGCAACGAAGATGGTCAGCTCACCACATTCATAAAGTGCGAGACCACCTCGTTCCGGGGTGATGGCGTGCGCCTGGAAGGCGATCAGGTCATCGACCTCGACGACCCGGTGGCGGCAGGATGTACGCACTATTTCGTGGATGTCGAGAACAAGCTCTCGATCACCTTGAACTACAAGCGGGCATTCCTGAAGGACTGGAAGCGCATGGAAGACGCGGTACGGGATGCCTTGGCACGCACCAAGGCCAGGTGATCCGAAGACAATTCAAGGAGTAAGTCATGGGTGGACTGACCCAGAAGGACATCAGGATCCTCACTGCCTATGCGGATTCGGGCAACCGGGAGCTCTACTGGAACTATCTCTCGCAGCTTCCCGGTGCAGACGGTTATGGAACGCTGGCGTTGGGCGTTGTGCGCAACGACAGCCTGCCCGGGCGGGTGGCAAACAGCTACGCACAGGAACATGCGAGAACGCAGCACGACGATGGTTCACGCTTCCCCAATGCGGTGTTGAGTGAACGGCAATGGGAAGCCTTCGGACAGAGTCTGCTCAAGCAGGACCTCGTGTTGCGGCAGTACTGGTCGCAGCAGCAGCGCCCGGATCTTGCCTTGAACCTGCCCGGCAAGGATGTGATGACCGCGCACGACCGTGCGTTCGAGCAGCATCGCCTGGATCCCAATTGCTGGACACCCCGCGTGCTCCTTCAGGCCGCACTGGAAAAGAGTGGCCCGCAGAAGCTGGAGCAGATCTGGACCAACATGCTCGACAACGATGGGGCCGGACTCCCGCGGGTGGGAAGTACCAGCCGCGATGCGATCACCCAGATGGGATTGAGCAAGGGGAGCCAGTACCTCGGCACGCTGACGTTCCATGAAGTCACCCAGGCCCTGGGTGGCCGCTCCTCGGTCGACCCCAACGTCATTGGCGGCCTCAATTCCTACGCGCTGTACTTTGAAAAGGACGGCAAGTGGGCCAGTGTCACCTCCGGCGGCGGCCACAGTTCGCTGCGCGAGATCACCAATCCGACCCGCATCGCCGAACTCAACGATGCCCGCGAAGTCCGCCTGGAGCGGCAGCAGAAGGCCACCCAGTTCCACCCGGAAGATCCGTACCGAACCATCACCCGCAGTCCGCTTACCGCATCGGCAGATGGCCTGCCGGATCTCAAGCGCACACCCACCCGTCTGGCAGACATTGGCCCGGACCACGCCGAGTACAGTCTGCTGCAGCAGGTCAGCGGGCATGTCGCCGGCATCGATGCCAGAGCAGGACGCACGCCGGATGAAAGCAGTGAACGTCTGACCGCCAGCGTGATGGTCCTGGCCCGGCAGAACAACCTGGACCGTGCCGACCATGTGCTGCTCAGCGCGCAGACGGCGGACAGCCCAGCGGGCCGCAACGTGTTCGTGGTGCAGGGCGAGATGAACGACCCGGCACACCTGAGGGCTTCCATGCCCACCGATGTGGCCGTGCAGACGCCGGTAGAGCAGTCGTTGCAGCGTCTGGAGCTGGCCAGTGCAGAACGGCAACAGGCCCAGTCCCAGCGTCAGCAGCAGGAACTGGACAACCAGGTGCGCGAGCATCCGGCAATGCGCCTGGCATAGTGCACAGCAAGGGGCAGTGGGGTATTCCCATTGCCCCCGCACCCGTCACTTCCCCGGTGCGTCGGCAGTCTGCGCCGCCACCATCGCCTGCTGCATTTCCTTCAGCGACAGGTAGGCATCGCCGTCGGTATCCAGCCCCGTGAAGTACTTCGCGATTTCCGGCACCACGGTCGCTTCTTCCTTGCTGATCTTTCCGTCCTTGTTCTTGTCCATCGCAGCGAACGCGGCATCGATCGAGTCAGCCTGCTTGCTGAAGCGTGCCTGCTGATACGTAGCAAACTCGCCCTTGTCGACGCGACCGTCCTTGTTGCTGTCCATCGCGGTGAAGGTGGAATCGATATAGGCCTGTTTCGGGTCGGCTGGCGCCGCCTGTGCAAGCAGCGGGGCGGCGCACAGCGCGATCAACAGGGCGGTCTTGTTCATATGCATTGCATGTAGTCCTTGAGCGAGGGAGTCAGCGGCAGGGGTAGGTGTAGCCATCGCGGTCGCGATAGCTGTCGGTGCGGCGGTCATAGTTGCCGTAGCGGTTCATGCAGTAATCGGCGCGCTCGCGTGTTTCCCGCTCGCGCTTCGCCGCTGCCGCAATCACGCCCGCCACCACGGCCGCGCCCACGACGCCCACCACCACGCCCGTGGTCTTGGCGTCGTGCCGGCGCTCGCGTTCCCGGTCACGCTCCCGCTCGCGGCGCTGCCAGTCATCGCGCTCGCGGTCACGATAGTCCTGGTTCCACTGCGGGTTGTGGCGGTCGCCACGCTGCGCATGGGCATCGCCCGAGTAGGGCAGCAGCACCAGCAGCTGCGCGGTTGCTGCCAGTAGCAGCGCATTTCTTCCTGTTTTCAGAAACATCGTCCAGCTCCTGTGCGGACATCGTCGGTAGCTGCAGTACACACCGCAGACATTGCGCGAACCTGCCGTCACCGCAGTCAATTGCGGTGATTACCGGACCAGCGCTTCCACCGGATCCAGCTGCGCCGCGCGCCGTGCAGGTAAGAAGCCGAAGCCGATCCCGATCAGGCTGGAACACGCGAACGCCGCGATGATTGAATTCGCTGAAAACACCAGGCTGAAGCCCACGTCGGCCAGTGCCAGCACTGCGCCCAGCAGCAACGCCACACCAATGCCCAGCACACCACCAAGCAGGCACACCAGCACCGACTCGATCAGGAACTGCTGCAGGATGTCGCTGCGCCGCGCGCCCACGGCCATGCGTACGCCGATCTCACGGGTGCGCTCGGTCACTGATACCAGCATGATGTTCATCACTCCTATACCGCCGACCACCAGCGCGATGGCGGCAATGGAGCTGATCATCATGGTGAGGATGCCGGTGGTCTGTTCAATCGAGTGGCGGATCTGCGCGTTGTTGCTCATGAAGAAGTCGGTACTGCCGTGGCGGCGGGTCAGCAATCGTGCAATGGCCTGCTCGGCCGCTTCCATGCTGATCGCATCGGATACGCGCACGGTGATGCTGGATACATGGCTCTGGCCCAACACCCGCGCCATGGCGGTGGTGTAGGGCATCCATACCCGTAGCAGCGAGGCGTCGCCGGCGGCGCCGGCATCTTTCTTCACTACACCCACCACGCGCACCGGCACGGTGCCCAGCAGCAGGGTCTGCCCGATGGGGTTCTCGGCTGCGGCGAAGAAGCGCGCGCGGGTGTTGGCGTCGATGATCGCCACCTGCTGGTAGCCAGCCACACCCTGCGCGCCGAAGAAGGTGCCTTCGCCCAGCTTCAATCCATGCACGCGGAAGTACTGTTCGCTGACGCCCTGCACCTGCACGCTGGCGGAGCGGTTGCCGCGCATCGCAGTACCCGTGGTGGCTACGCCAGGGGTGGCACTGTCCACGAACGGTTGCCCGGCCAGGGCCACGCTGTCACCCGGGGTAAGGGTCTCCACCCGCGCCGCGTGCAGGTCGCCAAAGCCGGAGCCTGGATAGATCTCGATGGTGCTGGTACCCAGCGAAGAGATGTTGGACAGGATGGCCTGACGCGCGCCCGTACCCAGCGCGACCACCGACACCACCGAGGCGATGCCGATGATGATGCCGAGCATGGTCAGGAAGGTACGCATGCGGTGTGCGTTCATGGCGCGCAGGGCCATTCGGAAGGCCTCGGAGAAGCGATCACGCACGGCCTGCCAGCCGATGCCATCGTTGCGTTGCGGCATCGCGGTCGGCGCCACGCCCGCTGCCGAGCCAGCACCGGTGGCACGATCATCGACAATCCGACCATCGCGGATCTCGATGATGCGCTGGGCGTGTTCGGCCACCGCCATGTCATGGGTCACCAGCACCACGGTGTGGCCTTCGGCATGCAGCTCGCCGAGGATCTTCATCACTTCCTTGCCCGACTGTGTATCCAGGGCGCCGGTCGGTTCGTCGGCGAAAATCACCGCACCGCCATTCATCAGTGCGCGGGCAATCGACACGCGTTGCTGCTGGCCCCCCGACAGCTCGCCGGGCAGATGTTGCATGCGTTCACTCAGGCCCAGCCGCGCCAGCAGTTCGGCGGCCCGCGCCTGGCGCGCGGGGGAGGGCATGCCGGCATAGATCGCCGGCACTTCCACGTTGCCCAGCGCGGTCAGGTCGGCCAGCAGGTGGTAACGCTGGAAGATGAAGCCGAAGTGTTCGCGGCGTAGTTCGGCCAGTTCATCGGGCGACATCTGCGCGGTCTGGCGCCCTGCAATCTGGTATTCGCCGGCAGAGGGGCGATCGAGGCAGCCGAGGATGTTCATCAGCGTCGACTTGCCCGAGCCGGACTGGCCGACAATGGCCACCAGTTCACCGGCATGGATGTCCAGGTCCACACCGTCCAGTACCACCAGCGTCTGCTCGCCGGCGGCGAATTCACGGCGCAGCCCACGTACGCTCAGCAGAGGCTCGCTCATGGGGGCGCTCATCGGGGCTGCGCGGGTGCGGCGGCGTCTTCGTCGCCGGCTTGAGCCAGAACCACCTGCTCGCCTTGCTTCAAGCCGCTGCGTACTTCCACCTGGATCTGGTCATCCAGCCCGATGGCGATGCGCCGCGCCACTGCGCGCCCGTCTGCACCGCGAACCTGCACGCTGTAGCTGCCATCGCCGGCCCGCGCACCCAGCGCGGCGGAGGGGATGGTCAGCACGTTGTTGGCACGGCCGAGCACGATGCGTACCTGGGCGGTCATGTAGCTGCGCAGGCGCCCATCACGGTTGTCCACGTCGAACTGGCCGTTGTAGTACATGGCGGTACGGCTGCCGGCGGACAACGCCGGTGACGTGAGGCTGGATGCATCTTCGTTGGTGATCGATTCGGGCGCGGGCGCGATGTCGCGCAGCGTGCTGCTGTAGCGGCGGCCCGCATCGCCAAGGATGGTGAAGAAGGCTTCCTGGCCGACCGTGGTGTGCACAACGTCGGCCTCGGAGATTTCGGCATAGACGGTCATCACGTCCTGGTTGCCCAGCATGACGATGGTGGGTGCGCTCTGTACCGCGTTCACCGTCTGCCCCTGGCGGGCGACCACCGCCAGCACCGTGCCATCGGTAGGCGCGGTGATGCGGGTGTATTCCAGATTGGTCTGCGCGATGTCCACCTCGGTCTGCCGCTGCACGATCTCCCCATCCAGCGCTTTGATCTGTTCGCGGGTTGCCTCCACCTTGGCGTTGGCCGCGTCGAAGTCGGCGCGGGCAACCAGCTGCGATGCGACCAGCCGTTGCTGCCGCCGCAGGGTCAGTTCGAGCTGGCGCAGATCGGTGGCCAGTGCATCGCGGTTGGCGCGTGCGGTGCGCTGTGCTGCCTGCGCACTCAGCAGTGCATTGCGCTGGGTACGGGAGTCGATGTCGGCAATCGGGTCACCTGCCTTCACCTTGTCGCCCAGCTTCACGTACAGGGTTTCGATGCGTCCGGAAACCTGCGCGCCCACGCTTACCAGTCGCGATGGCTTGAGGGTGCCGGTGGCTTCCACCACCTGTTCGATGTTTCCGCGCACCACGGGCGCGAGCTGCAGCGGTGGCGGCGGTGCCGGTCGGAGCCAGAACCAGACGGCAATGGCAGTGCACAGTACGGCACCGGCGGTCATCAGCAGTCGGCGGTGTTTACGCGGTGCTGTGCTCATTCGCACAGCATCCAGAAGGAGCAGGTCATCGGTGGTCCTCGCGGCAGGAGAGATGCACGCTCCGGGTGCCGGGCGTGGATGGCCGTCGAGTCTCAAGGTGATGGATTGCGTGAACCTTGCGGCGCTGTCGTGGTTGTCAGGTCACTTCCATGGCGATGACCAGCGCCACGGCGACGAACTGCAAGGCACTGCCCAGCACCAGCAATGCGCTGCGCAGACGGTCGGATGTCATGCGCAGGCTGCAGAGCTGGCACAGCGTGCCGATCACCAGCCCTGCGGCAGCGAGTGTGCTGGTCGGCTGCGCGTGCACGCGATGTATCACCAGCGGGACCCACGCGCTTGCCAGCATCATCCACGCTGCATGCGTGTCCATGTTGCGCAGAGCAGCAGGGAGGGTTCGCGCTGTAGTTGATCGCCATGCGGACAGCGCGTGCAGCACGGCATGTGCGACGACGAAGAGCAGCACTGCGCTGGTCAGTGCTGCGTGTGCATGGCGGTGCGTTGAAACCACCAGTGCACTGCCGGGCAGCAACAGGAACAGCGCGGCAAAAAGGCGCATCAGCACGTTCGGACGCTTCGCAGTAGGTATCGCGCGCAGCCACTGTGGCCAATGCGGCAGTCCGCGCGCGCGATCGGCATGCGAGCGTCTATTCCACGCAGCCGCGGTCAAACCGGATGTGGCTGGTGTCGTGCGGGATCGGCTAGAGGAGGAGGGTGGAGGAACTCCTTCGGTCACGTGCAGGCTTCCTGTCAGGATGGAACGCGATGGCAGCGCAGATGCCATCGATTCGATGCTGCGCAGCGAACATTGCCGCAACCTTGCGTGTCATCGCTGTCTGCAGCGCACGGACAGGCGGCAGTCACCGATGTGCGGACGTCCTCACTGCTCTACCGATGGCGCAGAGACAACGCCCGGGTGCTGTGGGAATTCGACGCGGATCAGCGCGCCGCCACCAGGGGCATCCAGAATCGTGACATGGCCACCGTGACGGTCGATCACCTGCCGCACCAGGTTCAGTCCCAGGCCCGCACCGGTCTGGCGTGGGCGCAGTCGCTGGAACGGCTCGAACACACGTTCGCGCTGGTCCACCGGAATGCCGGGGCCATCGTCTTCCACTTCCAGGCAGCTGCCCTGCACCCGCACGATGATCTGGCGGCCACCGTGCTCGGCGGCATTCAACACCAGGTTGGAGATCACCCGTTCGACCGCGCCAGCCTCACCCAGCACCGGGAAGTGTGGTTCCACCGCCACCGCCACCGTCTTGTCCGACTGGATCAGCAGGGGCGCAAGATCGGCGGCCACCCGTTTGGCCACCCGGGCCAGGTTGAGGGTTTCCTTTGGACCGTCCTCTTCCATGCGGTGCAGGTCCAGCAGCTGCTCGGCCAGGGTCGCCAGACGCGCGACTTCAACGGCAAAGCTGCGCGAAGTCGAATCATCAGCGGCATCGATCTTTACCCGCAGGATCGCGATCGGCGTGCGCAACTCATGCGCCGCTGCGGCGATGAAACGGCGTTGCCGCTCGTGTCCTTCATCCAACCGACCCAATGCATCGTTGACGGCGGTCACCAGCGGCGCGATCTCCACCGGCACCGCGGTCTCGGTCAGGCGGATGCCACGACGGCTGGCCGAGATGTTGCGGGCTTCCTGCGCGATGCGCTCGACACCGGCCAGTGCCCGCCGCACGATGATCGGCGTCAGGATGATGGTGGCCAGCGCCAGCAGCAGGAAGATCGGCAGGGTGATGATGTGCGCGGCCAACGCCATCTGCATGGTCAGTGAATCGGTTTCGCCATGGGCCATGATGGTCAGCTTGCCGGCCGGTCCGCCGTGCTGGCGTACCACCACGGCCAGGCCATCGCTGCGATCACGCCCGCGCAGGTCGCCATAGGGGATGCCATCGAGGGCGCCGACCAGCGAGGCATAGGCCGGTGGCACATGACCGAAGGTGACGTGGTGCCCATGCTCGTCCTCGGCGATGAACCAGGCACCGGGGACGATCTTCAGCAGTTCGGCCAGCTCCGGCGTGTGCTGCACGTACAGTTCGCCGTTGCGGTCGCGGTGCACCGCCTCGGCCGCCACCGGTGCGAAGGTCTGGATGGTGTAGTAGCCACCGCTGTCGGCACGAACCAGCACCATCAGCAGGGCGAAGAAGGCCACCAGCAGGGCCAGCAACTGGTAGATCAGCGTCTTGACGATCAGCGGTCGCTTCAACGACGGGCGACGCGCCATCACTTGCTTTCCCGCATCAGATAGCCAACCCCGCGAATGGCGTGGATCTCCACGCCCGCATCGGCGTCAGCGAGTTTTCGGCGCAGGCGCGAGACGTGCGAATCCAGGGTGTTGGAATGGATGCCGTCGTCGAAGCCATACACCGCCATCTCGATGGATTCGCGCAGCACGGTGCGGCCCAGGCGCCGTGCGAGGGCGGCCAGCACCCGGATCTCGCGCCGCGGCAGCTCCAGCCGCTGGCCGTCCACACTGGCCTCGCCCGAGGCGGGGTCGAACACCAATCGGCCGATGCTGATGGACTCCACTTGCAATCCGCTTGGACGACGGCCAGCAGCACGGATCCGCGCGAACAGCTCCTCCAGCGCGAAGGGTTTGGCCAGGTAGTCATCGGCGCCTTCATCCAGGCCGGCAATCCGGTCCGGCAACTGGCCCAGCGCGCTCAGCACGATGATCGGCACCCCGGGGTTGCGCTCGCGCAGCACCGAAATCAACGCCAGGCCATCGCCATCAGGCAGGGTGCGGTCCAACAGCACCAGATCGTGCAGGCCGCACAGGGCCGCCTCCCGCGCCAGTGCCAGGGTATTGGCCACGTCCACTACATAGCGCTCGCGCTGCAGGGCGGACTTGAGGGTGGCGGCCAGTTCGGCTTCGTCTTCGATCAGCAGGATGTGCATCAGCAGGGCTTGGGCAGGGAGAGGCCGCAGAAGGGCGGTTCGGCACGCGCCGGCACCGTATTACAGGAACATTGCGTGAACATGGCGTGCCTCCGCATCTGCCGGAAGACCATGGCGGCAGGTGGTGAAGCCGAAGGTCCGGCGCAAGGTTCACGCAATCCAGGCGCTCCAGCCTTGGCGCCCATTCGCAGTTCCCATCCCTGGAGTCACCATGAAGTTGTTCGTTCCGCTGCTGTTCCTCGCCACGATGACCGGCTGCACCACCGCCAAGATGACCGTCACCCCGGATGGCCGCCGTGGCGTTTCCATCGACTGCAGCGGCTCCAGTTCCTGGAGCGGTTGCTACGAGAAGGCCGGGCAGATGTGCCCCGGTGGCTACGTGGTCTTCAGCAAGGATGGCGATGAGGGCAACGCCATCGCGGTCGGCAACAAGAACGGCTTCACCTCCACCCAGATGGTCACCCGCTCGATGCTGGTGTCCTGCTCCGGTTGACGATCACGTCGCTCATCTTTCGTGCTCCCTGCGCCGACTGAACGATCAGGGCCGGACACATCGCGGCGCTGATCATCTGGCAGGGATGGATGGACATCCCGCACGCATGGGTGCACGACGCGTCATTTTCCTGCAGATGCCCGATATCAGGCGCTTTCAGCGGCGCGGCCATTCGCGGGCAGCGCTGCTCTTTCCTTTTGCTTCATGCCCCTGTAACACGATCATCGCTACCACGGTGGTCCCAGCGATTCCGCTGGGATCTTCTGGAGACGCTGGAATGGAGTTCAGAACGTCTGTATTGCTCGTGGCCCTGATGGCCGCTCCCGCAGTAGCCCATGCTGAAGTCTGCTTTTCGCGGGACGGTTTCGTCATGACATGTCCCAGCTTGTTGCCGCACCCGGTGAAGGCACGATTCGAGGTTGGAACGTTGCCACGCGTGGCCGGCTCGCCTTCGGAAATCTACATCACCGGTGGCGGGAGGGTGGATGGCACCAGCAATTTCTATGTGTTTGCCAACGGCAAGATGCTGTGCGAGACGAGCGGCAATCTCGATGGTAGCAACACCACGCCCGTACGGCATTGCAATGGCACGATCACAACACCCGGAACCTACGTGATCTCGGCATCACGCAGCAATAGCGGCAATTTCCTGGCCCCGGACGATGTGGTGATCAACGTCCAGTAAAACATCTGCCATCAAGGGCCCCGGGCCGTAGTTGCCGGGGCCTGGTCCTGCACCCCGATCCGCATGTCACTGCACTGGCGCTGCGCCGGGTCGGTATACGGTGTGCTGGCCAATGCCACCAGCGTCCCCGTCGCGCCGCGCACGATCAGCGGCACCATCACCTGCCGCGGATCACCGCCGAACGACAGGGCGCGCAGCCCCTGTTCGTAGGCGGCCACCATCGACGCCATCAGCATCGTCGCACCCAGTCGTGCGTCGGCGTCGCCGACGGGTCGCCCCGCTGACTCAGCCATCAACTGCGCCAGGTCATCGGTCAGCAGCGCCTGCAGCTGCCGCGCATGGGCCACCAGTACGGCGCTTTGGGCCACGGTTTTCCAGAACGACGCCGCACCGGCGTTGATCCGCAGCAGCGGATGGCCGGTGTCCAGCAGTTCCCGCACCAGTCCTTGGAAGGCGGCCAGCGGCGTCATCGACGTGCGCGCGGCCATGCCCTCGCGCAGCAGCTGGCGCGCTTCCTCGTCACGGTCGAACACCAGCTGTTCCTTGCTGGCGAAGTAGTTGAACACCGTCTTGCGCGAAACCCCGGCGGCATCGGCGATCTCGCTCATTGACACCGCCTCGAAGCCGCGCTCGATGATCAGCCGGGTGGCGACGTCGGAAATCGCCTGTCGGGTCTCGGCTTTGCGCTGCTCACGGCGGCCGGGTGGCGGGGGCATGGGCGGGTCACTTGTGGAAAAGTACACCGAGTGTAACATTGAGGCCGCCAGAGTGCCGACCGGGTGCTCACGAGGATTGCCAATGCGGTACGACGTCGTCATTGCCGGGGCTGGCCCGGTGGGACTGCTGCTGGCCTGTGAACTGCGTCAGGCAGGAAGCGCGGTGCTGGTACTGGAGCAGGTGGCCTCGCCGGATTCGCCGCTGAAGCGCCTGCCGTTCGGGCTGCGCGGTTTGAATGCCCCGACGCTGGAGGCGCTCGACCGACGCGGTCTGCTGGACGCGGTGGCAGCCGGCCAGGTGCTGAAGCCGGAGAAAGGCCCGCCGCCGCCGGGAACCGCGCACTGGCTCTCGCAGCCACGCAAGCTGGGTGGTCACTTCGCGGGTATTCCGTTTGCACTGGACAACGTCGACAGCGGTCGCTGGCCGTGGCGCCTGCCCAGCCCGGTCGGCACGCAGATGGCGGTGGAACTGCAGGCGCTGGAGGCCGTGCTGGCCGAGCGCGCGCAGGCGCTGGGCGCAGTGATCCTGCGTGGTGCAGGCGTGCAGAGCGTGCAGATGGGGGCCGGCGAGGTCCAGGTCGAGGCGGGCGGACAGGCCTTCCGCGGGCGCTGGCTGGTCGGCTGCGATGGAGGCCGCAGCACCGTGCGCAAGCAGTGCGGTTTCAGCTTTGCTGGTACCGATCCAGAGTTCACCGGCCACTCGCTCAGTGTTGAACTGGAAGATCCGACGGTACTCAGCCCGGGGCGTCACACCACCGCGCAGGGCATGTGCAACTTCAATCCGCCGGGCACGATCGCCCTGGCCGACTTCGACGGCGGCGCGGGCCACCGCCAGCCACTTGATCGCGAATCGGCACAGGCGCTGCTGCGCCGCATCTCCGGCCGCGAAGCAACGATCACCGCACTGCATCTGGCCACCACCTGGACCGACGGCGCACGGCAGGCCACCGCCTATCGTCGTGGCCGCGTGCTGCTGGCCGGCGATGCCGCACATGTGCATTCGCCGCTGGGTGGGCAGGGTCTGAACCTGGGCCTGGGCGATGCGATGAACCTTGGCTGGAAGCTCGCCGCCGTCGTGCGCGGCGAGGCAGCTGATGCGCTGTTGGATACCTATCAGGCCGAACGCCATCCGATCGGCGCGCGCGTGCTGGAATGGTCGCGCGCGCAGGTCGCATTGATGCGCCCAAGCGCGGGCTCACGTGCACTGGCTGCCATCGTCGCCGATCTGGCAGAAACACGTGATGGCGCCACGTATCTCGCCGAGCGCGTGTGGGGTGTGGGCCAGCAGCTGGACCTCGGCCATACCCATCCGCTGGTGGGCCGCAGCACGCCGGATTTCCTGCTGGTCGATGGTCGCCGCATGGGTGAACTACTGCGGGCAGGGCAGGCGGTGCTGCTGGTGTTCGATGCTGCTGCCTCGTTGTGCGAGGCGGTTGATGTTGAACGGGCCCGCATCCTGTCCATCGCGCAGCCCGCTGTCGATTCGCTGGGCCTGTCGGCGCTGCTGGTTCGTCCGGACGGCATTGTCGCCTGGGCCAGTGATGGCGCCGATGCGGCAGGACTGGCGCGGGCGGTACAGGAATGGACGAGCTCAGCTGGCAGGGAAGCGATTGCCTGACTTCCGGCGCAGCCCGCGCAGGGCTGCGCCGCCATCTTTCAGAGATCCTTCTTCTTGCCGCTCAGGTCCAGCGGCTGGTCACTGCCTTTGCGCTCGCTCGACCAGACCTCAACGCTCTTGCTGCATCGGCTTTCGCGGGCGGCAACCTCAGGCGGCAGGTCCTTCACATGCGGCGACTCCTGGCAGGCTGCGTGCATGGCCGAATCGTCATAAGTGGCACAGCCACTGATGGAAGCGAGAGCAAGGAAACAGAGAGCGGAGCGGAGCAGGGGCTGCAGCAGGCGCATGGGGAGATCTCAAGAGGGCCGGTCTGGCCATCGAATTCAATCCGTGACTTGGCTCACGCGCAATCCGACTGGCAGCACTTGTTATTGAGTAACAATTGTGGGAACGCTCAGAGGCGGGCGATTGCCAATCAGGCAATGCAGATCAGGAATATCGTCGACAGCGCGAGCATCAGCACGAACACACGCCGGCTCAAGGCCAGGCAGGTCAGGCAGGCCGCCAACGCCCAGGCCGCCAGCAGTGCACATCCCAGCAGCCACAGCCCGACCGTCATCATCGAGCCGGCCGCTGCGGCAGACAGCGCAAAGACCTTGAACAGCGCCACGCCCAGCACGCTGCCCAGCGCGCCGGCCCGCAGGGCAATCGCATCGTGGCAGGTGGGGGAAAGCTGGCGGTGCATGAGGGCTGTGTCGCGCTTTGGGAGCTGGCGTGCGCAACTCTGCAGCAAGGCGGATCTACGCCGCGTGTTCGTCGCACCGCCAGCGCGCAAATGCCGTGATGAGCTCACCACGGCATGTGCATGCTGAATGCCAGTGCTGCCCGGTCAGCGCGCCGGTTGGGAGGCCAGCATGTCGCGCCCGTGTGGGGTCAGATCGATATCCGCATCTTCCGCCTGCACCGCCAGGCCTTCCTTCACGGCCCACGTCGCCGCATCGCTTCCTACAGGGCGCGCATCGGCAATGGCGCGCAGGATGGTGAACTGTTCTTCAGTCAACGGCATGGTACGTCCTCATACGCCCAGCAGGGGCGGCAGTTGCCAGTCCGAAAGGCGCGCATTGCTGATGGCCTGATGGCAGCCACAGGCATCACAACGGAACAGCGTACCGCCCGGCAGGTGCAACAGGTTTGCATCCTGGGCGCAGGTGATTTCCGCACAATGACGGCATGACACGGTAAGCGAAATGATTCGCTCCACGTCGCCGGAAATATTGAACGCGGCCTCGAAGGCATGGATGGCGAAGTGGCCGGTGTCCGGCATGGTGTTCTCGGTTGCAGACAGGTGTCTCCATCCTCGTTTTCCCACCGTGATGAGGCTGTCAGGCCAGCGCGGTGGCGAAGTCAACGAGGTCCGCTGCTACGCTTCAGGACTGCGCATGCGGCTGGGATAGCATGCAGTTTGAATTTCCACTCGCCGCTGGCAACGGAGTAGCTCGCAATGGACATCGAACTGGACGGCAACCGCATCCACAGCGAGCGGGCATTCCACGAGACGCTGGCGCTCGCACTGGGTGTCGAGCGCGGTTATGGGAACAATCTCGACGCCCTCTGGGATCTGCTGAGTGCCAGCGTCGAGCGCCCGCTGCAGCTGACCTGGAACGGCCATCAGGTTTCCAGAGAGGCGCTGGGGCCTCGCTTCCAGCAGATCGTCGACGTACTTGAGCGGGTGCAGCGCCAGGATGAGGCCATGGCACTGGACGAACGCTTCAGCTATTGCCTGCGGTAGGTGCGGTGTGCAGCCGCTGCCAGCGTGGTGCTGCCTGTTGCCTCCAGGGCAACACCGTCGCCTGGGCGACGGCTGACGAACCGTGCGCAGTTCAGCGGCTGCCGGCGATGGCAATCCTGCGCTTCTCCAGCATCACCGACACGCACCACAGCAGCAGGCCGCCGACCGCCGTCGCCGCACCTACGTAACCGGTGGTGGCCGGGCTGAAGCCGGCGCTGATCGCCATGCCGCCCAGCCACGGGCCGAGCGCATTGGCGGTATTGAACGCCGCATGGTTGGAGGCGGCGGCCAGGGTCTGCGCCTCGCCGGCCACGTCCATCAGGCGCGTCTGCAACACCGCAGCCAGGGCGCCCATCGTGCCCACGGTGATGATCATCGGGCCGATGGTCCACACCGATTCTGCAGCAAGCGGGTACAGCAGCAGCATCACGATCGACCACACCAGCACCACGGCGGCGGCCTTGAAGTGGAATTTGTCGACCAGCCAGCCACCAGCGATGTTGCCGATGATCGCACCGATGCCGAACACGCCTACTGCCAGCGGCATCCACGACTCGGCCACGCCGGTCACCTGCACGAGTGTCGGTGCCAGGTAGGTGAACACGCAGAACATGCCGGCAAAGCCCACCGCACCGATAGACAGCGCCAGCCATACCTGGGGGGTGTTGAATGCGCGCAGCTCGCGCATCGGCGAGGTCCGCACCTCATCCGGATCGGGTAGCAGGAAGCGCGCGATCATCGCCACTGTGGCGATGGCCAACACGCTGACCAGGGCGAAGGCGGTACGCCAGCTCAGCTGCTGGCCCAGCCAGGTGGTCAGCGGATTGCCGATCAGGATCGCCACCGACAGCCCCAACAGCACGCGCGACATTGCTTGGCCGCGCTGGCCGGCCGGACTGATCGCTGCCGCCACCAGCATCGCCACCCCGAAGTAGGCGCCATGCGGCAGGCCAGCGACGAAGCGCGCCACCAGCATCGTGCCGTAGTTCGGCGCCAACGCGCTGGCCAGATTGCCGACGGCATAGAACCCCATCAACGCCAGCAGCAGCTTGCGGCGCGGGAAGCTGGCGCCGACGAAGGCCAGGATCGGAGCGCCCACCACCACGCCGATGGCGTATGCGCTGATCAGGTGGCCGACCTGCGTCTCGCTGATCGACAGGCCGCGGCTGATCTCCAGCATCAGGCCCATGCTGGCGAATTCACTGGTGCCGATGGCGAAGCCGCCCAACGACAGGGCGAGGATGATCAGGGTACGCTGGCGCGGCGTCAGCCGAGCGGCCAGAGGGGAGTTGGGGCTCATTCGGGGGCGCAAAGGGGCGGGGAGGCGCCCCATTGTACTGCTGCACCGCAACAGGCATCAGCCGGGCTGGGGGTAAATCAGTGTTCGATGGGTGGTGCTGCCGGCGTGGCCTGCTGGCCAAGCGCCGCCAAGGCCCGTCGGTATTTGTCACGCAGGCGCTCGGCGGTGGCGGCATCCAGCGATGCCAGCCGCGCTTCATCGGCATTGTCGGCGATGTCGGCCAGCTTGACCTTCAGTGCCAGCGGATCCGCCGAAATTCGTGCGTAGTACGTGTCGGCATCCGCCGCAGGCGTCCGGCTCAGCAGCCGGACCGCGTCCTGCAACGGGGCGGGAAAGGCCTGCACCTGCCCAGCGAAGGCCGGGCAGTCCTCGATCACATCATGCAGCCAGGCCACCGCCTCTGCTTCATCATCGCCGCGCACGGCAGCGGCCACCCGGCCAACGTGGCCGATGTAGGGGTGCCCTGCCTTGTCGACCTGGTCGGCATGGGCCTCCACCGCCAGCATGCGTGCACGTTCTACCCAGTCCATTGCGATCTCCCCGGTGCAAGCGTGTATTGTCGTACGGACTGTCTGCATGCCGCCACCACGGCCGTGCAGGCATCATCGGACGCTGCAGGAATGGCATCTGGATTCCATCAGGGAGATGAGACATGCAGGAATACACCCATCAGCTCGAACTACGCGGCCGCTTCCGTCTGGTAGCGGTGACCCACGAGCCGGTGTACGCTCCCGGCGATGTGGTCGGCCATGCGGTCATCGTCGACGGTGGGGAACGTCTGACCGACCTGATGTCGTTGGCCGATGCGCGCCGGTACCTTGAGGAACTGGTGCGGGAAGAGGGCGTGGAGCCCGGGCTGGAGAATGAAGTCAACCTGCGGAGGAAGGCGTCGCAGCGACGCCGCCGCTAAGCCGTCGCGCCCTCGGGCGCATCATGGAGGATTCGGGTGTTGTCCAGTAAGAAGTATCTGCTCATCGCCATCATCACGCTGGCGACCCTGCTGCTTGGGTTCGTGCTTTCCGGTTACCTGACGCTGCTGCTGCTTGGTCTGGATACCAAGTTGCTCACCTGGAATACCTATTACCAGTATTTCCACGCCCTCGGCCAGCCGCAGGTTGCCCCGTTCGTGGGCAAGATCAAGTGGGCCGGCTACCTCGGCTTCGGCCTGCCGCTGCTGGTGTTGGCCATCGTCGGCCTGGTCGTGCTGCTGAAGAAGGACAAGCGTTCGCTGCACGGTGACGCGCGCTTTGCCACCGGCGCCGATCTGGCCAAGCATGGCATGTTCAAGAAGAGCGGCCAGAGCATCGTGGTCGGCAGCCATGGCGGCAAGCTGGTGCGGCTGGACGGCCAGCAATTCGTGATCCTGGCGGCCCCGACCCGTTCGGGCAAGGGCGTCGGCGTGGTCATCCCGAACCTGCTGGAGTACGGCGAATCGCTGGTGGTGCTGGACATCAAGCAGGAAAACTTCGACCTGACCAGTGGTTGGCGCGCCAGCCAGGGGCAGGAGATCTACCTGTTCAACCCCTTCGCCGAAGATCGCCGCACCCATCGCTGGAACCCGCTCAGCTATGTCTCCGACGACCCGGCGTTCCGTGTCTCGGACCTGATGAGCATCGGTGCGATGCTGTATCCGGATGGCTCGGAAGACCAGAAGTTCTGGATCAGCCAGGCGCGCAATGCCTTCATCGCCTTCACCCTGTACCTGTTCGAGAACTGGGATGACGAGCGCAGCAGCGGCTTCCCAGGCGGGCAGGGCACGCCGACCCTGGGTGCGGTGTACCGCCTGTCCTCCGGCGATGGCAGTGACCTGAAGAAGTTCCTCAAGGGCCTGTCCGAGCGCCCATTCCTCAGCAGCAACGCGCGCTCGGCGTTTGCCAACATGCTGTCCCAGGCCGACGAGACCTTCGCCTCGATCCTGGGTACCTTCAAGGAACCGCTGAACCCCTGGATCAACCCGGTCCTGGACAAGGCCACCAGCACCAACGACTTCCTGCTCACCGACGTGCGCAAGAAGAAGATGACCATCTACATCGGCATCCAGCCCAACAAGCTGGCCGAAAGCCGATTGATCATCAACCTGTTCTTCAGTCAGCTGATCAACCTCAACACCAAGGAACTGCCCAAGTCCAATCCGGACCTGAAGTACCAGTGCCTGCTGTTGATGGACGAATTCACCTCGATCGGCAAGGTCGAAATCATCGCCTCGGCGGTGTCCTACATGGCCGGTTACAACGTGCGCCTGCTGCCGATCATCCAGAGCATGTCGCAGCTGGATGCCACCTATGGCCGCGAGGTCTCGCGCACGATCATCACCAACCATGCGCTGCAGATCCTGTACGCACCACGCGAGCAGCAGGACGCCAACGACTATTCGGACATGCTGGGTTACACCACCATCCGCAAGAAGAACGTCACCCACGCGCGCGAAAAGACCCACAGCTTCACCGAGGAGCGTCGCGCGCTGATGCTGCCGCAGGAGCTCAAGGCGATGGGGCCGGACAAGGAGGTGTTCCTGTACGAAGGCATCCCGCATCCGGTCAAGTGCGACAAGATTCGCTATTACAAGGACCGCTATTTCACGTCACGTCTACTGCCAAAGGTTGACGTGCCGATGCTTGATGTCTAAGTTGCAGACTTGAAAGTGTGACGCATGCACGCATTCATTGAGGTGAATTAGTGAAGCGCGTCAAAGAAACGCCATACGTTGGTCAAAATTCAGATTTGTCTGACATCGAATTGACGCGTAGTTGTGCGACTCTATGCGTGGCTTGCGGATCTGTGTGATTCGTCATGCTTTCAGAGTGGCCAGGAGTTTCAGCCATGGGAACAGGGATGGTTCCGACGTTGGTGAGGGTGCGTGAGAGGGGCCTCGGATGAGGTTGCTTCACGCGACTTGGTTGGCAGCTTTCGAGCTGCAGGGGAACCGTGCCCATGTGCTGTTAAGCAGTGCATTCGTTACGTTTCCGGCGTGCATCGCGCAGTGCCGGACGACCAAGGGACCAACATCGGGACTGCTTTTTCGTACGTCAAAGTGAAGCCCGTATGAATCAGGCGTTTATTGCAAAAATGTCCATCGCCGCAGTGGCGGCGTTGATGGTGGCAGGTTGTGCCACCAAGCCCGCACCCGACTTTGGAGGGCGTTGGAAGCCGGTCAACCGTTTCGCGACGGCTCCGACCGAGATTCCGCTGTACTCCAGCTACGTCTATCAGGCGTCGCCGATGGATCGCACGCTGAAGGCCATGCTCGAGCGCTGGGCCAAGGATTCCGGCCGTACGCTGGACTATCGCCTCAGTTCGGATTTCACCCTGTATGGCGCGGTGTCGGAGATCGACACCACCAACGCACAGCAGGCCGTGATCGATCTCACGGCGGCCTATGCGGCGCAGGGCGTTTCCGTCTCCATCGTCGGCAACCAGATCGTCGTGCAGAGCGCTGGATCGACGCCGACCGCGTCGGCCCAGGATCCTGAAGCCAGCAGCGGCAGCTGAGACCGCGTCGAAATCATCGAACGTGCCGCACCCCGCGCCTGGCGCAGGGGCGTCGCGCCCATTGATGTTTCAGCAGTACGGAAGAACCCATGTTCCGCAAGAAGGATGCAGGCAACAGCCCCAAGGTCGAGCAGTCGGTCGCCAAGGCGGTCAGCTACGAGATCACCGTGGCCGACATGGCCCGGCGCAGCGAGCGCCGTGCCTGGTGGGTCGCCACCGGTTCGTTGCTGATGTCGCTGGCGCTGGCCGGTGGCTACTACTACATGCTGCCGTTGAAGGAGAAGGTGCCGTTCCTGGTGATGGCTGATGCCTATACGGGTACGGCCACGGTTGCGCGCCTGCGCGGCACGTTCCAGGGCGAGACGATCACCACCAATGAAGCGGTCAATCGCAGCAACGTCGCCCAGTATGTGCTGGCGCGTGAGTCGTATGACTCGGCGGTGATGGGCCTGCGCGACTGGGAGCTGGTGTTTGTGATGTCAAGTGATCCTGTCGGCGCAAGCATGAAGCAGCGCTATGCCGGTAACAATCCGCAGAACCCGTTCGTGATGTACGGACGCGGCAAGGCGATCCGGGTCAAGATCCTGAGCATCACGCCCTTGGCCCAGCAGGCCAATGGTGGCTTCCGCGGCGCATCGGTACGCATACAGCGCAGCCTGCTGGACAAGCGCACGGGTGCTGCGACCTATCTGGATAACCAGCTGGTGACGATGCGTTTCCAGTACAACCAGAATCTTGCGCTGTCCGAGCAGGATCGCGTACTCAATCCGCTAGCTTTCCAGGTTACCGAGTATCGCGTCGATAACGATTACGCCCGTGGCGTGCCGGTGCCGGATGACAGTGCAATGCAGCAGCAGGCTCAGGATGCTGCCCAGCAGGCGCAGCTTGCCGCGCAACAGGCGCAGGGCATTTACGACCCGAACAATCCCGCAGCAGCCACCATGATCGATCCCGCAACTGGCCAGCCTGTGGCTGTACCGGCCAATGGTCAGATGCAGCCGGTACAGGGTCAATCCATTCAAGGTCAGCCGACTCAAGGGCAGGTAGTGCCTGGGCAGGCGATCCCAGCGCAGCCGGCCATGAGGCCGATGCAGAACAATTCCACCGGAAATGCTGATGGAGCAAGCAACCGATGAGTAGTCGAAAAGTCAGAGGGAGCGCATTGGCGCTGCTGTCATTGCTGTCGCTGGTGTTTTCCACCTCGGCGATGGCACAGGCGGTGGACCATTACGAGTACGAGAAGGACCGCATCTACCCGGTGCGCACCGGCCTGGGTCTCACCACCCAGATCGAGCTGAGCCCGAACGAGAAAATCCTCGACTACAGCACCGGTTTCAGCAGTGGTTGGGAACTCACCCGTCGCGAGAATGTGTTCTACCTTAAACCCAAGAATGTCGACGTCGACACCAACATGATGGTGCGCACTGAGACCCATTCGTACATCTTCGAGCTGAAGGTGGTGGCCACTGACTGGCGCCAGCTGGAGCAGGCGCGTCGTTCCGGCGTGCAGTACAAGATCGCCTTTATCTACCCGAATGACACAGTGTTCGGCGTCGCGCAGGAGGCGGTGGAGGAAGAAGCCCAGCCGTTGCTCAGTACGGAGCTGGCCAAGGATCGCCAGTACAACTTCAACTACTCCTATTCGACCAGCAAGGCGAAGAAGATGGGGTGGTTGATTCCGGTCAACGCGTACGACGATGGGAGTTTCACCTACCTGAAACTGCCGAATTCTCCCGAATACAAGACGGGCATCTTCCCGGCCGTATTCGGTCGCGAGAAAGAGTACGGCGAGGACTTCGTGGTCAACACCACAGTTGAGGGCAATACGCTGATCGTGCACGGGACCTACCCGTACCTGGTCATCCGCCATGGCGACTTTGTCGTCGGCCTGCGAAGGAACGTGAAGAAATGAGCCAGCAGAACACTCCGGACAACGATCCAAATCCGTCTCCGTACGGTCAGGGCCCTGCGGGTCATGAACCGTCGACGAATCCTTATTACGGGACCGCGCAGTCCGAAACCACGCCCGATCTGGATGCCAGCGCTCCGCAGCTCCGCTCGGCTGAAGAGCAGCGCCTGAACCGTAAGGCACTGTTGTTCCTGGGCGGCATCTTGCTGCTGTTGTTGGCCATGGGTTTCCTGCTGCTGCGCAAAGGCCAGGATGACGAGGCCGACGCCAAGGCACCACCGCAGGTGGCACGCTCAAGCACTCCGGATCTGCCGAACATGGCGCCGCCTGTCATTCCTTCTGCTGCGCAGGAGACCGCTGAGCCGATTCCGATGCTTCCACCGCCGCCGAAGGAAGCCATTGGCCCCACCTACATTCCACGTGCCGAACCCGAACGTGACATCCAGCGCGGTCCCAGCCTGCTGGACCGTCGCATCGCCGGCAGTGGAGGCGTCGGTACCGGTGACGCTTCGGGTCAAGGCGCAGCCGCGGGCAACGACGATCCTTATCTGCAGGCAACGTTGGCTGCATTGCAGGCTCAGAACGGCAACGCAACGCCGGCCAAAGTGCGTCGCGGTCCGGACGTGGAAGACGTCTCCAACGCTTCCTATATCCGCAGCCCCGATGCGTTGCTGGTGCGTGGCACTTATCTACGCTGCGTGCTTGAGACCCGCATTATTACCGACCTGGCTGGCTATACCTCCTGCCTGCTCACCGAGCCGGTCTATTCCATCAACGGCCGTACCCTGCTGTTGCCCAAGGGCTCCAAGATCTATGGTGCCTATGGTGGCGGTCCGGCCGGAAAGCGCGTGGAAGTCATTTGGGATCGGATCACGACTCCGAATGGTTTGGACGTCGCTATGTCCAGCCCGGGCGTAGATGGCTTGGGTGGTGCGGGTCACCCGGGGCAGTACAGCGCGCACTGGGGTGCACGTATCGCTTCGGCACTGATGATCAGTCTGGTCGCGGATGCATTCAAATACGCTGCTGCCGAGCATGGTCCGGAAACGACCACCGTGGCCAACAACGGCATGACCATCCAGTCGCCATATGAAAGCGCTACCGCACGTACCATGGAGCGTCTGGCCAACGAGGCGCTCACCAGCGGCCGTCGTCCGCCGACAGTCACTATCAATCAAGGCACGATCGTGAACGTCTACGTCGCAAAAGACGTCGACTTCACCAGCGTGCTGAACGCCCGCAGGTAATCCAAGAGCGACCATGGACGCCGAAGTGTCACCTCTCGCCCTCGTCTCCAGCGACTTCCTGCGCTATCAGTACGAAGTGCTGGGCATCGCCGAGTACATGACTTCACCTGAAGTGACGGAAATCTGCATCAACCGTCCGGGTGAGCTGTACCTGGAGACGCGGGCAGGGTGGCAGCGGGTGGATGTGCCAAGCCTGACGTTCGAACGCGCGCGGCAGTTCTGTACCGCGGTGGTCAACGAAAGCAACACGGGCCAACGCATCACCGATGCCGATCCGGTGGTGTCGCTCACGTTCCCAACCGGGCAGCGTGCTCAGTTCGTGATCCCGCCGGCGTGCGATGCTGGCAAGGTGTCGATCACCATCCGCCTGCCATCCAAGCACACCAAGTCGCTGACGCAGTACCACGAGGATGGCTTCTTCAACCAGATCCTTGAGCAGGATGGAAGCCTCAGTGAGCAGGATCGCGAATTGCTTGAATTGCGGCAGCAGCGTGAATACGCCGAGTTCTTCCGTCGCGCGGTGATGTATCGCAAAAATATCGTTGTGTCCGGAGCCACCGGCAGCGGCAAAACTACCTTCATGAAGGCGCTGGTCAATCACATTCCCGATAGCGAGCGCTTGGTCACCATCGAGGACGCGCGCGAACTGTTCCTGACCCAGCCCAATGTGGTGCATCTGCTGTACTCCAAGGGTGGACAGAGCACCAGCAACGTCAGTGCTAAGAGCTGCATGGAAGCGTGTCTGCGCATGAAACCTGAGCGGATCATCCTTGCTGAGTTGCGTGGTGATGAAGCGTTCTACTTCATCCGAAACTGCGCCTCAGGTCACCCCGGCTCGATCACCAGTTGCCATGCCGGCAGCCCGGAACAGACTTGGGACCAGCTGGCGCTGATGGTGAAAGCATCTACTGAAGGGTCGGGTCTGGAATTCAATGTCATCAAGCGCCTGCTGATGATGACCATTGACATCGTCGTGCATATCAAGGCGCACGCAGGCTCGCGCTATATCACCGGTATCGATTTCAATCCTGGGCGTGCCCAGGGGCAGGAGGGCTGAACAATGCTGCCAGGACTGGAAATGATGGCGTGCCCGGAAATGGCCGTCTCGATGGACGTGATGCAGCACGTCATCAACGTGGAATCCTCGAGCAACCCCTACGCCATCGGCGTGGTAGGTGGTGCCTTGGTGCGTCAGCCCAAGGCCCTCGACGAGGCCTTGGCTACCGTTCGCATGCTTGAAGAGAAGGGCTACAACTTCTCCATCGGCCTGGCCCAGGTCAATCGCTACAATCTGGCCAAGTACGGTCTGGACTCGTACGAAAAAGCCTTCCAGCAATGCCCGAATCTGCAGGCAGGCTCACGCATCCTCGCTGAGTGTTACAAGCGCTCAGGCAAGGATTGGGGCAAATCTTTCAGTTGCTATTACTCGGGCAACTTCGAAACCGGCTTCCGCCACGGCTATGTGCAGAAAGTCTATGACTCGATCCGTCGTGGGCAGCAGGTTGCTTCCAATGGCGTGGCACCCATCGACGTCGTAACCCGTGGCGAGCGGCGTACCGTCAAGGTCGAGCACCATCCACAGCTCGCATCACCGGCACAGGCGAGAATCGTCGCCCAGGCCAATGGTGCCGTCTATGTGCCGTCCAACGACCCGGCGCGCGCCTATACCGTTTATCCGTCTACCGGTGCGATGGCGCGCGGGAGTCTGGTCAATCTTGCCGACCAGGCATTGTCGCGGGTCGTGCTGGGCTCAGTCGACCGCATGATGCAGCCGCTGGCGCAGCCGGAGAGCGCCTACCCGCAGCAGCAGGGCTACCCGCAGCAGACTGCTGCAGCACAGGCTGGTCAACCGCAGAAGATGCCACAGCATCTGCCCGGCGCAACGGCCGGTGGCGGAGAAAGCCCAGTCATGCTCCAGCGGTGGGGCGAGCAGAAGACGCCCGCCGCGGCCGCCAACAACATGTACAACGCGCCGGCGCAGCCCATGCCCGCGCAACAGATTCCCCCAGGGGATGCGGCCTTCGTGTTCTGACGAAGTCGTGGTACGACCGGTCCCCCGGCTGGTCGATTCAGCTGTGTTAGTCCATCAACAAGGAAATCAATCCATGAAGCGATTCAATCTCGACCTCGTCCAGGCCCAGCGTACGCTGAAGACCATGCTGATGGCCGTCGCATTCGCTGGCGCTGTATTTGCTCCGCAGGCCTTGGCAGGCGGCCCTGACTTCGGTGGTACCGACGGCAAGGTCTGCGGCTTCTTCACCAACATCAATGGCCTGCTGAACATGGCCTCGATCGCAGTCGTGACGATCGCCGTTATCTTTGCCGGCTACCAGATCGCCTTTGCCCACAAGCGCATTGGTGATGTCGCCCCGATCCTGATCGGCGGCGTGTTGATCGGCGCTGCGGGCCAGATTGCGCGCATGCTGCTCGGCAAGGAAGCGGGCAACTGCGACAACGTTGGCGGTGGCACAGAGGGTGCTGGTATGGCGTTTGAAATGATCAAACACGCCGTTCAGTACTACAGTGCATAAGAACGTTCTGTTCCGGGGGTGCACGCGCCCAGCGATGTTCCTGGGCGTGCCTTACCTGCCATTTTTCATGGTGGCAGGTGGGTTGTTGCTCCTCAGTATGTATACCAACTTCTGGTTCCTGCTGACCATCCCTGTGGCCGTTTTCATCATGCGTCAAATGGCCAAGCGTGACGAGATGATCTTCCGGTTGCTGGGGCTGCGGCTGATGTTCAAGCTACGGGTCCGCAATGTGCAGGAACACGATGGTATGTGGGTGTTCAACCCGAATCACTATCGCAACAAGCCAGCCCGAATGGATTGAGGGCCGGATCCGGCCGCGCGGGCGTCCATCGCCCGCGCGGTCAACTCCGAATTTTCGTCGGCAGTACCCTTTGGAAGCAGTCGTATGTTCAGTCCAGACACATCCATCAGCGAGTTCATTCCTCTGTCGTCGCATGTAGCCCCGAACGTGGTGAAAACCACCGGCGGCGATTACCTGCTGACCTGGCACTTGGAAGGGTTGCCGTTCGTGGGGCGGGAGGAATGGGAGCTCGAACATCGGCACAACACCTTTAATCGGTTGCTGCAGACGCTGCGCGCACCGGATTTCGTCAATGTTGCCTTCTGGGTGCATGACATCCGCCGCCGTCGCACCCTGAAGGGCAAGAGCTACTACAAGCAACGGTTCAACCAGGACGTGTCCGATCAGTACATGGGCATGCTTTCCTCCCAGCGCATCATGCAGAACGAGCTCTACCTGACGATGATTTATCGTCCGGTGGTCGCGGGTAAGCGCTTTGTTGAGAAGTCAGCGAACGTCGACAAGCTTCGCGCCGAGCAGGAGCAGGCCGTCGAGAAGCTGATGGAACTGGCGGGCAACGTCGAGGCGGTCATCCGCGACTACGCACCGTATCGCCTCGGCATGTACGAAGCCAAGAATGGCGTGGTGTTTTCCGAGACGCTTGAGCTGTTCGGCTATCTGATCAACCGCATCGACGAGCCGGTGCCGGTGCTGTCTGCGCCGGTGAAGGACTATTTGCCGGTCAGTCGGCACATGTTCTCAGCCAAAACCGGTGATTTCGTCATCAATACGCCGAACGGTGCCAACCACTTCGGTGCGATCCTGAATATCAAGGAGTATGCCGAGGGTACATACCCAGGCATTCTCAATGGGCTGAAGTACCTGGATTACGAGTACGTCATCACTCATTCGTTCAGCCCGATGGGGCGTCAGGACGCACTGAAGGTGCTGGACCGCACCAAGGGCATGATGATTTCCTCCGGTGACAAGGCGGTCAGTCAGATCGTCGAACTCGACCAGGCGATGGACCACCTGTCTTCGGGCAACTTCGTGCTGGGCGAGTACCACTTCATCATGGCGGTGTATGGCGACAGTCAGGCCAAGCTGTCGCAGAACGTGGCTACGACCCGTGCCGAACTGTCCAATGCCGGCTTCGTGTCCACCAAGGAAGACCTTGCGGTCACCTCTTCGTTCTATTCACAGTTGCCGGCCAACTGGCGCTTCCGTACCCGCCTTGCGAACGTGAGCTCGCTGAACTTTCTGGGCTTGGCGCCGCTGCACAATTTTGCCACCGGCAAGCAGCACAACAATCCGTGGGGCGATTGCGTCACCACGTTGCAGACGACCAACGGCCAGCCGTACTACTTCAACTTCCATGCCACCCACCCGTCGGAAAATTCGCTGGGTGAGAAGGCGATCGCCAACACAATGGTGATCGGTAAGTCAGGTACCGGTAAGACTGCGCTGATCAACTTCCTGCTCAGCCAGGTGCAGAAGTACGAGCCGTCGCCGACCATCTTCTTCTTCGACAAGGACCGAGGTGCGGAGATCTTCGTGCGCGCCTGTGGTGGCAACTACCTGGCCCTCGAGAACGGTGCGCCGACCGGCTTCAACCCGTTCCAGTGTGAGAACAACGAAGGCAACGTGCAGTTCCTGGCGGACCTGATCAAGGTGCTGGCCGGCAAGCGCGAGTACAGCGCCCGCGAGGAAGAGGACATCTATCGCGCGGTGGAGAGCATGCTCGACACGCCGATGCACCTGCGCAGCATGACCAATTTCCAGAAGAGCCTGCCCAATATGGGCGACGATGGTCTGTACGCGCGCATGCGCCGCTGGACCTCGGGCAATTCGCTGGGTTGGGTGTTCGACAATCCGGTCGATACCGTGGATCTGAGCAAGGCCAACATCATCGGTTTCGATTACACCGACATCATCGACAACCCTGAAGTGCGCGTGCCGGTCATCAATTACCTGCTGCACCGACTGGAGTCGCTGATCGACGGTCGCCCGTTGATCTACGTGATGGACGAGTTCTGGAAGATCCTGGACGGTGAGGGTGGTTTGAAGGAGTTCGCCAAGAACAAGCAGAAGACCATCCGAAAGCAGAATGGTATGGGTATCTTTGCGACACAGAGTCCGGAGGATGCGCTGAAGAGCGATATCTCCGCCGCGCTGATCGAACAGACTGCCACCTTGATCCTGCTGCCGAACCCGAATGCCAGCAAGAGCGACTACATGGAGGGCCTGAAGCTGACCGAGGCCGAGTTCAAGGTGGTCACCGCGCTGGACGAGCGCTCGCGCTGCTTCCTGGTCAAGCAGGGTCACGCTTCGAGCGTGTGTCAGCTCAACCTGCGCGGCATGGATGACATCCTGTCGGTGATCTCGGCGTCGACCGACAACATCGACATCATGCACCGCGTGCTGCAGACAGCAGCGGTACGCGCCCGCGTCACTGTGGACGAGTTGACCCCAGAGCAGTGGCTGGAAGATTTCTACAAGAATCGAAAAGGCTCGGGCAAGGCCAAGTTGCCTGCCGAAACCGATGCTGCCTGACGGTCGAAGAACAAGGATGACAATGATGACTTCCATTCCCGTGGAGAACGACATGAACAACGCGACCCACACCCGCAAATCCGGCCGCAGCCTGCGCCAGAAGCGCTTGGCTGCGATCCTGCTGGGCAGCATGGCGGTGTTTTCGAGCACTCCAGCCGGCGCCAGTGGCTGGCCGGTATTCGACCTGAGCGGCCTGCTCCAGGCTCTCAAGGAGTTCGCGCAGAACAAGGAGCAACTCGCCGCAGATGCGGTGGAGTACGGCGAGCAGGTATCGCGATGGAATCGCACCTTGCAGGAATACCGCGATGCGTTGGTCAAGATTCAAGGTCTGATCAACAACTTTGGTTTGCCGCCCGGGGCAACACTCGAGCGTGTTCCAGATGACTACATGGTTGCTGAAGTCTGCCGTACTTCGGCAAGCTTCAGCGCAGGAAGCCTACTGAAGAAGTTCGTCCTCGACACCTCTGGCGATCTGTATGCGCAGCAGCAGCAGCTCTGCGTGAACATTCAGATGATGGAGAACCGTAAGCGCAACGAGACGGTCGAGTTCCTTGAAAAGACTATCCCCAGCATCAATTCGACACTGGGCGAGATCATGGGATGGCGCTTTGGTGCGGGCGGAAATGAGGCAGGCACCGTGTCTGCGGTGAACAGCGACTCGCTGCGTACGGCGAACGACATCGCCAAGCTGCAACAGGAATGGGAGGCCCGTATGCGGTCCTACGACGCCTATGAGGAATCAATGAAAGCAAATCAGCGCGTGTTGGCGCGAGTGGCCTTGAAGGGCAAGCCGGGTGTGATATCGCAGCTGGTCAAGACCGCTGCACTGAAGGGTGCATTGAGCATCGACTGACGTCACTCGGGGCAGGTGCAAAATGCACCTGCTCCATGAAGTTGTCCGGTAGGGATACATCAAGGGATTGCGGAAATGATCAGGTCGATTGCCAATTTTGACTTCAATGGCGGATTCCAGGATTTGATGGGGCACGTGGCGCGTGTCCAGTCGATCGGGGATTTCGTGTTCTTCAAGTTCATCTTCGACTTCCTGCGAAGCAAGATAAACAAGTTCGGCATCGACATGATGGGGCACATGATGCAGTGGGTCGGCGGCATCGCCCTCACACTCATGACGCTCTGGGTGCTGGTGCAAGGATTCCGCATCGTGACCGGTCGCAGCCGCGATTCCATGATGGTGTTGGTGACCAACATGGCCCGCGCGGCGTTGATCGTCAGTGTGGCCACCACGATGGGGATGTTCGGCACCAACCTGCATCGCTTCCTCACCCACGACGTCAAGGAAGAGATTACCCAGGTCGTTACTGGCTCCAACGAGTCGCCCGAAGAGCAGATCGACAAGAGTCTGGCATGGATGCAGGTTGCCCTTTCCAGTATTGATGCTATCCAGATCATGAATGACGGGGAGCTGCTTGAGGACAAGAAGCGGGCGCTGTTCTTCATCGGCATGGGCACCGCTGGCCCAGCCATCACTGCTGGCGCGATGCTGATGCTGTATGAAATCGCCATGGCGCTGTTCATTGGCTTCGGTCCGCTGTTCATCCTCTGCCTGCTGTTTGATCAGACCAAACAACTGTTCCAACGCTGGCTCTTCTACGGGATCGGCACGATGTTCTCCATGGCCGTACTTGCTGCCATGGTCTCCATTGCGCTGGACATGGTGGTGCGTGTGGCCGCGACATTCTGGACGACCGCATTGGTACAGGAGTTCATCCTCAAGGAAAGCATGTCCGACGGCATGACCAGTCAGGCAATGCAGCAGGGTGGCATGGGTCTGATCCTCACCGCGTTGATCCTGACTACACCCCCAATGGCGGCGATGTTCTTCCAGGGCACGCTGGGCACCTTCATGGCATATTCGCAGATAGGTGGCGGCGCCAGTGCCTCGCCGAGTGCCGATGGTCGTCCGCCGGGTATGTCGGCGCCGCCGCCGACGGCCCCAGAGTCGTCTTCTGGCTCAAACTCCCATGGTCAGCAATCGGTGATGGGTAAGATGTTTGATGGTACCGGAGGCCCGGGTTCAGCAATTCCCGGTCAGCGCGGTGCGGCAAATCCGAATCATGGAAACTAGAGATTCAGCTGATGAACCTAACCGCCTCCTTGAAGCATCTGTGTCTATCCTTGGTCCTGCTGGGCTCTGTACACATAAGTTCGGCGTTCGCTGAAGGGCGCTGCCCTCCTGGTCAGTACCCGATTGGCGACCAAGGCGTTGGTGGTTGCGCTCCCATACCAGGCGCAGGACAAAGCGCCCCTGAGGAGAATCCCGGGCATTGGGTCAAGACATGGGGTGCTGTCGCCAGCTCCCCTAGTGGAGATGCAGGTTCAGCTACTGGGCATCAGGCTAAGGCTTCGGCAGAGCGCCAAGCCGTCGAGCGATGCCGGCAAGGCGGAGCTACGGACTGCACAGTCGTTTTTACCTACTACAACCAGTGCTATGCGGTTGTCCGGGCTGCACGACCGGAGAATGGTATGAGGTTCAACACCGGCGCCACGAAAGAACAGGCGCAGGAGCGGGCAGTGAAGGATTGCAAGGGCTTGGGAAGTCAGGAATGCTCTGTTTTCCACTCGGACTGCACCAAGCCTTTCTTTCAGGAGGGCTGAACGGGCGAATTTTGCTGCCTCCGGTTCTTTGAAATTCGCTCGAAGTACTGCGGAGGGCTTCAAGAAGAATTGCGGGCGCGGAGCATCAGGTTAAAGGGTGATCAAAAGCGATGTTGGGAGAGTCTTGGCAATGGCCGACTTCACGCCTTTGAGCGGTACTGCAATTTCTTTGGCCTTGACGCTGGCGTTTGCCGTTCTCGTCGTTACCGGTAATGCGAATGCCGAGGGCCGATGCCCAGCCGGCCAGTACCCCATCGGCGATCAAGGAGTCGGCGGATGTGCTCCGATTCCCGGGGCCGGGGGAGCCGCCCGTGAGCCGGAACCCGCTGCGCAGTGGCATAAAGACGTGGGGCGCCATTGCTTCCTCGCCGAGTACGTCTGAAGCAGGTGTTGCGACAGGGAAGGCGACGAAAGAGGACGCGGAGCGTGTTGCTCTGGAGGGATGCGGCATGCACGCTGCTCGCGATTGCAGAATACTCATCGCATACAGAAACCAGTGCGCAGCCTGGGTGGTTCCTCACAACAAAAGCAATGGCGCGCGTAGTGGCGCTGCGAGCGGGCACGACATGAAGGAAGCCATCGTGCAGGCGCAGAAGATCTGCATCGATCCTGCAGGGACGCAATGCAAGATCGCCTACTCAGCGGGTTCTGAGCCGGTCTATGAGGCGTTGTAGCGACAACGCCCGCAACCAGCAGTGCTCCAGAACGTGTTGACTCCTCACGACAAGAGCAGGCTTGGCGCTGCCGACGTGTAGTTGATATTGGCGGGAAAGGCGTCTATCTGATTGTCCGTAGTGTGTTGTGATCAGGTCGCCTGTCAATTGAGTGATTTAATCCGATCAAGCCTGCGCTGATGCACATTTTGACGCGATTGACCTTGAGTCTTCAGTGTCACTTCGAGAACATAGCCCTTGCCGTGCGTTCCGCTTGCGATCGCCGAGCTCTCCAATGATCAGGCACTCGGCGGGCTTGGGCCTCTGCAACGCCTTCCCGATCCGGGTGGCATGTGTGGATAGCGATCGTCTGCTCAGGTCGTACCACCCCTCGAACTGGGCAGCAAAGCAATGGGTGTCACCATGAAACGTATCCACCATGCTTTCCTCCTGTGCCTGCTGATGGCAGGCCTGCTGCCGTTCAGTGCATTGGCTGAAGGCAATTGCCCCGCGGGCATGTATCCGATAGGTGGCCAAGGTGTACAGGGTTGCGCGCCCATCCCCGTGAGCAGTACAGGTTCGCCGTACAACAATCGCCCCAACTGGGCGCAGACCGTGCGCGGCGTGGCGATGGATGCTCGCGGCGACACGTTCATCAGCAATTCGATGCGTTCGCGGGGCAAGGCCAAGCGCGCGTCCATGAAGGAGTGCAGGGAATTCGGCAAGGGCGAATGCACGTTGGCGACCCTGTTCCAGGCGCAGTGCGTGGCGGTCGCCCACGCGGGGCTGGGGACTGAAACCACGAGCGTCGTCGCAGCCATGTCCGAACAGGGTGCGGTCATTGTCGCGATGCAGCAATGCAGCGCGAAGGCCGCATGGAGGCAGATGCCACAGGATCAATGCAGGATCTCCAACACGGCCTGCACGGCGGATCTGTTCATCAGGTAGGGCACCATTCACGTTAAGCCCAGTTTTTATGTGATCAATTCCGCTTTTCGCTTCTCCCGACCTTCGACGCGGCAAAGCTCCTCGCGGTAAGCTCCCCGCGCGTCATAAAAATGACGCGCCAGTGCCACCGAACGCAGGAGCTTTTCCGTCCAATGAGGACTCTGTCCGCCCGTCCGACGGGTGACGCTTGCCACTATCGCGGCCACGCCGTGCGCGGGGCTATGATCCGCATCTGCGCAGGCGCGGGCGAGCCGGGACACCGCGTTCCGACCGGCCAGGGAGGCGGGCATCGGCAAGACGACATTGAAGGAGTGGGAGGGGATGGACGACAGGTTTGGCGCACACATGGACGATGCCTTGGCATTCGTTCCGTCCGGTGCGAACCTGCTGGAAGCCGTCAGGGGCGAGCTCAACGGCGATGGCATCGAGTACCAGCTGCTGGTCATCGACCAGCCGACGCCGGAAGGGCTGGTGCCCGGCCAGCACGGACCAAACCGGGTGCTGCTGTTGCTGCGCGGTGACGGGCGCGGGCGCTGGCAGCTGGCCGCGCGCAACGACAAGCTGGTGCCATGTTCCACCCGCGGTGGCCTGGCTGGCGACCCTTTTGCGTATGCAATGGTTGAGGAAGACACCTTCAGCGTGATCACCAACGGCGGCAGCCGCGAGCGCTGGAGCAGCACGTACCGGTTCCGTTACGCATCGGCGGACAAGGCGTGCTGGGTGGATGGGGTGAGACGCAAGGTCGTGGATATCGAGACCGAGGCGACCAACATCCGGGATTTCTCGGTGGCGGAACTGGGCAGGGTGCGGTTCGAGGACTTCGATCCGTCCAGTGTCGCCGAGGTGTCGCTTCCATGAGCCAAGCTCCAACCGGCGGAAAGGAATCCGCGCTGATGAACATCCAGGAGTTGCACTGTGTCGACCGATAGAGAGTCGCAACTGCTGCGGCAGGCGACGAAAGCCGGCATCGACTCCCCCCTTGAACTGGCCAATTTCATGGCCCAGGCAGGGCACGAGTCGCGCGGCCTGAGCCGGCTCAACGAGAGTTTCAACTATACCCGGGGCATCTCGCAGATCCCGGTCGAAGCGGCGTGGCGCAATGGCACCGAGGCGCTGGAGTCCGCGCGCCAGGAAGCCCTGCGAGGGCGTCCGGATGATCTGGCTGAGCTGATGTATGGCGGCCGGATGGGCAATGACGCGCCCGGAGATGCGCTCAAGTACCACGGGCGCGGTTATCTGCCGCTGACCGGCAAGGAAAGCTACGAGCGCGCCGGCAGTGCGCTGGATCTGGATCTGGTCAACCAGCCCGAGTTGGCATCGGAGCCGGAACACGCAGGTCGCATCGCGGTGTGGCAATGGCAGAACCGTGTGCCGGAACACGCGCGCGAGGACGTGCGCGAGGCTACGTATGCCATCAACGGTGCCGTCAACGGGGTGGAGGACCGGCTCAAGCGTTTCGAGGCGTGGCAGCAGAAGCTGACCCCGGACGTGATGGACCGGCTTGCCCGCGGCGAAGTGGGCGAACCTGCACAGTTGCCTGAGCGCGCGCGCGATATGTCCGATCCGGCCCATGCCGGCAACCGGTTGTTTACCGAGGCGCGGGGTCATCTGCAGCAGATGGGGCCGCAGAGTGGCCTGCGCAGCCAGCAGGAACTGGACAATACGGCCGCGGCCTTGGCGTTGAGCGCACAGAAGGCAGGGATGAGCCGTATCGATCACGTGGTGGCCGGTACCGACGGCAGGGCGCTGTTTGCGGTGCAGGGCGTCATGGGGGACCCGGCGATGCAGCGCTCGATGGTGCAGCGTGAGGCCGCTGCCCAGCTGCCGCTCGAGCAGAGCAGCCAGCAGTTGGCGGCCGAAGCCTCTTCCCGCCAGGAACAGACCGCTTCGGTCATCCGCGAGCAGGATCAGAATCGCCCGCGATCGCTGTAATCTGGGCACCGCCCGGCAGGTCGGAGACCGGCGGGCCCATCGCACGACACCGAGCACCCTCGGGTGCCTACATGGATCTCTTTGTAAGGACACAACATGCGAAACACTTTCCTGCGTTCCCAAGCGGCCCAGCGTGGCCGCGCTCCGGCACTGTGGCTGCTGCCGCTGGGACTGGCTGCCGCCATGGCCCACGCACAGCAGGCACCCGACGCCCCGGCGGCTCCCGCCGTCGAGGAGGCGGTGCCAGCACCGGTAGTGGCCGCGGCGGACGCGCAGACGCCCGCTAACGCCGCAACTGATGCCGTAGCTGCACTGGCTCCCGTCGCCGCGGCTGAGCCGGTGCCTGCCCTGGTAGCTGCACCTGTGCCGTCCATGCCCCCGGCGCCCGAACCCGCACCGCAGCCGCAACCGGCGACGGGCGTCGCTCCGGAAGCCGTCTCTGCCGAACCCGCGAGTGCACCGGCACCTGCGGCAGCAACGATGGCACCGCCGACCGACGTTGCCTCCACCAATGCTGCGCCTGTCGCAACGGCTCCTGTCGCAGCTCCTCCACCGGCTCCCGCGCAGGTGTCGGCCCCGGCACCCGCGGTCGCACAGGCGCCCGACACCGCGCCAGCCTCTGCGCCGGCCCCCGTCGCACCGCCGATCATCCCGTTGGCACCGATCATCCCGTTGGCACCAGACCAGGCCGCGGAGCGCCAGCTCGGTGCGCGCTGCCCGGTCGATCTGGCCGGTCGCCTGGCACCGCAGGGCGATCTGATGATCGGCGCCTGCCAGGGCGCGTTGCCGCCGCACCTGGCGGCGCTGCTGGTGGCCTTGCCTGAGCAGGACATCCACCTGCCGCGCAGCTGGCGCGAGCGTGAAGTGCGCCAGAAGGCGTGGTTCAAGGCCGTGGCCGGCGTGGGCCAGCGCCCGGACTTCATCGCCCGCCTGGGAGACATCTGGGTGCGTTCGTTTGAAGGCGCGGATGCGTCGACGACCACCTACCTGGTCTCGGCGCCGTTCGACTGTGCCGATGGCGCACTGCCAAACGAGAACACCGCAGAGCCCGTCCGACTCGCAGCCGGCAGTTGCGGGCAGGCCTACGTCCGCCAGCGCGTGTACCAGGTGGGCAGCGATGGCGTCCCGCAGGACATCACTGCAATGGCAATGCCGGCGGCACCGTCGATCGCCGAGGCCGATCGTGCCCGCCACCGCACCCGCGAAGGCAGGATCAGCCTGGACCACAGCAAGTTGCAGTACGGGCCGGCCATGCGCTGGTTCGTGCAGTACCCGGAATCACCGCAGAAGACCGGTCCGCACAGCTTCAGTGACTGGAACCGCGAACACCTGGCCTTCGTGGTCTGGAACGGCACCCGCTTCGAGCTGCGCGACACCGTAACGCGCGCGCAGTGGCCGTGTGATCCGGTGGCGCCGGGCGACAAGGCCTGCGGCGGCTTCCCGGACTCGGGCCCGGATGCGTACGTGCTGGCAGGGCCGGCGGCAAACCCGGCGGTTTCCAGCCCCTGATCGACCTCGGAAATGACGGGAGCCGGCAGTGCCGGCTCCCGTTTTCATTCCAGCAAGCGTCTCAGGCGTGCAGGCTGCGCTGGGTCGCCTGGGTCTGTTCCAGCTGCTGCTCGCGTGCCAGGGCTTGGCCGGCAGCCTGCTGCTCGATGCGCTGGCTGCTCTGCTCCAGCGGCGTGTTCATCGCGCGGGTGGTGTCGACGGACACGCGCAGATGGCCGGGGTCGCCGCCCTCACCCTGCAGGGCGAAGCTGCGTGACGCGTCGGCACTCATCAGTACCTCGTCGATCCGCTGTCCGCCGGCGGCATGCATTTCCGCAGCCAGCGAGCCTGCCAGTTGCGCGCTCATGCCATCGGGTGTGCGGCCGACGCGGGCGTCCTGTGCGTGCACGCCGCGCAGGGCATCATTGAACAAGGGGTTGCCGACGTGGCCGGCGTCGTCGATGCGCAGCATGCCGATCGGGCGGCCCTGCCTTTCGGCTTCACGGCGCGCGGGTTCGCCCGGTTCCAGGGGGCCACGCAGATGGTCGAAGAGATCCTTGACGCCGCCCGGCAGGCCGCGCGTACCGGTGGTGACGCCACTGCGCAGCAGCTCCATCTTGTCCCGGTACTCGTCGATCATCTTGACGTTGTCGCGTGCCAAGGCCTGCGTCTCCGGCCTGCCCAGCACCGAGTCTTCGCCGAGGAAATTGACCAGCTTGTGCGAACCGAGGGAGTTGGCGGCCGCGCCCAGTGCACTGTCGGGAATCAGGATGCGCAGACGGCTGTTGCTGAAGCCCCAGTCGCCCAGCGTGTCGATCTCCTGGGGCGTGGCGTATACGCGCACCTGGCCGAAGTGCGGCGAAGCGGCGCTGACCGGGTCGGCTGCCATGACGTGGTTGACAACGCTGGTGCCGCCTTCGGGAATGCGGTAGCCAAGACTGGCCGCGCCATAAGCGTTGAAGGTCTCGCCCTTCAGGTTGTAGTGGTGTGCGCTGATCTGGGCCAGCGCGCCGCCGAGCGAATGCCCGGTGACGGTGACCTCAGGTGCCTGGCCGAGGTCGCGTCCTTCCTTTGCAGCGTACGCGAGGGCGCGCTGGGTCAGTGCCAGCGCATCGGCGGCCTGCACGTTGTAGCGGGCGACCACCATGCCGCCATCGGCGAGGAGGCCATCGCGGGCGATCTGCTCGGTGCCGCGATGTGACACCACGATCTCCTGCGTGTCCACGCGCTGGTAGATCGTGCCTTGATAGCCATTGAAGCGGTTGCTGACGTGCTCGAGCACCTTGTAGTCATGCCCGTTGAGGGAGACATGCTCTTCCTGTCCGGGGGCGCGGCGACCGACTTTCAGGTCGCGATAGGCATCGTTGGACAGCGCGGCGTAGTCCTGGCTGCCGAGGGTCACGGCTGCACCTCATCGGCCGTCAAGGTGGCAGAGAACAGCGTGTCCTGCAGTTCCGGGCGGAACCGGCTGGCGTCCTTCTGGCCGGTAGCGCCATAGTCGGGCAGGTCCGCCACGCGTGGGTAGTCGCCCTGCGGATAATGGCGCGTCTCAGCCTGGCCTTTGACGAACGGATCGGCCTCGATGAAGGACAGGAAGCGCGTCTCGCCATCGGCGCCGGTCGCCTTCAACATCGCGCCGGCGCCACTGAAGGCCCAATGGCAGACGCCGCGGCCGTAGTAGTCCTCGTCGAGCATGCGGTCCAGGTAGACGGTGCCGCGGTACTCGTTGTCGGTGACCCTGCGCAGCGTCACCGGCTCCTGGCTGGTGATGCGGGCGGGAGCGCCGGTGGCGGGCTCGATGTACCCGCACTGCGCTTCGTTGCTGACATCGTACTGGGCAACGCCTTCGACCACGGCAAAGCTGCCCGGCGGGTTGTGCAGGCGCAGTACCAGTTCATAGGCTTTGCGCGGTGAGGGGTTGAGCTTGGCCAGGCCACGTCCTCCCTGGGCGACGTCGGACTCGGCGGAAGCAAGTTCCTGGTTCATGGCGGTCTCCGGGCTGCAGGCAATCAGTAGAAGCAAGGCAAGACACGGGGGGGATGTGCGGCGCACCGTCAGCCTCCGGTCGGAGGAGTGAGCGCGTTCGCGACGGGGCACGCTGCGGGCGACGAAAGTGCGCGCCGCGCTGGCGAGGAAAGACGGGCAATCACGGCATGTCTCCTTTCCTTGGTGACCACGATCCCGGACCCGGGAAGGCTAGATTGCGCGATTCTCGCGGCGGAAAAGTGAAATAGTCGAAATTTTGACGCTATCAAACTGGATTGGATGCAGCGAACTGTGATTCGTATCCGGATTTCACAGGTGGGGTACGGGCATCAGGCGCGGGCCGTTGCTTCCTCGATGCGGCATGATCAAGGTGCTTACTCCGTTCCGACGACGTGCCGACGATGCTCTCCATCCGCCCTGAACTGCCCGCAGACGCTGCTGGAATCCACTTCCTGACCGAGGCGGCCTTCCGTAACGCGCTGCACAGCAGCCACACCGAACACCACATCGTCGACGCATTGCGTGAGCGTGGCGAGCTGAGCATCTCGCTGGTGGCAGAGGATGCGGGCCAACTGGTGGGTCATGTCGCGCTGTCCCCGGTCAGCGTGCAGGACGACAGCCAGGGCTGGTTCGGGCTCGGGCCGATTTCGGTGCTGCCGCAGCAGCAGGGGCGCGGCGTGGGCACGGCATTGATGCGGGCCGCGATCGAGGCTCTGCGCAAGAGGGGCGCGCGCGGCTGCGTGCTGTTGGGCGAGCCGGCCTACTACGGGCGCTTCGGCTTCCGTGCCGTGCCGGATCTGGTACTACCCGGCGTGCCGGCGGCGTATTTCCAGGCCCTGTGCCTGCAGCCACCGATGGCACAGGGGGAGGTGCGTTACTCGCCGGCGTTCGACGTGGTTGCCTGACCGGGGAACGGCCGGCGTTCCAACCGCCGATCAGCCTGGATGGCGCAGGTGGATGAGGGGATACGGACGACCCTGCGAATCCACCGGCGAGCGTCCGGTTTCGATGAAACCCATGCGCCGATAGAAGCCCACGGCCTGCGCATTCTGCGCATTGACGTCGGTGGTCAGTTGCGGCTGCAGTGCCAGCGCATGCTGCAGCAGCTGGCGGCCGATACCGGTTCCGCGCACGTCGGGATCGATGAACAACGCTTCCATGTGCGAGCCGTCGATCAGCATGAAACCCTGCGGCTGGTCCTGGTCGCCGACGGCCACGACCATCGGGGCCTGTGGCAGGAAGCCGGCAACTTCAGCATCGATAGCCCGACGGTCTTCGGTACTGAGGAAATCATGGGTGGCGTCGACGGCGCGGCGCCAGAGATCGACGAGAGCGTCGCCATCGGTGGCGCGGGAGGGGCGCAGGGTGGTCATGGGCATGTCCAAGGTGCTTCGCAAGTGCACCCAAGTATAGCGGCCGGAATTGGAGGGGAAATGCCGTTTGGAGGCGGCCTGCGAGGCGCGGTCGACGTGGTCGCAGAGGCCTGCGCTACACTGCGGTCGCGCCGTACTGTTCGAATTCGAGAACCACCATGACCGACACCCTGGGCGTGCCCGTGCACGACGCCGACGAACACTGGATGCGCCACGCATTGGCATTGGCCGAACGTGCGCAACGCGAGTTTGACGAGATCCCGGTCGGTGCGGTGCTGGTGGGTGCCGACGGTCAGCTGCTGGGCGAGGGCTGGAACCTCAACATTGCCTCGCACGATCCCAGCGCGCATGCCGAGATCGTGGCCATGCGCGAGGGCGGGCGGATGCTGGCCAATCACCGCCTGATCGGCAGCACCCTGTATGTCACCCTGGAGCCGTGCGCGATGTGTGCGATGGCTATCGTGCACGCACGCGTGGCGCGCCTGGTCTACGGTGCCAGCGACCCCAAGACCGGCGCCTGCGGCAGCGTGTTCGATCTGGTCGCTGATGCCCGCCACAATCACCGGGTGGAGGTCCATGCCGGCGTGCTGGCCAAGGAAGCGGGCAACCGGCTGACCAACTACTTCAGGGCCAAGCGTGGCAAGCCGCCGCTGCTGCTGGAGGACCACGCTGGCGAGGGCTGAGTGGCGAAAGGGTATGATGGCCGCCACTTTCCATTACCGGCCGGCCTCGTGCCTGCCCAGCAACGAGGCGACACGATGGCAGAGAACGGCGCGGCCAACGAGCGGCTGATCTGGATCGACCTGGAAATGACCGGGTTGGATACCGACAACGATTCGATCATCGAGATCGCCACCGTGGTCACCGATGCCCAGCTCAACGTGCTGGCCGAGGGCCCGGAGTTCGCCATCCATCATCCGCTGGAAACGCTGGAAGCGATGGACGAGTGGAACCGCAACCAGCATCGTCGTTCGGGCCTGTGGCAGCGCGTCATCGACAGCACCACCACGCTTGGCCAGGCCGAAGCGCAGACCGTGGCCTTCCTGGCGCAGTGGATTCCGGCCGGCGTGTCACCGATGTCGGGCAACTCCATCTGCCAGGACCGCCGCTTCCTGCACCGGCAGATGCCGCGGCTGGAAAAGTACTTCCACTACCGCAACCTGGACGTGTCCACGGTGAAGGAACTGGCCAAGCGCTGGGCGCCAAGCGTGGCTGCGGGCGTGGGCAAGAACAGCAACCACACCGCACTGAGCGATGTGCACGATTCGATCAACGAGCTGCGCCACTACCGCCAGTTCATGGGCGCGCTGTCGGGGCTGCCGAGCCCGTGAGGGTTGGTGCCGGCCGCTGGCCGGCAATGGCCTGATCCCAGCCGGCGGCGCAGGGTTGTCGTCCAGCGGCCGGCACCACCCTGCGTTCAACTCCCTGGCGCTAAGATCGGCCGCATGAACGAGCCCATCCTGCTGCCCCGCGATATCGCCCACGACGCTGGTGACTGGTCTGACCTGCAGCGGTCGGTAGCACTGTTGGAAGCACCCACGATCACCGCGCGCATGGCCAACCTGGTCGGAACGCCGCTGGAGTTCGCGGTGAAGGCGCTTCCCACCTCGGTGTCCAACCGCATCCACGGTGCGGTGCAGGCGGCGCTGTCCAAATCCGTGCAGGCCGCGCTGTGGAGCATGGACAACACCCCTGGCAAGGGCGCCTCGACACGTTGGCACAAGCTGGCGGCGGCGACGTCCGGTGCGGTGGGTGGGGCGTTCGGTTTCGCTGCGCTGTTCATCGAGCTGCCGGTATCGACCACGATCATGATGCGCGCGGTAGCCGACGTCGCCCGCAGCGAAGGCTTCGATCTATCGCAGTTCAGCACCCGCCAGGCCTGCCTGGAGGTGTTCGCACTGGGTGGCAATTCGCCGCGCGACGATGCCAGCGAGACCGGCTACTACCTCGCCCGTGGTTTCACCACCGATGTCATGCGCCACCTCTCGGCCGAACTGGCCGGGCGCGTGGTGACCGGGCGCGACCTGACCCTGGGCGTGGCGCCGAAGGAAGCCGGCAAGCTGCTGGCCAAGCTGGTGGAAAAGGTCGCCGCCCGTTTCGGCGTGGTGGTCACCGAGAAGTTTGCCGCGCAGGCGGTACCAATCGTCGGTGCGGCGGCCGGCGCGACGCTCAACACCATGTTCACCGACTACTACCAGGACTTGGCCCGCGGCCATTTCATCGTGCGCCGGCTGGAGCTGAAGTACGGCGAAGAGGTCGTGCGCGCCTGCTACGACCGCATCGCACACGGCGGGGCGTTGATCGAGCCGACGTTGTAACGATGGGGTCGGAGCCCTTTCCTGCGGAAAGGGATCCGACCCCGACCGCCGCAGGGAAGGGCTGTGACCCTTGCCTGCCAGGCACAACTGTTTTGCGCGGACGCGCCTGTTGCGCGCGCAGCGCCATCCCCATCCTTGCCGGCAATCCCCCGCAAGAGAGTGCCGCCATGTTGTTCACCCCCCACCGCCTGGGCGCGCTGACGCTGCCCAACCGTATCGTGATGCCACCGATGACCCGCTCGCGTGCGGCGGCCGGCAATGTCGCCACCGCGCAGATGGCCGAGTACTACGCCCAGCGCGCTGGTGCCGGGCTGATCGTCAGCGAAGGCACCCAGATCAGCCCGCAGGGCCAGGGCTATGCCTGGACCCCGGGCATCCACAGCGACGAACAGGTGCAGGGCTGGCGCAGGGTCACCGATGCCGTGCACGCGGCGGGTGGGCGCATCTACGCCCAGCTCTGGCATGTCGGCCGTGTCTCCCATGTGGCCCTGCAACCGGACGGCGCGGCGCCGGTCTCTTCCTCGGCACTGCAGGCCGAAGGGGTGAAGGTCTTCGTCGACCCGACCGGCGCCGGTCCGGAATCCGGCGTGGGCGAAATGATCCAGCACTCGATGCCGCGCGCGCTGGGCGAGGACGAGATTCCGGGCATCGTGGCCGACTATGCGCAGGCCACCCGCAATGCACTGGCTGCCGGATTCGATGGCGTCGAGCTGCACGGCGCGAACGGCTACCTGATCAACCAGTTCATCGACTCGCAGGCCAACCAGCGTACCGACGGCTATGGCGGCGCGCTGCGCAATCGCCTGCGCTTCCTGCGCGAGGTGGTGCAGGCGGTGGTCGATGTCGCTGGCGGCGAGCGAGTCGGCGTGCGTCTGGCACCGCTGACCACGCTGCAGGGGGCGGTGGATGACACGCCGCAGGCGACCTATCTGGCTGCCGCGCATCTGCTGGGCGAGCTGGGTGTGGGATACCTGCACATCGCCGAGGCCGACTGGGAGGATGCCCCGTTGATGCCGGTCGCGTTCAAGCAGGCGCTGCGGATGATCTATCCGGGCACGTTGATCTACGCCGGCAAGTACACCGCCGAGCGTGCCGCGCAGGCGCTTGCGGAGGGATGGGCCGACCTGATCGGCTTCGGTCGGCCGTTCATCGCCAATCCCGATCTGCCCGAGCGCCTGCGCAGCGGCGCGGTGTTGAATTCGCCCGATCGCGCGACGTACTTCGGTGGTGGYGCGGCGGGATTCACCGACTATCCGGTGCTGGAAGAGGCAGTCGAGGCCTGAAGCAGCGTCCGCCGGGCATGGCCCGGCGCTACCGATGACGGCGGATGGGTGCCGACCGGTGGTCGGCACTGCCGATCAGGGCTTGTCGCGCACCAGTGCGTCTGCCTCGACCACGCCGCCATCCTTGCCATGCAGGTACAGGTGCATGTCCTGCTGCGGATACGGGATGTTGATGCCGGCCTTGTCGTAGCCCAGCTTGATCTGTTCGAGCAGGGTGACCTTGGTGCCGAAGTGATCGGCCGACTTCACGTAGCAGCGGATGCCCAGGTTGATCGCGTGCGCACCCAGCTCGTACACCACCACGTCCGGTGCCGGCGTCTGCAGCACGCGCGGGTCGGCCTTCATCAGGGCCAGTGCGGTATCACGCGCCAACTGGATGTTGTCTTCGTAACCGATGCCCACCACCAGCTCGACGCGGCGGGTGGGCTCTGCGGTGAGGTTGATGATCGGTGCGGCGGTGATCAGCGTGTTCGGAATGGTGGTGTGCTGGTTGTCCGCGCCGGTGATCACGGTCTGGAAAATGCGTACCTCGCGAACCGTGCCGGTCTGCCCGGCGATGGTCACCACGTCGCCTACGCGGAACGGACGCAGGGTCACCAGCATCACGCCGGAGGCGATGTTGGACAGCGAATCCTTCAGCGCCAGGCCAACGGCGAGGCCGGCGGTACCGAGCACGGCCAGCAGCGGAGTGATCTGCACGCCCAGCGTGCCGATGGCCAGGATAACCACGATCACCAGCGAGGCCGCGTAGACCACGTTGCGCAGGAAGCTGCCCAGCATCGGGTCCACGCCCATGCGCGAGGTGGCGCGCGGCATGGCATTGGACAGCCGTCGTGCCAGCCACATGCCGACCAGCAGCACCACGATCGCGGCCAGCAACGGCACGCCGTAGGTCTCCAGCAGGCGTTCCYAGTCGAGTGAGCGGAACCAGGAGGTCGTGGCGGGGGAGGGTGGGGCAGCGGCGATCATGCGGACTCCTTTGCAACGGGAACAGGTGCGACGGAAACATGGCGTACGCGGACGCCAGAAACAGCAAGCCCCGCAGAGGCGGGGCTTGCGTGCAGCTTCAGTATGGGCAGGCGTCGATGAAAGCGACGTCAGCCATCACACGTCAACAGGTCAACCTTTGGCCTTCAACTTGGCCAAGCGCAACCAGGTATCGACCACGGTGTCCGGATTCAACGACACCGACTCGATGCCTTCCTGCATCAGCCATTCGGCCAGATCCGGATGATCGGACGGGCCCTGGCCGCAGATGCCGACGTACTTGCCCTTGGCACGTGCCGACTTGATCGCCATCGACAGCAACTTCTTCACCGCCGGGTTCCGCTCATCGAACAGGTGCGCCACGATCGACGAATCGCGGTCCAGGCCGAGGGTCAGCTGGGTCAGGTCGTTGGAACCGATCGAGAAGCCGTCGAAGATCTCCAGGAACTCATCGGCGAGCAGTGCGTTGGACGGCACTTCGCACATCATGATGATCTTCAGGCCGTTCTCGCCCTGCTTCAGGCCGTTCTGGGCCAGCACCTCGACGACCTTGCGGCCTTCTTCCAGGGTGCGCACGAACGGGATCATGACCCACAGGTTGTCCAGGCCCATCTCGTTGCGCACGCGCAGCACGGCCTTGCACTCCAGCGCGAAGGCGGCCGAGAAGCTCGGATCGACGTAACGGCTGGCGCCGCGGAAGCCGATCATCGGATTCTCTTCGTGCGGCTCGTAGTTGCTGCCGCCGATCAGGTTGGCGTACTCGTTGGACTTGAAGTCCGACAGTCGCACGATCACCGGGTTTGGCGCGACCGAGGCGGTCAGGGTGGCGATGCCTTCGGCCAGACGGTCCACGTAGAAGCCGACCGGGTCGGAATAACCGGCGATCTTCTCGTCGATCTTCTTCTTCGTCGCCGCATCCTGGCGGTCGTATTCCAGCAGCGCGTTGGGGTGGATGCCGATGTGGCTGGCGATGATCATTTCCAGACGCGCCAGGCCGATGCCCGCGTTCGGCAGCTGGCCGAAGTCGAAGGCACGTTCCGGGTTGGCCACGTTCATCATGATCTTCAACGGTGCCGGCGGCATGTTGCCCAGATCGGTGGTGGTGCGCTCGAAGCCGAGCTTGCCTTCGTAGATGAAGCCGGTATCGCCTTCAGCGCAGCTGACGGTGACCAGCTGGCCATCCTCGATGACCTTGGTGGCGTTGCCCGAACCGACCACGGCCGGCACGCCAAGCTCGCGCGCGATGATCGCCGCGTGGCAGGTACGGCCGCCGCGGTTGGTGACGATCGCCGAGGCACGCTTCATCACCGGCTCCCAATCGGGATCGGTCATGTCGGCGATCAGCACGTCGCCCGGCTGCACGCGGTTCATGTCTTCCAGCGTCTTCACCACGCGCGCCACGCCGGCACCGATCTTGGCGCCCACGGCGCGGCCTTCGGCCAGAACGTTGCCGCCCTTCTCGGTCAGCGCGAAACGCTCGATCTGGGTGGCATGGCTGCGCGACTTCACGGTCTCCGGGCGCGCCTGCACGATGAACAGCTTGCCGCTGACACCGTCCTTGGCCCACTCGATGTCCATCGGGCGGCCGTAGTGCTTTTCGATGGTCAGCGCCTGGCGCGACAGTTCGGCCACGTCTTCATCGTTGATCGAGAAGGTGGTGCGCAGTTCGGCCGGGGTGTCCTCGATCCTGACGCGCTCGCCGGGGACATCCGAGTACACCATGCGGATCGCCTTGCTGCCGAGCGAGCGGCGCAGGATCGCCGGCTTGCCGGCCTGCAGGGTGGGCTTGTAGACGTAGAACTCGTCGGGGTTGACCGCGCCCTGCACGACCATTTCGCCCAGGCCGAACGAGGAGGTGACGAACACCACGTCGCGGAAGCCGGACTCGGTGTCCAGGGTGAACAGCACGCCGGACGCGCCCACGCCCGAACGCACCATCAGCTGCACGCCTGCGGACAGGAACACGTCCTCGTGCTTGAAGCCGTGGTGCACGCGGTAAGCGATGGCACGGTCGTTGTACAGCGAGGCGAACACTTCCTTGACCTTGTGCACGACATCGTCGGCACCGGTGACGTTGAGGAAGGTTTCCTGCTGGCCGGCGAAGGAGGCATCGGGCAGATCTTCGGCGGTGGCCGAGGAGCGCACGGCCACGGCCACGTCGCCGCCGCCGTTGTCGGCGCTCAGCTTGGCGTAGGCGGTGCGGATGTCCTGGTCCAGCTGCGGCTGCAGCGGTGCATCGATCACCCAGCCGCGGATTTCCTTGCCGGCTGCGGTCAGTGCGTTGACGTCCTCGACGTCCAGCGTGGCCAGCTTGTCGAAGATGCGCTTGGACAGGTCGTTGTGCGCGATGAAGTCCTTGAAGGCTTCAGACGTGGTCGCATAACCTCCAGGAACGGAGACGCCCAGACCGGCAAGGTTGCCGATCATCTCGCCCAGCGAGGAATTCTTGCCGCCTACGCGGGCCAGGTCGGCCAGACGCAGTTCGTGCAACCACAGGATGTTCTCGTTCAAGCGCGATGCTCCGTTTGGCCATCGCCCGAGGCGGGCTTTGATGGCCGCGTCCGTAGGAAGAAGCCGATATGATGCCGGGCAGACCACCGTCGGCACAAGCTTGTGTTGGCGGCCCTTTTAGGCTTCGTAGGGGGTAAATGCGCGCATGTCGACCATCCGTCCGGTGTTCTACGTTTCCGATGGAACCGGTATCACCGCTGAAACCATTGGGCATAGCCTGTTGACCCAGTTCTCCGGGTTCAGCTTCATTACCGACCGGATGTCATTTGTCGATGACCCCGAAAAAGCCCGCGAAGCCTGTGCCCGGATCCAGGCGGCGGGGGAGCGCTACCAGGTCCGGCCGATCGTGGTGAACTCCTGCGTGGACCAGAGCCTGAGCCTGATCCTGGCCGAAAGCGGGGCGCTGATGCTGGATGTGTTCGCCCCGTTCATCGAGCCGCTGGAGCGCGAACTGTCCAGCTCGCGCCTGAACCGGGTCGGCCAGGCCCACGGCATGGTCGACTTCGACACCTACCACCGGCGCATCAACGCGATGAACTTCGCGCTGACCCACGACGATGGCATCGCGGTGAACTACGACGACGCCGACGTGATCCTGGTGGCGGTGTCGCGGGCGGGCAAGACGCCTACCTGCATCTACCTGGCCCTGCATTACGGAGTGCGCGCGGCCAACTACCCGTTGACCGACGAGGATCTGGAGAGCGACCGCCTGCCGCCCCGCCTGCGCAACTACCGGCGCAAGCTGTTCGGCCTGACCATCGACCCCGACCGCCTGCAGCAGATCCGCCAGGAGCGCCGGCCCAATTCGCGCTACGCCAACCTGGACACCTGCAAGCGCGAGGTGGCTGCGGCGGAGGTCATGTTCCAGATGGAACGCATCCCGACCCTCAGCACCACCCATACCTCGATCGAGGAGATCTCCAGCAAGGTGCTCGGCACGCTGGGGCTGCAGCGCGAGCTGTATTGACGGGGGCGCCACGACCAACGGTCGTGGTCTACCTGCGCGGTGGGTATCGACCGTTGGTCGATACAGGGCCCCTTTGGCCGGGGCCGATCAGTCCCCACGTTGAAGGGCCAACGTGTAGGATCAACCCATGGCCCGAGCATTGCCCCGTACCGAGCGCATTCCCCGCCTGAGCCGGCTGAGCTGGCTCATGGGGCTGTACGCAGAGAACTACCGTCACCTGGTGCGCCTGTTCGCGCCGGCCGAGCTGGTGGCGGGAAGCTATGTCTCTTCGGTGGGCGATGGCCTGGACGTGCGCCTGGACGTGATCGAGTGCCACCGCTACACGGTCGAGCTGCGCCTGACCTATGACCTGGCCGACCCGGTGACCGGTGAACCGGACCCATCGGCCTTCGTCCGCCTGTACCGGGACGCGCGCCAGGCCGAGACCACCCACTGCTACGTCGGCCGCCGCTGGCAGGACACGATGGGCCTGTACCCACCGCCGGCCGAGCTGATCAGCCATCGCATGCGGATGAACACCTTCCTCGGCAAATGGCTGGAATACCTGGCCGAACGCGGCCATGGCGTGGCCACCCTGCGCCGTGATCCAGACGGCAACACCGTGGGTGCCGGCGACCGCCGCCTGTCGCTGGTGCGTTGATCGGCCATAATCCACGGCTGACCCGCCGCCGGACCCGCACATGCCGTATACCCCGATCGTCGCCACCCTGGGCTATGTGCTCTCGCCCGATCGCCGCCAGGTGCTGATGATCCACCGCAATACCCGGCCGGGCGACCACCACCTGGGCAAGTACAACGGCCTGGGCGGCAAGGTCGAGCCGACCGAGGACATCGCCGCCGGCATGCGCCGCGAAATCGCCGAGGAAGCCGGTATCGACTGCACGGCCATGCGCCTGCGCGGCACCATCAGCTGGCCGGGTTTCGGCAAGCACGGTGAAGACTGGTTCGGTTTCGTGTTCGTCATCGACAGCTTTGAGGGTGCCCCGCACGGCGGCAATCACGAGGGCACCCTGGAGTGGGTGGACGTGGACAAGCTCGACCAGTTGCCGATGTGGGAGGGTGACCGCAACTTCCTGCCGCTGGTGTTCGATGCCGATCCGCGCCCGTTCCACGGAGTGATGCCATACCGGGATGGACGCATGCAGAGCTGGTCCTTCAGCCGGCTTTGAGGCATTCCGGAGGCCGCTGCGCTCGCCGGACATGGTCCGGCGCTACCATCCGGCGCAGCCTCGGTAGCGCCGGGCCATGCCCGGCGGGGAGAGCTTCAGCGCCGGCGCGCCAGCAGCAGGTGGAAGTGCTTTTCCCGCTGCTGGCTGTCATTGCCGGCCGTGCATTCGCGATGCGAGCGCCATGCCGTGACGGTGAAGCCGGACACCCGCAGCGCCAGCTCCACTGCGTCCAGCTCATGCAGCTCAAAGTCGGCGGCAAAGGGCAGGCTGCGCATGAATCCGGCATCGCCGAAGGCCAGGCATAGCCGGCCGCTGCGATGCAGCACCCGTGCCAGTTCATCCAGTACCGGGGCCAGGTCCGGCCAGAAGTACAGGGTGTTGACCGCCAGCGCAGCATCGACGCTGGCATCAGCCAGGGGCAGGGCATGGGCATCACCCTCGCGCAGCGCGGCACGGCCAGCCAGGCCGCTGGCGGCAAGGTGCTGGTTGCCGGCGTCGACCATGGCACTGGACAGCTCGACACCCACGTAGCGACTGCCACTGGCCTGCAGCAGCAGCGGCGCAAAGGCGGCGTTGCCAGGACCGATTTCCAGCACCTGCTCTCCGGCAGCGACGGCCAGCAGTGCGATCGCCGCCTGGTTGAGGGCGCCGTTGCTGCGGTTCATCGATTCGCCCACGGCCAGCGCGGCCTCGCCATGGGGCTGCCGCAACTGCGCGACCAGGGTGCGTGCATCCAGCATCAACATCGTCCGTCGGTAAGGAGTCGGACGTGGCGGCGGCGGGTCCGCCGCAGACCATAGCGCTGGCGGATCGGCTTGGGAAGTAGGGAAACCCCGGCTTGTGGTGATGAGGAAATGTCCAACGTCGCAGTCGGTGAGAACCAGTTGTCCACAGGGGGTGTGGATTACGCGTGGGCAACTTTGTGGATAAGCGCTGACAGGCGCCACCCCCCTAGGCTGTCAAGATGGGTGGCGAAAAATTCACCGCTGGTGAGGATCGGTGAGTGACGGGTGAAGGACAGGGGCAGCCCACGCTGTTGCCGGTGGCGGCGCTCGCGGTACCCTGTGGGCCTTGATGCCCCGTGAGACTTCATGAAACGTCACTTCTCGATGCTGCGCGAGTTCCATCTGGCGGACTGGTTCACCCTCGCCAACGCTTTCTGCGGCACCGGCGCGGTGTTTGCCGCAATGCGTTTCCTGCAGGATGGCGAGCGCGGCTACCTGCTGTTCGGCATGGCGCTGATCCCGCTGGCTTTCATTTTCGACGCATTGGACGGCCGCATCGCGCGCTGGCGCAAATCCAGTTCGACCCTGGGCCGCGAGCTCGACTCGCTGTCGGACGTCATTTCCTTCGGGGTCGCGCCCGCAGCGCTGGCCTATGCCTGTGGCATGCAGGGGGGCTGGGACTGGCTGGTGCTGAGCTACTTCGTCTGCTGCGGCGTCAGCCGCTTGGCTCGCTACAACGTAACCGCCGAGGCGATGAGCGGTGACGAAGGCAAGGTGAAGTACTTCGAGGGAACGCCGATTCCCACCAGCCTGGCGCTGGTGATCGTGCTGGCGATCGCCGCCGGCACCGATGCCATCGGCCACGACCTGTGGCTGGGCCAGTGGCAGATTGGCCCTTGGCAGCTGCATCCGTTGGTGCTGCTGTTCGCGTTGTCCGGGTCGCTGATGATCAGCAAGACCCTGCGCATTCCCAAGCCATGACCCAGCCCTGCGGAGGAGCGCGATGACCAGCTCGGCCAACGACGCCGGCAGCAGCGATTTCGAGAATCTGGCCCGCCAGTACTTCGGCGCCTGGGGTGATGCCTTGCGCCATGCAGCCGTGCCGGGAACCCCGGCTGGCGACGACCCGGGCAGCTGGAAGCGCCTGTTCGACTGGTGGGGCCAACTGCTGCCCGGGACCGGTGCTGCCGCGCCCGAAGAGGCAGTGCGGCGGTTCCGCGATCAAGCTGGCAGCTGGTACGGCACCATGCAGGAAGTCGCTGCACGCTTTGCGGGCCGCGATGCCAGCAGTGCCGAGGTTGCCCAGGCCTGGCGTGAAGCGGTGAAGGGGCAGGGCGACGGCATGCTGCAGTGGATGCTGCAGGGGGCCCGCGGCAGCACCCGTGTGGACGCTGCTCCGCCCGAGTTCACGGCGTGGTTCCAGCAGTTGCAGACGCTGGCTGGCCCTTGGCTGCAGAGCCCGGCGTTCGGGCCCGGCCGCGAGCACCAGGCGCGGTGGCAGGCCCTGCTGCGCGCGCAGGAGGAGTACCAGCAGCATTCGCAGGCCTATGTCGAGCAGATCAAGCAGGCACTGGAAGAGGCGTTCGACCTGTTCGAACAGCGCTTGGCCGAACACGAGCAGCCCGGCAGCCAGCTGACCAGCGCCCGGGCGATGTTCGATCTGTGGATTGAAGTGGCCGAGGAGGCCTACGCCAAGGTCGCCATGTCCGAGCCGTTCCAGCAGGTGTATGCCTCGCTGGGTAACGCACAGATGCGCCTGCGCGCAGGCCTGCAGCGCGAGGTTGAACAGATGAGTGAACGTATCGGCCTGCCCACCCGCAGCGAGATGGATGCCGCCCACCGTCGCATTGCCGAGCTCGAGCGCAGCCTGCGCCGGGTGCAGGCACAGGTGGCGGCGCTTGCCGGTACCGATGCCGTCGATCCGGTTGCCCAGCCAGCGCCTGCCAGGGTCAAGCCCGTCGCGCGCAAGCCTGCAGCGAAGAAGGCTGCAGCGAAGAAGCCTGCTGCGAAGAAAGCTGCTGCGAAGAAAGCGCCAGCGAAGAAGGCCACCACCCGCGCGACCACGCGGAAGTCGTAAGCCATGAAAGGACCGCTGGGCTTCAATGCCGATGACCTGATGCAGGAGACCCTGGCCATGCAGCGCAAGCTGATGGAGGGGTTGAAGCTGCTGCCGCAGGTGGAGGACGTCGACTATGGCGCCACCGCCCGCGAGGAAGTCTGGCGCGATGGCAAAGTGGTGCTGTATCGCTTCGTCGGCGAGAACGCTCCGGTGCGGCGCACACCGCTGCTGATCGTGTACGCACTGGTCAACCGCCCGTACATGGTGGACCTGCAGGCCGATCGGTCGCTGGTGCAGAAGCTGCTGGCATTGGGCCAGGACGTCTATGTGCTGGACTGGGGTTATCCGGACCGTTCCGAACGCTACCAGACGCTTGAGGACTATCTGCTGCGCTACATCGATGGCGCGGTGGATGCGCTGCGCGCACGCATTGGAGGCCCCGTCGACATGCTGGGAATCTGCCAGGGCGGCGTGTTCGCCCTGTGCTACGCCGCACTGCGGCGGCAGAAGCTGGGCAACCTGATCACCATGGTCACCCCGGTCGACTTCCAGACCGCCGACAACATGCTGTCGCACTGGGCCCAGCAGGTGGATGTGGATCTGCTGGTGGATACGCTGGGCAACATCCCGGCCGATCTGATGAATGCCAGCTACTTGATGCTCAAGCCATTCCGCCTGAACGTGCAGAAGTACGTGGGCCTGCTCGACATCCTCGATGACAAGGCCGCGCTGGAGGATTTCCTGCGCATGGAAAAGTGGATCTTCGACTCGCCGGACCTCGCGGGTGAAGCCTTCCGCGAGTTCATCAAGCAGTTCTACCAGGGCAACGGCCTAGTCAATGGCACCGTGCGCATCGGCGAAGAGGCGGTGGATCTGTCGCAGGTGACCCTGCCGGTGCTGAACATCTACGCCGAACAGGATCATCTGGTGCCACCGGATGCATCGCGCGCGATGCGTGGCCGGTTGGGCACACAGGACTACACCGAATCCAGTTTCCGCGGTGGGCATATCGGCATCTACGTCTCCGGCCGCGCACAGCGCGAAGTGCCGGCGACCATCGACAACTGGCTGAAGGAACGCACGCCATGAAACATTCCCCTCTGTTTGCGCTTGCCCTGGCCCTTGCGCCCGGCGTCGCCAGCGCTGCGCCGAGCGCCGATGCGCGCCGCGAGATCGCGCAGTTGATCGGAAGCCTGGATGGCTCCCAGTGCCAGTTCCAGCGCAATGGCAGCTGGTACGGTCCCGCCGATGCGCGTTCCCACCTGCAGCGCAAGTACGACTACCTGCTGAAGAAAGACATGGTCGACACCGCCGAGCAGTTCATCGAGCGTGCCGCGAGTCAGAGCAGCATGAGTGGCAAGGCGTATCGGATCCGCTGCCCCGGCCAGCCCGAACAGACCTCCGCGGCGTGGTTCGGCGCCCGCCTGCAGGCCTTGCGCCAACGCACGCCGTAGACATTGCAGGCGCTACAGTGGCAACAGCCAGTCAGCCGGGAGACCTCGCCATGAACGCTGTGCCGCGCACCCTGTCGCGCTCGCTGAACGACCGCATGATTGCCGGGGTGATGGGCGGCATCGCCCATCGTTTCGGCTGGAACCCGACCCTGGTACGGGTGCTGTACGTGGTGGTCTCGCTGGCGTCGGCCGCCTTCCCCGGCATCCTGGTCTACCTGCTGCTGTGGCTGCTGATCCCCAACGAGGCGGATTGAACACCGCGTCCCGGCCCTGGCCGATCTGGCTGCGCGCGCTGCAGGTGCTGGGCGCGCTGTGGACCGTGCCCAATACCCTGATCGGCCTGCTTGGCGGTCTGGCCGGGTTGCTGGGTGGTGCGAAGATGCGCTGGAGCGGTCGTGATTGCGCGGTGGTTTTCGATCACTGGCCCTGGGGCCCGGGCGGAGCGATCACCCTGGGCAACGTGATCCTGCACACCGGCCACGATCTGGGCATGTGCTGTCGTACCTACGCGCATCAGGCGGGGTGGGGCGTGGAGCCGTTGATCCGGCTGGATGACCATGAGCGTGCGCACGTGTACCAGTATCTGGTGCTGGGGCCGCTGTACCTGCCGGTGTATCTGCTGTGTGGTGGTGTCAGTGCGCGCAATCCGTTCGAGCGTGCGGCCGATCATTACGCGCGGTTCGGGCACGGCTGGTGGCCGTAGATTCCAGCCAACGGCGCAGCCCCTCGTGGGTGGGTCGCGAAATGCGATTCATGTGATTGGGCCGGGCGGGGTGGGTTGCGCAGGGGCCGCTGCAAGTACGTCCCTGTAAGCTCGGTCGCCGCATCCATGCGGCTCACGCCCCTGCGCAACCCACCTGCCCGGCCCGTGACAGTTTCCGCGCGCGTCCAGCCACGGAGAAGAAAAAGAACAGCAACAGCGGGTCGCGCGCTGCGCTTGCTCGTATAGAGCCGAGCATGGGCTCGGCTCTACAGGAAACGGCCGGCCGGGCCGTTTTTGCTTTTGATCTTCTTTTTCTTTTCCGTGGGTGGCAGACCGCAGAAATCTGTCAGAGGGCGGTCGGGTTGGGTTCGCGGGGGTGTCCGCGGCATGGATGCCGCGGCCAAGCCTCCAGGGACGGATTCACGGCGTCCCCCGCGAACCCAACCCGGCCGACCCACCTGCGGCTTTTGCATTCCGCGACCAACCACACCCACCCACGAGGGGCTGCGCCGTTGGCTGAAACCCGCGGATTCGTTAGCCGGAAGTTAAAGATCCGTAAGCGTTCTGCTGCTATCCCGCAGTCATCTGCATGCAACGGATCGTCATTAGTCTTCGTGACGTTCCAGTCAGCTTGGCCGCGGTAAGCTCTATCCCGATGAGCCAACAAGTACCGCTCATCGTGTGCAGTACGCAGTAGCAATTTGGAGGAAGACATCACATGGCAATCGTTCTTTATGTCGGTGGTAGCAAGGATGGCGAGAAGGGCGTGGTGCCCTACGGCTTCAGCAAATCCCGCGCCGATACCGCGCTGGGGCCGGAGTTCTACACGGAGCGGTTCATGGAACTGCAGGGTGTCGGCAAGGTCCGCCTGATGGCGCTGGAGAGCCTGCGTGACGACATCGTCATGCAGCGTGCCGCCCGCCACTACCGCTGACCTTCGCAGTACGCGGCAGGACGCGCTCCACCATCGCGCGTCCGCGCCGGCATCCCAGCCCCGGGGCCAGTCCGAGCCCCTTTTGCCAGGATGCCGGCGTCCCATCCGGACCCACCGCCTGAACCGCCGCTCTGTCAACGCCTTGTCCCTGCCGCCCGCGCATTGCAAGAATGGGCCTTTCCCGCAATGCGGCCCAGGCCGGAAACAATGCACGACGCCAAGCACGCCCAGCGCCAGCTCGCCCAGCAGATCGCCCAGACCATCGCCGATGAAATCGGTGCCCAGACCGCCCAGGTCAGCGCCGCTGTCGGCCTGCTCGATGAAGGCGCCAGCGTTCCGTTCATCGCCCGCTACCGCAAGGAAGTCACCGGCGGCCTGGACGACACCCAGCTGCGCAACCTGGAAACCCGCCTGACCTACCTGCGCGAACTGGAAGACCGCCGTGCGGCGGTGCTGGCCAGCATCGGTGAGCAGGGCAAGCTCAGCGATGAGCTGCGCAACGAGATCCTCGCCGCCGACACCAAGAGCCGGTTGGAAGATCTGTACCTGCCGTACAAGCCCAAGCGTCGCACCCGCGCGCAGATCGCCCGCGAAGCAGGACTGGAGCCGTTGGCCGACGGCCTGTTGGGCGATCCGACACAGGACCCGCAGGTCTTTGCCGCCACGTTCGTGGATGCCGACAAGGGCGTAGCCGATACCAAGGCCGCGCTGGAAGGTGCCCGCGCGATCCTGATGGAGCGCTGGGGCGAGGACGCCACGCTGGTTGGCGAGCTGCGCAGCTGGTTGAGCGAGCAGGGCGTGATCCGTGCCCGCGTTGCCGAGGGCAAGGAAACCGAGGGCGCCAAGTACCGCGATTATTTCGAGCACGCCGAGTCATTGGCGAAGATTCCCTCGCACCGGTTGTTGGCGTTGTTCCGTGCGCGCCGCGAGGAGATCCTGTTCCTGGAGCTGGACCCAGGCAAGGATGCCGAGGCCGGACATCAGTACGCCGAAGGGCGCGTGGCGCACAACGCCGGTATCCGCGATGCGGGGCGCCCCGCTGATCGCTGGCTGCTGGACGCCTGCCGCCTGACCTGGCGGGCCAAGCTGCACATGCACCTGCTGCTGGACCTGTTCAACCAGGCCCGCGAGAAAGCCGAGGCCGAAGCCATCGCGGTGTTCGGTGACAACCTCAAGGATCTGCTGCTGGCCGCACCGGCCGGCCCGAAAAGCGTGCTGGGCCTGGACCCGGGCATCCGCACCGGCTGCAAGATTGCCGTGGTCGACGCCACAGGCAAGCTGGTCGCCACCGACACCATCTACCCGCACGAGCCCCGCCGGCAGTGGGAGCAGTCGCTGCAGACGATCAAGCAGCTGTGTGCCAAGCACAACGTGCAGCTGATCGCGATCGGCAACGGCACCGCCAGCCGCGAGACCGACAAGCTGGCCGGTGAAGCCATCAAGGCGCTGGGTGACAACGCGCCGCAGAAGATCGTGGTCAGTGAAGCCGGGGCGTCGGTGTATTCGGCGTCGGAAACGGCGGCCAGGGAATTCCCGGACCTGGACGTGTCGATCCGTGGTGCGGTATCGATCGCGCGTCGCCTGCAGGACCCGCTTGCCGAACTGGTGAAGATCGAGCCGAAGGCGATCGGCGTGGGGCAGTACCAGCACGACGTGGATCAGTACCGCCTGGCGCGCGCACTGGATGCGCGCGTGGAGGACTGCGTGAATGCCGTCGGCGTGTACGTCAACACGGCGTCGGCTGCACTGCTGTCGCGCGTCTCGGGCCTGTCGTCGACGGTAGCCGAGAACATCGTGCGCCACCGCGATGACAACGGTCCGTTCAAGCGTCGCAAGGACCTGCTGAAGGTGTCGCGCCTGGGCGAGAAGACGTTCGAGCAATGTGCAGGTTTCCTGCGTATCGCCGATGGCGATGAGCCGTTGGATGCATCGTCGGTGCATCCGGAAGCCTATCCAGTGGTCGAGCGCATCGTCGCCAGCACCGCGCGCCCGATTAAGGCGCTGATCGGCGACGGCAGTTTCCTGCGCGGCTTGAAGGCCGAGCAGTTCACCGACGAGACATTCGGTGTGCCGACGGTGCGCGACATCCTCAAGGAACTGGAAAAGCCGGGCCGTGATCCGCGCCCGGAATTCAAGGCGGCCCGTTTCGCTGATGGCGTCGAGGACATCAAGGACCTGCGCGAGGGCATGGTGCTGGAAGGCGTGGTCAGCAACGTGGCCGCGTTCGGTGCGTTCGTCGATATCGGCGTGCACCAGGACGGCCTGATCCACATCTCGGCGCTGTCCGATACCTACGTGAAGGATCCGCGTGACGTGGTCAAGGCCGGCGACATCGTCAAGGTGAAGGTGCTGGAGGTGGACGTGCCGCGCAAGCGCATCGCCCTGACCCGTCGTCTGGACGACACGCCCGGCCAGGCCACCAGCCGCCCGGGCAGCCGTGACGAACGCAGCCAGGGGCAGGCGCCGCGCCGCGACGCTGCCAACCCCGGGCAGGGACGTGGCCAGGGGCGCAACCCGGGCAATGGCGGACGCCCGGCACAGGCCGCGCCGCCAGCCAACAATGCCCTGGCCGAGGCGTTCGCCCGGGCCAAGCGCAGCTGAGTCCGCCGTCCCCCTCCCGGCGCTGCCGGGTGGGGGACTTGTCGATGTTCCCCGGCAATGCGCACACTTGCGCCGGAAGGGGCGCCTGGGCCCCTGCTGTCGCTGGGGAGGCCATGCCGTCAGCACCATCCGCCCTGTTCCGTGACCGCTGTGGCTCGCCACGGCCTGCGGGCAGCTGCGTCGGCAGGGGAGGCGGCTGATGGCCGATCAGGGCAACAGCGGCAACGCACTGCTGGAGCGCCGGCTGCAGGAACTGGCCGAAGAGCGCCGCCGCCTGGCGATGATCATCGAGGGCACCGCGGCCGGCACCTGGGAATGGAACGTCCAGAGCGGGCAGATGCGGGTCAACGAACGGTGGGCCGAGATCGTCGGCTACCGGTTGGACGAACTTGAACCGATCTGCCAGAAGACCTTCATCGCGCTGGTCCATCCGGATGATCTGGCGCTGTCCGATGCGGCCCTGCAGGACCACTTCGATGGCCGCACCGACCACTATGTCTGCCTGTTGCGGATGCGCCACAGGAATGGCGAATGGATCTGGATCCACGATCGCGGACGGGTATTCGAATGGGACGGGCAGGGCAGGCCACTGTGGATGGCCGGCGCCCATGCCGACGTCACCGAACTGCAGCAGGCGCGCCAGGACGCGGCCGAAATGCGGCAGCGCCTGCAGGCGATGGTGGATGCTTCAGACGAAGTCGCGGTGATCGCGACCGACACCGATGGCATCATCACCATTTTCAATACCGGCGCGCAGCGCCTGCTCGGCTACACCGCCGCTGAAGTAGTGGGTACGCGCCGCCTGGATGCCTTCCACGACCCGGTTGAACTGCAGGCGTGGTTGCGACCGCTGGCGACCGCTGATGGACAGGTTCCGGGTGTGTTCGAGGCACTCAGTGCACGTGCCGAGGGCCAGACGTATTCGCGGCAGTGGACACTGCTGCGCAAGGACGGTCAGCGTCGCCAGGTACGCCTGTCAATCAGCCGCATGGATGGCGCCAATGGCGAGCGCATCGGCTATGTCGGCATGGCCATCGACATCACCGAGATCCTGCAGGCGCGCGCCGAGGCTCGTCTTGCGGCGGAAAAGTTCGCCGGAGCGTTCACTTCGGCGGCACTGGGCATGGCGCTGGTATCGCTGGAAGGGCGCTGGCTGGATGTCAACGATGCGCTGTGCCGCATTCTCGGCTACACGCGCGAGGAACTGCTGCAGGTCGATTTCCAGCGGTTGACCCATCCGGCCGATCTGCAGACCGACCTGGCCCTGGTGCAGGACCTGCTGGCGGGGCGACGCACGCACTATCACCTTGAAAAGCGCTACCTGGGCCGTGAGGGCAACACCATCTGGGCACGGCTGTCGGTATCGCTGGTACGCAATGAGCGCGGTGAACCGTTGCATTTCGTGTCGCAGATCCAGGATGTCAGCGCCCAGCGCAGCAGCGAGCAGCGCCTGTTCGAAAGCGAGCAGCGCAGCCGCATCACCCTGGATGCGGTTGCCGACCTGGTACTCAGCGTGGCCCTGGATGGCCACATCGAATATGCCAACGCGGCCGCCGTGCGAATGCTTGCCGGCGATGGAGCGCTGTCGCTGGCCGGGCATCTCGTGCAGGACGTGCTGTCGTTGACCACCGAATACGCGCCGCAATCGCAGCTCGACGTCAGCGTGCTGCTGGATCCGGAAAGCAACGCCGTGGATCTGCATGCCGATCTGCTGCTGCAGTTGGGTACCGCCGTGGTGCCGGTTGACCTGACCCGGGCCTGGCTTCGCGACGACGAGGGCCAGGTGCGTGGTGCGGTGTGGGTCCTGCGCGATGACACCCAGCAGCGTGCACGCGAGCGCGAGGCACGGCACCTGGCGGAGATGGACCCACTGACCGAACTGGGTAATCGCCGCGGCTTCGAAGTGCATCTGCAGCAGGCGATCACCCGGGTCGAGCGGACCGGGCAGGCGGCGTCATTGATGTACATCGATCTGGACCGGTTCAAGCCGGTCAACGATACCTTTGGTCATCTGGCCGGCGACGCCGTGCTGTGGGCCGTGGCCAGCGCATTGCGCCATGGTGTGCGCGACTCGGATGTGGTGGCGCGCCTGGGCGGTGACGAATTCGCGGTGATCCTGTCCGGGTGCAGCCCGCGGCGAGCGGCGCGCATCGGCGGCGAGTTGCTGCATACCCTGGCCAACCTGTCCATTCCGTGGGACCAGCACCAGCTGCGGATCGGCGCCAGCATCGGCATCGCACCGCTTGCCGCCGGCATGAGCGTGGACCAGGCCGTCGCCGCCGCCGATGCCCAGTGCTACCGGGCCAAGGCGATGGGGCGCAACAATGTGCAGGTGCAGGGCGAAACCGGCGAACTGCCCGGTAGCTCGCCGGCGGACGGCGGCGACCTCAGCGACGGCTGATCTCAGCCTGTGAGAGGGGCGCGGCGAATACTGCGCCAACGCCCCACCTTGGCAGGAAAACAACATGACGTCCTGGAACCTGAGTGCAGTCCGTGCTTATGCGCCGGCCGTTGTCGGCTGGTCCCTGGCTCTCTCCGGCTGGCTCCGGCTGGAGCAGCTGCGCAACGACCAGCAGGCCCGGATGCTGGTCCCCGTGGTGCAGTGGGGCGTGGCGCTGATGCTGCTGGTCACCCTGGGCTGCATCGTCGCTGCCAGCGTGATGATCTGGCGCGCCGGGCGTCGCGATGCGCAGCAACGTGGGTAGCGGATCTGCTGCGTTGATCAGGTGCGGGCCTCAGCGCAGCACCTCTTCGGCATCCACCAGCTGCACGTCGTGCATCATGTTGAGGTAGGCCTCGTAGTAGCCTTTGTGCGAGGCGCCAACGATGGCCAGCAGGCGCGTTCCCGGGCGCTGGCCCAGCACTTCGCGGATGTTGGCGACCATGCGCAGGTTGCGGGTTTCCCAGTAGCCCACGTAGTTGCGGCCAAAGCCCTGGGGTGAGGGTTCGACCAGCGCAGCACCGAAATCGGCCTGGTAGGCCTGCAGGCCGACGCCGGGGCGGTTGTAGGCGCGATACAGGTCCAGCACGCCATCGACCTTGCCGATGTTGGCATACAGCGGCTCGTCGGCGTCCCGCCGTGCGTTTGCGTGCGGATTGTCCCAGGCCGACATGATCGCTTCGCGTGCTGCTTTCTGGTCCTTGGGCGGGGTTGCCGAATCGGCGGTGTGATCGTCCACTGCCCACAGGCGCTCCAGTCCCAGCCGGGCAGCGAGGACTGCGGCCACCAGGTTGGTTTCATTGCGACGGGTCAGGCTCTTGTCGAGAATCTCGACCAGCGCAGCATCCAGCCCGTCGCCGGCGACGCGCTCCTGCACAGGCAGGCGCAGCCATTGCACCTGCGCCGATCCGCGCTCGCCAGCGGCCAGGAACACCGCGGCCAAGTGCCGACGCTGCGCGGCTGTCGGGCTTGCCGGCCATGCCGACAGCAGGCGTCCCATTTCGGCGTTCGCGCTGGGCACGTCGAAGCCGGTGGCGACGCGGGCCGCGTCGGTGTCGAAGCAGTAGGTTTCGACGCTTTCGGCATAGCGGCTGGGATTGCGACGCATGAAGTCGCACTGCAGGCCGGACAGGTTTTCGGTGGCAATCGCCTCCGGGCGCCAACGTGCCAAGCGCTGCAACAACGGCTCCAGCATGGCCGGCTCGAAGGTCTTTGGCAGTTCCGACAGATGTGCTGTCCCAAGCACCAGTACTTCGTTGTGGCGACCGGCGGGTGGCCCCTTCAGCTGGTCGGGATGGAAGCTGGGGCGGAAGCCCGCGTCGCTGGCCAATGCGCCGGCACTGCACAGGCTGAGGAAGATGATGGCGTTCAAGCGTCGAAGCATGCTGCCTCCCAGGAAAAATCCATTCAGTGGGCGCATGCTGCCGGCAGCGCGCAGGCAAGGGATGTCCCGATGGTCATTGCAACCTTCTGTGTGCCTGCCGCATCCCCTTTCCGTCGGCGCTGGTCCAGAATGGTGGCTGGAAGACTTCCGGAAGCGCGTCATGGATGAAATCGCCACCATCGCAGCTGCAGGTGCCGTGCTGGGTGCACTGGCCGGCTGGATCGGGCCGGGGAGGTGGCGGTGGCAGCTGTTGCGGCTGGCACCGTTGCTGCTGGTGCCGTTCGCGCTGTACATCCTCGCTACCCGCAGCTGGATCCTGGGCGGCGGCGGGCCGCTGGCGGGGCCGTCCCTGCTGGTCGTCTGCGGCAGTCTGGGCTACCTGCCGGCGGTGCTGGCAACGATACTGCTGCGCTGGGTTCTGCGGCGCGCTGCCGACCAGGGGCTGGCCCCCTAAAGTTGCTGGCCGTCGCGCCGTTACCTTCTCTGGAGCCCGCTGCAGGCTCCCGCCGCCGGACCCGAGGCTGCCTCCGATGGGCGGCCCGTGCCGTGTGCTCCGCCGCTGTTTGATGACGATCGCAGCTGCCGTACTGTTCCTGCCAGTCGCTCGAGTGACGCCTTCCGGCGTCTGCAGTCCCAGGCAATCGAAGTTGCCGCCGGGCATCCCGCCCGGCGGGTCGCAACCGCTACCCGGACACCGAGGATCAGACGATGCTTATTTCAGGCTCCATGGAAGGTGCTCAGGCGCCGGTCGAAGTGCTCACCCGTTGGTCTCCCCTGCGCGCGCTGCAGGGAGTGTTGGGCAGGCAGCGCCGCGCCACGGAGGTGGCCGAGCAGCATCGGCGGCACGTCGAGCTTGAGGCCCAGGTGGCCGCATTGCACCGGGTGCAGGCGGTCATCGAGTTCGCCCTCGACGGCACCATCCTGCAGGCCAATGACAACTTCCTGCAGGCAGTGGGATATCGCCTGGATGAGATCCAGGGCAGGCATCATTCCCTGTTCGTCGATCCCGAGGACGCGCGCAGCACCGGATACCGCGACTTCTGGGCGCGGCTGGGCCGCGGTGAGTTCGATGCAGGTCAGTACCGGCGCTTCGGCAAGGGCGGGCGCGAAATCTGGATCCAGGCCTCCTACAACCCGGTGCTTGACCAGCACGGTCGGCCGTACAAGGTGGTCAAGTTCGCCACCGACATCACCGCGCAGAAGCAGCAGGCAGCCGAATCGGCGGGGCAGCTGGCCGCCATCGACAAATCGCAGGCGGTCATCGAGTTCAGCATGGATGGCCGCATCCTGGCGGCCAATGCGAACTTCCTGGCCGCCACCGGCTATACGCTGGAAGAGGTGCGTGGCCAGCATCATTCGCTGTTCGTCGAGCCCGACTACCGGGCCAGTGTCGAGTATCGGCGGTTCTGGGAAAAACTCGGCTCCGGCGAGTACGACGCAGGCCAGTACCGGCGGCTGGGCAAAGGCGGTCGTGAAGTGTGGATCCAGGCGTCGTACAACCCGATCCTCGATGCCGGTGGCCGGCCGTTCAAGGTCGTCAAGTACGCCACCGACATCACCGCACAGGTGCATGAGAGCCAGGCAATGCAGCACGCCGTCGCGCAGACGCGCGAAGTGGTGGCGTCGGCAAAGGAGGGCGACCTGACCCGGAGCATCGGCATGGCCGACAAGACGGGCCCGATCGCCGAGCTATGCGGTGGCGTCAACGCGCTGGTCGAGGCGATGGCGGCCATCATCGGTCAGATCAAGTTCGCCGCAGACACCATTGCGGTCGGTGCGAGCGAGATCGCCGAAGGCAACAACGACCTTTCCCAGCGTACCGAACAGCAGGCTGCCTCTCTGGAAGAAACCGCCGTGTCGATGAAGGGGCTGGCCGAGACCGTGCAGCGCACCGCGATCAACGCGCGCCAGGCCAGCCAACTGGCCGGCGGCGCCGCCGATGTGGCCGCACGGGGTGGCCAGGTGGTGCATGACGTGGTCTCGACGATGGAGGTGATCAATGCTTCCTCGCGTCGCATCGTCGACATCATCGGTGTGATCGATGGCATTGCCTTCCAGACCAACATCCTGGCATTGAACGCGGCGGTGGAAGCGGCGCGTGCCGGTGAGCATGGTCGTGGTTTCGCCGTGGTTGCCACCGAGATCCGCGAGCTCTCGCATCGCTCGGCGGGTGCGGCAAAGGAAATCAAGCAGCTGATCGATGCGTCTGTTGCCAACGTCGGTGCCGGAACGGCGCAGGTCGAGAGCGCCGGCCGGACCATGGACGAGATCGTGGTCGACGTGCGGCGTGTCAGCGACCTGATGACCGAGATCAGTGCGGCTGCGCAACAGCAGAGCGATGACATCCAGCAGATGAACCACGCGGTGGATCTGATCGATCAGGGCACGCAGCAGAATGCAGCGCTGGTGGAAGAGGCCTCAGCGGCCGCGCGCAGCATGGAAGAGCAGTCTTCGCAGCTGCTGCAGACGGTGGCAGGGTTCCGTGTGCACGCGGGGGCAGGGCATGGTCATGGCGTGCATTCCCCGGCGCTGCGGGTGGTGTAGGGCGCCGGCGCGCGCTGGCTTATGAGGCGGCGCGGGCCGCCCCGGCCAACGCAACGGTGGCTTGCTCTGGAACGGCAGTAAACTCCGGGCTCGCCCGTCACTGCTCAGTCACCGTGTCCCTATCGGCAGCGCGTGGTCGACGTTCTCGACGATTTAGCCAGGTACCTTGATGGCTGGGAAGGGCCTACCCAGGCATCGGACTGATTGATGAGTCCGCTCTGGCGGCCAAGGTGTGATCGCACTCGACCAAGCGGGCGTTGCTGACGGCTTGGCGCCCTCCGCATTGGGCACAAGCGAGCAGCGTACCGCCCGGTATGGATTGGAGGTCGGGGCCTGTCGAGTGAGTGACGTGCTGGCAACTGTTACACCGGACGCTGATTGCGATGACGCTTTGGATGTTCCCCTGCTGATCGCGCATCGGGTCGATGTTGAGAACGTAGAAAAGACCTGTGTCTGGCATGGCCGTGTACCGAAGAGTCAATGCATGCTGCAGGGTGGAGCGGGTTGATCTTGTGACGAGAGTGCGGATTCAGCAAGAGTTTTGGAGCTGAAGCGCTATGGATTCTGCCTAAACGGACAGGCTGAGGACGCTGGTCGACCCTTGTGCAATCGCCGCTTGATCAACCAGGACCGGCCAAAGCGCTGGACGCCCGAGCGTCAAACGTTCTTCTGCAGAAAGTCTGCGAATCTGGCCAGGCTGATAGCCTGCCGATTGGGGCACTTGGGGCAACTGAGAATTGCGCCACCGGGGAGATCGATCAGGCCTTCGTTGGGCCGCCCGGTGAACCGGCACGAGCATTCCAGACAACGACACACCACCTGGGTTACCTGCAGCAGACGGCCGCTGTCGTCTTCCTGCCCGAAAACATCGCTGAGGAGGAACAATCCGGTGTCGGCCATGCTCGAATCCTTAACGCCCGTTTTCCATGGAGCCGAAGTCTACAACTTCCTTGATGCCGGAGTTTTGCGTTATACGCCGGCTCGCGATCGCGGCCAAGCCAGGCTTCGCATTAAGCCATTTGGCCCGGTGGCGCATCCAAGGCAGAGCATGGACTCATGCCTTGCCCAACGGAAACTGCCAATGTCCAGGATCTGCCGTATCCGGTTTCTTGCCCTTCTCGCGGTGACTGCCCTTTGTGGGGCTCCTGCCGTCTCCGCGGAGACCATCGCGATCCCGTTCGAGCTGGGCAAGGACCATCGAATATATGCCGAAGGCACGATCAATCATTCGCGCCCCCTCCGTTTCCTGGTGGACACGGGGGCGGACGGTATGGCCGTGTCGGTCGCTACAAGCGAACTGGCTGGTATGAAAATCGACGATCAATCCGAAAACACCGGCGCGGACGGCACGACGTTGGTTGACTACAGTACGAACAACACGGTCGCTCTCGGCGGTGCCAGCAGAATGTTGGGCGCCGCAGTAATCGACTACCAGAATCGGCCCTTCGATGCAGTTCTCGGCTGGAAATTCTTCGAGGGGAGCGTTGTCGAGATCGACTACGACAAGAAGACCCTGTTCGTGCATGGCACTTTGCCCAGCACGGCGGGATACACCAGGATGAACACGCGATGGATCGACAACATTCCCGCTGTCGAAGTGACGTTGCATGCGGAGAACGCATCACTCCAGGCGTGGCTCTCTTTGGATACCGGCAGCAACGGGACCATCGACCTGGGGTATTCCTACAGTTCCCGACACAACCTCCAGGATGTTCTTACGAAGAAGATCGGAACGTCACAGTTCAGTGGGAGCGCAGGCAGGAAGATCCGCGCGGTCGACGTTCGCGTTCCCTCGGCGGATATTCAGGGGATTCGTCTGGACCAGCCCAAGGTGTCTTTCACCATCGACGAAGACGGCTCCAGTGGCGATGGCACGATCGGAAGTGAAGTTCTTCGGAATTTCAACATCCTGCTGGACACCAAGACCGGCGACGTCTATCTGCGTCCCAACGGGAGGGCGGTGCTGCAGCAACTGCGGCGGTGACAGGACGATCGAGAGGGGAAGTGGGGAGGAGAATTGGCCGGAGTCGGCTGATTCACGACTCCATTCCGCCATTCCTTCTGGAAGCCTCGCGTTGCAAGGCTTGTGGTGCCGGTGAAAGGACTCGAACCTTCATGGGGTCGCCCCCGGCTGATTTTGAGTCAGCTGCGTATACCATTCCGCCACACCGGCAGCAGCGGGCTAGTGTACCCGAGCCGGGCGGGCGTTCATAGAGGTGCGGGCGAACAGGGCCGAAATGGCTTCAAATTGTCGGTATCGGCCGACTGCTGGCTATACTGGCAACGCTTAACAGGCACGGAGCGATAGCCTATGTCAGCGTTGCAGGACCTGCGGGTGCTGGTAGTGGAGAACGACGAGATGAGTGCGGCGCTGCTGCAGATGCAGCTGGTGCATTCCGGTGCTCTGGTCGTTGGTCTTGCCGCGTCCGTTGCCGAGGCACTGCGCCTGCTGGAAGAGGCCAACCCTGACGTGGCCCTGCTGGATTACCGGTTGGCCCACAACGAGACCAGTGAACCAGTCGCTGCGGCGCTGGCCGCGCGCGGGGTGCCGTTCGTGCTCGCCACCGGCATGGCCGCCGAACAACTGCCGGTCGCGATGCGATCGGGGGTACTGTTGATCAAGCCCTATCTGTCGGCGGAACTGTCCAAGGCATTGGTCCGCGCAGTGGGACGTTCCAGCGCCAACGCCTGATCCAACCGCTCAGGCGGCTTCTTCGTAGACATAACGGATCTCCTCGCGGTCGTCGAGGATGGCGTACTGCGCCGGCAGGTTGTCCGGGTCCGGGTTGAGCCATGCGTCCAGATGCTCGGCGCGGATCGGCAGTACGCCCCGGTCATGGCCGGCAGCGGCAACATCGATTGACGGTCCATCGGTGATGGTGGCGAACGACAACAGGCGTCCTTCCGGGCCCTCCCATTCCGCCCACAGGCAGGCCAGCAACAAGTCGCGCGGCGGATCAGGGCGGAACTCCAGCACCACGTCCTGTTCCTTCTCGTCGTTGTGCAGGGTGCGGCCGGCAATGGTGTGGCGAGGAACGTGCTCGTAGAAGGCCTGTACCACCACCACGCCGTGGCGCAGTCCGAAGGCCCCGCGCCAATAGCCTTCCAGGCTGTCCCGCCGCGCATTGTAGGTGCCGGGATAGAGGACATCGTTGCGCGCGGGCTTGTCCGGAAGCCGGCATTGATAGCGCATCGGCTTGATCACGCGCCGGCCATTCTCGCTGACCATCACCGGCGCGTAGGTGCCAGGAAAAATACGGTTGTCGCGTGGCAGCAGCTGTTCCCGATGCAGGTCGTCCAGCCGTGCCTGCGCGCGGTCGATGCGGTTGCCGGCAACGCGCAGGTCATTGCGCGCTTTCTGCGTGGGACGGGTGGCCAGGGTTGCATTGGCGATGTCGCGACGCTCAAGCTGCCGCTCCAGCTCAGCCTGCAGCTGTTGCCGCTCCTGTGCATGCCATTGCTGGATCTTCGCCACGATGTCGCGGCCCAGTTCGGTGCGCGCACCGGCAAATCCGTCGTCCATCGCTTTCGGCGTTTTCGGTCGTTTCTTGCCGGGATCATGCGCATAGAGTTCGGCGAACTCCTCCAGGGAGAGGACGGCGCCGAACTCGCGCACCAGCTTGGCGTAGTCGGCGCGGATCAGGGCGGAATAGCACATTGGACTCTGCCGGAAGATGGGTCGCAGCGGCTGCGACATGGATGCGGCAGGATAGCTCGACCTTCCAGGAGACGTTGCATGAATGATCCAGAGACGATCCAGTTCCGTCAGGCGGTGCCGACGGTTGAAGACTACTGCCAGCTGCGTGCGCTGGCCGGGCTCAGTGCAAAGACCCATGAGGCGGCGACGCGGGCATTGCCCAATACCGTTTTCGGTGTCTGTGCCTACCAGGGCAGCGAGCTGGTAGCGATGGGCCGGATCATCGGCGATGGTGGTTGCCACCTGCAGGTCTGCGATATCGCCGTGCTGCCGCGCCTGCAGGGGCAGGGTCTGGGCAAGGCGGTGATGCAGCGTCTGAGCGACTGGATGCAGGGCAACCTGCCGCCGTCGGCGTATGTGAGTCTGTTGGCCGATGGCGAGGCACATCGGCTGTATGCGCAGTTTGGCTTTGAGGCGACCGCGCCAGCCTCGATCGGCATGTATCGCCGGTTCTGAAACGCGGTCACCAGGGAATCGCAGGCAAAGAAAAACCCCGGCCGAAGCCGGGGTTTCAAAGATTGGCGTCCCCACGGGGATTCGAACCCCGGTCGCCACCGTGAAAGGGTGATGTCCTAGGCCTCTAGACGATGGGGACGCACGAAAAACTTCAAGTTGTAGAACTCTCGACGGCCTAATGCCGAAAGTGGTGGAGCCAAGCGGGATCGAACCGCTGACCTCCTGCATGCCATGCAGGCGCTCTCCCAGCTGAGCTATGGCCCCATGAAACCAGGATTCCTGCTGGGAGCAGGGTCCTCTTTGAAACTGGCGTCCCCACGGGGATTCGAACCCCGGTCGCCACCGTGAAAGGGTGATGTCCTAGGCCTCTAGACGATGGGGACGCACGAAAAACTTCAAGTTGTAGAACTCTCGACGGCCTAATGTCGAAAGTGGTGGAGCCAAGCGGGATCGAACCGCTGACCTCCTGCATGCCATGCAGGCGCTCTCCCAGCTGAGCTATGGCCCCGTGTTACCGAGCCGCCTATCATACCTGCCTGTTCACATTTGTGGAAGCTTTTTTTGAAGCTTTTTCATCGAATCGTTCATTGCCACAAGGGCAGGAGCGTTCCGACGCCACAACCTGAATGCCGGTGGGCGGTGAACAAAAAAGACCCGGTTATCGGCCGGGTCCTCGTTGTTCATGATGAGTGGCGTCCCCACGGGGATTCGAACCCCGGTCGCCACCGTGAAAGGGTGATGTCCTAGGCCTCTAGACGATGGGGACGCAGATCTCATCAATGTTCTTTGCGACCTTTCGACGGCCTAATGCCGAAAGTATGGTGGAGCCAAGCGGGATCGAACCGCTGACCTCCTGCATGCCATGCAGGCGCTCTCCCAGCTGAGCTATGGCCCCACGTCGCTGAGGAGCGAAATAATAGCTGTGCCCCCGGGGGTTGGCAAGCGCTTTGTTGCACTTTTCTACACATGGCGCGCGATGGCGCGGAGGCGATTTCCGCCTGCCAGGCAGCACATGTGTCGACGCAGACGTCAGGCGCTCAGCGGTCTTCCCCGGTCAGCGCGGCCAGGATCGGGCACTGGTCGAGCGCGCCATGTCCGGGGCAGGCATCGACCAGTTGCGAGAGGGCGCCATGCATGCGCTGCAGTTCGGCCATCCGCAGTTCGATGTCCTGCAGTCGAATCCGCGCGGTGTCACGCACGCTGCCCATGTCCTGCGGAGGATGATCGCTGAGGGAAAGCAGTTCACCGATCTCGTCCAGGCTGAAGCCCAGAGTCTTTGCCCGGCGGATGAAGCGCAGGCGTCGCAGATCCTGCTCGCCGAAGATGCGATAGCCACCTGCCGTACGTGCCGCGGTGGGCAGAAGCTGCTGACGTTCGTAGTAGCGGACGGTGTCGATGGGGACGCCGGCCTGGCGTGCCAACTGACCAATGTTCACGGCGGACTCCTCTGGACCTGCCGTGCATAGTCATCCCTGGACTCTGGTCAAGAGTCAAGGCTTTGCCTGCGTCACCCATTCAGCACACTTTGCAACTTTCTTCATAGCCCCCGGGGCAAAGCAGTTCCTACCCTCAACCTGAACCGGCCGCTCGACGGCCTGAACCGGAAGAGGAGGTGGGGAGTGGAGGGAATCAGCAACGAAGGATTCGTCGAGGTTGCGGTGGTTGAATACCCCGGAGGCGACCCGTCGGCTGCATCGGTGCTTGCCGAAATGGCGCACGTCGCCAATCGTCTGGCGCAGCAGCAGCGACGGCCCTGCAAGCGGGTGCTGGTCACCCGCTGGATTGTGCCTGCCAGCAATACCGGCGTGCATCGCATTGCCGGTGCCGAAATGCTGGACGCGGCAATTCCCGCAGTGATCGCCTTGCCGGGCCAGGTCAGTTCCGGTGCGTCGCTGCGCGCCGAGGATGTCCTGCTGGACTGGTTGCGGGCCCACTACGACGGCGGCAGCCTGCTGGCCGCCGCAGGTGACGGGGTCAGTGTGCTGGCACGGGCGGGTCTGTTGACGGGGCGCACGGTGTCAGGCCCTGACCTCAACCGCCATCCGGCGCTGCAGGTGCAGGTCGGCAGCTGGGCACCCAGTGAGCGTGCACTCGTCGATGATGGCGATCTGCTCACCGTGGGCGGGGCCCAGGCCTGGCGCTTCCTCGGTCTGCGCCTGCTGTACCGGCTGCACGGCCAGGGCGTGGCCAGCGCGGTGGCACAGCAGTTGGGGATAGTGGTGCCAGTGGGGATCCAGCAGGATCTCGAGCGATTCAGTGCCAACTTCGCCCATGGTGACCGTGACGTGCTGAAGGCGCAGCGCTGGCTGCATACCACGGCTGCACGTGGGGCGACGCTGGGGGCAATCTGTGAGATCTCCGGCCTGGAACCGCGGACCCTGCAACGCCGTTTCCTGAAGGCGACCGGGCTGCGGCCCATCGAGTACTGCCAGCGACTGCGCGTGGCCAAGGCGCAGACGTTGCTGCAGCAGGGCGCCAGCATCGACGAAGTTGCCTGGGGGGTGGGCTACGCTGATCAGAGCGCATTCCGCCGGCTGTTCCTGCGCATCGTCGGCATGACGCCCGCCAACTATCGTCGCCACGTCAGCAATAAACGCCGCGACCGTCCGCTGACGCCTGCCGTGGCCGGCAGTCTGCGAGGGCTGCGCGCCTCGCCAGGCACGCAGCTGGGGCGCAACGCCGCTTGATGAATGCTGTTGGATGCGTCGTGCTTGCATCGCAGGCACGACGCTTTGACCATGCGGGTCTGTGCAGGCGAGAGCGGGTGAGCTGATGTCGAGTGTTGGGCCGGTGCCGATGCCGGTGGTGTTGATCCTGATCTTCCTGTTGCTGGCGATGGCCATTGCGCGGTTCTGGTCGCGTGCTGAGCCTGGCCAGGCTCGGCCACCTGCAGCCGGGATGGTGCTGGACATGCTGCTGGTTGGCCTGCTGTGTGGCCGGCTGTCCTTTGTTGCCGCGCATTTCAGCCTTTATCGTGAAGCTCCCTGGAGCGTGCTGCAGATTGCCGATGGTGGGTATCACCTGCCCGTTGTGATCGGCGCTGGATTTGCCTGGGCGCTGTGGCGACTGCGCAGGCATCGCGCGTTGAGGGCGCCGGTGCTGGCAGGTGCGCTGGCCGGACTGCTGCTGTGGGGCGGTGCAAGCCAGGGGCTCGCGTACTGGCAGGCAAAGCAGATGCCGCTGCCGACACTGCAGGTAGTCGACCTGCAGGGCAGGGCGATTGACCTGCAGCAGTTTCACGGCAGGCCGCTCGTGCTGAACCTGTGGGCCAGCTGGTGCGGCCCGTGTCGCCGGGAGATGCCGGTACTGGCGACGGCCCAGCAGAAGCATGCCGATATCCAGTTCGTCTTCCTCAACCAGGGCGAGACCCTTGCCGAGGTCCAGACCTTTCTAGCCGCTGAACACATCTCGCTGGGCAACGTCCTGCTGGATGAGTCATCGGCTGCCTCTACCTCGCTGGACGTCCGGGCTTTCCCCTCCACGCTCTTCTTCGACGCGCAGGGGCGGTTGCAGGAACTGCATCTCGGCGAACTGACCCAGGCCGGTCTTGAACACAAACTGCGCCGGCTGCGGTAGCCTGCGCTGGCATCCCACTACGGAGTTTCCATGTTGTCGATTTCCCCGCGCATCGCGCATACGCTGATGCTGCCGGCCATGCTGGCGCTGGCTGCCTGCAGCCAGGCACAGACCCCACCGGGCAAGGGTGCCGCTGCACCGGCAACGGCTTCGGCAACGGCAGCCGCCAGGAAGGGTGAGTTGCCAGCTGTCCTGAAGGGCATCGAGAAGCATGGCTTCGAGGTGGTCTCCGAATTCGACGCGCCGGGCGGCCTGCGCGGCTTTGCCGGCATGGTTGGTGGCCAGCAGCCGGCGGCGGCTTACGTGACCGCCGATGGCAAGCATGTGCTGGTGGGTAGCCTGTTCGACGCCGAGGGCAACGAAGTTGCAGCCGAGACGCTGGAGAAGCTGGTTGCCGCGCCGATGTCGGCCAAGATGTGGAGCAAGCTGGAGGCCAGTGCCTGGGTACGCGATGGCAAGGCCGATGCGCCGCGCGTGGTGTACACCTTCAGTGATGCCAACTGTCCTTACTGCCACAAGTTCTGGGAGGCGGCACGGCCCTGGGTGGACGCAGGAAAGGTGCAGTTGCGCCACATCATGGTCGGCGTGATCCGCGAAGACAGTCCGGCCAAGGCGGCGGCGATCATGGCCGCGCGCGATCCCAGTGCGGCACTGCTGGAGAACGAGCATCAGTTCGATCGCGGTGGCATCAAGCCGCTGCCTAGCATCAGCCGGGACATCGCAGCCAAACTGGATGCCAACCAGGTGCTGATGGTGGAGATGGGCTTCCAGGGCACGCCCGGCATCCTGTTCCAGGATGCGCAGGGCCAGGTGCAGCGACGTGCCGGCCTTCCGCAGGGCAACGATCTGCAGGCGGTACTCGGCCCACGCTGAGGCCCCCGGGCTGCTGAACCGAGTGACAGGCCCACATGGCGACATGTGGGCCTGTTGCTTTCTGCGACAGTCCCGGCGAAGAGGGCTGCGCACGTCACGAACAGATGTCACGTCTGAATCGTGACTGACATCAAGCATTTCGCTTTGATCCCAATCAAGGCCAAAAACGACAGTCGAACTAGCCTTGGCGCATGGAATACAGCGTCACTGCGCTATGGATGCCGCACAGGTCATGCCCTCGAGAGGGCGTGCGCGCAATGCCATTCACGACATTCTCACCCAGCGCTTGTTACCCAGACCCCTGCGGTCGCCACCCCTTCGGCAGCGCTGCCGCAGTGGAAGCGACTCCGGCGCTGTCCGGGCAGGTGGGGCAATGTCATCGCCCTGTTGCCTGCATCGCGCAGGCTGGCGACGGTCGTCGACGCAGTACCCGCATTTCCAGCAACGGCTCGTTGAGGTCGGGGCGGCGCACGCGCGCTGCTCGGCCGCGCGGCGGAAGTTCCAGTCCGGGGAGGATGCAATGCGCTTGGCGGTACTGAGTATGGGGTGCCTGACGGCGATGGCAGCGATGCCGTTGCACGCACAGGATGATGCGCAGGCATTGCGTCGGGAGATCGACGCGATGCGGCAGACGCTGCAGGGCATGCAGCAGCGTCTGGACCAGCTTGAACGACGCGAAGAGCGTGCGGCTGCGGCTCCCGTTGTACTGCCGACGCCGACGCCCGCTGCGTCGCAGGCGACCACGACGGTGTCAACCGCCAGCGGCATCCTGCACCCGACCCAGGTTCCCGGCGTGTCGCCGACCGTGCTGCCCCAGCGTGAATCGGTGGCCGATCCGTCAACGGCGGCCTCGCGCCCGGACAGCGCCGCCGGCCCGACCGATCCGGACCTGAAAGGCTTCTTCGCCATTCCCGGCACCGACACCGTGATCCGCATCGGTGGCTATGCCAAGCTCGATGCGATTGCGGATTCGCGCGGCGCAGGGGACGAGGATCAGTTCATTCCCTCGTCGATGCCGGTGGGCGGCAGCCATCGCGATGTTTCGAACTTCAACATCCACGCCAAGCAGACGCGTTTCAGTTTCGAGGCGCGGCGGCCGACCACCCATGGCAACCTGCGCTTCTATCTGGAGAATGACTTCTTCGGCAGCAGCGATGGCTATCAGTTCCGCCTGCGCCATGCCTATGGCCAGCTTGGCAACACGTACGCGGGTTACGGGTACTCCAGCTTCATGGACCCGGACAGCCTGCCCGACACGCTGGATTTTGCCGGACCCGGCGGCGCCGGTTACCTGCTGGTGGCCGGCATCCATCACAGCTTTGCACTGGGCAAGGGCAACACCCTGACCCTGGCCGCCGAAGATCCGGACACTGAGCTGGCCGGTGCCAGCGATGCGATGGCGGCGGTCAATCGATTGCCGGATGTGAGTGCCATCGCGCGCATGGAGCGTGACTGGGGCCACCTGCAACTGGGCGTCGTGGCGCGCAATCTTGCCTACGACGGCGATGCCCGCCGTGACCGCGTCTTTGCCGGTGGCGCGCAGCTCAGTGGCTCGGCCTCGGTGGGGGAGCGCGATCTGTTGCTGTTCGGCGCGCTGGGCGGCCGCGGCCTGAGCCGCTATACCGCCGATCTCACCGGTTCCGGTCTTGACGCCGTGGTAGGTGCCGATGGACGCATCGATGCGCTGGACCTGCACGGTGGCTTCGTCGGCTATACCCACTACTGGTCTGATCTGTGGCGCTCGAACCTGATCTACGGTCAGCTGACCCTAGAGCGCAATGCGGCGCTGCCGACCGATGCATTCCGGCAAAGCCGCTATGGCGTGTTCAACCTGATCTGGAGCCCGGCACCGTCGTGGACGATGGGCATGGAACTGCTGTACGGCCGCCTGCAGCAGCAGAGCGGAGCACGCGGCGACACGGTCCGGGTGCAGGGCAGCCTGCAATACAACTTCATCAAGTAAGCGCCAGCGGCAGCACGCCAGCGTAGCCATTCCCCACGCCCGGGTTCACCGGGCCCATGCCAGGTACAGGAGATTGTCATGGCAGAAGCAAAGAAAATCGGGGTGGTCGGAGCCACCTTCCTCGTCGCCGGCAACATGATGGGCTCAGGGGTGTTCCTGCTGCCCTCCAGCCTGGCCAAGATCGGTACCGCCTCGATATGGGGGTGGCTGATCACCACGGCCGGTGCGCTGCTGCTGGCCTTCGTGTTCGCCAAGCTCGGCAAGCTGGCGCCCAAAGCGGGTGGCCCGTATGCGTATGCACGCGATTGGTTCGGTCCCTACATGGGCTTCCAGACCAACACCATCTACTGGTTCGCCAACTGGATCGGCAACGTTGCCATTCCCATCGCGGCGGTGGGCTACTTCAGCTACTTCTTCCCGATCCTGTCCGAGCCGCTGGTGCGCTGCATCGCGGTGCTGATCCTGGTGTGGGCGCTGAGCTTTGCCAACATGATCGGACCGGCGTTCGTCAGCCGCGTGCAGACGGTCACCACCAGCTTCGCGCTGGTGCCGATCCTGGGTATCGCCATCTTCGGCTGGTTCTTCTTCGATGCCGATATCTTCAAGGGGGCCTACAACGTCTCCGGCGAGTCGAACTTCGGTGCGATCTCCAGTGCTGCGGCACTGACCCTGTGGGCCTTCATCGGCGTCGAGTCGGCCTCGGTCACGGCCGGCGTGGTTGAAAACCCGGAGAAGAACGTGGCCCGCGCCACCCTGGCCGGTGTGTTCCTGGCCGCCATCGCCTACATCGCCAGCTCGTCGGTGATCATGGGCATGGTGCCCAATGGCGAGCTGCAGGTGTCTGACGCGCCGTTCGCGCTGGCGGCGGCCAAGGCCGTCGGGGGCTGGGGTGGTGCGCTGGTCAGCCTGTGCGCCTTCATCGGCGCCGCCGGCTCGCTGGGCGGCTGGATCCTGCTGACCGCGCAGAGCGCCAAGGCGGCCTCCGATGATGGCCTGTTCCCGAGCATCTTCAGCAAGACCAACAAGGACGACGTGCCGGTCAAGGGCGTGCTGATCGTGGCCGTGCTGATGACCCTGGCGGTGCTGGTGACCTCCACCTCGAAGACGGCCTCGGCCCAGTTCGACGTGATCACTTCGGCGGCGGTCGTGCTGACGCTGCTGCCGTACATCTATTCGTGCGTGGCCTGCTACTTCGTGGTGGAGCGGTCGCACACGCTGGTGCACACCGGTGCGTTCTGGACCCTGACCAGCCTGACGGTCGTGTACTGCCTGTGGGCGATCTACGGCTCGTCGGGAACGATCGTGCAGTACGCCTTCCTGTTCGTGCTGTTCATCACCGTGTTCTATCCCTTCTTCAGCGAGGAGCGTCGCCAACAGCGGCAGCGTTCCCGCGAGGCGGCGGCAATTTCGTCCGGCGCCCAGCGTTCCTGAGTTAGACAAGGAGAATCAACGTGTATTTCAAGTCCCTGGATTATCCGGTCATCGTCATTGACGGTGACTACGACTCGCCGCGCATCGGCGGCATCCTCATCCGTGCGCTGGTGGAAGAGCTGCGCAGCAATGACCAGCGCGTGCTGTGCGGCCTGAACCTGGACGATGCCCGTGCCGGCGCCCGTACCTATGTGGCCGCTTCGGCGGTGCTGATCTCGATCGACGGCAGCGAGGAGGTCGATGGCGAGTTCCAGCGCCTGACCGCCTTCCTGCGCGAGCAGAGTGCGCGCCGGGCCAACCTGCCGGTGTTCCTGTATGGCGAGCGCCGTACCATCGAGAAGGTGCCGAGCAAGCTGCTCAAGTACATCCACGGCTTCATCTTCCTGTTCGAAGACACCAAGAGCTTCATCTCGCGGCAGGTGATGCGTGCGGCCGAAGACTACATGCAGAACCTGCTGCCGCCGTTCTTCAAGGCGCTGATCCACCACGCGGCCGAGTCGAACTATTCCTGGCATACGCCGGGCCATGCCGGCGGCGTGGCTTTCACCAAGTCACCGGTCGGGCGGGCCTTCCACCAGTTCTATGGTGAGAACACGCTGCGCAGCGATCTGTCGATTTCGGTGCCGGAGCTGGGCTCGCTGCTGGATCACACCGGCCCGATCAAGGAGGCCGAGGACGAGGCCGCGCGCAACTTCGGCGCCGACCACACCTTCTTCGTCACCAACGGTACGTCGACGGCCAACAAGATCGTGTGGCATGGCACCGTGGCCCGCGGCGACGTGGTGTTCGTCGACCGCAACTGCCACAAGTCGCTGCTGCATTCGCTGATCATGACCGGCGCGGTGCCGGTGTATTTCACGCCCAGCCGCAATGCGCACGGCATCATCGGCCCGATCAGCCTGGACCAGTTCACCCCGGAAGCCCTGCAGCAGAGCATCGCGGCCAATCCGCTGGCCAGCCAGGCCTACCAGGCCGGTTCCAAGCCGCGTATCGCGGTGGTGACCAACTCGACCTACGACGGCCTGTGCTACAACGCCGAGAAAATCGCCGAGGAGATCGGCAGCGCGGTCGACTTCCTGCATTTCGATGAGGCCTGGTACGCCTATGCCGCGTTCCATCCGTTCTACGAGAACCACTACGGCATGGCCAAGGGCAAGCCGCGCGAGCAGGACGCGATCATCTTCACCACTCATTCCACGCACAAGCTGTTGGCCGCGTTCTCGCAGGCCTCGATGATCCACGTGCGTAATTCGGCCAGCCGCGACCTGGACGCCGAACGCTTCAATGAATCGTTCATGATGCATACCTCGACCAGCCCGCATTACGGCGTGATCGCGGCGTGTGATGTTGCCTCGAAGATGATGGAAGGGGATGCGGGGCGTTCGCTGGTGCAGGAAATGCATGACGAGGCGATCGCCTTCCGCAGGGCGATGCTGCACGTACGCGACGATCTGGGCCGCGATGACTGGTGGTTCAGCGTGTGGCAACCGACAAAGGTCGAGCGCAGCCTGGACAAGGGCGATACACCGGCACCGCTGGTCGCCAAGCGCGAGGAGTGGTACCTGCAGCCCGATGCGCATTGGCACGGGTTCGAGAACCTGGTCGATGACTATGTGCTGATCGATCCGATCAAGGTGACCCTGTTGACGCCGGGGCTGTCGATGGACGGCAGCATGGGCAAGCTGGGCATCCCGGCTGCGGTGCTGAGCAAGTTCCTGTGGGGCCGCGGCATCACCGTGGAGAAGACCAACCTGTATTCGGTGCTGTTCCTGTTCTCGATGGGCATCACCAAGGGCAAGTGGAGCACGCTGGTTACCGAGCTGATGGCGTTCAAGGAGCTGTACGACCGCAACGCGCCGCTGACCCAGGCGCTGCCGTCGCTGGCCGCCGATTATCCCCATGCCTATGCCGGCTGGGGCCTGCGTGACCTGTGCGACGCATTGCATGCGTTCAACCAGGAGTTCGCGGTGGCCAAGGTGATGCGTGAGATGTACGTGGACCTGCCGACGCCGGTGATGACCCCGGCCGATGCCTACAACCACCTGGTGAAGGGCGAGATCGAGCGGGTCGACATCGAGCAGATCAGCGGCCGCATCGCTGCAACGATGCTGGTGCCGTATCCGCCGGGCATCCCCACGATCATGCCGGGCGAGCGCTTCGGCGACCACGACGAACCGATCATCCAGTCGCTGCGCATCGCCCGCGAGCAGAACGCGCGCTTCCCGGGCTTCGAGTCGGACGTCCATGGCCTTATCATCGAGCGCGATGGCGACGTGCCGTCCTACAAGGTGGAGGTGCTGAAGGCCTGAGCCGGTACGGTCGGCCCTTCGGCGGACGATGGATACCGCGCGCGAGCAACGCATCCTGAAGTTCTCGATCGGGGTCACCGTGGCGGTCAGTGCGGTCGGCTTCATCGGTGGCCTGCTGGTGGGATCGCAGGCCATCCTGTTCGACGGCATCTACAGCCTGGTCGACGTAGCCCTGACCCTGGTGTCGTTGTCGGTGCTGCGGCTGGTGGCGCGGGAGCACAGCCCGCGCTTCCAGTACGGCTATTGGCACCTGGAGCCGATGGTCGAGGCGCTGGGCGGGGTGATCCTGTCGCTGGCCTGCGTGTATGCGCTGGCCAACGCGGTGATCGGCTTGACCACCGGCGGGCACGAAGTGAAGTTCGGACCGGCGCTGTGGTGGGCGGCGCTGCTGAGTGCCAGCAACCTGGGCATGGCCGCGTTCGTGGCCCAGCGGGCCCGCAGGCTGCAGTCGGCATTGCTGTGGCTGGATGTGCGCGGCTGGTTGCTGGGGGGCTTGATGAGCCTGGCGGTGGTGCTGGCCTTCGTATTGGCGCTGGTGCTGCATGGTGGCCAGTGGCACTACTGGGTGCCCTATCTGGATTCGATCGTACTGGCGCTGATCAGCCTGGCGGTGTTGCCGGTGCCGGCGCGCAGTGCGTGGAAAGCCATGCGTGAAGTGTTGCAGGTGGCGCCCGATGACCTGGACGAGCGCGTGCAGCAGGTGATGCAGGCATTCGTGGCCGAGCATGGCTATGCCGGCTTCACCAGCCATGTAGCGAAGATGGGGCGGATGCGCTTCATCGAGATCCACATCCTGACGTCGCCGTCTACGCCGCTGGGCACGGTGGGTGAGGTGGATGCGATGCGCGATGAGATTGCAGTGCGGTTGGACGCGCGAAGCAGCACGTTCTGGCTGACGATCGATTTCACCGCGGATCCGGCGTGGACCTGATCCTTCCGATCGTTGCGTGCGTTGGACCGCTCTGTTGCATGCAATTGGTTTGACCTCAACAGCAGTTGAGGTCGCAGACTGCATCGCATTCCCCACAAGGCATGCGGTATGAACCTGCTGACCACCCCGGACTTCAGCCATGGCCTGCTGGATCTGTTCGATCCGCCCGGCCTGCACGATCCCAGTGCCAACGGATATTCGCATGTGGCGGTGGTGCGACTGCCAGCGCGTGTGATCCATATCGCCGGACAGGGAGGCGAGGACGACCAGGGAAGCCTGTCGCCGAGCTTCGAGGAGCAGGTGTCGCAGGCACTGGACAATCTGCAGACCGCGCTGCGGTCGGCGCATGCGGATCTGGCCGATGTTGCACGACTGCGGATCCTGGTGGTCGACCACGACGAGGATCGCCTGGGCATCATCGCCCGCCAGGTGCGGCGACGTTGGGCCAATCGCGCAGCGCCGACCTGCACGTTGATTCCGGTGCCGCGGCTGGCGTTGGACGGAATGCTGTTCGAGATCGAGGCAGAGGCCTACAGCGCTTAGCGCAGGTAGTACTCCACCGGCACCCACCAGTTCCTGCGGAGCTGGCAGTTCTTCTGGAATCCGGGGCAGAGGCTGGGCGCGGCGGAATGTCTGCAGCGCGCTTTCATCCAGCATCGGCTGTCCACTGGACTGTTCCAGGCGCAATGCCCGCAGGTGGCCGTCGCGGTCGATGCTGGCCCTGACCCATGCGGTGCCCTGCTGGCGCCGCGACCTCGCTGCGGCGGGGTAATAGCGGTAACGCTCCAGCCGCGCCATCAGGCGGGCTTCCCACTGGTCGCTGGCGGCGCCGGCCTGGAAGTCCGCCGGTGGTGCGTCCGGAGCGGGCGGTGCGGCCGTGATCGATGCCGGTGCGGAACGGGCATCGGTCGCGGCCGCAGGTGGGGCCACGGGCAAGGGCTGGTGGCCGTCGCCATTCTTCTCGCTGGCGGCGAGGTTGCCCTCGGGTGCCGCCGTGGCCCGCGGTGGTGGGGGTGTTTTCCGCGCCTCGGCTGCCCGCGATTGCTGGGCCTGGCTGAAGCGTTCGGACTGCAGTTCTTCCACCGGCTGCGGCGGCGTGGCTGGCGCCAGCAGGCGCAGGCTGATGCGCACGTCCTGTTCCGGCGGCGGCTGCAGCGGCGGGGTGGACATCCAGTGGACGAACAGCAGCAACGGCAGCAGGTGCAGCCCGATGCTGATCGTCACCGCTTGCCAGTGCTGCCGACGCTCACTCATCGCTGACTACCCCGGACGGGTCGGCGACGTCGGCAGCGAGCAGAGGGCCAGTGACCGCATCAGCACCTGAGGCAAAGCTGTGTTGGATGAGTTTGCGACGGACGTGGGCGTGCAGCGGCCGGTAGCGGGCTGCGCACAGCTGCGCGACATCCGTCGATTCGACAGGCATGGGCACGGGGCGGGCGACGGCTGGGGAAGGGAACAGCCCGCGGCGGCAAGGGCAGCGGCGTCACGTTACAGTAAAGAAGAATCATTTGCATCTGTGTTTGTGTGCGCCCGTCCTGCGGTAGTGCCACGCGGGCGTGCGCTGGCACGCGTAGAGCGGGCTATGGCGAGCGCGCGGCGCGTTCCATCTGCAGCAGCAGGCGGTGCGCGGGGAACATGCGCAGGCTGGGGTAGCGGGCGCGGTAGTAGGCATTCCAGTAACTGGCAGCGCGCTGTCGGCAGAGGTCGAAGAATGCGCGGTTCTCGCCAATGAGCGCGGCATAGCGCTGCAGGCCGGTCTGTTGCGCCGTGATCGCCACGGCCGACGCGACCTCGTCCACGTACTCCCCCAGCAAGGCCAGCTGGAAGGCATGCACCCAGGGCATCGGCGAGGGCCCCAGCTTCTCGATCGCACGTTGCCGTACATGTCCGTCGCAGTGACGCGAGAGCAGGCAGAGGCAAAGGGCGCGCGTATCACCCTGCAGTTGGGATGCGAGCCGGAACAGGTCCGTGGCGTCGGCGTAGATACGATAAGGGAACCGCAGCAGTTCGCCTTCGATGATGAGGCTTCGTTCGCCATTGCCCGACAGGTTGTCGATCCGGCCCAGCCGTTGCTGAAGGTCGGTGCAGGTTGCCTGCAACACGCGGGGAACGTCGATCAACGCGACGGTTCCGCCAGCGTGATGCCGCGATAGTCGCAGTGGATCTGCAGGCTCTCCGTGGCGTTGGGGTGCAGATCGAAGTCGCATCGCTGCAGTGCATCCTTGGCCGCTGCAACGGCGTCGGCATGGCGGCTGACGCGCTGCTGCTGCCAGCGCAGTGGAGTGAACACGCCCAGCGGAAGCAGGCGCAGGCGCTGGCCGTGCAGGACCAGCGAGACATCCACATGACGCCCGTCCAGATCGTGGCCATTGGCGCCGAAGATGGCGTCGATCTCATCATGGCGATGCCGATAGCAGCAGCGGAACACGGCGATGCCCAGCCGCCGGACCACGCGCCGGAAGCCGCCCAGCTGTCCCTGGCTGCATTCGAAGCCGCGGGTGACCAGCAGACGAAGCGTGGACGGCAGCAGGGCCTGCGCGTCGAGCAGGCGCTGCAGAACCTCGGCCTCGACGATGACCTGTGACGCGGGCCAGCGTGGGGCAATGCGCAGGCCGTCGATGGTGCCGCGTGACAGTTTCAACATGCGTGAAGCTTCGCATGGGAGTGGGTAGCCGGGTAGTGCCGGCCGCTGGCCGGCTCCTGGCGCGATGGTCAGAGATCGCGGTACTGGATCTGCGCGGCCAGCACGCGCAGGCCATCGGCGGTGCTGGAGAGGATGCGCTCCTCACCGATGCCCTTCTGCCGTTGCAGGGTGAAGCCTTCGGCAGCGGGCAGGCGTGCGGCGATGGCATCAATGCGTTGCAGCGCGTTGGGACCGTCGCAGTCGACATGGCCCCAATGGATGCCGTTGTGCTGGATGGTCAGGCGGTAGTGCATTGGCGGGTCTCCGGCAGGTCGTGCAGCCACTGATGGAACATTGCGGTCGCCGCGGCGGCGAGAGGCCCGCCGTAGCGGCGGGCCTGCGTGCGCAGGTCGACGGGATCGATACCGGCCGCGGCCAGTTCCAGCGCATGGCCGATCAGCCAGCGCTCGAACTGGCGCGCATCCAGTTCGGGATGGCATTGCAACGCGAGTGCATGGTGGCCGATGGCGAAGGCTTGGTGGCGACAGGCGGGCGTACTGGCGAGGCGGCGTGCGCCCTCCGGCAGTTCGAAGGCTTCACCATGCCAGTGCAGCACCGGGATGCCCTGTAATGCCTGCAAAGGCGAGCGCTGGCCTTCATCGGTGAGCAGCAGCGGTGCAAAACCAATTTCCTTGCCGCCGGTGGGGGCAACGACAGCATGCAGTGCGCGCGCCATCAACTGGGCGCCCAGGCAGATGCCCAGCGTCGGCCGCTGTTGCTGCAGGCGACGCTGCAGCAACGCGATGCTGTCGGCGAGGAACGGGTAGGCCGCTCCATTGTTGACGCTGATCGGGCCACCCAGCACCACCAGCAGATCGGCATCTTCGGCTGCATCGAGTGCATCCACGCCGGCTTGCAGTGTATGTACCTGCCATCCCTGCGCGAGCAGCAGCGGATGCAGGGTGCCAAGATCTTCAAAGGCCACGTGCTGCAGGGCAACGGCGCGCTTCATGCCGGTGCTCCCGGGGTGGGCCAGTAGAAGCTGTCGGGCGTGGAGCGTGCACCGAAGATCGCCTGGCCAACGCGGACGACGGTGGCACCTTCCTCGATGGCGACTTCAAAATCACCGGACATGCCCATCGACAGCTGCGACAGGTCCAGGCCTGCCGGCGCCGTCTGCTGAAGCTGGTCGCGCAGCTCGCGCAGGCGCACGAAGCAGGCGCGTACGCGTTCCACCTCGGGGGTGAAGATGGCGAGGGTCATCAGGCCACGCACGCGCAGGCGGTCGAAGGCGGGCAGCTGCTGCACGAAGTCGGCCACCGCCGCCGGCTCCAGGCCGTATTTGCTGGGCTCTGCCGAGGTGTTGACCTGTACGAACACATCCAGCGTGCGGTCCTCCAGCAGCAGCCGCTGCTGCAGCGCCTCGGCCACGCGCAGGCTGTCCAGCGCCTGGAACTCGCTGGCGAAGCGTGCGACGTAGCGGGCCTTGTTGGTCTGCAGGTGGCCGATGACTGACCAATGCACGCCAAGGTCGGCCATGGCCTCGGCCTTGCGCTGCGCCTCCTGCACCTTGTTTTCCCCCAGCTGGTGGCAACCGGCGGCTACGGCCATGCGGATGCGTGCTTCATCGACGGTCTTGCTGACCGGCAGCAGGCGCACGCTGGCCGGATCACGACCGGCGCGGGCACAGGCGCTGGCGATGCGCTGGCGCACGGTGGCCAGGTTGGCGGCGATCTGTTCGACGGACTGGGCGACGGGCCAGTCGGCGGGGGCGAGGGACATGGGGCACCTCCGGTGCGGGGTGGCCAGGGTGGGATACACTGGCACAGGACAAGAGATAGTTTGGCATAGGACAAAATGAAAATCACCGGGAACAGCGCCGAAGCGATCTTCGACAGCATCCGCGAGGGCATCGGTAGCGGCCATCTGGCGGCCGGCAGCGTGCTGCCGCCGGTGCGGGATCTGGCCGATCGACTGGGGGTCAACCGCAATACCGTAGCCGCTGCCTACAAGCGGCTGGACGCGGCGGGCCTGGCCAGTACGGCAGGGCGTCGCGGCACGGTGGTGCGCGGCCTGCCGGCGACGATGGCGCGCGAGGGCAGTGCGCCGGGGCTGGCCCTGCATGACCTGGCCGGCGGCAACCCGGATCCGCGCTGCCTGCCTAGCCTGCGGGTGGCCGCGGCGGCCTCGCGCCTGTATGGAGTGGAGACGGTCGATCCACGCATGCAACGCCTGGCACGGGCTTCGCTGGATGCCGATTGCCCGCCGGACTATGCGCTGGAACTGACCCATGGCGCGGTCGATGGCATCGAGCGTCTGTTGTCGGCGTGGCTGCTGCCGGGGGACCGCATCGCAGTGGAGGATCCCTGTTTCCTGGGCAGCCTCAATGTCCTCGGTGCGGCCGGACACGCGCCGCTGCCGGTGGCGGTGGATGCGCACGGCATGCAGGTGGAATCATTGCGGCAGGCGTTGGATGCAGGTGCACGCGCGGTGCTGCTGACCCCGCGCGCACACAATCCTACTGGTGCCAGCCTGGACGCGAAGCGTGCACGTGCGCTGCGCCAGTTGCTGGCCGGCTATCCGCAGGTCGCGGTGCTGATCGACGATCACTACGCGCTGCTCTCGCAACAGGCCTATCACTCGGTGTTGCCGATGGACGGTCGGCGGTGGGCGTTGCTGCGTTCGTTGTCCAAGGCGTTGGGCCCGGACCTGCGCGTGGCCTGGCTGGCCTGCGATGAGCAGACCGCGGCGCGCCTGCGTCTGCGGCTGGCGGCGGGCACCGGCTGGGTCAGCCATCTGTTGCAGGATGCAGCCAGTTCGGTGTTGGAGTCGGCGCAGCAACGGGCGAAGGTGGCTGCCGCCGGTGAGCGCTACCAGCAGCGGCTGCAGGGTCTGCAGGCCCTGCTGCAGGCGCGCGGGCTGCCGACACCGATGCCGATGGAAGGCTTGAATCTGTGGCTGCCCCTGCCGGCCGACAGCACGCCGCAGGTGCTGGCGCTGGCGGCGCGTGGCTGGCATGTGCGTGGGGGTGAAGTCTTTGCGGTGTCTGCACCGGCGCATGGGTTGCGCATCACCTGTGCGGCACTCGGCCCGCCGCAGCAACGTCGGTTGGCCGATGACCTGGCGGCGGTGATGCGCTGAGCGTGCGCGCTCAGGGCGCAGCGCTGGCGCCGGGGCGCACGTAGTAGGACTGGCCGCTGTCGTCGAGGAACACCAGCTCCGGCTTGCCCTGCCAGGAACTCAGCATGGCGCCGGTGTTGTTCTGGTGCTTGACCATCAGGCTGGCACCGCGGTCCGGATTGGCGACCACCTTGAAGACCTCGGTGGTGCCGGTGGCATCGTCAAGGGTCAGCAGGGCTTCGCCACCCCGGTCGCTGGTGCCGTAGCCGCCGCGCTCGGAGCCATCGGGGCCGAGCAGGATCAGGCCGGACAGGGCGGTGGCACGCGGCCCCTGCGGGCGGCCCCGGCTGAGGGGGTCGGGAACCGGGGCGCCGAGGATCACCCGCGGCTGGCCGCTGGCATCGTGGATGATCAGGCCGCGCGCTTCGATCACGCGGTGCGGTGACTGGCTGCGATGCAGGTTCCAGGCGGTCCAGCCGGAAACGAGCAACGCGAGCATGGCGACCACCAGGGTGGTCAGGGTCAGGGCACGAGCCATTGTGTATTCCTTCCTTGGACGTGGCCGACGATAGCGGAATCCGGTCGGCCGTGGCCAGTTCGGTGTGTGACGGTGTGTATCGTCAATGGAAGTCGCGGCTGTGGCTGCGCAGTCCCTGCAGCAGTTCGTCCAGGCAGTGCATGCGCTGCACGATCACATGCTGCACGCCATCCACGCGTTCCAGCCGGCCGTCGATCTGCATCAGCTGCGTATCTACCAGGACGTGGTGCTGGCGGTCGGCCAGATGTCGCCAGACCACGGCGTTGACCATGCCGGTTTCATCTTCCAGGGTAAGGAAGGTGACGCCGCTGGCGGTCTGCGGGCGCTGGCGCATGCGTACCAGGCCGGCGATGCGTACGCGCCGGCCATGACCATGGTTGGCCAGCTGCGCGGCATCCAGGCAGCCACGGGTTCGCAGCTGCGCACGCAGGAACGACATCGGATGGCGGCCGAGGGTGGTGCCGGTGCTGCGGTAATCGGCCTGCATGTCTTCCCAGGCGCTGGGCAGGGGCAGGGCCACGCGCGCTTCGGCGGTGGCGCGGGCCTGGTCGAACAACGGCAGGCGGTTCTCCACGCCGGAGATATCCCAGCGTGCGCGGTGGCGATGGCCGCTGAGACCGCGCAGGGCGCCAGCATCGGCGAGCAGGCCCTGCTGGCGGCGATCCAGTGCGGTGCGCTGGCAGAGATCGCCGACATCGTCGAAGGGGCGCCGTGCGCGTTCACGCATGATGATCTGCGCGGCCGGTTCGCTGCAGCCATCGACCAGGCGCAGGCCGAGCCGGATTGCCGCCGCGCCCTTGCTGAAGTCCAGTGTGCAATCCCAGTCGCTGTGGCGCACGTCCACCGGCAGTACCGTGATGCCATGCCGGCGTGCATCCTGCAGCAGCTGGTCGGGGCTGTAGAAGCCCAGTGGCTGGCTGTTGATCAGGCTGGCGGTGAATGCAGCCGGGTGGTGGCACTTCAGCCAGCAGCTGGCATAGGTGAGCAGGGCGAAGCTGGCCGCGTGGCTTTCCGGAAAACCGTAGTCGCCGAAGCCCTTGATCTGCTCGAACAGGTGCTCGCCATATTCCAGACTGAAGCCGTTTTTCAACATGCCCGTCAGCAGCTTTTCGCGGTGCGGTTCCAGGCCGCCACGACGCTTCCAGGCGGCCATCGAACGGCGCAGTGCATCGGCTTCGCCGGGTTCATAACCGGCAGCTTCCACCGCCAGCTGCATCACCTGCTCCTGGAACAAGGGCACGCCCAGAGTGCGCGCGAACACGCGTTCCAGTCGCGCTGGATACAGCGGGTTCTCCGGATCATTCAACGCATCCGGGCCTTGTTCGCGCAGGATCCGCCGACGTTCCAGGTAGGGATGCACCATGTCGCCCTGGATCGGCCCGGGGCGCACGATCGCTACTTCGATCACCAGGTCATAGAAATTACGCGGCTGCATGCGTGGCAGCATCGCCATCTGCGCGCGCGACTCGATCTGGAACACGCCGATGGTGTCGGCGGCGCAGATCATGTCGTAGGTCGGCTTGTCATCGTCCTCGATTGCATCCATGCGTCCTTCGTGCAGGCCGTGCTGCTGCAGCATCGCCAGGCATTTGCGGATGGCGGTGAGCATGCCCAGTGCCAGGCAGTCGACCTTCATCAGGCCGGTGGCGTCCAGGTCGTCCTTGTCCCACTGGATGACGGTGCGGTCGGCCATCGCCGCGTTCTCCACCGGCACCAGCGTCGACAGCGGATGCTCGGAAATCACGAAGCCGCCCGGATGCTGCGACAGATGGCGCGGAAAATCGATCAGCTCGGCGGTCAATGCCAGCAGCCGGCGCATCAACGGTGTTTCCGGATCGAAACCGCGCTCGCGCAGGGTTTCCGGCAACGGAATGTTGCCGCCCCAATGGTCCATCGCCGCGCCCAGCTCGTTGACCTGGTCCATCGGCAGGCCCAGCGCACGGGCGACATCGCGGATCGCGCTGCGGCCACGGTAGCTGATCGCCACCGCCGTCAACGCGGCACGCTCGCGGCCATAGCGGTTGAACACGTACTGCAGCACTTCCTCGCGGCGCTCGTGTTCGAAGTCGATGTCGATGTCCGGTGGTTCATCACGCTCGGCGGAGATGAAGCGCTCGAACAGCAGGTTGCTGCGCGCTGGGTCGATCTCGGTCACACCCAGCACGAAGCACACCGCTGAATTGGCGGCCGAGCCACGGCCCTGGCAGAGGATGTCCTGGCTGCGGGCGAAGCGCACGATGTCCTGCACGGTGAGGAAATAGGAGGCGTACTGCTTCTGCTTGATCAGTGCCAGTTCGTGCTCGATCTGCTTGCGCTGGGCTGGCTCGATGCCCTTTTTCCAACGCCAAGGAATGCCGCGCTCGACCAGCACGCGCAGCCAGCTGTCCGGGTCGTGGCCTTCGGGCACCAGTTCGCGCGGGTAGGTGTATTTCAGCTGGTCCAGGGAGAAGTGGCAGCGTTCGGCGATGCGCAGGGTTTCTGCCAGCAGTTCGGGCGGATACAGCTGGGCCAGTGCAGTGCGCGGGCGCAGATGACGCTCGCCGTTGGCAAACAGGCGCCAACCAGCCTCGGCCACGCTGCAGCGATGGCGGATCGCGGTCAGCGTGTCCTGCAAGGCACGACGCCGACGCACGTGCATGTGCACGTCGCCACTGGCGACCAGCGGCAACCGGTGGCGCTCGCCGAAGGCCTGCAGCTGCTGCAGCCGGCGCGTGTCGTCGTGTTCGTGGTGCAGCTCCACGGCCAGCCACAGGCGCTGCGGAAAACAACGGCGCAGCAGTTCCAGTTCGGTGGCCGCCGGTTGCCGGTCCAGCCACAGGCACAGCAGGCCCTCGGGCAGTCCCTGCAGATCCTCGCGCAGGCAGCGGTATCCGCCCTTGGCTGCCCGCCGGCGACAGGTGGTGATCAGCTGGCACAGCCCGGCGTAAGCGGCTTGGTTGGTGCACAGCAGGGCCAGCTTGGGCCCGTCTTCAACCTGGAATTCGGCACCGACGATCAGCGCCACGCCGTGCGTCTTCGCCGCCTGCCATGCGCGCACGATGCCAGCCAACGAGCATTCGTCGGTGATGGCCAACGCGCGGTAACCCTGGCCGGCGGCGCGTGCGAACAGTTCCTCGGCGGTGGATGCGCCACGCTGGAAGCTGAAGGCCGACAGGCAGTGCAGTTCGGCGTATCCGGGCAGATCGGTGTGCATGGGGCTCAACCGAACCAGCCGTGCAGCATCCACGGCGCATGCGGATCATTGCGCGTGCGGAAGGCCCAGCCACGCTGGCCCTGCGCGGTTTCCACCACGTAATAGTCGCGGCGTGCATCGGCCTGGTCCCACCAGCCCGATTCAATCCGTTCCGGCCCGGCGACGATGCGCAGGCGCGGATCGCGCAGCGGCTGTGGCGTCTCCAGCAGCCAGCCGGGGCGCAGCGGCCACCAAGCGGGTGGCTTGGCCGGTGGCTGGGTGCCACTGGCGCGTTCGGGGCGGTGGTCGGCCTGCACGGCCAGTGGCTGCACGGCGTCATCGCCGAGGCGGGCACGCAGGCGCTCGCGCAGCTGGGTCCATGGCATCGCCTGCGCCGGGCGGGTATCGAACAGGTCACGTGCGGCCGGCACGAACGGCGGCAGCTGCTCGGCCTGCAGGCGCAGCGCACGGCTGCCGGCGGGCAGGGCGAAGGCTTCCATGCGGTTGCGTGCGATCTCGAACAGCAGCGCCGCATCGCGTTCGGGGGCCAGCAGGCCGATGGTCAGCACGCTGGCCGGCAGCAGGTCGTGCTCGAAATGCAGATCGAAACGCTGCACGCCACCATCGCGCGAACACAGGAATGCGGCCAGATCCAGCAGCAGGCGCCGCAGCGGGAACAGCAGGGCCTGGCTGGATTCGATCTCGTATTCGAATTCGATGCGCGCATCGAACCGGTCCGGCGGCTGGTAATAGCGCAGCGGCGCGTTGCCCAAACCGCGCACGGCATCCAGCTGCTGCAGTACCTCGGGGGCGAAGCGGCGGGCCAGGCTTTCGCGCGGCAGGTCGAAGGCCGCCCCCAGCGTGCGCAGGCCGGAGCGTGCCAGCACGGTCACTGCATCAACGGGCAGGCCACTACGCGCCAGTGGCAGCTGTGCCAGTGCGGCGGGCAGCTGCTGCGCATCGATGCCAAGGCCATCGTGCACATTGGCCAGCACGCGCGCGGCATGCGGGTTGGGGGCAGCGACCAGGCGATGGCGGAAGCCCAGGTCGTGCAGGCCGTTGCGCAGGCGTTGTTCGATCGTCAGCCAATCGCCGAACAGGGCACGGCTGGCACCGATCTCCAGCACCAGCGCATGCGGAAAATCGAGGCTGACCAGCGAGCTGGTGGCATACAGCCAGCTGGCCAGCAACTGCCGGGTGTGCTGTTCGGCGCTGGGATCGTAGTCATGCAGCTGCAGGTCCTGCACCAGCACCTGCGCGGCCGACAGCAGCATGCCCGGGCGCAGCCCCGCTGCCCGCGCGGCAGGGCTGACCGCACGCAGCACACGACGCTGCGCCGGCCCCTGCAGCAGTACCAGTGGCCGCTGTGGATCGGGCTGCAGGCGCAGCACGCTGTCCAGCGCCAGCTGCGGCAACAACAGGCAGGCCCAGTGCATGGCGCGGCCTCAGTGGGCGATGGCCAGCGGCAACGGCTGCGCCGGTGGCAGCCCGCCGCGGCACTTCAGCACCCGCACCTGGCCATGGTCGAGCTGCAGGCGCAGGCTGGCCGGGGAGGGGTTGCGGGCGGCGCGGGCCTCGCGGAACACGAAACCCAGGCACTGGCCGCTGTCGGCGGCAACCTGCAGGCGGCGCAGGGCACGATCGTCGGCCTGCTGCGGCCAGCACAGCACGGCGGCGCAGGCGGCAGAGCGCAGGCACTGCTCGGCCGCCCACAGCGCCTGCTTCGGTGCGGCGTGGATGATCTGCAGCTGGGCCAGGTCGAGCCCGGCGGCGGCCCATGCCGGGGCGTGCGGGCGATAGGGTGGGGCGACCAGCACGATCGGTCGTGGTTGCTGGCTCAGCTTTGCCAGCGCCGGCCAGATCAGGGCCAGTTCACCGACCCCGGGTGCTGCCTGCAGTACTTCGCACAGCCCGCTGGCTGGCCAGCCACCGCCGGGCAGGCGCGCGTCCAGCGCCGGGTGGCCACTGGCCAGATGGTCGCTGGCCTGCCCCTGGCGTGCCGGCCCGCGCCAGACCTGGCGGCCGTCCAGCAGGCGGTCGAGGGCGACGACGGCGCCCATCAGCCGGTCCTCCGGGGGAGGCGCCGGGCTGGCGGGAAGCGGCAGAAGTGGGCGGAAACGGCAGGCATGGAGCGAGTATCGACAGGCCGATATCAGGGGCTGAGACCGGACATGCTACTCGGCTTGTGAGTAATATTACTAATGAAATCGGAGGGCGGGGTTTCAGCTTGCTGAAGGAGGTAAAGCATCCACGCAGGGCGTGGATCTACTGGGGAACGGGGGCCTGGATGCGGGAAAAGCGGTGCCGGCCAAGGTCGGCACCGCCCACCCTGGCCCGGCTATCGGGTCACGGGCGGACCGGCAGGGCCACCGGGCGCAGCGGCGCGGCGTCGCCGCCGCGGATCTTCAGCGGGCCACCGATGAAGGCGAACTCATAGACCTTGTCGCGCGCCAGTTCATCCAGCGCCACCAGCTCGATGATCGGCGCGCCCTGCTGCGCCAGCAGGTAGGTGTGCAGCGGCACGTAGTCGTCGGACACTTCGGAAGGGAAGGTCTCGAAGCTGAGGTTGTCGGCGCCGACGATCATCGCGCCGCTGTCCTCCACCAGGAAACGCGCCGCATCCATGCCCATGCCCGGCGGGTTGGCCATGTAGGCCTTGGGCTGTTCGAACAGGCGCATGCGACCGGTGCGGATCAGTACGATGTCGCCCTGCTGCAGCTGCACGTGCTGGCGCGCCAGCGCATCCTTCAGGTCCTGGCGGGTGACGCGGTAGCTGTCCGGCAGCATGTCCATGCCCTTGGCGCCGGCCACGTCGATCAGTACGCCACGGGCGATCAGCGGCGGGAATTTCTCGATGCCGGTGACGTTCCAGCCGCGGTCGCCGAGGTGCTTGTCGGCCTCGAAGCCATTCCAGATCTTTCCATGGATGCCGAAGTGGTTCAGCGCATCGATGTGGGTGCCGGTGTGGCTGTACATCGAGAACGCGGTGCCGGTGTAGCTGCGGGTGAGGTTCATCGTCTCGCCTACGCCCATCGGGTCGTCCATCACCGTGCCGCGCGGGGTGTGGGTCATCCAGAACTGGTAGTGCGGGTCGCCGGCATCCTGCCAGCTGGGCATGCCGACGTAGTACTCGGTGGCCAGATCGTAGGCTTTGCCGCCGCTGACCCGCGACAGGATCGCTGCGCGTGAGGCCTCGGTGATCAGGTTGAGGCGGCCGATCTCGTCCTTCGGCCCCCAGGGGCTGGTGCCGACCTGCTGGCCGGAGGGAACGCGTTCGTGCGCGGACACGGCGGTGGAAGCCGCGGCGCCGGCCAACAGCAGGGCCAGGGCGGTGCCCAGGGTACGTGGGGTCATGGGAATCTCCTTGAAGGTGGGGAACGGTGCGGCTCAGGCCGCGACCAGCGGCGCCAGGGCCTGGCGCAGTTGCGGCAGCGGCAGGGTCTGCAGGCGCAGGCCGTTGCCGGTGATGACGGTGGGGATGGAGCGGATGCCGAGTGCGGCAGCTTCAGCGCGGTCGGCCTGCACGCGCTGGCGCACCTCATCGCTGCGCATCCGGTCGGCGAAGACGCCACGCCGATGCCCCAGCTGTTCGGCGATGTCCAGCAGCACCTCGACGTCACCGATGTTTCGGTGCTGGTGCAGGTGCGCCCACTGCACGGCATCGAACATCGCGCCGTGTGCGGCGTTGCCGCCGAGCATGCCGGCGGCCTGGCAGGCCAGTGCACCCAGCCAACCGGAAGGGTATTCGAAGTCCTGTGCCCGCATGCCGTCGATATCGATGCGCGCGCTGTCGTCATGCGCGGCGCAGTCGGCCCAGTGGCGCAGGATGATGGCCTTGGCGCGCGGCATCGAGCCGAATACCTCGATCATCTGTTCGCGCGAGTCCTGCAGCACGAAGCTGCGGTGGTGGACCTGGATGCCGAGTTCGACCGAGACCTGCTGCAGGCGCGGGGCCAGCACGAAGCACCAGCCGCAGACCACGTCATGAAAGAAATCGACCACCGGTGCAGTGGTGGTCAGCGAAGGAGAGGCGATCATCGGCCTGCCGTCCGTGAGAGGGGAGGCGGCAGAGTAGGCAGTGGCGCCGGGCCGAAACAGCACGCGGCGGGCAGCTCAGTTTTCGCTGGCGGTTACGAATCCAGCCCGGCGCAGGCGGGCAGTTCGGCGTGCAGGAAATCGATGAAGGCGCGTACCTTCGGTTGCAGGTGGCGCGCGGTGGGGTAGACCGCGTAGACGAACCGCGGCGGATAGCGATGGTTGGGCAGCACCTGCTGCAGTTCGCCGCTGGCCAGTGCCGGTGCGGCCAGGAACGAGGGCAGCGCACCGATACCGAGGCCGGCGACCAGCAGGTCACGCAGCAGCAGACTGTTGTTGGCGGTGACCCGTGTCGGCAGGGTCACCGTGACCTGGCCATCGGGGCCGAGCAGCGGCCAGCTGCCGGGTGAATCGGACAGGCTGTAGCCAAGCACGCTGTGCGCCTGCAGTTCTTCCACCACCTGCGGTGCCGGATGGTGCTGCAGATAGGACGGTGCCGCGCACAGCACCTGCTGCAGCGAAGCCAGGCGGCGTGCGACCAGCCGCGAATCTTCCAGTTCGGCGCGGATGCGCAGGGATACATCGAACCCTTCGCCAACCGCATCAAGCAGACGGTCTTCCATCACCAGGTCCAGTGCAAGCTGCGGATGCTGCTGCAGGAAGCGTGGCAGCAATGGCGACAGCGTGCTCAGCGCGAATGACTGCGGTGCATTGACCCGCAGGCGCCCGCTCACTTCACCGCGCTGTTCGGCGATGCCGCGCTCCAGCGCGTCCAGTTCATCGAGCAGGCGGCAGCATTCGCGGTAATAGGCATGGCCGGTTTCGGTCAGGCTCATGCGGCGGGTGGTCCGCTGCAGCAGCACTACGCCCAGATGCGTTTCCAGCGTGCGCAGCTGCTTGCTCAGCCCGGCTGGCGACAGGCCCAGGTCTTCGGCAGCACGGGCGAGGCTGCCGCGTTCGACGATGCGGCGGAAGGCGCGCATCAAGGTGAAGGAATCCATGCCGGTCCAGGCCGCGATGAGGTCGACATTGTAGATCCACGCCAGACGTGGATCGCCCACCAAGGTGGGCATTCAACGTGAGCGGACGCGGGGTTGCGCTGTTTGTTCAAGCCTGCAGCCCGCATGCCGCGCCAGCATGCAGGCCCCTCACTGTTCAGAGCCAGCCATGAAGCACTGGATGCTCCGCCTGTATGCCCCGTTGTTCCTGCTGGGTTTTGTTGCCGCCGCCATCGCCTGGGTCGGCCACTCCCACGGTGACCCGCTGTGGCTGCTTGCCTTGCTGGCTGTCGCCATCGCGGTGTCGTTCGCTGCCGAGCGGCTGTGGCCTTACGATCCGGCGTTCAACCACGACCAGGGTGACCGCCTGCGCGACGTCCTGCATGCGCTGGTCAATGAAAGCCTGAACCTGCTGTCGATCGCCACGGTGCCGATGCTGGCGGCAATCGTGCCCTGGCACGTCTGGCCGACGCAGTGGCCATTCGCGCTGCAGGTGCTGGTGGCGATCATCGCGGCTGACCTTGGCATCACCCTGGTGCACTACGCCAGCCATCGCATCGGCTGGTTGTGGCGGTTGCATGCGGTGCATCACAGCGTGATCCGCATGTATGGCTTCAATGGTTTGATGAAACACCCACTGCACCAGGCCGCCGAAGCGGTGGGCGGCGTACTGCCGCTGCTGCTGTTGGGCATGCCGATGCCGGTGGCCGCAGTGCTGGCGTTCGCCATCGCGATCCAGCTGCTGCTGCAGCATTCCAACGTGGACATGCGCCCGGGTGTGTTGGGCCGGGTGATGGCATGGGCACCGCTGCACCGCTTCCACCACATCCGCTATGGCACTGCAGGTGATGTCAATTTCGGTTTGTTCTTCACCGTGTGGGACCACCTGCTGGGGACCGCGTTTGATGCACCGGGCTATCGGTTGCGGCAGCGTGATCTGGGCATCGGCAGCCAGCCGGACTATCCGCTGGCGTATTCCGCACAACTGCTGGCCCCCTTCCGCGCGCTGCCCCATGGCGAGGTGCCGGAGCTTCCGGAAGGACTGCGCAGGCGCGGTTGATCGATGCGTCAGGCCGCGTGCAGCTGCAGGCCCTGCAGTTGCGCGGCACCGATGCCGAACATGCGGCGCAGGCTGCGCGAGAGGTGGGGCAGATCGGCGAAACCGGCAGCATGCGCGCTGTCGGTCAGGCTGTGCCCGCGCAGATGATGCGCCAGCGCACTGCGCAGCCGTTGCCACAGCACCCAACCGCGCAGGGTCACTGCCAGCTCGGACTGGAAGCGCCGATGCAGCTGGCTGGTCGACAGATGCGCGGCCTCGGCGATATCGGCGGCTGGCACCGGGCCGGGCAGGTGCTGGGTGATGCGGGCCAGCGCCGCCTGCACGCGGCGGTCCAGGGGCTGTGGGCGGCTCAGTCGCGGCAGCCACTCGTGCAGCTGCGCGGCATTGCCGGGCAACGACTGCAGATGCTGCTGGATCTGTTCGAGGTCGGCATGTGCCGGTTCGAGGAACACCGTGCAGCCGTCAGCGGGCGCCGACAGGATCGCGTGCGATTGGAAGGAGCGCAGCCACAGCCGTTGGCCCTGCTGCTGCACGCCATCGATCTCGACCTGCCAAGGGACGCCGTCGCTCAGCAGCAGCTGATGGGCGTAGTGCGCATGCGCGGCGCTGTCACCGGCGTGGCCCTGCAGCACGGCCACGTGTGCATCCAACAGCAGGGTGCCATTCCAGGGTAGAGCGGGGGAGGACATGGAGGAATTGTAGATCCACGCCATGCGTGGATGACGTATGCCGCAAAGGTTCATGGGAAAAACATCCACGCATGGCGTGGATCTACTGCGCGCCGGAAATCTGTCGAAGGCGGGGTGGGTCCGGTTGCGGGGGCGTGAGCGCCATGGATGGCGCGACCGAGCCTCCATGGATGGATTCACGGCGCCCCCCGCAACCGGACCCACCCCGCCTACCCATAGGAGCCCAGCTTTTGCTTCTGCTGTTGCATTGGCCGTTGCCTCTGCGGGTGCCGGGCGCAGCCCGGCCGCCACCTCACCGCCCCTGCGGGTCCGGCCGGTGGTGCACGTACTCGACCACGGTGCCATCGGGATGCACCGCATTGAACGCCGCACCGGTCGGTACCACCTGCAGCGGAAAGATGATCTCGGCGCCGGCGGCCACCAACTTGTCGTGATAAGGCCGAACGTCGTCGACCAGCAACGTGCCCGTGGTCGACGTGAACGGCGCCAGCGCCTCGTCGCAGCCTTCGATCAGCAGGAACGCACCGACCATCGCCAGCCGCAGGCCCGCATCGGGAAACGGAAAGCCGGCATCGGCGACCACACCCTGCAGCTGCTCGTAGAAGGCCACGCTGCGTTCCAGTTCGCCGGGGGCGACGAACACCCGGATCAGCACGCGCGGGCTGCGCTGGCTGGAGGTGTCACAGCGGTCGCGCCAGAGATGGTCGAAGTCGCGATGTACGGTCATGGGCTCGATTCGTCGCCGGGGAGAACCATTATCGGCAGCGCCGTGCAGCCCGTTGATGACCGCCGGTGATGGGCTGATAACCAGTCCGCACATCGCGCCTGTGACTTAGGTCCTGTTGACAGCGATGAACGCCCTCGCACACTCTTCACATGATGGGTCGCCCTGCGCGGCCCGGACAGGCAGGTTGTCACGCACGGGAGGAGGGTCCCGCGCGCAGACCGGCCCGTCCTCTGGCCTGCAAGGCGTTGCCCGGCAACGCATGCGCGGCATGACGCTGCACCCTTCGGCGGCACTTTCCCTGGACCGATTGCCTTGGCAACGGAATTACGCCCGCCGATGAAAACGTTTACAAAGCCGCTCGCCCTGTCCCTGGCCCTGTCTGCCGCACTGGCCACCCCGGCCTGGGCCGACTCCGCCGCCTTCACCGTGCTGACGCTGGAACAGGCGCCGACCGCGGACGCGATGCCGGCCCTGGCTGCCCAGTTGAAGACCCTGCAGGTGGATGCGGTCAGCGTTCGCCAGGTACAGCGCGGCATCGGCCAGGTCGATCCGCTGCAGCTGCTGGCCGATGGCCTGGGCTACCAGTACCGCTTCATCGCCGCCGGCAAGGATGACGGCCAGACCCAGCACGGCCAGGCCGTGTTGACCCGGCTGCCGATCGCCGCCGAATCCGGCCCCGACCAGCCGGGCCTGAACTACCTGCGCCTGGATGACGGCCGCCATGCAGTGGCGGTGTACACCGACGCTGGCGCCGGTGCTTCGCAGTTGCCGGCACTGGTGTCGCGTTCGCGACTGGGCGCGCCGGCGGTGCTGCTCGGCGCGGTGGCCGGTGAATCGGCCAAAGCGGCCGGCTTCGATCCGGCACGCGTGGCCCTGGAGGCCGATGCCAGCTATTTCAGCGATGGCTTCCAGGCCGCCAGCAGTGCGCCGTTCAAGGTTGAAGGCAGCGCGCTGCGTGCAACCCTGCTGACCCTGGCCTATGCGGCTGACAAGGGCGGCGAGCAGCCGTGGATGGATACCACGCTCACCGCCGATGCGCGCGCTGCGCTGCTGCTGAAGGCGATGACCGAGGACGAGAAGTTCCAGATGCTGCACAGCTACTTCGGGCTGGGCAAGGACGGTGGCAAGCTGCCGGAAGGTGCGGTGGGTTCGGCCGGTTTCGTGCCGGGCGTAGCGCGCTTGGGCATTCCGTCGCAGCAGTCGGCCGACGCCGGCGTGGGCGTGACCAATCCCGGTGGCATCCGCCCGGGTGATTTCGCCACCGCCATGCCGTCGGGCCCGTCCACGGCGTCCACCTGGAACCGCGGTGTTGCCTTTGCCGGTGGCGCGACGATGGGCCGCGAAGCCTGGCAGCAGCGCTTCAACATCCTGCTGTCCGGCAGCGTCAACCTGCAGCGTGACCCGCGTAACGGCCGCAACTTCGAATACGCTGGTGAAGACCCGCTGCTGGCCGGTTCGATGGTCGGCGCAGTGATCCAGGGCGTGCAGAGCCAGCACGTGATCTCGTCGATGAAGCACTTCGCGCTGAACGACATGGAGACCCGCCGCAACTTCCATGACGTGCGCATTGGCGAGCAGGCCATGCACGAGTCGGATCTGCTGGCGTTCGAGATCGCGCTGGAAGCTGGCCGCCCGGGCGTGGCGATGTGCTCGTACAACAAGATCAACGGTACCTACGGCTGCGAAAACGGCTACCTGATGAACCAGGTGCTGAAGCAGGAGTGGAAATTCCCCGGTTTCGTGATGTCCGACTGGGGCGGCGTGCACAGCGGTTCGAAGGCGGCGCTGGCCGGCCTGGACCAGCAGTCCGCCGGTGAAGTGTTCGATGCGGCGGTGTTCTTCGATGAGCCGCTGCGCCTGGCCGTGCACGGCGGCGTGGTACCGCAGGCGCGCCTGAACGACATGGTCGCGCGCATCCTGCGCACGATGTTCCTGCACGGCAACTTCGACAACCCGCCGCAGCACCAGAAGGTCGACGCTGAAGCCGGTTTCGCCGTGGCCCAGCGCACGGTGGAAGAAGGCAGCGTGCTGCTGCGCAATGAAGGCAGCCTGCTGCCGCTGGCCGACAGCGCCAAGCGCATCGTCATCATCGGTGGCCATGCCGACAAGGGCGTGATCGGTGGCGGTGGTTCGTCGATGGTGGGCGTCACGGCCAAGGGCACCAACGCGGTGCCGGGCGTGCTGCCGACCACCTGGCCGGGCCCGGTGATATTCCATCCGTCCTCGCCGTTGGAATCGCTGCGTGCCGCGCGTCCGGACGCCACCATCACCTATGTGGACGGCACCAATGCCGCCGCTGCGGCCAAGGCTGCTGCACAGGCGGATGTGGCCATCGTGTTCGCCACCCAGTGGGCGGCCGAATCGGTGGACCTGCCGGACATGCAGCTGCCGGACAACCAGGATGGGTTGATTTCGGCGGTGGCCAAGGCCAACCCGAAGACCGTGCTGGTGCTGGAAACCAACGGCCCGGTGCGTACGCCGTGGCTGGCGCAGGTGCCGGCGGTGCTGCAGGCCTGGTACCCGGGTATCCGTGGCGGTGAAGGCATTGCCGCACTGCTGACCGGCCAGGCCAATCCGTCCGGCCGCCTGCCGGTGACCTGGGTGGTGGACGAATCGCAGCTGCCGCGCCCGCACATCGATGGCCTTGGCTTCAAGCCGGCCAAGCCGTTCGGCGATGTGTTCGATTTCGATATCGAAGGCGCCAACGTCGGCTACAAGTGGATGGCGGCCAAGGGCCTGACCCCGACCTTCGCCTTCGGCCACGGCCTGTCCTACACCTCGTTCGCCTATGAAAACCTGAAGGTGAGCGTGGAGGGTTCGCGCCTGGTTGCCAGCGTCGACATCCGCAACACCGGCATGCGCGCCGGTGCCGACGTCGCCCAGCTGTACCTGAAGCTGCCGGCCGGCAGCGCCACGCCGATCCGCCTGATCGGCTACGACAAGGTCGAGCTGCAACCGGGCGAACAGCGCCGCATCCGCATCGAAGCCGAGCCGAAGACCCTGGCGCATTACGATGCGCAGGCACGCCAGTGGAAGATCGCCGGCGGCACCTACCAGGTGCAGTTGTCGCGCAACGCCGCCGAGCCGCTGCAGACGGTGGACGTGCAGCTGGTGGAGCAGGTGCTGCGCTGATCCGCTGCGGTACTGATGGTTGAAGACACGGCCCCGCAAGGGGCCGTGTCTGTTTACGGGGTGCCGCTGCGCTCGCCGGGCATGGCCCGGCGCTACCCGATTACGGGCATCCCGGTAGCGCCGGGCCATGCCCGGCGGGCGAAGGATTCAGCTGGCGTCGTCACCAAACCACCCGCGCAGGAAATCGATCAGCTGCCGCACCTTCGGCGAGGGCTGGCTGCTGTGCGGGTACACCGCGTACACGCTCTGCTGCGGGAAACGATGCTGGCGCAGCACCGGCCGCAGGCGGTCGTGGGCGAGATCGTCCTCGATCAGCCAGCGTGGCAGCACGGTCACTCCTGCACCGGCCACGGCGAACGCGCGCAGGCTGCTGGCCCCATCCACGCGTATCACCGCGTTGCCCGGATTGGTGGCGAACAATGCATCGCTGCCATCCGGCGCGACCACTGGCACATCGGCCAGGCGCGGATAGCCGAGGCGGGGCAGGGTGCCCAGCAGCACCGGATCATCCACCGCCTCGGCGGACCCCAGGCGCGCCAGCAATGCCGGAGCGGCGACCGCGCACAGCGGGTGACGTTCCAGCTCGGTGGCATGCAGTTGCGAATCGGGCAGGCGGCCGAGGCGGATCGCCAGGTCGAAGCGCTCGGGAATCAGGTCGGCCGGGGCTGGCGAGGTCGATAGATGCAGCGCCAGCGCTGGATGCTGCGCGCGGAAGGCTTCCAGTGCTGGAATCAGCCGCAGCTGCGCGTACTCCGGGGTGGTGGTCAGGCGCAGTACGCCCTGCAGTTGATGCTGGTCGCGGCGCGCGGCATCGATGGCGGCCTGCGCGGCATCCAGTGCCTGCACGCAGTGCTGCAGGAACTGTTCGCCGGCCTCGGTCAGCGCCAGGTGGCGGGTACTGCGCAGCAGCAGGGTTACCCCCAGCTCCTGCTCCAGCCGCTTCAGGTTGAAGCTGACCACGGCCCGGCTCAGGCCCAGGCGCTCGGCGGCGGCGGTCAGGCTGCCGGCCTCGACCACGGCACGGAAGATATCGAAGCGATCGAGGCTGACCATGGTGGCTGATTGTCAAAACAGGTTTGACAGTGTTGCAGCTGCCGTCGTGTTTTTCCAACAACGCTGGTCCGCGATGCTGTCGCCTTCGCTGCCGGAGCCTGCTGATGCCTTCCCCACGCCTGCGCCATGAGGCGATCTTCCTGCTGGTGTTCGCGCTGGACTTGGTCAACATGTTCATCGCCACCGTGGCCTACCCGGCGCTGGCGGCCGAGCTGCATGCGGACATCGGCACCCTGGCCTGGGTAGGCACGGCCTACATGCTGGGCCTGAGCGTGGTGATTCCGCTGGCCCCGTGGCTGGCCGCGCGCTGCGGCGAGCGTCGCCTGCTGCTGGCTGCCTTGGTGCTGTTCGCGGTGGCTGCGGGCCTGGCCGGCGCCGCGCCGTCCATCGGCTGGCTGCTGGGCTGGCGGCTGCTGCAGGGGTTGGCTGGCGGGCTGCTGATTCCGGTGGCGCAGGCGGCGGCGTACCGGCAGTGCACGCCTGAGCAACGCGGTGCGCTGACCCGGCGCATCCTGCTGGTGGCGTTGCTGGTGCCGGCACTTGCACCGGCTCTTGGCGGCCTGCTGGTGCAGTGGCTGTCCTGGCGCGGCGTGCTGTGGGCCAGCCTGCCGCTGGCGGTGCTGGCGATCGCCCTGGTGCTGGCGTGGATGCCGGCCGATGGCCTGCGCAGTGCGCCACGCCTGCAGGGCTATGCACTGGCCACCGCCATGTCTGCGCTGGGCGCGTTGCTGCTGGCATTGACCTGGCTGGGTGAGCCCGACCATCGCTTCGCCGGCGCAGGGTTGCTGCTGCTGGCAGCAGTGCTGGCCGCCGCCCACCTGCGTAATGCACGCCGGCAGCCGCAGCCGCTGCTGCGCTGGTCGCTGCTGTCCCATCGAGGCCTGCGCATGGCGATGCTGGTCTATCTGGCGGTGCCGGGTGTGTTCATCGGCAGCCAGCTGGCCAGTACCCTGCAGTTGAACCACGCCGGTTACAGCGCCGCGCAGATCGGCGCCTTGATGTTGCCGTGGGCGCTGGCCTCGGCACTGGCAATCACCGGCAGCCGACGCTTGCTGGCGCGCTTCGGGCCGGGCTCGGTGCTGCGGCTGGGCATGGTCCTGCAGGCCAGCGGTCTGCTGCTGATGGCGCTGCAATCGCAGCCCCCCTTCACGCTGGCCGCAACGCTGTTCGCCCTGATGGGCGCTGGCGGCAGCCTGTGCAGCAGCACCGCGCAGACGTTGGCGTTCCAGAGTGTGGACGCCGAGGCGCTGGGCGATGCCAGTGCGCTGTGGAACCTCAACCGCCAGCTCAGCTTCTGCCTGGGTACCGCCGCCATTGCTCTGCTGCTGGCCTTGGCCATGCAGTGGTGGCCGGCGCATGCCACCGGCGTGGCGTTGGGCCTGGCGGCCGTACTCACCCTGTTGCCGCTGGCGCTGCTGCGCCGGTCGCAGCTGCATTCCCTTTCCGCTCCGGAGACTGCTTGATGGACATGACCGCCGAACACGAAATCCACCTGCTGCACGACAAGCTGCAGGCCTGGTTCCGCGCAGAGGTCGCGGCCGATGCACTGGCTGATCTGATGGAACATTTCTGCGCGGACTTCAGCATGGTCGGCATCTCCGGTCGCAGGTTGGACCGCGCTGCCGTGCAGGCGCTGTTCGTGGGCGGACACGGCGCCCGGCCGGGACTGGGGATCGCCATCGAGGCCGTGCAGGCGGTGGAAGCGCCGTCGCCGCTGGCGGTGCTGCGTTATCGCGAAGGGCATGCCGTGGGTGGGGAAGAAACCGCGTGGCGGGAATCGCTGGCAGTGCTGCGGCAGGAAGGAGGGCGCTGGCGCTGGCTGGCCCTGCATGAAGTACCGGTGGCGTGATGGATCCGCCGGGCATGTCCCGGCGCTACCGTGGTTGGCCGTGAACGGGTAGCACCGGGCCATGCCCGGTGAGCGCAGCGGCAGCAGACCGCACATGTGCCATCAGTCCTGCCTGTAAACGCCGCAGAATGCAAAGCAGGCACACGCTTTGCCGGGGGCTACGGGAGTAGGCTGGGGCCTTTCCTGCCGGGAGGTGATGTCCATGCGTGTGCGTGCCGTTGCTGTTGCCGTAGCCCTGAGCCTGTCCAGCGCCGTGCTGGCCGCCGACACGCCGCCGATGACCCCGGACATCAGCGGAAAACCCTTCGTCGCCCCCGATGTGGGTCGCGACTACGACAAGCGCGTGGTGATGGTGCCGATGCGTGATGGCACCAAGCTGTACACGGTGATCGTGGTGCCCAAGGGTGCCCACAATGCACCGATCCTGCTGACCCGCACACCGTACGACGCCGCCGGCCGCGCCAGCCGCAGCGATTCGCCGCGCATGCGCGATCTGCTGCCGCAGGGCGATGAAGTGTTCGTCGATGGCGGCTACATCCGCGTGTTCCAGGACATCCGTGGCAAGTACGGCTCCGAAGGCGATTACGTGATGACGCGGCCGCTGCGTGGGCCACTGAACGGTACCAAGGTCGATCATTCCACCGACGCGTGGGACACCATCGATTGGCTGGTCAAGCATGTGCCGGAGACCAACGGCAAGGTCGGCATGCTCGGCTCGTCGTACGAAGGCTTCACCGTGGTGATGGCGCTGACCGATCCGCACCCTGCACTGAAGGTGGCCGCGCCGCAGAGCCCGATGGTCGATGGCTGGATGGGTGACGACTGGCTCAACTACGGCGCTTTCCGCCAGGTCAATTTCAACTACTTCGCGATGCAGACCGAGAAGCGTGGCAAGGGCACGCCGCTGCCGTCGCTGGGCTACGACGATTACAGCACTTTCCTGCGCATCGGCTCGGCCGGTGACTACGCGCGCTTTACCGGCGTGGACCAGCTGACCTGGTGGAAAAAGCTGGTACAGCACCCCGCATACGATGCGTTCTGGCAGGGCCAGGCGCTGGATGCGGTGATGGCGAAGACGCCGCTGAAGGTGCCGACCATGTGGCTGCAGGGCCTGTGGGACCAGGAAGACATGTGGGGTGCCAACCACGCCTACCAGGCGATGGAAGGGCGCGATACCGGCAACACCCACAACTACCTGGTGATGGGGCCGTGGCGGCACAGCCAGGTGAACTATGACGGCAGCCAGCTTGGGGCGCTGAAATTCGATGGCGATACCGCGCTGCAGTTCCGCCGCGACGTGCTCAAGCCGTTCTTCGACCAGTATCTGGTGGATGGCGCGCCGAAGGCCGATACGCCACCAGTGCTGGTGTACAACACCGGTGAAAACCACTGGGACCGCCTGCAGGGCTGGCCGCGCAGCTGCGAGAAGGCGTGCGCGGCAAACAGCAAGCCGCTGTACCTGCGTGCCGGTGGCAAGCTGGCGTTCCAGGCGCCGGCGGCGGGCGAGGGCGACTTCGAGGAATACGTGTCTGATCCGTCCAAGCCGGTGCCGTTCGTACCGCGTCCGGTGCGCTTTGGCGACCGCGACATGTGGACGACCTGGCTGGTCAAGGATCAGCGCTTCGTCGATGGCCGCCCCGACGTGCTGACCTTCATCACCGAGCCGTTGACCGCACCGCTGCGTATCGGAGGTACGCCGGTGGTGAACCTGCAGGCTTCCACCAGTGGCACCGACAGCGACTGGGTGGTGAAGCTGATCGACGTGTATCCCGACCAGGAAGCATCGACACCGGAGATGGGCGGCTATGAGCTGCCGGTGTCGCTGGCGATCTTCCGTGGCCGCTACCGCGAGAGCTTCAGCGACCCCAAGGCATTGGCGGCCAACCAGGTGCTGCCGTACCGTTTCGACCTGCCCAATGCCAACCACACCTTCCAGAAGGGCCACCGGGTGATGGTGCAGGTGCAGTCCAGCCTGTTCCCGCTGTACGACCGCAACCCACAGACCTACGTGCCGAACATCTACCTGGCCAAGCCGGGTGACTACCAGAAGGCGACGCAGCGGGTATGGCACAGCGCCGCGCAGGCCAGTTACATCGAACTGCCGGTGTACTGAGACGGAGGGGATGACGCCGGGCACAGCCCGGCGCTACCCCGGTCGCGCGATGTCGGTAGCGCCGGTTGTGGTAGTGCCGGCCGCTGGCCGGCAACCCGGTGGCGCGAAAGCGTGAACAGATCGCTTGCAGGACCGACGGGGTAGTGCCGGCCGCTGGCCGGCAACGCGGTRGTGCGAARGCGTGTCGACCAAGGTCGACACCTACCGGAACAGATCGCYTGCAGGACYGAYGGGGTAKTGCCGGCCGCTGGCCGGCAACSCGGTGGCGCGAAAGCGTGTCGACCAAGGTCGACACCTGCCCGGGCAGATGCGCTTCAACCAACCTTCGAAGGGCCGGTGCGCCAGCGGCTGGGCACCAGCCCGAAGCGCTTGCGGAATGCGGCAGCGAAGTTGCTGGGATGCCGATAGCCGGTTTCCGCAGCCGCCTGTTCCACGCTCCAGCCGGATTCGCGAAGGCCCTGCTCGGCATGTCGCATGCGTTGTTCGTGCAGGTAGTCGAACACCGAGCAGCCATACGCCTGGACGAAGTGCCGGCGCAGTGCGCTGGGGCTCATGCAGGCCAGTTGGGCAAGTTCCAGCAGGCTGTGCGCATGGCCAGGGTCGTCGTGCAGGAACGTCCGTACGCGTTCCAGCCGTGCCCGCTGGCCACTGCGCAGCGCACGCGCACCTTCGGCGTGCAGATCATCGGCCTGCAGGCCGGTGGACAGCAGCTGCAGGGCAATGCCCTCGCGCCACAGCGCGTCCAGGCCATCCTGCCAGGGGCTGTCGAACAGCTGCGCGAGAGGCGGCAGCATCGCGTGCGGAATCGCCCAGTGCCTGCATTCCATGTGTGAACCCAATGCCCGCTGCAATTGCGGTTGCCGCAGCAGGTCCGGGTCCAGATCGGCTGGCACCATCAGGCTGATGCCACGCAGGCGCATATTGCCGGGATGGACGCCGACCATTGCCACATGGTCGCGGTGGCTGGTGGTCACGGCGGTGCCTGCGCGCAGGCTGAAGTCACTGCGGTTGGGAACCTGCACGTCGACCTGGCCCTGCAGCATCACGCGGATGACCAGGCCGGGCCGTTCGTGCGCTGTGGCGGTGTAGGCGATGCGGTTGTGCACATCCGATGCGAGCAGGCTCATGCCGCCGCGCAGGGTCTGTTCGTGCAGGTCGCCGTGACCGGCCCACTGTTCTTCGCGCAGGTGGCTTGGATCGGCACGGTAGTCATAGCCGTGTCGCTGGCCAAAACGGCGGTAATCGGCAAACGTGAAATATCGGGACATCGCTCGGCGCTCAACCATGGATGATGGGTGCCGGCGACGATGTGCCCGCACGTTCCATCGTGCACCTGCAGCGCGGATCGGTCCTGCGCTTTCAGAGTTGGAAATAGATTCCTGTCATTTTCTCCAATGCCAGCCCGAATGCGATATCCAACGGGTCAATCGATTGGCATTTACGGCCAAGTTGAAGATCGCGCAGCAATGCGCGTGCGTACTGTAACTGCTCGGGACGGGTGATCGATTCGTCTTCGTAGTGGTCAAAGAGCAGGCCGAACCGCGTATTGAGGGTAGTGAGGAAGCCGCTGTCGAACAGCAGATCGACCGTGGCATCGCTGAGCATCACTTCGTACAGATCGCCAGGCAGGCAGGAATCGGTATCCAGCCGCCGTTCGGCATCGGCAGAAAGTGGAACGCAGGCTGTACGCATGGGAGCTCAGGTGGCGGGCATGCGCGCAAGTATCACGCATGCAGCGCTTTCGTCACGACGAAGGGCGTAGTGTCGGCGAGGTCGGACGGTTCTGTCCGCATCGATTTCCCAACAGATGGAGACCACAGATGATTGATTACCGACTCAACGGAAAAACCGCGATCGTCACCGGCGGTGTATCCGGTATCGGCCTGGCGGTAGCGGAAACGCTCGCTGAATCGGGCGCGCGCATTTCGGTGTGGGACCTGAAGCAGGATGCGGTGGATGCCACGGTGGCCACGCTGCGCAACCAGGGGGCCGAGGCCATCGGTGTCGCGTTGGATGTCACCGACGAGGCGGCGGTGGAAGCGGCGGTGCAGCGCACGGTGAAGGAACTGGGCGGCGTGCATGTCGCAGTGAATAACGCTGGCATCGGCGGGCCAGCGGCAAGCAGCGGCGACTACCCCATTGATGGCTGGAAGCGCGTGGTCGATGTGAACCTGACCAGCGTGTTCCTGTGCCAGCGGGCGCAGATCCAGGCGATGCGCACGGCGGGCAGCGGCGGCAGCATCATCAACATGGCCTCCATCCTGGGCCAGGTCGGGTATGCCGGTTCGACCGCCTACGCGGCCGCCAAGCACGGTGTGGTCGGCCTGACCCAGACGGCTGCATGGGAGCACGCTGCCGATGGCATCCGCATCAATGCGGTGGGCCCGGGCTTCATCAACACGCCGTTGCTGGAAAAGATGGACGCCAAAGTGCGTGCCACCCTGGAGGGCCGGCATGCACTCAAGCGCTTGGGAACGCCGCAGGAAGTGGCCGCGCTGGTCGCCTGGCTGGCCAGCGACGATGCCTCGTTCGCGACGGGTGCCTACTACGCCATCGACGGTGGTTATCTGGCGCAGTAGTGCCGGCCGCTGGCCGGCAACTCCCGTTGCATGAAACAAGGCGGCATCGCCCGGTGAAGAGGGCGTGCCATCGCCTTCACCCCCGTCCCACGGCCGCCGGGCAACGCTCCGGGAAACTTCCGGAGCCTCCCCATGGAACTTACCCAGGACATGTCCATTCTGCTGCGCGTGGCCGCCGCCATGGTATTTGGCGGCGTGCTGGGCGTTGAACGTGAGATGGGCAAGCACGCTGCCGGCCTGCGCACGCACATGCTGATTGCCGGTGCCGCTGCGCTGATCGTCGGCCTCGGTGATTCGGTGGCCGAACACTTCCAGCAGGAACGCTACCGCGATCTGCTGCAGGTCGACCCGGTGCGATTGATCGAAGCGGTGGTGGCCTGCGTGGGCTTCGTTGCCGCCGGCACCATCCTGCGCGGCAATCGCGAAGACCAGGTCAGCGGGCTCACCACGGCCAGTTCGCTGGTGATGGCCGCGGCCATCGGTATTGTCGTGGGCATCGGCAAGTACGTGATCGCGCTCGGTGTCAGCGTACTGTGCGTGCTGGTGCTGGCGTTGATACGGCGGGTGGAAAAGAAGTTGTAATCGCCAAATGGTACTACCAATAATTCCGTATAGCCCTATGGTCTAATAGGCTGTCGGCAGGATTGGAGGTTCAATTCGCGCCTGTGGCCCGATTGTTGGTCAATGTGGTACGACCAATATATGGCGGGCCCGACGCCCCCACCCGGTGGGGAACCTCCTGTTCCTGTCGAGAGCCCTATGCAGCCCTGGCAACACGTGTACGACCCCGCCGGCAACCTGTGGTTGTCGAGCCTGATCGCGCTGCTGCCGATCGCCTTCTTCTTCATCGCCCTGGCCGTGCTGCGCATGAAGGGCTGGATCGCCGGCACCATCACGGTGGCCATCGCCCTTGCCGTGGCGCTGCTGTTCTATCGCATGCCGGTGGCGCAGGCGCTGGGCGCGGCCGGCTTCGGCTTCGTCTATGGCCTGTGGCCGATCGCCTGGATCATCATCGGCGCGGTGTTCCTGTACAAGGTTTCGGTCAAGACCGGCCAGTTCGACATCATCCGTGCCTCGATCCTGTCGGTCACCGAGGACCAGCGATTGCAGATGCTGATGGTCGGCTTTGCCTTCGGCGCCTTCCTGGAAGGTGCAGCCGGGTTTGGTGCGCCGGTGGCAATCACCGCCGCGCTGCTGGTCGGGCTGGGCTTCAAGCCGCTGTATGCGGCCGGCCTGTGCCTGATCGTCAACACCGCGCCGGTGGCGTTCGGCGCGATGGGCATCCCGATCATCGTGGCGGGGCAGGTGACCGGCCTGGATGCCTTCGAGATCGGCCAGATGGCCGGCCGCCAGCTGCCGTTCCTGACTGTCATCGTGCTGTTCTGGATCATGGCGATCATGGACGGCTGGCGCGGCATCAAGGAAACCTGGCCGGCGGTGCTGGTGGCAGGCGGTTCGTTCGCCATCGCCCAGTACCTGACCTCCAACTTCATCGGCCCGGAACTGCCGGACATCACCGCCTCGCTGGCGTCGCTGGTCTGCCTGACCCTGTTCCTGCGCCGCTGGAAGCCGGTACGGATCTTCCGCTTCGATACCGAAACCAGCGCTGAGGCGGCCGCACAGGCAATGGAGGCGCCGCGCCACAGCGTCGGCCAGATCGCCAAGGCGTGGTCGCCATTCCTGATCCTCACTGCGATGGTCACCGTGTGGAGCATCAAGCCGTTCAAGTCGCTGTTCGCAGCCGGTGGCCCGCTTGAAGGCTGGGTACTGAAGATTCCGGTGCCGGGCCTGGACCAGATGGTGCAGAAGATGCCGCCGATCGTCGATGCGCCGCTGAGCTATGAGGCGGTGTACAAGTTCGACTGGTTCTCGGCCACGGGTACCTCGATCATCCTTGCCGCAATCATTGCGATCATCGCCCTGCGCATGCCGGCGCGTTCGGCGCTGCAGACCTTCGCTGAAACCGTGCGCGAACTGCGCATGCCGATCTTTTCGATCGGCATGGTGCTGGCGTTCGCCTTCATCGCCAACTATTCGGGGCTGTCGGCAACGCTGGCGCTGGCACTGGCGCACACCGGCAAGGCGTTCCCGTTCTTCTCGCCGTTCCTGGGCTGGCTGGGCGTGTTCCTGACCGGTTCGGATACCTCGTCCAATGCACTGTTCTCGGCGCTGCAGGCGACCACCGCCCAGCAGATCGGCGTGTCCGACGTGCTGCTGGTAGCGGCCAACACCACTGGCGGCGTCACCGGCAAGATGATCTCGCCGCAGTCCATTGCCATTGCCTGCGCGGCGGTGGGCCTGGCCGGCAAGGAGTCGGACCTGTTCCGCTTCACCGTCAAGCACAGCCTGATCTTCACCACGATGGTCGGCCTGATCACCCTAGCCCAGGCCTACTGGTTGACCTGGATGATTCCCTGAGCCATGCAGTACAGGCCGACCAACAGCGGCGTGCTTCGGGCCACAATGGCGCCATGAGCACACAACGGGTTTCGGACAAGGTGGCCGCGCAGCTGCGTGCGCTGGTGCAGGAACAGCAGTTGCAGCCGGGCGACAGGCTGCCGGCCGAGCGCACGCTGGCCGTTCAGCTGGGGGTTTCGCGCACCGCGCTGCGCGAGGCCATCGCGCAATTGTCCAGCCATGGTCTGCTGACCGCGCGGGTAGGCGGTGGCACTTACGTGAGCGAGCCCGCCGCACGTGCGCGGCAGGCGCTGGATGAACCGCTGGTGCCGTACCTGCCGCTGTTCCAGGGGGACCCGGAATACCGCTTCGATGTGCTGGAAATCCGCCACGCGCTGGAAGGCGCCACGGCCTGGCACGCCGCGCTGCGCGCCACCGACGAGGACCGCGCGCGCATCGCCCAGGCGTTCCAGACCATGATGGATGCGCATGGCAAGGACGACCCCGCCGGTGAGGCGCAGGCCGATGCGGCCTTCCACCTGTCCATCGCCGAGGCCTCGCACAACCTGGTATTGCTGCAGGTGATGCGCGGCCTGTTCGAACTGCTGCAGACCAATATCTCGCAGAGCCGCGAAAAGCTCTACACCTCGGCCAGGACCTTCTCGCCGCTGTCCGACCAGCATCGCGAAATGATGGATGCGGTGCTGGCCGGCGACCCCGAACGCGCGCGCGCCGCCGCGCATGCCCACCTCGAGTTCGTGCACACCACGCTGCGCACCCTCGATGACAACGAAGCCCGGCGTGCACGGGCTTCGCGTCTACCTTCCCCACACGGTTGACCCCATGATCATCTCCGCCTCCACCGATTACCGTGCCGCAGCCGAACGCCGGCTGCCGCCGTTCCTGTTCCACTACATCGATGGTGGCGCGTATGCCGAGCACACGCTGAAGCGCAACGTGTCCGATCTGTCCGACATCGCGCTGCGCCAGCGCGTCCTGCGCAACATGTCCGACCTGAGCCTGGAAACCGAGCTGTTCGGCGAGAAGCTGGCGATGCCGGTGGCACTGGCACCGGTCGGCCTGACCGGCATGTATGCCCGTCGCGGCGAAGTGCAGGCCGCGCGTGCAGCCGACAGCCGCGGCATTCCGTTCACGCTTTCCACGGTGTCGGTGTGCCCGATCGAAGAAGTCTCCCCGGCGATCCAGCGCCCGATGTGGTTCCAGCTGTACGTGCTGCGCGATCGCGGCTTCATGCGCAATGCGCTGGAGCGCGCGCAGGCGGCCGGTGTGACCACTCTGGTATTCACTGTCGACATGCCGGTGCCGGGCGCGCGCTATCGCGACGCACACTCGGGCATGAGTGGTCCGAACGCTGCAATGCGCCGCATCGGCCAGGCCATCACCCATCCGCGCTGGGCGTGGGACGTGGGCTTGCGCGGACGCCCGCATGACCTCGGCAACATCTCCACCTACCGTGGCAACCCAACGGGCCTGGCGGACTACATCGGCTGGCTGGGCAGCAACTTCGATCCGTCCATTTCGTGGAAGGACCTGGAGTGGATCCGTGAGTTCTGGAAAGGCCCGATGGTGATCAAGGGCATCCTCGACCCGGACGATGCGCGTGATGCGGTCGCGTTCGGCGCCGATGGCATCGTGGTCTCCAACCATGGCGGCCGCCAGCTCGACGGCGTGCTGTCCACCGCACGGGCGTTGCCGGCCATCGCCGACGCCGTGCAGGGTGACCTGAAGATCCTCGCCGATTCGGGCATCCGCACCGGCCTGGACGTGGTGCGCATGCTGGCGCTGGGCGCCGACACCGTGCTGCTGGGCCGCGCGTTTGTCTACGCTCTTGCCGCGCAGGGCGAGGCCGGCGTGGCCAACCTGCTGGACCTGATCGCCAAGGAAATGCGCGTGGCGATGACCCTGACCGGCGCGCATCGCATTGCCGACATCGGCCGTGATTCGCTGGTGCGCCTGCCATGAGTGATCGCAATACGGTGCTGGAACAGTTGCGTGCCGCGGTGGGGAACCGCCACGTACTGACCGGCGACAAGGCCACCCGTCGCTTCCGTCGCGGCTATCGCTTCGGTGATGGCCCGGTACTGGCGGTGGTGCGCCCGGGCACGCTGCTGCAACTGTGGAACGTGCTGCAGGCCGCGGTGCAGGGCGGGGCCGCGATCATCCTGCAGGCGGCCAATACCGGCCTGACCGGCGGTTCCACCCCGGACGGCGACGACTACGGCCGGCCGATCGTGCTGGTCAGCACCCTGCGCCTGACCGGCATCCAGCTGTTGAATGAAGGCCGCCAGGTGCTGTGCCTGCCCGGCGCGACGCTGGACCGGCTGGAGCAGACGCTGGCGCCACTGGGCCGCGAGCCGCACTCGGTGATCGGCTCGTCGTGCATCGGCGCCTCGGTGCTGGGCGGCATCTGCAACAACTCCGGTGGCGCGCTGGTGCGCCGCGGCCCGGCCTATACCGAACTGGCGCTGTATGCGCAGGTCGACGCGCGGGGTGAACTGCAACTGGTCAACCATCTGGGCATCGCGCTGGGCGACACGCCCGAGCAGATCCTGCAACGCCTGCAGAGCGGTGACTACAGCGCTGCCGATGTCAGCGACGGTGATGGCCGTGCCGCCTCCGATCCGCGTTATGCCGAGGAAGTGCGCAAGGTCGATGCCGATACCCCGGCACGCTTCAACGCCGACCCCAGCCGCCATTTCGAGGCGGCCGGATCTGCCGGCAAGCTGGCGGTGTTCGCCGTGCGCCTGGATACCTTCGAGAAGGAGGCCGCCGAGGTCTTCTATATCGGCAGCAACCGCACCGACAGCCTGACCGCGATCCGCCGCCAGCTGCTGACCGGCTTCGAGCGCCTGCCCATCGCCGGCGAGTACATCCACCGGGATGCCTATGACATCGGCGAGCGCTACGGCAAGGACAGTTTCCTGCTGATCGACAAGCTCGGTACCGCGCGCGTTCCGGCCGCATTCGCACTGAAGAGCCGGGTTGATGGCTGGTTCGAACGGCTGGGCCTGCGCGGTGTCACCGACCGGATGATGCAGGCGCTGACCGGCCTGTTGCCATCGCACCTGCCCAAGCGCATGGGCGAGTTCCGCCAGCGTTACGAGCATCATCTGCTGCTGAAAGTGTCCGCACAGGATGCGGCTGCCACCGAGGCCTGGCTGCGCGGCTTCTTCAACGACCACGAAGGCGGCTACTTCCATTGCACGGCGGACGAAGGACGCAAGGCCTTCCTGCATCGTTTCGCGGTGGCCGGTGCGGCGGTGCGCTACCGCGAAGTGCACCGCCGGCAGGTGCAGGACATCGTCGCGCTGGACATTGCGCTGCGCCGCGATGACGCCGACTGGTTCGAGCAGCTGCCGGCCGATATCGATGGGCGCCTGCTGCACAAGCTGTACTACGGCCATTTCCTGTGCCATGTGTTCCACCAGGACTACATCGCGCGCAAGGGTGAAGATCCGATGGCCATCGAGCATGCGATGTGGGCGTTGCTGGACCAGCGCGGCGCGGAATACCCGGCCGAGCACAACGTCGGCCACCTGTATCCGGCCAAGCCGGCGCTGGCCGGCTTCTACCGCACGCTGGACCCGAGCAATACCTTCAACCCCGGCATCGGCCAGACGTCGAAGGCGAGAGGTTGGGGCAGCTGCGACTGCGACGGGCATTGAGCCGCAACGTGGCGCCTGCGCTACCATCGGCCCCTCGCAAGGACGTGCCGGTGCGCACAGGATGATCATGGTTTCCACGCGCATGGCTTACGCGCTGCTGTCTGTACTGCTGCTGGCATCGTCGTTGCCTGCAGCGGCGGACGTTGCGCCCGTTCAACGGGACGCGGCAGGCAACCGGCTGGAGACGCTGCTGCTGCAGGGCGGGCAGGGACCGGACGGCCCGGAGCGCTACTGCACTGCTGATGGCCAGTGGTGCGTGCAGGCGCTGCCTTCAGCGGGCGAAGACCAGCCGGCCTCGCTGGAAGTTGCCGAGCGCGCGGATGCTGAAGGCGAGCCGCAGATGCGCTACGTGCCCATCGACGTGGTTGACGATGGCGACCTGCGGGTCTGGCCCTTCATCGTGCGCCTGGCGCCCGGCGCCGGGGCAGGCCAGGCCGTGGCCGATCCACAACAGGCCGCATTGCAGAACGTGCTCGTCGGCGGTCTGGTGGAGGCCCGTGCGATGTATTCCGGCGGCGGTGCCAGCGCATCGACCCTGCACCTGGCGCGCATCCGTCATCTCGACGATGGCATCCAGGTGGACGCCGACGTGCTGTCCGTTGCGTGGTCGGCCAACAAGATGATCCGGGCCTGTTTCAGCGAGCGCGATTTTGATCAGCGCGCCGGCGCCTGCCATGACGAGTACAGCTTCGATGCGGAACTTGCGCTGGCAGCCGAAGCGCAGGACATGCCCGTACTGCGCTACCAGACCGGGGCCACCAACTATCCGGCCGGGGTATCACCGCAGCGGGACTCGCTGGCCAAGGGGCGGTTGACGAAGAAGGACCTGCGCACCGAACAGGATGCGCAATGCAGCTACACGCGCGCCTTCCGCTTCACGTCAGGGGCATACCAGCCGGACCAGCCGCTGCCGGAGTGCTCGGCCTACACCGAGCCCTGAGCCATGGAGCCGGACGCATGCCCGGCTCTGAGCAACGGCCGTGACGCGCTTACTCGCAGCGGGTGGCGGTGATGATGTTGTCCTTGTCCACGAACACGCGCAGGCGGTCCTGGCGGATGTCCTTGGTGGTGATGGTGGCCGGGCCGATGGGGTTGACCATGCCGGCGCCGCTTTCGCTGGACAGGCGGCGGATGTTCGGCTCGTTGGCCGGCTGGCCGATGGCCCAGCCCAGCTGGCTGGCATCGCAGCGGCCACTGCCCTTGACCTCCGGGCCGGGAGTGCTGACACAGGCCGACAGCAACAAGGCCGAGGCGGGCAGCAACAGAGTCAGGCGGATGGTCATGCGGGCGCTCCTGCGCAGGGGATTGGCGGCACGATAGCACTGACCGCGCGAAACCCGGCAGCGTTCGGGTCATTGCCCGCGCGGCCGCCGCACTGCATAGTGGCCGGCGTTGCCGGCAACGTGCCGGCGGGCAGGCCGGGCCATTCCGGTGCAGGTGTTGGGTCCGGTATGAGGTCAGGCAGTTTCCGTGGCAGGCAGAACGCAGTGAAGACGACGGCAGTGCTGTCGTTGCTCTGCATGGCAGTGGCAGCCATGGCTGCCGAACCGGCGCCAGCGCCCGCGGCCGAAGCGCCGGTATTTGGTGGCTGGCGCAACCTGCAGACCGAAGCCGGTTACCAGCCGGCGCAGCGCAACCTGGCGTTCGCGATGCTGCCGCAGGCCGCTACCCGTGGTGATCGCTTCGCCATCCTCGACCGTGAAGGCAAGCGCACGGTGTGCTGCCTGCAGGTGGCCAGCGAGTCGCTGGGTGTTGCCGCGCTTCGCGAGCAGTACCACCTGCCGCAGGCCGGGGTGACCGATCTGAGCAACGGCCGCAGCCCGGCGCGCCCGTATCTGCCGCATGTCTATGCGATGCAGCGGGTGGATGAACTGGCCGATTATGGTTTCGCCGATGTTGCCGGTGCCTACAGCGACCTGGGCGGGCTGCTGTTGCCCGACGCTGCCGCGCTGGCTGCCGACGGCACCGAGGTGCGCGTGGGCGAGGGCCATTATCGCCTGCAGTTCCACCGCCAGCCGCTGGCCGATGATGACGGCGCACTGGACCGGTACACCCTGCAGGTGCTGCCTGCCGGCGACCCGGTCGTGGTTGAAGTGCCGTTCGGCACCTACTGATTGCCACATCCCACTGGCTAGAATGGCGCGCGGCGCTGCCTGCGCGCCTGATCCTGCGAGTTGTTGCCGTGCGATTTCTGTTGCTGCCCCTGCTGTTGCTGGCCGGTTGTGCCAGCGTGCCCCCTGCGCCGCCACCGGCCCATTCGGATGCGCTGTGGCGCCTGATCGAACGTGATTGCCAAGGCGCACAGTCGCCACGCGGCGATTGCCTGCAGGTGCGCCCGGCCGTTGATCACCGCGATGTGCTGGTCAAGGACGCGCACGGCCGCTATCAGTTCCTGCTTATGCCACTGGACAAGGTCAGTGGCATCGAAAGTCCCGCGTTGTACCGGCGCGGGGCACCCAATTACTTTGCTGCCGCCTGGCAGGCCCGCGCTCGTACCGAGCAGGCACTTGGCCAGCGGTTGCCGCGCAGCGTCGCCAGCCTGGCATTGAACTCGCCGCATGGACGTTCACAGCACCAGCTGCACATCCACGTCGATTGCCTGCGCGCCGACGTGCTGCGGGCGCTGGAAGACAATCGCGCGGCCCTCGGCGCGCAGTGGGCACCGCTGCCGGTAAGGCTGCGCGGCCATCAATACCAGGCGCGGCTGCTGCCGGGCGAGGCGTTGACTGCCAATCCCCTCAACCTGCTGGCCTATGGCCTGAGCGGTGTGGACAGGGTTGGCCAATGGAGCCTGCTGGTGGCGGGGCACGAGGACGTGCATGGCGCGCCGGGTTTCATCCTGCTGGCCACGCAGCTGGATCCCGGCAGCGACAACGATGCCAGCGCCGAGGAGCTGCAGGACCATGCCTGCAGCGTGTTGACCGGCGCGGATGCTTCGCTGGAGCGGGTGCGCTAGTTCTCTGCTGACTGCCGTTGCAGCCAGGCAGGGGCTGTCAGGGCGTAGAGCTGGCGGTCCTGCCAGCCTTCGACATCCAGGTGGTGGTCGCGCAGCAGGCCTTCGCGCTCGAAGCCGATCGCCTGCAGGGTAGCGACCAGCGCGCTGCCTGCATCGGGCGGCAGCAGTACGAACAGGCGGCGGATCCCCACCTGTTCGAACAGGAACGTGCACAGCGCCTGCAACGAAGCGTGCAGCTGCCGCCGCTGGGGACAGCCTGCGGCATGCAGCCAACGCAGTTCAACGCTGCGCGCATGCGCGCAATGCAGGCGCAGGTTCAACTGGTCCAGCAGCTCACCCGCTGCGTCGAAGCTGCCCAGCAGCAACTGATCGTTGTCGTGTTGCAGCTGCGAACGCTGAACACCGCAGAGGAAATGGGCTTCGGCATCGAAATGGTCAGGCGGGTTGCCGCTGCGTTCGACCTGACGATAGTGGTGACGCCAGGCGGAAAGGTCTGAACGCTGCAACGGGCGCAGCACCACAGGCCCGTGCTGGAGCAGCAGGAGGTGGCGGCGCAGCACCGGTCGCAGCGGTGGCAAGGAAGTAGGGAAATACCGGTTCATGGGGTGCGACGATGCCGCAGGCCGGCGAGGGGGAACAATGAAAGAAGTTGCAAATGCGGCGTGGTCACTGGCTGCGGTCTGATTCGGTTCAGGCATAACGCCATCAAGCCTGGTCATTTCCGTTGCAACCATCCGTTCAGGACACTTTCGTTACGGGATCGTTATGCGCACACCGTCGTCAGCGCCCCGGACCACCCGCCCAACTCCCCCAGGAAGCCCATGTCCGCCTCTTCCCTGGCGCTGCGCCCGCGTCCGCTGGTGCTTGCCTTGTCGTCACTGATGCTGGCCTCGTTGCCGGCCTTCGCGCAGGAAAGCGCACCCACCTCATTGCAGGAAGTGAAGGTCACCGGCTCGCGCATCCCGCGTGCCAGTGTCGAGGGGCCGTCGCCTGTCACGGTGATCAGCCGCGAGCAGATCGATGCGCAGGGCTACCGCAATGCATTCGATGCGTTGAGCGCGCTCACCGAGAACACCGGCAACGTGCAGGGCGAGGACTTCGGCAATACCTTCACCCCGGCGGCGAACACCATCAACCTGCGTGGCCTGGGCCCGAACCGCACGCTGGTGCTGGTCAACGGTCGCCGCCAGGCCGACTATCCGCTGGCCTACGAAGGCTCGGTGAACGTGGTCAACCTGGCCAACATCCCCAGTGCGCTGATCGAGCGCATCGAGGTGCTGGCTGCCGGCGCGTCTGCGGTGTATGGCTCCGATGCCATCGCCGGCGTGGTCAACATCATCCTCAAGGACCGCTTCGACGGCGTGGACGTCAACGTGCGTGCCGGCGGCACCCAGCAGGGCGGTGGTGACAACCAGCGCGTGCAGGTGGTGGGAGGCAGCTCGGGCGAACGCTGGGAAGGCCTGTTCGGCTTCGAACTGGACGTGCGCAAGGCGATCCACGCGCGCCAGCGCGATTTCATGGATTCGCTGGACGATGACCCCACCGGCAAGGCGCCGCAGCCGACGGCCGTCGCCTATCGTCGCAATGCAGCCACCGGTCGCAACATCGATCCGGGCACCGCCGGCTGCGATGCGGCTTCGTCCATCTACGGTGGCAGCGTGCTGCGCGCCAACAACCCGCGCCAGGGCTGGTACTGCGGCAGCAACGAAGCCGCTGCCAGTTACTGGACCGTGCAGACCGAGAAGCGCAACCTCAACGGTTACGGCCTGCTGACCTTCCACGTCAACGACACCACCGACCTGTTTGCGGATGTCGCGCTGGGCAGCGCACGGATCAACAACAATACCCGTGCGCCCACCTGGACCTCGTCACGCAACTACTTCTACAACCAGAACACGGGCAACCTGGAGAGCTGGTACCGCCGCTTCGCGCCGGAGGAAATCGGCGGCCTGCCGCGCAATGCCAATCGCTTCCTGGAAAGCTCGTGGTCGTTCAACGTCGGTGCGCGGGGCCAGATCGGCGACAGCGGCTGGGACTACGAGGCCGTCTACAGCCGCTCACGCTACGAGAACCGCACGCGCCGCCCGGTGCTGCTGGCCGGCATCAACGAGTACCTGCTGGGCCCGCAGCTGGGCGTGCGCAACGGCGTGGAGGTCTATGCACCAGACCCTGCGCGCCTGTTCCAGCCATTGACGCCCGACGAGTACGGCCGCCTGTCCGACTACCAGGAAAGCCGCAATGCCGCGTGGCTGCAGACCTTCAGCGCGACGGTCAACGGCCGCCTGTTCGCGTTGCCCGGTGGCGATGCCGCATTGGCCGCGGTGGTCGAAGCGGGCAGCCAGGGCTACCGCAATCGCCCGGACCCGCGCCTGGGCACCGGCGAATTCTGGAACACCAGCGCCGGCATCGGTGCCGGTGGCGAACGTGACCGCTATGCGGCCGGTGTTGAACTGCAGCTGCCGTTGCTGCAGTCGCTGACCACCACCCTGGCAGGTCGCTACGACCAGTACCGCGCCGGCGGCGAGCATATCGGCAAGGCGACCTGGAGCTTCGGTGTCGAATTCCGTCCGATCGAAAGCCTGCTGATCCGCGGCACCGCGGCCACCAGCTTCCGTGCGCCGGACATGAACTATGTGTTCGCCACCGAGACCCGAGGCTACAACCCCGGCATGACCGACTACTGGCGCTGCCGCACCGCCGGCCAGTCGTATGACAACTGCGACTACAACGGCCTGTCGATCGACTACAGCAACCGCGCCAACCCGCAGCTGCAGCCCGAGTCGGCCAAGTCGTATGGCTTCGGCGTGGTCTGGTCGCCACTGTCCGGGCTGGATTTCAGCGCCGACTACTACGACATCCGCATCGACAACGAAGTGACCAGCCTCGACACCAGCCGCATCCTGCGTGATGAGGCCGATTGCCGGCTGGGCCGCACCCTCGGCGGCGAAACGCGCGACATCAGCTCGTCGCTGTGCCAGGACGCGCTTTCGCGGGTGATCCGCAACCCCTCCACTGCCACCGTGCAGCCGGACCAGGTGACCCGCGTACTGATCAACCCGATCAATGCGGCATCGGAGTCGGTGCGCGGCATAGACCTGAAGGGCAACTGGCGCTTCGATGCGGGTCGCTATGGCCGCTTCACCACGCGCCTGGCCTACACCCTGGTGCTGGAGCATGAGTACAAGCAGTTCGCCGATGACGAAGTGCGCGACATCCGCAATTCGCTGGATGACTACCAGTGGCGCAGCAAGGCCAATGGCAGCATCACCTGGAACCAGGGCGACTGGACCACGACGCTGTATGGCAACCGTTTCGGTTCGCTGCCCAAGACCGATGGCAGTGGCCGCATCGCACCGTACATGACCTACAACGCCAGCGTGTTCCGCCAGTTCGGCGAAAACCTGTCGGTTGGCGTGATCGTCAACAACCTGCGCGACAGCCGCCCGCCGGCAGACAAGAACGGTGGCGGTTGGCCGTTCTATCCGGTCGGCAACTACGACCCGTATGGCCGTCAGTTCTGGGTGCAGCTGGATTACCGGTTCCGTTAAGCGATGCAAAACGAAAGGCCCGGCATTGCCGGGCCTTTCTTTGTGTGGCACTTCGCTTCCAGCGCCAAGCAATGGCATGCTCACCCAATCAGCAGGGAGGAAACAACGCATGGACGTTCGTCATCTGATGGTTGTGGTGCTCGCAGTCGCGGGCTGCAGCAGCAAAGAAGAAGCACCGGCAGCCGCTGCCCAGGATGCCACGATGGCGCCTGCCGACCGGGTTGAGGCAGCAACACGGATACGCGATGCTGCAACATCCCTGCACACCGCTCCCGCTTCGCCCGGGTCTGCAGTCATTGCTGCGGCGGCCAAGCCAGCGGAAGGAACGTTCCTCACCGGCGAGCGCAGCCTGTTGAGTGAGGGGGCGATGTCCGTTGAACGATTCCATGCGGTGGTCGGTTCCAACAGAGCATTCGCACAGGCGGTCAGCCAATTCGAGCAGGATGCCGCACGCCAACCGGAAGCACAGGATCTGACCGGGCTGTACAGGTCAGCGGTGACTGCGGCGCTGGACGGGAATACGGACGTGGTCTCGTTCGCATGCGGCTACAGCTTGTGCCTCGGCGAGATCCGCAGCCGGACCGAAGACGGTTTCAGCGCCTGGGCGCGCTCCTTCGGGAAGGGCAACACGCCTCCCGTCTATGCATTCGCAACGGCCGAGTACACCCTGGGCCGGAACCTGCATTCGGGACGCTTCGTGTTCTCCACCGATCCGGCTGCCAACGGCATCACCACCCAGTAGGTCGGGACATGCCGGGCGGACGAAACGTTACGGCAGCGCCTGCACCAGGTACGACTCGATGACGTAGCTGAAAGGCTGCTGCTGGCGGTCGCGCAGCAGTGCGCGCACTTCCAGGATCACACCATGGTCGCCTTCGCCGCGCGGCGGCCAGAACGTCTGGTCGGTCACGGTCTGGCGCTGGAAGCCGAGCGGACCGACCACGCGGCCGAACGGCTCGTCGGTCGTGTCCAGGACCTGGTTCATGGCCGGGCTGAGATGGTCGGGCAGGTACCAGTTGTCGGCCTCGGACAGCACGCGGCTGCCGCAGGCCAGCTGCACGCGCCGGTAACGCAGGGGCATGGAGGCAGTGGCGCCCAGGGCCTGCAGCACGTCGGCCGGCGCGGTCTTGTCCTGGCCGTGCACACGCACGGCACGGACCCGGGCCTGCTCGGCCAGGCCGTGCTCGGCGCACCAGCTTTCCAGGGTGGCGGTGGCGCTCTGGCCGGCCAGCACGCGCTGATGCAGTACCTCCACCAGCGCGGCGGAGGCAATCCGCTGCTGGCCCGGCGGCGCCTGCAGGGGCGCGCTGGCGTTGGCATCGGTGGCGGACAGGCTGGCGATCGGGGCAGCGGCCAGCAGGGACGCGGCCTGCCAGCGGCGAAGACGATCGTGGCGGTCGGACGGGCCCATGCGGCATCACAGCGGAAACAGGCGCCCATGTTACCCGTTCAGGCGTGTATCCGGCGTCCCTGCGGCGCACGGTCGCGGACGGGATTCATCGTGCCGGTGAATGCATGGCATGCAGATATTTCGTTGGCCGATGGACGCGGCGGCGGGCAGGATGGCGCCAGTGTTGGCTTTCCGGGAGAACCTGATGACCCTGCAGTTCGTCCATGGTGGCGTCGATCGCGACGGTGCCCCGCTGCATTTCCACATCCGTGATGGCCGGTTTGTCGGCATCAATGGCGACGATGCAGCAGCACAGGGAGCCGAAAGCGTCGATCTGACCGGTTTTAGCGTGCTGACTGGACTGGTCGACGGCCATATCCACCTGGACAAGAGTTTCGTCGGCGACCGCTGGCATCCGCATCAGCCGGTGAACAGCCTGCGCGAGCGTCTGGCGGTGGAAAAGGCCGCGATTGCCACCGCCGCACCCATGGCCGATCGTGCCGAGGCCCTGATCCGCCAGTGCAGCGGATTCGGTACGGTGGCGATGCGGTGCCACGTCGACATCGATGGCAGCACCGGCCTGCGTCACCTGGAGGCGGTGCGTGAAGCGGCGCTGCGTTGTGCCGACATCATGCGCATCCAGTTGGTGGCATTCCCACAGGCCGGCGTGATGTCGTGCCCGGGTACGGCGGTCATTCTGGAACAGGCGATTGCTGCCGGGGTGGAGGTGCTTGGAGGCATCGACCCGAGCACGCTGGACGGGGATGCCGAAGGCCAGCTTGCGTTGTTGTTCGGGCTGGCCGAGCGCTATGGCGTGCGTCTGGACATCCATCTGCACGAGCCGGGCGAGACCGGGCTGGCGCAGCTGCTGCGGATCGCCGCGCGCACACGCGCGGCGGGCCTGCAGGGCAGGGTGGCGGTCAGTCACGCCTATGCGCTGGGCGAGGTGCCGTTGGCGCGGGCCCTGCAGGTGGGTGAGGCCTTGGCTGCCGCAGGCGTAGCGATCATGAGCAATGCGCCGGGCGACCATCCGTTCCCGCCGCTGCGTGCTCTGCACGACGCCGGTGTGCGCGTGTTCGCCGGCAACGACAACATCCGCGACTGCTGGTGGCCCTATGGCAATGGCGACCTGCTGCAGCGGGCGATGCTGCTGGGCTATCGGTCGGGCTTCTACACCGATGCGGACCTGATGCTGGCGCTGGACATGGTCACCACCCATGCGGCGGAGGTGATCGGGTTGCCGCAGTACGGCATTGCAGAAGGTCGTCCGGCCACCTTCGTGGCGGTGCGTGCCGACCATGGCCCGGCGGCGGTGGCCGCAGTGCCGGCCGAGCGACGCGTGGTGGTCGACGGCCGTTGGCTGTAGCGGCCGGGCCGAGCCCGGTAGCACCTGGTAGTGCCGGCCGCTGGCCGGCAACTTCAACAGCAACAGCCAAAGCAACAGCGGCATGCCGTGGGAGGGCGGTGCGGTGTCGGATTGCGGGTACGCCGCAAGTACGTCCCTGTAGGCTCGGCAGCCGCATCCATGCGGCTGACACCCCGCAATCCGACACCGCACCGCCTCCGACAGTTTTCCCGGTGGCCAGTAGATCCACGCCATGCGTGGATGAATCTCCATTGGAAATCGAATATCTCGAAAAGCATCCACGCGTGGCGTGGATCTACTGGTCGACCAAGGTCGACACCTACCAAGAGCAGGCCATGCCACCCCGCCATCCCACAGGAAACCAGCTGTTGTCGTTGCCGTTGAGGTCGCCGGCCAGCGGCCGGCACTACCAATGCGGTGCAGGGCGCAGCCCTGCCGACTATTCCGGCTCGCGCTGCACCTGGCGCCACAACTCGCTGGCCAGCGCACGCACCGCATCATCGGCATCGGCGCGATGCAGCAGGCCGATCTCGTAGTTGTCGACAAGGGGCAGGTCGCGCTGACCATCGATGATGCGGTGTTCGCGGTTGACCGCGCGCCGTGGCAGCAGGCTGATGCCGATGCCGTCGGCCACCGCGCCCTGGATGCCGCTCAGCGAGGAACTGGTGAACGCGATGCGCCAGCGCAGGCCCAAGGCCTCGACGGCCTGGATCATCTCGTCGCGGTACAGCCCGCGCGGCGGGAAGGTGACCAGTGGCAGCGGGTCCTGCTGCAGGCTGCTGCTGCGCAGGCTGTCGATCCAATGCATCGGTTCGCGTCGGCAGTGCACGGCCTGGCGGGTGTTGCGACGCTGCTTGACCAGCACCAGGTCCAGCTCGCCATGGTCGAAGCCATGGGCCAGATCACGGCTGAGGCCGCTGCTGATTTCCAGCTTGACCTGCGGGTGGCGGCGACTGAAGGCGGCCAGCATGCGCGTGGTCTGCGGGTTCACGAAGTCCTCCGGCACGCCGATGCGCACCGCGGTCTCCACGGTGGCGCCGGCCAAGGCCTGGGCCAGTTCCTCGTTCAGATCCAGCATGCGCCGGGCATAGCCCAGCAGGGTGTGCCCGGCGTCGGTGGGATGCACGTCGCGGTGGCCGCGTTCAAGCAGGCGGTGGCCGGCAAGCTCCTCCAGGCGGCGGATCTTCTGGCTGACCGTGGACTGGGTTGAATGCAGGCGGGTAGCCGCGGTGGTGAAGCTGCCACAGTCGGCGACCATCACCAGGGCCCGCAGCAGGTCCAGTTCGAACACTGTTCTATTCGATTTGGCACTGTCTTGCATTTGAACATTTCACTTCTGGATACCCGTGCCGACTTCTACCATGCAGGGCAGGGGCCGGCAATGGCCGGCGCCATTGCGCATGAGGAGAGTCACGATGCACCACCCTCGCTCCCGGCAGCGCCGTTCGCCATTGGCCCGCATGCTGCTGCTGTGCCTGCTGGCCATGGTCATCCCGGCGTGTACGGCGACTTCCCGAAGCGACGCCGATGCGCAGCTGCGCGATGCCGCCAGCCGCGGTGATGCCCGCGCCGTGCGCGAGGCACTGGATGCGGGTGCTGATCTGGAGGCGCGTGACGGCCAGGGCCGCACGGCCCTGCTGCTGGCCACCCACGGCAACAGCGTGGACGCGGCGCGGGAACTGATCGAGGCCGGTGCCGACGTCAATGCCAAGGACGCGATGCAGGACAGCGCGTACCTGTATGCCGGCGCGCGCGGCCTGGATGAGATCCTGGCGCTGACGCTCGCCCACGGTGCAGACCTGCGCAGCACCAACCGCTATGGCGGTACCGCGCTGATTCCTGCGGCCGAACGCGGCCACGTCGCCACCGTGCGTACGCTGCTGCGCGCCGGCGTGGCCGTGGATCATGTCAACCGCCTGCACTGGACTGCACTGCTGGAGGCGATCCTGCTTGGCGATGGCGGCCCGCGCCACGTGCAGATCGTACAGTTGCTGCTGGACGCTGGCGCCAACCCCGAGCTTGCCGATGGCGACGGCGTAACGCCGCTGGCGCATGCCAAGCAACGCGGCTACACCAACATCGAAACCCTGCTGCGCCAGCATGGCGCGACGCGCTGACACCCGCCCCTTCCACCCGCACGCTGCCGTGCCCACCAGGATGCCGTCCATGTTCCGTTCCCATCCGTTGTCCCTTGCCGTCCTTCTTGCCGTTGCACCGCTGTCGGCGTCTGCCGCCGAGCGCGCCGATCTGCTGATCCGCAACGCCACGGTGGTCGATGTCGAGCACGCACGCAGCGTGCCCGGGCAGAGCGTGGTCATCCGTGGCGAGGACATCGTCGCGGTCGGTCCCGATGCGCAGCTACGCAGCCAGTGGAGCGCCAGCCGGCAGATCGACGCCAAAGGCAAGTACCTGATTCCAGGCCTGTGGGACATGCACGTGCATTTCGGCGGCGGGCCGGCGCTGGTGGAAGAGAACAAGGCGCTGCTGCCGCTATACATCGCTCATGGCATCACCACGATCCGCGATTGCTCCGGTGATCTTCCGCAGCAGGTACTGCAGTGGCGCGGCGACATCGCCAACGGCACGCTGTTCGGTCCCCGCCTGCTGACCTCCGGTGCGAAAATCGAAGGCATCAAGCCGGTCTGGAAGGGCACCATCGAAGTGGGCAGCAAGGCCGACGCGGACAAGGCGATCGAGCGCCTGCAGCACGACAAGGTCGACTTCGTGAAGATCACCGACAGCACGCTGACGCCGGAGCTGTTCCTGTACTCGGCCAGCGCGGCGCGCAAGGCGGGTCTCAAGGCCTCGGGCCACATTCCGATGGCGTTGACGGTGGAGCAGGCCGTGGATGCGGGCCTGGCCTCGATCGAGCATCTGGACTATGCCTTCAAGGCTGGCAGCAAGGACGAGGCGCAGATCGCGGCCGATTTCGGCGCCGGGCGCATCGATCGCGCCGAAGCCAACCGCCGGCTCGACGCCAGCTTCGATCGCGAAACCGCGCTGCATGCCTACCGTGATTTCGCCAAGCGTGGCGTATTCGTGACGCCGACCCTCAACGGTGGCCGCATCCTCGACTTCCTCGACCAGGACGACCACGCCAACGACCCGTATCTGGCCTATATCGGCCCGGGCCTGCGCGCGACCTACACCTGGCGCATCGAACGCGCGGCCAAGGCCACCCCGGCGCAGATCGAGGCGCGCCATGCGCAGTACCACCAGGTGGCTGCGGTGCTACCGCTGCTGCAGGAAGCGGGAGTGACGATCATTGCCGGTACCGATGCTGGCTTCCTCAATTCGTTCAACTACCCCGGCATCGGCCTGCACCAGGAACTGCAGCTGTTCGTGAAGGAAGGCCTGAGCGCACCGCAGGCGCTGTCGGCCGCGACCCGTTCGGGCCCGGCCTGGTTCGGCCAGATGCAGCGCTATGGCGGCGTCGCCACGGGCAAGGCGGCCGATCTGGTGTTGCTGACCGCCAACCCGTTGCAGGACATCGCTGCCACCGAAAAGATCGACAGCGTGATCCTGCGCGGTGATGTGTACGATCGCGCGGCGCTGGACAAGATGCTGGCCGACACCAAGGCAAAGGTCGCTGCATGGAATGCCGTGGCGAAGCAGGACCACGCTTCGCAGTGATGCGGCCGGTAGCGCCTAGCGCGGTGCCGGCCGCATGCCATGCAGCTGCGGCAGCGTGGTTTTCATCGCATCGATGAAGGCGCGCAGGCGCAGCGGTTGCTGTCGCGCAGCGGGGAACACCAGATGCACCGGCAGCGGTGGTGCCTGCCAGTCCGCTAAAAGCTGCACCAACCGACCTTCGGCCAGATCCTCGGCCACCAGCCAGGCCGACACCACTGCGGCCCCCAATCCCGCACGTGCGGCCTGCTGCACCACGAACAGGTTGTCACTCAGCAGGCGCGGCGTGATCGACAGCGTGTGCGCACGGCCCTGCGCATCGTGCAGCAGCAGACGTTCGCGGTAGTAGGTGACCAGCGAGATCCACGGCAATGCCTGCGCCTGTTCGGGGGTGGTGATCGACTCCGCATCGGCCAGCGACGGTGCGGCCACGACAATGCGAGGTACTTCGGCCAGCGGCAGGGCAACCACGCGCGGTTCATCGACCGCGCCGACCCGCACCGCGCAGTCGATGCCTTCGGCGATGAAGTCCGGGCGGCGGTCCTCGAGGATCCACTCCAGGCTCAGTTGTGGATGCTGGGCCAGGAAGTCGAGCATGGTGGGCAGCAGCTGCGCCTGGCCGAACGCATGCGGGACCATCACCCGCAGGCGGCCGCTGAGCCTCTGTGTCTGCCCGTGCAGCTCGGCCTGCAGCGCTTCCCATTCGTCCACCACCCGCTGCGCATGGCGTTGGCAGCGCTGGCCGTCCTCGGTCAGCAGCAGGCCGTGGGTAGAGCGCTGCAGCAGGCGCAGGCCCAGCTGCCGTTCCAGGGCTTGAAGCCGACGGCTGACGGTGGGCTGGGTGGTGCCCAGCTGCACGGCGGCGGCCGAAAGGCTGCCGCTGTCGACGATGCGCAGGAAGGTACGCAGCAGGTCCAGGCGGTCGCCGCCCGATGCGAGATCGTTCATGCGTATGGCGTATGTAAAGTATGTTGTTGAGCCTACTACAGACGCATCGCGAATGTAGGCACGCTAGGCTCCAATTCTCTCCCTGGTGCCTTCCATGCCCGCTCCCTCGCTCTCAACCGTCGTCTCTGCGCCACGCGCTGCGCCCGCCCCGTCCCTGGTGCTGGCCATGGCCGCCGGCGCGGGCTTTTCGGTGGCCTCGCTCTATTACAGCCAGCCGATGCTGGGCCTGATCGCGCAGGATCTGGCTGCGGGCGAGCGTGCCGTGGGCCTGGTGCCGACGCTGACCCAGCTGGGCTATGCGCTGGGCATCCTGCTGCTGGCTCCGTTGGGCGACCGCTTCGACCGGCGCAACCTGATCCTGCTGAAGTCGGTGCTGCTGGCGTTGGCCCTGGGGGCGGCCGCCCTGGCCGGCCAGTTGCCGGGGCTTCTGGTTGCCAGCCTGCTGGTGGGGCTGATGGCCACGCTGGCACAGGACATCGTGCCGGCCGCCGCGGTGCTGGCACCGGATGCGCAGCGCGGGCAGGTGGTGGGCAGAGTGATGACCGGCCTGCTGCTGGGCATCCTGCTGTCGCGCGTGGTCAGCGGCGTGGTGGCCGAAGCCTGGGGCTGGCGCGTGCAGTTCGGCCTCGCTGCGCTTTCGGTGCTGGCGATGGGGGCGGTGATGGCACGCGCACTGCCGCACTTCGCTGCGACCAGCACGCTGCGTTATCCGGCGCTGCTGGGTTCGTTGCTGGCGCTCTGGCGCGAGCAGCCGCAGCTGCGCCGCGCCGTGGCCAGCCAGTCGCTGCTGGCGGTGGGCTTCAGTGCGTTCTGGTCGACGCTGGCGCTGATGCTGCACGCACGGCTGGGCCTGGGCAGTGCCGCCGCGGGTGCGTTCGGCATTGCCGGTGCTGCCGGTGCATTGGCGGCACCGGTTGCCGGTCGTTTTGCAGATCGGTTGGGCAGCCCCGCGGTCGCGCGGTTGGCGATTGCCGTCGCCTTGGTTGGCTTTGCGCTGTTGCTGGTCGATGCGTGGCTGCCGGCCGTGGCGCTGCTGCCGTTGCTGGTGGTCAGCGCGCTGCTGTTCGACTTCGGTTTCCAGTCGGCGCTGGTCGCGCACCAGACCCTGGTCTACGGCCTGGTGCCGCCGGCGCGCAGTCGCCTCAATGCACTGCTGTTCACCGGCATGTTCATCGGCATGGCTGGCGGTGGTGCGTTGGGCAGCCTGGCGCTGGCGCAGTGGGGTTGGCACGGCGTGGCGTGGCTGGCGACGATCTGCGCCGGCGGCAGCCTGCTGATCCGTCTGCGTTGAGGGTGGTTCGGCAGGGCTGCGCCCTGCACCTGCTGTAGTGCCGGCCGCTGGCCGGCAACCTCAACAGCAACAGCAACAGCGGGTATTCCGTGGAGGGCGGGGCGGTGTCGGATGGCGGGGACGCCGCAAGTACGTCCTTGTAGGCTTGGCAGCCGCATCCATGCGGCTGACACCCCGCAATCCGACACCGCCCCGCCTTCGACAGTTGTCCGGTGTCTGTTGGTCCATCTGTGCTTCGCTTGGATCAAATCCAATCGAAATCGAATATTTCGACAATTGATCGAAGAGCATCCACGCATGGCGTGGATCTACGTGTCGACCAAGGTCGACACCCACCAAGAGCAGGCCATGACATTCCGACAGAT